>CAYRPG010000011.1:0-56265 GCA_964426205.1 uncultured Methanomassiliicoccus sp. | reverse complement strand
TTTATCGAGCATAGGGTATTTGACGGTATTCCCAAAGAACGCGCCGATCGAGGCTAGAATTAAAAGGGAAGAGTTTGGAAAGGGTTTCACTTCTTCTTTTTCTTCTTCCCGCGGTTCGAATAGGTGATCAGGCAGATCACCGCCAGGAGGACCATGGTGATGAACAGCACGATGTTGAGCACCCCGTATATCGTGCCCCCCTTGTGGAAGGTGGCCGAGTAGGTCGTGCTGCCGTCGAGGAACCTGACGTACTGGTTGTCGGGGTCCAGGACGATCTGCACGGTATGGTCACCGTCGCCCAGGCCGCCGGCCGTCCAGTTATAGGTCAGCGTCTTGGTCGAGTTCGCGGGAATGGTGAAGGTGGTGCTGTTTATGACCACTCCATCGGCCTTGAACTGCACCGGGACGTTCGTCAGGGTGGCGTTGCCGCTGTTCTTGACATCCGCGGTGATGACCACCGGCTTGACCACGTGGATGGTGTACTTCTCCGTCTGGCTGACGGTCCCGTTGGTCAGGCCGATCGTCAGCACCAGATCGCCGGTGGTGGTCCCCGCGGTCACCTGGAGAGTGACGTTCTCAGCGTCCGTGGTCCCCTTGTTCGGGGTGACCGTGCCGGAGCTGACCGTGGCGTTCCAGGTATAGTTCCCGGCAGGGCGTTCTGCGGACACGTGAACGATCACGGTCCCGGCCTCGCTCGGCTGGAGGTACTGGGCGCTCCCTTCGAAGCTGACGCTATAGCTGTTGGTCTCCGCCGCCATCGCCGCCGGGGCGGCGGCGAGGCAGGACATCAGCAGCAGCGCTGCCGCCGCTGCTATCGCGATCATCTCTTTCTTCGGCGTCCGAACACCCCCTTGTTGACTCTGAGGACCACAAGCACGACCAGCAGCAGCACCGTCAGGACCATCAGGGCCCAGGTGCCCGCCGGGATCTGCGGGGTTCCCATGGATATGTTGTCACCGCTGACCTTCAGGCCGCCATCGCTCACGCCCACCGAGGCCTTCTGGATGGACTGCTCGGCCGAGGCGGTGGTGTTGGTGGAGACCGCGCTGACGCGCACCGACGCATTGTAGTCAGGCGAATCGGACGACTTGGTCAGGATGACGTTCACCGTCTGGCTGTTGCCGGCCGATATGGTCACCAGCCTGTAGTCGGTGTCCACGCCCGATATTTTTGCGGTCCAACCCTGCACCGCCAGCTCATCGAGGTTGGCGATGGTGAAGTTGTAGGTGTCCTGGGCGTTGCCCGTGTTCTTGACCAGGAACGGGTAGGTGATCGTGCTCCCGGCGACCGACTGCGCCGAGCCCAGCGAAACCGAAGCGTTGTAGGTCGGGTTCACGTTGACGTCCAGGTTCACGCTGCCCTGCGCCGCGGTGTGGTTCAGCGAGGTCGCCGTGATCTTGACCGGCGAGTGGGTCACCTTAGCATCGGTGGGCACGGTGATGGTCACCGTGACCGTCCTGGAGCTTCCGGCGCCCCACGGCAGGTTGATGTCGTTCTCGGAGAACTTCACGTCCCAGGTGGAGTTGGTGCTCAGTCTGTAGGTGTCATCCACGTTCCCGCGGTTGTATATCGTGACCTGGTAGGTCACGGTCTGCCCGGCGTCCACGGCCTTTATGGTGCTGGGGTCCCAGGTCAGCTCCACCGCCCCCTTCAGCTGCCTGACTAGGGTGATGTCCCTGGTGGTGGCCGAGGAGACGGTGATGTCGAAGTTGCTGGTGTGGGTGACGTTGACGCCCGGGACCTCCTCGTTGATCCAGGTGGCCGAAGCGCTGTAGGTGCCAGCGGGCAGGAGTATGCTGTAGCTGCCGCCGGCGCCGCTGGTCGCGGTCGCCTGGGCGTTGTCAGAGAAGGTCACCGTGGCGCCGCTGACCCCCACGCCGTTGCCGTTCCTGACGACCCCGGAGACCTGTATCCAGGGCTCGAAGGTCACGTTGACGGTGTTGGCCTGGTTGGCGTTGACGTTCACGACGCCGAGGTACACGTTGGACCCGGACACGCCGTAAACGCTGTAGGTGCCAGGCGCCAGGCTGAAGGAGGGGCCAGAGCCGACGATGTTCATCGCCGTGTCGGACAGGGCGACGAAGGTAAAGGTGACGCCGGAACCTCCGTTCAGCGTCAGGGTGGAGTTGTCCAGCGCCCTGCCGAGGGCTATGTCGGCCTCGTTGGTCCCGCCGACGGTCAAGCTCTGGGTCGCCGTGTAAACGACGTACCGGGCATTACTGTCGACGGTGGCCTTGGTGTGGTATATCGCGCTGACGCTGTAGGTGCCGTTGGGCAGGTACGTGGTGAACGCGCCCATGCTGTTGGCGTTCATCGTCAGGCCTGCTGCGCCTGAGCTTATGGTAACGTTCGCCGGGATGCTCAGATCGGCGCCCTCGTACTGCAGCTGGCCGGTGAAGGCCGGGGCATACTGGGGCGAGATGCTGATCGATGAACCGACGGCGATCGCTTCCGAACGCAGATCGGCGTAGTGGGCGCTGTTCTCCGTCAGCGAGGTATATATCGTGTAGGTGCCGGGGACCAGGTACTCGGTGATGGACGCGTTGGCGCTCACCGTTGCGTTCTGCGGGCCGATGAACCGCACCGATCCGCTGGCCGACGAGCCCATGGTCAGCGAGACCGTGACCTTCACGCGCTCGGTCACGGCGATGGACTGGGCCGCGGGGTCCTTGCCGACCGCGACCGTCAGGGGCTGGGACGCCTGGTACTTGCTGGAGTCGTCCCCGCTGGAGACGTTCTGGTCGACGATCATGGAGTACGTGCCGGGGCTGAGGCTGACGGAGAACGCGCCAGAGCCGTCGGTGGTGGCCGTCGCCGTCCTAGCGCCGCCGCCGTTGGCCGTGAAGGTCACGGTGACGCCGCCAAGGGCGGTGCCTCCGGAGGTCACGGTACCGGTGACGGTGCGGTTGTCGGCGACCATCGGTATGTTCGTGGTGGTCCCGGAGCTCAGCGGGTCGTAGGTGTTCTGCCAGGAGGCGTATCCGCTCAGCGAGGCGCCGAGGGTGTAGCTGCCACCCTTGGGCAGGGTGATGTTGTAGCTGCCCGAGCTCCCGGACACGAAGTATACCGACTGGGAGGAAGACGAGGTCGAGCGGACGTTCAGCACGACACTGGAAACGCCCTCGCTGCTGTCCATCTCACCATTGCCGTTGGCGTCGTACCACGTCTTGCCGGATATGTAGGCGGAGTCCTGCAGGGAGATGCCCTGGGTCGCCGTGCCGGTGACGGACACGGTATTCCAGAAGGCCTTGCCGGATCCCGAGGCGTAGACGAAGTAGTCGCCGTTCGGGAGCACCAGGCGGTACGCGCCGGACGAGTTGGTCGTCGCGGTGATGAAGGTGCCGTCGGACGTCCTGGTGTAGACCACATTGGCAGAGCCGACCGCGGTGTCCCCGTTCTTGACGGTCCCGGTGATGACCGAGCCGGCCGAGAGCTGGAGGTTCACCGTCGCGGAGTTGCTGTTGGCGGTCAGCGGCGTCATGGCCACCTCGTCCGTGCCGCCCACACTGGTGATGGCGTAGACGGTGTAGGTGTCCTGAGGCAGCGTTATCCTGTAGTTGCCAGAGGAGTCGGTGGTGGTGTACATCTCCCTGCTAGCGGAGATGAAGCCGACCGCGACGTTGGCCTGGGCCACTCCGTTCAGGTTCACGGTACCGCTCACCTGGGTTGCCGACCGCACGTTGAGCGTGACGCTCTGGGTGCCCCCGGCGGTCACGCTGACGGACACCGAGCCGGCGCTGATGTTGGAGTCGGCGGTGTCAACGGTGTAGTTGCCGGGCAGGAGACGGCCGAAGGTGAAGGTGCCACCGGTACCGGTCGTGGTATTGGTGACATTTCCGGTCGCGCCATCGGTCAAGCTTACGACGACCCCCTCGGCCGCCCCTCCGCTGACAAAGGTCAGCGTTCCGGTGACCGATGCGGGCTTGACCGCGATGTTGCGGTTGGCGTTCTCGCCCTTGACTGTGGTCAGGGTCGTCTGCCCGAACTTGTGGCCGTTGTAGGTCGCGTAAAGATCGTTGGACTCGCCAGCGATGGAGATGATGCTGTACGAGCCGTTAGCATCCGTGGTCACGGTCGAGGTGAACCCGGTGTTGTTGTTGGCCAGGGTGACCTGGGCCCCGGAGATGTACTCATCCCCGGTGCCATAGCGGCCGTCCCCGTTGATGTCCCAGAACACGGAACCGGAGACCACGGAGGCGGGCAGGACGACGTTGCCGTTCGCGCTGAAGTCCGCCAGCCCCATGGCCTGAGCATAGGAGACGGTGTAGTTCAGGCGGTCCAGCTCGGAGCCGACAAGGGTCGCCCCGTTCAGGTTCCCGGCCGAGAACACCACGCTGCAGTTGCCGAACGGCAGCAGTACGCTGTAGGACCCGTCGGCGGCCGTCTCCACGGTCTGATGAGGTATGCCGTACTCGTCGACCACGGTGACGTGGATGCCGCTGAGCGGCCTCCCGTCGCTGGAGGTGGCGATGCCGCTGAGCGGCGCGCCGTCATAGTACTGCAGGAAGACAACGCCGCTCTGCAGGCTGCTGGCGGAGGTGTCCACCGTGCCGTTGATCACGCCAGCGTCGATCTGTTGCTTGAGGTAGAGCGCCTCGTCGTACGAGACGGCCTGCCAGTTGGTGGAGTTGTCCGGCAGGTAGTACGCGGTCCGGTACACCTGGCGGAAGTGCGTCAGGTTGTAGCCAGGCTCGGCGTCATACTTGGTCATCGATCCGGAGAGACCAGGGATGCCCTGGCCGGTGGCGCCGACATCGCTCGGGCTCAGGCCCATGAACGTGCGGTACAGCATGGTCTGGTAGAACAGATCGGTGTAGTAGATCTGGTATCCCAGGACCTGGTCCTTGGAGGTCACGTCCGCGAGGTTGACCACAGAATAGTCGCTCAGGATCGCCTTGATGGTATAGTAGTCGGTCGGAGAGTTGCTCTTGCTATCGATGGTCCGGTCGTTCAGCTTGGCCGGGGCGTAGAAGATGTTGTTGCTGTAGGCGCTGAAGGGGAACAGCCGGCTGTCCACCGCCACATAGCCGATGTCGTGGCCAGTTACCTCCCTAAGGTCATGGTACAGGCTGACCATGTTGGCCAGCCCTGCCTTGCTGATCTCCATGCGGGCCGCGGCGTACTTGGCGTTGCCCGCGCTCAGGTCGGAGGTGAAGTTGCCGTACACGCTGGGGTTGTCAAGGACGGTCTGGATGTAGTTTGACGGGTGCTCCATGATGTCCTGGACCTTGTCAGCGTCCACCCCGTGGGCCTGGAGGGTGTTCTTGACCGAGTCGTTGAAGTTGGTCGACTCCAGCAGCCTGACGATGAACAGGGCGACGGCATCGCTCTCGTTCTCCGCCATCAGGAAGGAGCCAGCGAACTCGTAACCATCCTGGAAGTTGTCCGCGACGGTGGGGTGCTTACCCTCCTGGACAGCCTCGAAACCGTAGTCCCACCATGAGAGGTAGGCAGGCCGGTCCTCGATCGCTTGACCGGAATCCTGTTTGGCGAACCACGACCATGCTGCCGGATAGTAGCTGGTCGGCAGGGAGAACGAGTAGGTGAACGCTCCCAGATACCAGTAGGTACCGTTCATGACGTCGTAGCTCGCGGGGTGCACGAAGTCCGGAAGGGCATTGTAGATCTCCCTGTCGTAGTCCATCTTGGTGTTCGAGGGGATCCCTGCATCTAGGGCGGTCCAGGCGTTGGGCAGGATGACCAGGAAGGCGAGGAACAGCGCCACTGCGACGTGGCGGACCTTGACCGCCTTCTTGATCGTGGCCCACGGGCTGGTCCGGAACCCGCTGAGGGCCCGGGGCACCTCCTCGAACTTGAGAAGGCCGATGATCAGTGCGAGGATCCATCCAGCGGACATGGCGAAGGCCGGCGAGGCGTTGAACATGAACCTGCTGGCCGAGGCCGCCATGTAGATGCTGACGGCCATCCAGACAACGATGAACACCAGGTACGGGGAGGGGTTCTTAGGGACCTTCACCGCGGCCCAGGCCACACCGACCAAGGCGAGCCAGAAGGTGACCGCGCCGAAGGACAGGACCAGGTACGAGAACGTGGGCGCCTGCGCCTCCGAGATAGTGGAGTACAGCTTGCTCTTGACCAGGTATCCCTGGCCGGTTATGATCGCCTCGAAGATGTTGGGGGCGATGAAGAATATCGCTATGAGCCCGATGGCTATGATACCCACGACCACCGGTATGACCAGCGTCCAGGGGTAGTCGCGTGAGACCATGAACAGGCCTCCCACGATCATCGAGCCGAGGAAGAGATAGAACGGCACGTCGAACCACTGGCCCCAGTAGTTCATCTGCCAGTAGAGCGGGGCCATTACCACGAAGGCGGTCATCATCATAGCGAAGACGACGAAGAACTCGCCCATGGAATCGACGTTGCGGAAGCGATTGATGAGGACCTGCACGAGGAAGTAGACCAGGACGATGATCAGGAGGTAAGTGTAACCGGTCCAGATCATGGCCACGGTGGCCACGCACACTCCTCCAAGCATCGCGTATATCAGCGATCTCTTGTTGGTGTCCAGATAGCTCTTTATCCCCGGCCGTATGGTCTTACGGTCCCTCCAGTCGGACACCCATTTGGTGCCGTTCATGGTGGCCAGCGCACGGAACAGGAAGTAGAACGAGAACACCACGAAGAACAGGATCATGGCGTCGTGATCGGCGTCGGCGATCATGCTCCTGGTGATATTTCCTGGCATCAGGGCGAACAGCAGTGATGCCAGCAGGCCCGCCCGATTACCGAAGGCGGCCCGGGTGATCAGGTACAGTGGGATGATGGTCAGCGCGCCCCAGAACGGAGTGGACAGGACCAAGGAATAGCCGGTCGCGTCGGACAACGAGGCTCCGGATATCCCCGAGAGGAACATGCTGGTCACAGCTACTGACCAATCGTAAAGCGGGGGCCTCATGTTCCTGATGCCCATGGGGTAGTTCAGGAGGGGGTCTTGGACCAGGTGCTCGCCGGTCGACTCCACATGCTCTATGACACGCATGTGGTAGTATGAGTCAGAACCTCCGGCGACCAGGAAGCCATTGTCCACCGAGGTGGCATATCCGTAGTAGCTGCGCACGAAGAGTGCGATGAATATCACAGCCATGAGGATGAGCACGGTTCCCCAGTTCCTGCCCAGCCAAGTGTCCTTGAACTGGGACCGGAGACCGTCCTTCGCTGGCTTCCTTTCTTTTTGGGATTGGCCCTCTGGCCTCCCTGCGTTCGCTTCCATCGTTAGAGTCTCCTAGGCGGAATCTCTCTGTGATTATCGGTCCAATATAAAAAGTCTGTCTCTCTGCGCGATCTTGCTGGCACAACCGTAGACGTCCTGACCGAAGTTGCCCTCATACGGCGACGGGGCCGTGCTCGCCGCGACCGCGCTCGCCCACCGTTATCATGATAGATAGGGATCGCATCGAGGCGGGGGACCGACCGGAGAACGTCCAGATGTGCCTATGCTCAGCGTCCCCCCGGCTCTCCCGCTCGATGCCATGGAAGATCTTGTACCGCGCCCGAGGTGCGAGCCGCCGAGGTATACCGTCCGGGTTGCCTATACTCCACCGCCCGACCCAAGAGAGATATTGGTCCAGGGGAAGGCACATCTGCGACCGCGAGCCCTCGGGGATCGCCAGAAGAAGAGAGCGCGATACTGACCATGGGGGCCTTGTGAGCTTGGACCGCGGCCGGGATCGGTGGGCCGACAGGACGTGGTGAGGTGCTAGTTGCGCCGGGGGACCTTCCGTATCTCTTCCACGAGCCTGCTGGCGGCCTCCCGGGGGTCCGACGCGCCATAGATCGAGCGACCGACGATGACGTGGTCAGCGCCCATGGATATGGCGTCGGAGGCACTGCCGCCCTGCGCCCCCACTCCCGGCGAGAGGATGAGGAGATCGCCGACGATCGAGCGCACCTTGGCGATCCTCTCCGGGCGGGTCGCGGGAGCGATCACCCCGGCAGCCCCGGCCTCGACGGCCATCCCAGCGAACCTCTCCGCCAGCGGGGCGGTGAACTCCTGCCCCCCGGGATGGGACATCTCCGTGACCACGAAGACATCGACGTCGCCGGCGGCCTCCACCGCTGCCTTTAGCGAATCGGTGCCGGTGAACGCGTGGACGATGACGCCGCTGGCGCCTCTCCTGCGGACCTGCTCGACGATGAGGCGGTCGGTGTTCGGTATGTCGGCGATCTTGAAGTCGCATATGACCGGGGCGAGGCGGGCGAGCCTGGCGATCATCTCGGGGGACGTTGAGAGAACCAGGGGCCAGTTGATCTTGATAGCGTCCACCAGGTCCCGGACCTCCCCGGCGACCTTTAGGGCCTTGGCCTCGTCCGTCTCGTCCAGCGCCAGTATCATCCGCGTTTTGGCCCTCATGCCATGCACCGCGGACGTGAAGGCCGTCCGATATAATAGATGTGCTCAGTGCATCCTGGAGACCATGAGCCGGCCCATGCCAATGAGCCAGGTATTAGAGACATTGCAGCTCTCGTCGCAGGACAGCATGATCAGGCCGTACACGTTGCGCTCCACGAAGGCGATGGCCTTCATGATCCTCCCGGCCTTGCCCACCGCCTCCATCATGGCCCCGGCCTCTCCGAGGTCCACGCGGGAAAGCTTCAGGCAGCTCATCTTGCTCAGCGTCTTCACCAGCACCTCGACCGCCGTCTTCCGGTCCGGGTACACCACCGTCTCGAAGGACAGCTGCCCGTCGTCCCTGCGGTCATCCATGAGGGTGAACCTTGACACCGCGTAGTTCCCCTTCTCCAGCCTGAGCTGTTCGGAGAGCTTGACAGGCACCTCGGCCCACCTCGTCGGCAGGTCAGCGTGAACGATGTTCATCTCGCTGGCAGGTCGGGCGATCGCCTGCTCGCCTGCCCGCGGATCAGATCTTGTCCCCTCCATCTGGAAAGAGACCTCCGGTTCAACCACCCTTATCGACATGACTTCCTCCCGAACAAAATTCGAGCCGCCTCTATATAACGATTGCATGTAAGCGACGATGGAGCACCTTTTTGGGCGGGTACTAAAGATTTATTAGCCGCCCGCGCCTCAATCGGCCGATGAGGGTCCAATCAATGGAGGCCGGCTCGGCGCACACCGGCCGACTGCCCCGCGGATGCGTCCTTTGCCGACAGGGCTCCAAGATGGTGCTGCTCGTGTCCGGCAAATGCTCCACCGGCTGCTTCTACTGTCCCCTGTCCCTGGAAAAGAGAGGGAAGGATGTCATCTATGCCAACGAGCGCAGGGTCTCAAGAGACGAGGAGATCCTGGAGGAGGCGAGGATGATCGATGCTCAAGGCACGGGGGTGACGGGAGGGGACCCGGTCGCCTGCCTGGAGAGGACCGTGCACCTCATCAGGATGCTCAAGAAGGAGTTCGGACCGGAGCACCACATCCACCTGTACACCTCGTCCCTGGACCCCGAGGCCTTCCGCGCGCTGGAAGAAGCGGGACTGGACGAGCTGCGGCTGCATCCCCCGGCAGAGATGTGGTCTTCGATGTCGGGGACCAAGCTCGCCGAGTTCAAGCGGTCCACGAAGATGAGGATCGGTTTCGAGGTGCCTGCGCTCCCCGGCGAGGGGGAGGGGCTGAAGGCCCTCGTCGCCTACGCCGCCGAGGCCGGCCTCGACTTCGTCAACCTCAACGAGCTGGAGTTCTCCGAGGGCAACTGGGAGCGGCTCAGGGAGCGGGGGATGGACGTGAAGGACGACGTGTCATCGGCGGTCGGGGGGAGCGAGGAGCTCGCCCTCGAGGTCATGGCCGCGTCCAAGGGGGTCCCGGTCCATTACTGTTCGTCGAGCTTCAAGGACTCCGTGCAGCTGAGGAGGAGGATCAAGCGCAGGGCGCTGAAGATCGCTCTTCCATCGGACATCATCACCGAGGAGGGGACCCTGCTCAAGGGCGTGATAGAGGGGCCGATGGATGAGGTGTTCGCGATGCTCCGTGACGAGTTCGAGGTGCCCGAGGGACTGTTCAGAAAAGATGAGGAGAGGAAAAGGGTTGAGGTGGCCCCGTGGGTGCTCGAGGAGATATTCTCCGAGCTTCCCTACGAGTCCTTCCTGGTGGAGGAGTACCCCACCGCCGACAGGCTGGAAGTGGAGCGGGAACCGCTCAGGCCACGCTGATGCTTTGGACGTTGTGGTGCCGGTTCACGATATCCCGGGCGATCTTGAGGTTGCGTCCGTTCTTGCCGATCGCGCGCCCCTTGACCTTCGGGTCGACGGTCACCGTCGCGTGAACGACGTTGCCGCGGTTCTCGATCACCACGTTCTGCACGTTGTAGTTGTAGAACACGTTCCGGATGAACTTCTCAGGCTCGTCGGAGTACTCGATCACCTGGATGTTCTTCCCGGTCTGGTTCTTGAGGCGGATCACGTTCTCGCCGGCCTTGCCCACGGCCCGGTTGGCCTGGCCTGGCTCGACCACGAACACGAGCTTCTCCTCGGTCTCCATGCAGTCCTTGACCCTGGTCTTGGTAACCGCCTCGAAGAGGTTGATGTACCTCAGGGTCTCCTCGGTGAAAGTAATCTCAGCCGGCATAGGATCACAACGAAAGGATGTTCGAGGTGCCCTTGTCTATGACCGCCAGGGCGGACACCGAGAACGGCTTCCCGCATAGAGCCCCTAGCTCCATGTTGGTACCCTCAAACTTGACAACCTTGATGCTGTGGTTTCCAGATCTGAGGAACTCACTCGGGCAGTTGTCAGCGTAGATGACCATCTTGGCCGCCCCGCTGTTGACCGCCTTCTCTGCCTGCTGCACGCCGTAGACCACCTTGCCGGTGGTCGCAGCGGCCTTTATCGCTCTTCCCAAATCTATCATTCGCTTGCCTCCTTGGGCCTCTTCTTGGGCTCGTACACCAGGTTGACAGCACCTGTCCCCAGCGTAACGGGTTGCCCCACTATGATGTTCTCCGCCACCCCGTCCAGGTCGTCCGTCTCTCCGGTGAGAGCGGCGTGGAGGAGGTGGGTGGCAGTGATCTCGAACGCGGCCCTTGCGAGCACGCTCGATTTCCTGCCGGAGATCCCATGCCTGCCTATGGCCTTGACGTCGCCGTCGTTGGTCATCAGGTCGGCCACGAGCATGATGTGCCGGATGTCGACCGTTAGACCCTGTTCCTCCAGGGTCCTCGACGCCTCGTTGATGATGGAGTTCCGGGCCGCCTCCACCCCCAGCACGTCGTATATCTCCTGTATCGAGTTGGTGGTGGTCCGCTTGCGGTCCACCTTGTCCTCGGCCAGGACGTCCCGGAGGTTCGATCCCGCGGTGTAGATGACGTACTCGCCGTTGGGCTGCTTCCTCAGGATGGCCCTCTCGATGCCATCGAGCCCCTGGATGACCGCGTCCCTGGTGGCCTGCACGATGCCCTGGAGCTTCTTGAAGCTGGGCTCGTCGGAGGTGATCACCACGTACTGGCGGGTGGGGTCCTCGGCGTCGTTCTCCAGCTTCACCTGGCCGCGGAGGCGGCGGTCCTTGTTCAGCCGCTCCACGATCTGCTCCATGCTGATGCCCTTCTGCTCCAGCTTGGACATGTCGGGGTGGACTATCACCTTCATGTTGACGATGTCCGTCTCGATATCGGCGATGTCCAGCAGGGTCGTCTTCTCGATGCGCGAGGCGACCCGACGGACCTCCTCGACGATCTCGCGGTGCTCGGGCTGTATGTACACCGTCATCATCGGGGTCGAAGGCACCCTGCGGGCGTCCACGATCTCGATGAGACGGGGCAGGCCCAGGGTAACGTTGATCTCGGCGACACCGGCGTAGTGGAAGGTACGCATGGTCATCTGGGTACCGGGCTCGCCTATGGACTGGGCGGCGAGGATACCGGCCGACTCGTTGGCGTCCATCTTGTGGAGCTCGAACTTCTCAGACGACCTCTTCAGGACCTCCTTGATCTTGGCCTCGGAGATGTTGGTGCCCTCGAGCCTCTCGGCGAGGGTCACCACCACCTTGCGCGGGAGCTCGATGTCCATCTCCTCCAGCATGCCGTTGAGCTTGCTCTCATAGGAGGTGATGGGCTTGGCCTTCACCACCCGCTGGAACTCGACCTTCCTGGTGGGCTCGACCACGACCTCCTTCTTCACGGCCTTCCTGGAACCTGATTCCTTCTTGGCCTTGCCCATCTTGCTGAGCACGGTGGCGGCCTGCTCCTCGGTGAGGCCGAGGGACACAAGGTCCGAGGGACTCGCGGCAGCGATATCGGTGATGCTGGTGTAACCCTGGAGGAGCTTGTCGGCGACCGCCGCTTCGATCCCTCTCCTCTGCAGTGCGTTGAACGTGTCCTTACGAGCCATCAGTCCTCACCTCCGCCGCTGCCGGCGTCGTACTCCGGCTCCTCGACCTCTTCCTCCTCCATGGTCTCCATGAGGTCCTTCTCGATGGTGGCGTAGCCGGCGAGCTTCTTCTCCTCGATGCGGGCCAATGTCTCGGCGTCGTCGCCGAGGACCTCGGAAAGGACGTCATCGATGTCCACCGCGTCTCCCTGAACACTGCGGCAGGGGTCCACCCCGTCCTCGCCGTAGCGCAGCTGGACGATGATGTCCGCGGTGTTGCGGACAGTGCCGTCCTGCTTCAGCTTCAGGTCCTCCAGGGCGCTGATCAGACGGCGCTGCATGTAACCCGACCTCGATGTACGGACGGCGGTATCGACCAGACCCTCACGCCCACCCATGGAGTGGAAGAAGAACTCCGTCGGCGTCAGGCCGCTCTTGTAGGAGTTCTGCACGAACCCCTTGGCCTCGGCGCCCAGGTCTCCCTTTTTAAAGTGGGGCAGGGTTCTGTTCCAGTATCCCCTGGAGAGCCGCTCTCCCCTGACCGCCTGCTGCCCGATGCAGCCGGCCATCTGTGAAAGGTTCAGCATGGAGCCCCTGGCGCCCGAGCGGGCCATGATGACCGCGGAGTTCTCCATACCCAGGTGGCGGCCGGCGATCTGACCGGCCTCGTCCCTGGCGCGTCCCAGGACCTTCATGACCTCGACCTCCAGCGTCTCGTCGAGCGAGCGACCGGGCAGCTGCTCGAGGATGCCCTCGCGGTATGCCTGGACGAACTCGGCGACCTTGCGCACGGCGTCGGAGAGCACCTCGTTGATCTGTCTGGTCGCCTCCGCGGGAATGTCCTCGTCATCGATGCCGGTGGTGAACCCGCGCACCATGATCGCCCCGATGGCCAGCTTGGTGACCTCGTCCAGGAACTGCCGGGACGCGTCCGCGCCGTAGTCACGGGTGATCTTGTCGAGGATCTTGCCCTTGAAGGAGCCGATGGCCTTCTCGTCGATGGTACCGGTGAGCAGCTTCCCCTTGCGTATCTTCACGTACGCATCGAGGTCGCAGTCCTCCTTCTTGCAGACAGCACAGTTCCGGCAGATGGACGCCTTGAAGGTGATGTGGAAGTCCTCGGGGAGGATCAGGGAGAAGAGCTGGTGTCCGGTCCAGTACTCCTTTCCGTCCTCGACTATGGGCTTCGGGAGATCCTCGCGTGCGATCTGGGAGAGGATGTTGATCGTCTCCTGCTTGTCGAACCGGGGGTCCATGTGGGTGAGCAGGAAGGTCCCGGTGATATGGTCGTGGATGGCGCCGATGACCGGGCCTCCGAACCTCGGGGACAGAATGTGCTCCTGCACCCTCATCAGGATCATCGCTTCCGCACGGGCCTCATCGCTCTGCAGCACGTGCAGGTTCATCTCGTCGCCGTCGAAGTCGGCGTTGTACGGCGGGCAGACGCACAGGTTGAACCGGAAGGTCTTCCAGGGCATGACCCGCACGGTGTGGGCCATCATCGACATCCGGTGCAGGGACGGCTGCCGGTTGAAGAGCACGACGTCCTTGTCCATCAGGTGCCTCTCGACCACATAGCCGACCTCCAGGCCCTCGGCTATGGACTCGGCGTTACGGTCGGTGACCTTCATCCTGCGGCCGTCGGAACGGATGACGTAGTTCACTCCAGGCATGTACTTGCCGTCGATTCTGGGCGGGTTCGAGCCGCCCTTCACCATGTTCCTGAGGAACTCGATGTTGGACTTGGTGACATGCACCGGGACGGTCAGCTCACGAGCGGCCTCCTCGGGCACTCCGACCTCGTTGATCGAGAGCGAGGGGTCGGGCGATATGACGGTACGGGCGGAGAAGTTCACACGCTTACCGGACAGGTTGGAACGGAACCGTCCTTCCTTACCCTTCAGCCTCTGCACCAGGGTCTTGAGCGGCCTGCCGGAACGGTGCCTCGCCGGAGGGATGCCCGAGGTCTGGTTGTCGAAGTAGGTGGTAACATGGTACTGAAGCAGCTCCCACAGGTCCTCTACGATCAGCTGGGGGGCACCGGCGTCACGGTTCTCCCGAAGCCTCTGGTTGATCCTCAGGACGTCGACCAGCTTGTGGGTCAGGTCATCCTCGGACCGGTCACCGGACTCCAGGGTGATGGACGGGCGCACCGTCACCGGCGGGACCGCCAGAGCGGTCAGAACCATCCACTCCGGGCGGCAGGAGGCGGGATCTATTCCCAGCGGGGGAAGGTCCTCGTCGGGGATGCGCTCCAGGCGCTCCCTGACCTCCTTGGGCGTGAGCTTGTGGCCGTCCTCGCGGAAGGTGGTCGGCTTGTCCAGGGTGATCTTACCCTGCTCCTGGCCGCAGTAGGGGCAGATGGTGTTCTTGGACGCGTCCTTGGCCGTTCCCTTGGCCAGCAGGCGGTAGTCGATCGCATCACCGCCCAGGTCGTCCATGTCCGCCCACTCCTGGGCCTTGCGCTGCGCCTCCTCCTTCGTCATGAGGAGGTGCCCGCAGGTCTTGCAGGTGGACTGCAGGAGCTTCTTGATCTCCTTGACCAGGCCGACGTGGATGACCGGCATGGCCAGGTCGATGTGGCCGAAGTGCCCGGGGCACTCGTCCACCTTGTTACCGCAGGTCTTGCAACGAAGACCTGGCTCTATGACCCCCAGATGGGGGTCCATGAGGCCCATGTCGATCGGGAAGCCGTCATCGTCGTAGGTATCTGCGGTGATGACCTTGGTGGCGGACATCTTCCTGACCTCATCGGGCGACAGTGTTGAGAACTTGATCGAACCGATCCTCTTTGAAACGCCTCGCATCATCTTAGGTCCTCCAGCTGAAGGCGCATGACGACGCCAAGTGATAGCAGCTCGTCGAGCAGCAGCTTGAACGCATAGCTCGTCTGTACGAGATGCACGTTGGTGTTGTTGCCGCATACCGGGCACCGTATGGCACCCCGGCGGTCCATCATGGCGATGTGCCCGCAGGCGGGGTTGCCGCACACGTACAGGAAGGTGCCGTCGGATTCGTCCAGCAAACGGTCCTTGATGACCATGGCCGCCCCGTGCCCGATGAGGCAGTCCCTTTCCATCTCACCGAACCTCAGACCGCCCTGCCTGGAACGGCCCTCGGTCGGCTGTCTCGTGAGTATCTGCACCGGCCCGCGGGAACGAACGTGCATCTTCCCGGACACCATATGGTGCAGTTTCTGGTAGTAGATCACTCCAGTGAAGATCTCGGCCTCGATCCTCTTGCCGGTCTGGCCATCGTACATGACCTCCTTGCCGGTGGTGTTGAAGCCGGCCCGGCCGAGCGCCTCGCGCAACGCCTGCTCCTTCTCGCCGGAGAAGGCGGTGCCATCGATGGACCTCGCCTCCATCGCTCCGACCTTGCCGCCTATCATCTCAAGGACGTGGGCGATGGTCATACGCGACGGTATGCCGTGGGGGTTGACGACCAGATCGGGGGTGACGCCGTCACAGGTGAACGGCATGTCCTCCTGCGGAACGATGAGACCGACGACCCCTTTCTGCCCGTGCCGGGACGCGAACTTGTCGCCCAGCTCGGGGATCCTCTCGTCCCTCACCTTGACCTTCACCAGGCGGGAGCCGTTCTCCGATTCGGTCAGCATGACCGAGTCTACCCAGCCGCTCTCGCCAGGGCGGATGGTGATGGAGGTCTCCCTCCTCTTCTGCGGGGTGAGGAAATCCGTCTCCTCCTCTAGGAACCTGGGAGGGGACGTCTTGCCGACCAGCACGTCGCCGCCGGAGACCAACGTCTCCGGGGAGATCAGGCCGTCCTCGCCAAGGTTGGCATAGGACATGTCGGTACGGGCGCCCCTGACGTCCGGGGAGGGGATCTCGAAGTGGTCCTCCTGCCCGCCAGGGTACCGGCGCTCCTCGGCGCGGTAGGTCCTCAGGAAGGAGGAGCGTCCCAGCCCCCTCTCGATGGACGCCTTGTTCAGGATGAGCGCGTCCTCCATGTTGTAGCCGTGGTACGATATCACCGCGACCACGAAGTTCTGCCCGGCCGGGCGGTCGTTGAACGCCACGAAGTCCATGGGCTTGGTCTGCACCATCGGCTTCTGCGGGTAGTGCAGGATGTGACCGCGGGTGTCGGGCCGCTTGCGGTAGTTGGTGCAGCTGAGACCCAGCGATTGCTTGGCCATGCCCGCGCCCATGGTGACACGCGGGGACGAGTCGTGCTCGGGGTAGGGCACCACGCCAGCGGCGACGCCCAGGATGACCATGGGGTCGACCTCCATATGGGTGTGTTCAGCGGTGATCAGCAGCGGAACCTTCATCTCCCCGCCGCAGTGCTTGCACTTCACGGTGGCCTCCTTGGTGTCCGTCCCGGGGTTCATCCAGTCGATGTCGGTGGGTGAAAGGGCGCGGCCGCAGGAGGCGCACCTTGCAGGCGGATCGAACGGTTCGACCGCCACCAGGGAGTCTTCCTCCTCCTCGGCGTCGATCCATTCCATGACCCCCTCGCGCAGCAGGTCGGCCCACTTGACCTTCCCCTCACGGATGTCCTCGAGGTGCTTGCGGGTGATGACCGGGCGGCCCTCCTGGATGACCAGCAGCGGGCGCCTGAGCCTTCCCTCATCGCAGTTGATGATGACCTCGCCCATCTCCTCGTCGTAGCGGATGTTGATCTCGCTGGACAGCAGGCCCTGCCTCCTTCCGGCGCGGATCTCCGACACCAGCACGCGGGGGTTCTCGATGTAGCCCACGAGGTCGCCGTTGACGTAGACCTTCGCTCCGGTGATGGCCTCCCCGGCCTTCACCTCGACCACTCCGCGGTCGCGGAGGAGCCATTGGACGTCCTCATCGCGGAACCCTTCGGACACGTCGATGATCAGGGCGGCGTTCTTGACCAGGCCGCAGTTCTGACCTTCAGGGGTCTCGTTGGGGCAGAGCCGACCCCACTGGGTCGGGTGCAGGTCGCGGGCCTCGAAGTGAGGCTGAGAACGAGTCAGGGATGAGGTGACCCTCCGCAGGTGGGACAGGGTGCTCATGTTGGAAGTGCGGTCCAGAAGCTGGGAGACGCCCGCACGCCCGCCTACCCAGTTACCGGTGGCGAGGGCGTGCAGCAAACGGTGGGTCAGGAGGTCGGGTCGGATCGCCGAGCCGATGCGCAGGTCCTTCTTCCTCGCGAAGGAGCGCTCGAGCTGATACTTCAGGTCCTTCATCAGGTTGGTGAAGGCGACCCGGAACAGGTCCTCCATGAGGTCCCCGGAGAGCTTCAGCCTCTTGTTCGCGTAGTGGTCCTTGTCGTCCTCCTTCCTCATCCCGATGCTCAGCTCGAGCACCGAGCGGGCGATCCTGCCCAGGAAGTAGGCCTTCTTGATGCGGTCCTCCTTGGTGTCGCCCAGGTGGGGCAGCAGGGAGCGGTCGATTATGGACTCGACCTTCTTCTCCCGGTACTCGCGGGCCTGCCCGGTGGCGAACTTGCGCTCCAGGTAGTTCAGGGCGTCCTCGGTCGTGAACACGCCGTTTGGCGGATAGAGCTTCTTGTCGTGGCACTCCTCGATGTTGGCGTACACGATGTTGGCCATGTCGGGGACGCTCACGATGGCGTCGTAGATCTCCTTGTCGTTCTCCATCCCCAGGGCCTTCATCAGGATGACCAGGGGGATCTGGCCCGAGGCCGCGGGAACGGTGACCATGAGGATGCCGTCCTTCTTCTTCTCCACCAGGGTCAGCGCCCTGTACCCTTCCTTCTGGGAGAAGACCTTGGCCACTTCCAGCTGAGTGCCGTAGCGCTCGTTGTACTCGACCATGACCCGGTTGGGGGCAAGGTCCTCCAGGGAGATCAGGACCCTCTCGGTCCCGCCGATGATGAAGTATCCACCGGGGTCAGCGGGGTCCTCCCCGGCCTCGATGAGCTTCTCGCGGTACTCGCTGTCGGTGAGCTCCCGCTCCTCCTCCATGTTCTCCTTGTAGAGGTTGCAGCGCTTGGAGCGGAGCATGATGGGCAGGTCGCCGATATGCACCTTCTCCGGCTCCTTCTCGATGCCGTCCTCGATGATCGTGAACTCCAGCTCGATCGGGGCGAGGTAGTTGAGGTTGCGCAGCCTCGCCTCCATCGGAGTGAGCTTGTGGGTGGCTCCGTTCGCCTCACGGACCACCGGGTTCAGGATGCGGATGGTGGGGCGGCTGTACTGGGGATCGATGTTGCCGGTCTTCTCGTCCCTGCGGCGTCCCACCCTGATCTCGACCTTGCGGCCGTCGGTGCGGTCCTCCTCGAGCTTTATGATGCCCCTGCTGGTGTCATCGGCCGACACCCGGAGGTTGTCCACGATCTTCTGCATGCGGCTGTTGGGATTGTCCATCGTGGACAGGAAATCATTGAAGCTCGAGATGTGATGATTTACGATGGACCGGTCCTTGAAATACAGTTCTATCAGATCACGCAATTCGTTCTCACCCCTTGAGATCCTTGCTTATCACAAGGCGGTATACTATGAACTCTTCGGCAGTGTCGCTTTTCCTTCTTATCTTGATTATCCTGCCGGGGTTTATGGGGCCCTCGATGCGCTCCAAGAGCCGGATGCAGGCGTCGTCCCTCCGGATCTTTGGCAACTGGTCCCTTGTTATCTTCAAATCGGCCAAGACCTTCTCGGCCTCCTGCTCCGAGAGCAGAGAATGCTCTGGCACGAGATCGTGCTCCAAAACGTTCAAATCCGACTCTACCACCTAGTTCACCTCGCCCGTTGTAGTTGGAAAATAGTTTCGACTAAGAGTCAGGGTTAGAAAAGACTGCCTCGCTGGCTTCCCGAACGTTAAACCTTCCATCGTTCCTCTCCTGTTACCAGGGCGGGCCCGCGGGGATTTTCGGAGCGCGCGGGAAGGCCGCGCGCCTTTCGAACCCCGGACCACCTGGTTAAAAGCCAGATGCTCTTTCTAGGGACGGAGAAGAGCGAACTCACCGCCGTCCAACCTAGCTGAGCTACGGGCCCATTGCAAGCTAATTGGCATTGCAGAACCCCATGTAAAGACTCCAATTATTTAAAGGTTGCCTAGCAGGCGAGCCAGAGGCTGTATCGACAACGATTTCCGAGGCCCGCCGCAATGCGGTAACCTCTCCCGCTCACCCCTTATAGACGTATGATATTGAAAGGTTAGCGCGGCCTATCTCTCCCGCTCAGAACGCAGGCGGGCCTGGACCGCATCGCTCCGCAGCTCCCGAAGCGCGTCGGCGGCGATCCAGCTTGCGGCCCTGTTCCCCCTTCCAGCGATCCTCGTTGCGCACTCCACGGCCGCCCGGTTCAGCTCCATGTTCCGCTTCCCGATCTGCCGGAGCGCCCAGTTCACCGCCTTTCGGACGAAGTTGCGGCCATCGTCGGACCCGGCCTCGATGATCGGCAGAAGCTCGGCGAACCTGGCATCGGAAGCGTCCTTGTCGTGCACCGCGAGCACGGCCATGAGGGCGAAGCCGGCGCGCCTCACGAACTCCTCCTGGCGGGAGGGCCACTCGACCGCCTTGGACCATGCGTACGGCGTCCGCCAGAACAGGTTGATGCAGCACTGGTCACATAGGTCCCAGGAGCTGAGGTCCTTGACCCACGCCTCCATCTGCTCCTCGGTGACCGTCGCCGGCTCCTCGACCATCGTCGCCAGCAGGCGTGCCTCGTGGACGTTGGTCGCCCACAGCGCGGCGGCGGTCTCGTGGCTCTTGCCGACGCGCCGGGCCAGGGCCCTCAGCTGCGGGACCGAGGTGCCCCCGAGGGCCGTCCCGACGTTCATCCCGAAGCGGGCCATGCCCGCCCGGTGAAGCGGGTCCGACCGGCCCCTCAGCTCATCCATTATCCCCTCGATCCCCTTCCCTCCGTCGCTCATGCCCCCTGCATGGATCGGGGCGCTAAAATGGTACGGTAGGAGAGAAGTATTTCCCGCCGTCAACACATTACCATGTCCGATGAGGATCGCTCACATTTCCGACCTGCACTTTTCCAGCTCCCTTTTCGTCCAGGAGTATGCGGACAACGTCGCCCGGATCGTGAAAGAAGAAAGACCGGACCTTCTGGTGGTCACCGGGGACCTGACCACCGACGGCTACGTCGCGGAGTTCGAGGCGGCCAAGCGGTTCCTCGACGGCCTCGACGTGAAGGAGAAGCTGATCGTACCCGGCAACCATGACGCCAGGAACCTGGGCTACATGATCTTCGAGGAGCTTATCGGCCCCCGGTTCAACTGCTACCGCGGCAGCGATGTCACCATCGTGGGGCTCGATTCCACCGAGCCCGACGTCGACGACGGCCACGTGGGAAGGGAGCACTACGACGATATCCGCAACAACCTGTCCGGCCCGGGGGTCCGGATGCTCGCGCTGCACCACCACCTCATCCCCATCCCCGGGACGGGAAGGGAGCGCCAGATCCCCACCGACGCCGGGGACCTGCTGGGCATTATCAAGGAGGCGGGGGTCGACATCGTGCTCTCGGGCCACAAGCATCTGGCGTGGGTGTGGAACCTGGACGGGTGCTACTTCATCACCGCCGCCACCTCCACCTCCCGCCGCCTGAAGGGTCGCTCAAGACCGGCGATGAACATCATGGACATCGATGGACGCGACCTCGTGGTGCGGGAGATCAGGACCGATGACCTTCACCAGGAGGTCGTGCTCAAGGGCCGCCTCGGACATCATTGAAATCCTCCCTCGTGCATATGACAGAGGGCTTCTCATAACCATGGTGCCGGTCGGCTACCACTTTCCGAGGACCTTTGAAGCCCTGAGCAACGAACACAACGGGGTCCGCAATATGAGCGCCCACTACAGTTCGTGGAGCAAGAAAGCCTAGGGATTCATTCTCAGAATGAATTGCATCTAATGAACTATGATTTGTAGAGGGCAGGCAGTGTTGGGATGCCGTTATTCCACCGTCAAAGGTTCCCAACTAGAGATCATTTGGCCCCTGAACGGTACCGGTTGTCTCTGGTCATTAGCATTGGAGCGTCCTGAAAAGAAAAGTGTCTGGGCAGCCTCGCATCGAAACGCAACACCTAGTGTTGAATGTGATGCTCAAGGTGTTAGTCTGATTGTATCAGCCACCCTTAAACTGCTCCAAGGCGACTGGGAACGCATCGAGTTCGAAAGAAGAAACGAGATCATGCTCCTGACCTTCAAGCTCAAACACGAACGAGATTTCAGCGTCGAGCTAACGAAGGCTAAGAAGGTAGCGATTTTCGCAATGCAGACCGGAAGTCAATCATCCAAAGATGTCAAGGAGATCGGTCTTCCATCGGTCATCGCCTGCCAGGTGCTCAGGAAGTACTCTCGCAACCGTATGCTCAAGGCCGTGCACAAGGTGGTGCTGACTATCCCTGGCCAAGGAGTGAGAGTGAACCGAGAGAAGCACGAGGTGTACATTTCATGTCTCAAGCTCTGCCTGGACATCAGTTATCTTCCTCTCTTCGAGAAGGTCAACCAGATCGAGCTAGACCACGATATTGCATTCATTACGGTGACCGTCAACGAACCGCCGTTACACGAGGTCGAACAATGGATCGGCGTCGACCTGAACTCGACCGGCCACATCGCCGTGGTCGCGAACCCATCGACCGGCAAGGTGCAGAAGTTCGGTAAAGAAGTGCCGCACATCCACCGCAAGTACTCGAAGATGAGGCGGCACCTCTACATTGAAGGACATCCTCGAGTAGCGAAGAAGAAGATAAAGCACAAGGAGAACAACAAGACCAAGGATATCAACCACAAGATCTCCAGAGCCATAGTCGATGAGGCCGCTCAGCAAGCGGGCGGTATAAAACTCGAAAGGCTGAGCGACATACGAACAACCGCGCGCACATCCAAGTCATCCAGGCCCTCGCTGCACAGTTGGTCTTTTTACCAATTACAACAGATGATTGAGTACAAGGCCAAGCTGCGCGGGGTGCCGGTTGCCTATGTTGACCCCGCCTACACTTCGCAGAGATGTAGCCGGTGCGGCGAGATAGGTATCCGGGATGGCAAGGATTTCACGTGCCCGCAATGCGGGCACGTTGACCACGCCGACGTCAACGCGTCGTTCAACATCGCGTTGCGTCCCTCACTCGAGGAAAGCGTCGGTCGATTGCACCAAGACAGGGATTGGTGCAAAGGGCGCATTGATACCCCTCAGGAGGCAACGTCTTGACGAGGACGACCTCAGAATCCTGTGAATAGTGGGAATGTCAAGGGATGAATTTCGCCTACATGCCCGAGCTAAGTTCACAAATCGGCTACCCCGGCGTCCTGGTGGTGATGCTGGTGATCGCCATTCTCATGGTCCTGCTGTTCAGGCGCCGGGGCTGGTTCTGAGGAAAAACGGCGGTCTTATATACCAAGACAAAACTCTATCGGCTCAAATTTCGGTGATCATCATGGAGACAGAGAAGATTTGCAGCTCATGCGGCGTCAGGCTGGGCAAGAACGACGGTATGACGTTCTTCAAGTGCCCCGAGTGCGGCGTGGTAGAGATCGGCCGCTGCCCCCAGTGCAGGGACCAGAGCGTTACCTACACCTGCACCAAGTGCGGGTTCACCGGACCTTAGGTGCGTAACATGGGAAAGGTTGCCGCCGTTTACAATATGGTCCCTGAGAGCCCCGAGGTAAACCCCGAGGAGATCGTCAAGGCCTTGCCTTCGGTGCTCCCGGACGGGGTAGGGATCAACAGCGTTTCCATCAAGCCCTTCGCCTTCGGCCTCAAGATCATCGAGGTGACCGCCATCATGGACGACACCTCGGGCATCATCGAGAAGCTGGAGGAGGCCCTCCGGTCGATACCCAAGGTCCAGAGCGTCGAGAACACCACCGTCACCCTGGTCTGAAAACATCTTCGGCGCACAGCGCCATATCCTCATTTTTACGTTTCTGCTCCCTAGCCTTAGGGCTCGAGGAGCTCGAAGCCAGTGTCCGTATCCCTCACCTTGCGGGCGCTCGTACCGGTCAGCTCGAACATGATGACCTCGAGGACCTGCCAGACCACCACGCCGCTGCGGACGCACCCCGCCGATGCCTTCCCCTCGCGGCCGAACGCGGCGTGGACGTGCAGCATCGGCTTGCCGTCCTCGTCCGGAAAGAGCGTCCCGACACCGGTCATCTCGTGGACGTCCGGAAGTGTATGCTTCAGGGGTTCCACCGGACGGGCGTCGGCGTCCCGGGGACCGCAAACGATGCTGCTGCCGCCATCGGCCGCGCCCACCATCAGCAGGGCGGCGGCGCTCACTCCGTGCTCCGCGGCGAAGCTCTCAAGCACTTCGTGGATGACCTCTCCCTGCTCCAGCCTGATGATGAAGACCCTGCCCCTGGTCGCCTCGGAGAATTTCATGCCGTCACCTGATCAAAAAAGGAAGGTCGGGAAGGGGTTTACGCCGGAGGGGCGCGGATGTAGTTCTGGTCCATCAGCAGCTTGGTCTCGTTCCTCGCCCGCCTGATGGTCCTCTCCGCGCGCTCCCACAGCTCGTTGCGGCTGAGCTTCACGCGGGCCACGCCGGTCTCGACGGCCTTCATCCCGACGGCCACGGCCTCGCGGGGGAACACTTCCCAGTCGTCCATGGTGGGAACGATGTACTCCTCGGTAAGGCCCTTGTCCTCGGCGGTCTTGGCGATCTCCAGGGCGGCGGCGATGCACATCTCGTCGGTGATCGTCTTGGCGCGAACGTCCAGCGCACCACGGAAGATACCCGGGAAGCCCAGGGAGTTGTTGACCTGGTTGGGGAAGTCCGATCTGCCGGTGGCGATGATGCGGGCGCCGGCCTCCTTGGCCTCCCACGGCCAGATCTCCGGAATGGGGTTGGCGGTGGCGAAGACGATGGCGTCATCGGCCATGCCCTTCACCCACTCCTTCTTGATGACTCCCGGTCCGGGCCTGGAGGCGGCGACGACGATGTCCGCGCCCTTCATGGCGTCCTCGATCCCGCCGACCACGTTCTCGGCGTTGGAGTGGGTGCACATGAACCACTTCTCGGCGTGGGTCTTCTTGATGTCCTCGCGTCCCTGGTGCAGGGTGCCCTTGCTGTCGCACATGACGATGTTCTTGATGTTGAAGCCCGCCGCGACCATTACCCTGGCGATGGCGATGTTGGCCGCACCCGCGCCTACCATGGCCACCTTGGACTCGCGGATCTTCTTGCCCACGACCTTGTGGGCGTTGATGGCCCCGGCGGTCTCGATGGTCGCGGTACCCTGCTGGTCATCATGCCACACCGGTAT
The DNA here is from genome assembly GCA_964426205.1 of uncultured Methanomassiliicoccus sp. Taxonomy (GTDB): domain Archaea; phylum Thermoplasmatota; class Thermoplasmata; order Methanomassiliicoccales; family Methanomassiliicoccaceae; genus UBA6. Next base: position 31,805 of record CAYRPG010000011.1, on the reverse strand, counting down.
GTCCATCTCCTTCCGCAGGCGGTCCAGGATCTCGAAGCACTTGGGGTTCTCGATGTCCTCGAGGTTGATGCCCCCGAAGGACGGGGCGAGGTACTTCACGGTCTTGATGATCTCCTCGGGGTCCTTGGTCGCCAGGCAGATGGGCACGGCGTCCACGCCGCCCAGGTACTTGAACAAAAGGGCCTTGCCTTCCATGACCGGCAGCCCGGCCTCCGGGCCGATGTCCCCGAGACCGAGGACCCTCGTCCCATCGGAGACGACCGCGACCATGTTGCCCTTGCTGGTGTGGTCATAGACCCTCTCGGGGTTCTTCTTGATGTCCTTGCATGGCTCCGCTACTCCGGGAGTGTACCATATGGCGAAGTCCTGGAAGTTCCTGACCGGACACTTTGCGGTGATCTCGATCTTTCCCTCATAGAAGGGATGGTACTTCATGGCCAGCCTGGCCGGCTCATATGCCTTTTTCAACAGCTCTTCCTCGGTCTTCTTGTCCATCGTCATAGGAAATACGCTCCACCGGGCTTGATACAGGGTAGCAGGGCCCGGACTGGGTCGAAATCCTCCATATCGTTATTAAACTGTTCGGTTGGCTATGCTCTTTTTCGACGCGTTCTCGTTCGACGTGGGCGGCAACTCTGCGGTCTTCGTAGTAAAACAACCGAAACACACCTCGTTTTTCCTATTTACGAGCGTTTACCGCCTGCTTCTTCCCTCGAGCATACTGGACTTCAATGGCCAAGAAGGACGATGTTCCTAGCGGTACGGGAGTCTAGATAATATATCCCCGGCCCCATCCTTCGAACCATGACCAAGGTGCTCCGGGCGCTCATCATCGATGGCTATGTCGACGAGCCGGCATGCCTGGGGGTGCCGCCGTACATCTCCCCGCAGGTCAGGGCGGCGGTGGGCGCGGCCCGCGCTGCCGGGGCGGAGGCTGAGTACATCACCATCGACCAGGTGCGCCAAGGCATCATACTGCCGCATGCCGCGGTCAGCCTGGTCATGGCCGGTTCCGCGGTCCCAGGCAAGTACCTCAGGGCCATGCCCGCCTCCGGCCGGGAGATAGCAGCGCTGGCGGAGCGCCTGCCAGGGATCAGGGTGCTTGGGGGTCCCGCTGCCTTGGAGGCGGGTAACCTGGAGATGTTCGATCACCTGGCCGGTAGGGACCCCGCCGCCGTGGTGCACGACCTCCTGACGATCGGCAGCGCGAAAGAGCGCTGGAGGACGATGGAGGAGTGGAACGCCTGGCTTCTGTCAGGTGCGGATACGGTGCTGGGGCACCCTGATTTCCCACAACCTCTGATCGCCGAGGTCGAGACCTACCGCGGGTGCGTCCGCTTCGGTTCTGGAGGATGCTCGTTCTGCGTGGAGCCGATGAAAGGCAAGCCGATGTTCCGGGAGGAGGAGGACATCATTGCCGAGTGCCGCAAGCTTAGCGAGCTGGGCGTGACCAACCTTAGGCTGGGGGCGCAGACGTGCATCGCGTCGTACAAGGCCGACCTGTCCGCCGGTGACCCACCAAGGCCGAGCCCTGAGGCGGTCGAGAAGCTGTTCTCCGGGATCGCGGCGCTCGGGCTGGAAGTGCTGCACGTGGACAACGCCAACCCCGCTGTCCTGGCGTCCTATCCTGAGGAGGCCGATGCGGTGCTGAAGAGCCTGGTCCGCCACTGCACCAGCGGCAACGTGCTCGCCCTAGGGCTGGAATGTGCCGACCCGAAGGTCAGGGAGGCGAACAACCTGAACGCAAGCGCCGAGCAGGCCATGGAGGCCATCAGGCTGATCAACCGGGTCGGCGACGATGTCGGTTCCTCCGGTCTTCCCGAGCTGCTCCCGGGCCTCAACTTCATCGTTGGCCTGGAGGGCGAGACCGTGGAGAGCCTGGAGATGGACAGGACGTTCCTCCGCGAGGTGCTGGGCGAGGGGCTCCTGCTCAGGCGGATCAACGTGCGCCAGGTCATCCCGGTGCGCCGCGAGTTCCCCCCGACGGTAAGCCACAGGGACTTCGTGAGGTTCAAGGACTTCGTACGCGAGGAGATCGACAGGCCGATGCTGGAGCGGCTGGTGCCCCGGGGGACGGTGCTCCGCAGGGTCTTCACCGAGCTGCGCGACGGCAACACCACCTTCGGCCGCCAGATCGGCTCCTACCCCCTGCTGGTCGGGATACCTTACCCCGTGGACGCGGGCAGGTTCGTCGACGTCAAGGTCATCGGGTGGGGGTACCGCAGCATCACCGCCATCGAGCATCCCCTGGGGGTCAACTCCTGCTCCCTCAAGGCCCTGGAAGCGCTTCCAGGCGTCGGCAGGAAGCGCGCCATCAGGCTCTTCCGGAAGAGGCCGATGAGGGACATGTCCGATCTGGCCGAGGCACTGGACGATCCTAGAGTAGCCAAGGAGCTCGAGGACCTTGTTGCCTTCGTCTGAAGGGACGATTGGAACTTATTTATCCGCGGATGGCCTGCCTTCGACCATGGAGAGCCTTCACCTCGCCAAGTACCCGTTCCTCAAGGACGCGGCGGAGCACGTGAAGGACCAGGGAGTGACGCTGGACGACCTTCTGGAGCATCAGGCGTTCAGGCTTGCCCGGGCGAGAGGCAAGGCCCGTGTCATCGATGCCCTGGAGCATGGCGTCATCCGTCTCCGCCCCATGGGCACCGAGGCGGAGCAGCTGGAGGAGATCCTCTCCTACCCTATGGCGAGGATGTTCGTCTCCAGCGTGGGTGACAAGTTCCTCACTAAGCGCTACGCCCTCGCCGAGGGGGTGGCGATGTGCGAGCGGCTGGAGAGGGAGGAGAGCGACGTGGTGGAGGAGGTCGCCTACCAACTCGGCGTGCCGATCACCACCGATGTGGACAGCAATGACGACCTCTCCGTCAGGATGCACTTCTCCGATTACCTGCGGTACACCTCGCGAATGCGCAGCAAGGAGTGGAAGCTGGTGAACACCGAGGTCCGGGACGGTCACGTCACGCTAGGCCAAGTGAAGTTCGCCAGGGTCATGCAGCAGGCGCTCCAAGATAGGATCGAGAGCGAGCTTCCTCTGCCGGTCACCGACGGCATCGTCCGCGCGCTGGGCGATGACCTCCGGGAGCTCAAGGACCGCACCGCCATCAAGCGGGAACAGTTCAAGGCCGAGGACTTCGGCAAGGTCAGCGTGGAGAACTTCCCGCCGTGCATGAAGCACCTCATCGGCATGGCCCAGGCGGGGGAGAACATACCGCACTCCGGCCGCTTCGCCCTAACGGCGTTCCTCCACCATGTCGGTCTGTCATCGGACGAGATCCTGGTGCTGTACGCCACCTCGCCTGATTTCGATCAGTCCAAGACCAAGTATCAGGTGGACCACATCACCGGCGAGACCTCGGGAACGGAGTACACCCCGCCGGAGTGCGCCACCATGAAGAGCTACGGCATCTGCTTCGAGCCGGACTCGCTGTGCAACCATCCCAAGGAGTACGTCAAGCACCCGCTGTCGTACTACCGCATCAAGAACCTGCCGCCCCGAAAGGGGCGCCAAGCCCCTAATCCTTCATCTTCCTCCAGATCTCGACCGCCCGCTGGACAGCAGTGATGTTGCCCACCACGGCGAACCACAGCATGACGATCTCGAACACCGAGAGATAGACGCCGAGGAAGATCCGTCCCGAGGAGCCGGCGAAGATCAGCATGAAAAGGGCCTGCACCAGCGGGGCGGCGGTAAGGAGGACGACGCGGTCCGCCCTGCCCAGCAACCCCGCGTACAACCTGCCGGCGCCCACCGCTTGCGACTGCGTCCCCATGTAGCTGGTGAGCAGCACTCCGATTATCGCAAGCATGCCGATGTACGGGTTGCACCAGGAGCTGACGGCCACCGCGCCGATCATCATCACGTCCGAGTACCGGTCGAGGATGTGATCGAGGAGGTCCCCGCGCTTGGAGGCGCGCCCGGTGAGCCTCGCCACCTTCCCGTCCACCGCGTCCAGGAAGCCGCTCGCCAGCACCGCCAAGGCCGACAGGGGCAGGAGCAGCGCCCAGTTCCGGGGGCTGAGGAAGATGAGGAGACCGGCCACGCAGGCCACGACGAAGGAGGCCCAGGAGATGGTGTTGGGGTTGAACCTCGACAGCAGCCTCGCCATCGGTAGCATGATGAACTCGACCTTGTCGCGCTTGGAATCTAGTACCAACCCAAGACCTCCTGGCTCCAGTCGATATTCCCAACTGCGTACTTCTCCCTTTCCCCCGCCAGTATCTCCTCCACCGCGTCCGCGACCTGCGCAGTGGTCATGGCAGTGGTGTCGATCTCGACCGTCTCGCGCTCCGACTCCACCGACTCGATCAGGATGACGTCGAGCGCCTCGGCCTCCATGTTCTCTTGGACCTTCGGGCCCGGCCATCCTCTTGACCCGAGGCGCTTCACGAGGACTGAGGGGCGGCAACGCAACACAACTATCAGGTCCGCGGGGACCAGGTGGGAAAGGTGACCGACGAGGATCACGTCCCCGGAAGGCAGCAGGGCGGGCAGGCGCTCCGCCAGCAGGTCCGGGTCGACCTCAAGGCTCCCCCGCTCCTCGTCCAGGCCATCGTAGAGCCTATGCTCCCTTATCAGGTCGCCCAGCTCGATGACCTTGTGACCTCTGGCGGCGAGGACGCCGCCCGCACTGCTCTTGCCCGTGCCCGGCGTGCCGGTTATGGAAACTATCACGCCCGCGGGAACGGAAGGCGTGGATAAAAAGCATTCATAAAAATCGAGGGGAGGGGACGAAACCCCTTACCCCTCTTGCCCCGTGGAACCTCTCCGATCTTAGGTCGGCAATGGAAGTTTGAGCACATATTAAACATGTTTTGGAGCATGCTCCAATAACCATTATATAGTGAAAAACACCAGGTGCGAGATCCCACCACGCAGCCAGCGCATCCTTTTCGTTGCCCATTCTAGCAGAGATGCGCGGAGCTCGTTCAAACCTGCCTTGTCCATGCTTCCGGATAACCGCTACCAACGTTACGGGGCGGTCCGGTGCGCGGAGCGATCACTCCCGGCACCGCTCGAGGAGGGCATCGGCGAACTGCAGCCTGCTGAACGCATCCAAGCGGTAATCCCTGGCCCTCCGGGACATCGTCGGCGGGTGCTCGATAGAGAACTCGAAACCGTAATCGATGTCCATCAGGGTGAGGCCTTCGGCGGGAGCGAGACCGAAGGTGATGTCCTCCCCCTCCAGCGCTGAACGCACCTCGCCGACGGCCGCCTTCCCCTCCCCTACCCTCGTCATGGCGGCGACCGTCCGGCGCACCATGTTGCGGAGGAACTCCCGCGCCCGGAGGTCGATGATGAGCATGCCGTCGTCCACCCGGACCGATACGCTCTCCAGCGTCTTCTCCGTGGAGCGCCCCTCGGGCTTGCAGAAGCGGCGGAAGTCGTGGCGGCCCTGTAGGGCGTTGGCGCACTCGATCACCCTGGGCACGTCCAGGCCGCTCGAGGACATGATGTAGCGGTACCACCTGCCCTTGGCCCGCCTGGGGCTGAAGGAGCCGGGGACCTCGGCGACGCCGTAGACGTACACGTCCTCCACCGCCGAGTTGATGGCCCGCAGGAGCGCGGGGCGCGGGAAAGGGGTGTCGAACGAGATCACGTTACCGAGCGCGCTGACCCCACGGTCGGTCCGGCTCGCAACGCGGAAGTGGGAGGCCGCCACCGACTCGATGGCCCCGATCTTGACCAGGGCGGCGATGAGCTCCGACTCCACGGTCCGCTCCCCCGGCTGCCTCTGGGAGCCCATGAACGACCGCCCATCGTAGGCGAGCTTGACGGCGGCGTGCCAGATCACGTCAGGATTAAGTAGAACAGGCCTATTAATGGTTCCGAGCGCATGGGCGATTTCAGGGTCGTTCTGGTCGAGCCAGAGCATGAGGGTAACGTCGGGGCGGTGGTCCGGGCGATGGGCAATTTCGCGTTCGACGATCTGTGCATGGTCAAGCCCTGCCCCATCGGCGATGAGGCGTTCAAGCGGGCGAAGCATGCCGGGCAGATCCTGCGGGACGCCAAGATCGTCAGCACCCTCGACGAGGCGGTCAAGGGTTGCTCCCTCGTCGTCGGCACCACCGGCATCGTGACCTACGGACCGAAGAACTACGCCCGCATCCCGATCCCGGCCAGGGAGCTCGCGGCGAAGATCGCGGACCACGAGGGGCGCATCGCCCTGCTGTTCGGCCGGGAGGGGACCGGCCTCTTGCAGGAGGAGCTGAACCGCTGCGACCTGATGGCCCACATCCCCTCGAGCGACGAGTACCCCACGTTGAACCTCTCCCACGCCGCGAGCATCGTGCTCTACGAGATCTTCCAGACCAAGAAGCACCGTTCGTCCCGGAACCCGGTCTCCTCGGAGGAGGAGCGCGAGCTGCTCTACAAGTACTTCGCCCAGCTCCTCGCGGCCATAGATTACCCCGATTTCCGGAGGGAGAACACCGAGATCATGTTCCGCCGGATGATGGGGAGGAGCGTTCCCACGAAGTGGGAGTTCTATACCATCATGGGCGTCATCGGCGACGCCGCGAAGCTCATAGAGAAGGGAAAGAAGAGGGAATGATCAGTACCGGCGCTCCTCGGTGACCAGTTCCTCGAGCGTGTCGTCAAGCTCCTTCCTCTCGCGGGAACGCTTGCCCTCCTTCGGCGCGAGCTCCTTTATGCCAGTGATCACGGCCATGACCCTGATGAGGTCCTTGCACTCCGGGTCCACTCTGGCGCCGAAGATGACCTGGGCCTCGGGGTCCAGCTGCTCGCTCATGCCCGCGAGCACCTTGGTGGCCTTCTTGACCGAGAGCTTCTCCCCACCGGTGACGTGGATGAGCGCTCCCGTCGCGCCCTCGTAGTCGATCTCCAGCAGGGGGTTGCTGAGCGCGTCCTGGACCGCTCCCTCGGGGTCGGTGCTCTCGCCGTACAGTATGGTGGAAACGCCCTTGTGACGCATGATGGTCCGCAGGTCCGCGAAGTCCAGGTTCACGAGCGAGGGAAGTGTGACCGCCTCCACCAGCCCCTTGATGATCTCCGAGACCAGCTGGTCCATGACCCCGAACCCCTGCTCCATCGGCAGGTGGTTGACCATGTCGATCAGGCGGTTGTTGTCCAGAAGGAGCATCATGTCCGAGTTGTCGTTCAGCTTCTTGATGCCCTGGAGGGCTGCCTCCATGCGCCGGCCGCGCTCGAACTCGAAAGGGGTGGTGGCCATGGAGATCACGAGCGAGCCGTTCCTCCGGGCCTGCCTCGCGACGACCGGGGCCGCCCCGGTGCCGGTGCCGCCGCCCATGCCCACGGTGATGAACGTCAGGTCGGCGTCCTTGAGTATCTCGTTGAGGGGTTCGATGGCGTTCTCCATGCAGGCCTCGCCGACGTCGGGGATCCCCCCTGCGCCCAGGCCGCGGGTCACCTGGCTCCCGATGAGCAGTCTCTGGTCAGCGTTTATGGTGCGAAGGTGGCTCTTGTCGGTGTTGATCGCGACGGTCTTGACGCCGCGTATGCCGATGTTCATGAGACGGTGGACGCTGTTGCACCCACCTCCCCCGCAGCCGATGACCAGGATCTTGAGATCCGCGCACTCTCGGCGCAGCTCCTCTTCGGTATCGAATTGACCCACCACAGGACCGCCCCCGCTCGCATCCTAAAATGACGGATGCGGCTAGTGACCTTCCTCCATTTTGGTCAGTCGTTTTCTCGTGTACTCTCTCACTGCGTTCCGTATCGCATCATCGATCGAGACGGAGTCACCGTCCTTCACCAGGCACTCGAGCTCGACGACATTGCCTTTGGGCAGCTCCACGGTGACCCGTTCGATGTGCTCGGGGGTGAAGTTGCTCTCCACGAAGCTATCTATGGCTGCGCGGATGGCGTCCGAGATGGTGGGGAACTTGCCTTCCTTGACCAATATCCCCAGTGCCTCGACCTTGTCGCTCGGTATCCTGATGGTGATCCTTTCCGTCTCGCTCATGCTTACCGCTCGAAAGTATGTCCGACGATATTGACAATTTTGTCGGACAATCGTCATTATGCACCATTGAGTATTTAAATCTATAGAACAGGCTCTCAGATAGCCAGTTCAATTACTGGCTCAAGAGTTCATTTATTCTGGTAAACCAATCAAATCCCTTCCAGCGTACATTCGTCGGACATTTGTGCTTTGCCCGTCATCTGTGGTACATGTTCGATCACCTGGACAAGTTCAACACCATTAAGCTAACGCAAAATCTTTATAAAGGCATATAAATACTCAGGACCAGGTGACCTTTATGGCCAAGATTAAGATTGAGAACGTAGTCGCTTCCACATCTCTCGGTGAGGAGCTTGACCTGCAGGCGATCGCTCTAGCCCTCGAGGGCGCGGAGTACGAGCCCGAACAGTTCCCCGGTCTTATCTATCGATTGAAGGAGCCCAAGACCGCGACCCTGCTGTTCCGGAGCGGAAAGGTCGTCTGCACCGGAGCGAAGAGCCTAGAGCATGTTAAGGTGGCCATAAATAAGGTCGCTAAGCAGATCGAGAAGGCCGGCATCAAGATCAAGATGGAGCCCAAGGTCGAGGTGCAGAACATCGTCGCCTCCTCCGACCTCGGACAGGAGATCAACCTCAACGCCATCGCCATCTCCCTGGGCTTGGAGAGGGTAGAGTACGAGCCCGAACAGTTCCCCGGCCTGGTGTACCGCCTTACCGAGCCGAAGGTGGTCGTGCTGCTGTTCGGGTCAGGGAAGCTCGTTTGCACCGGAGCGAGGGTCCCCCAGGACGTCGAGGCCGCCGTCAACAAGATCACCGAGGAGCTCAAGGCGGCGGGGCTGCTGCGCTGAGCGCCCTTCCTGTTTTCGACAACCACATGCACCTCCAGCCCTCCGGGCGCGGGATGGAGGCGCTGAAGGATTTTCATCGGGCGGGAGGCACTCACGTTGTGCTGTGCCACCAGCCTTACGCCGAGGTACCGATCGGCAGCCGTGAGGACTTCGCAAGGTCTTACCAAATAACCCTCAGGCTGACGGAGATGGGCAACGAGGGGACCGAGGTAGGGGTCTTCGCCTGCGTGGGACCGTACCCCGTGCTGCTCATCGGTCTTGCGGACAGGTTCGGCCTCCACCGCGCGATCGAGATCATGAAGGGCGGGATGGAGGAGGCGCAGAGGCTCGTGCTCGAGCGCAAGGCCGTGGCGATCGGGGAGATCGGACGGCCCCACTTCCCGGTGGGCGCGGAGATCATGGAGGCGTCGAACGACATCATGCGCTACGGCATGGAGCTGGCCATGGAAGCTTCGTGCCCGGTCGTGCTGCACACCGAGAGCGCCGACCCCGCGGTCATGGCGGACCTCGCGAGGATCGCCGACGGGGCGGGGCTGCGCCGGGACAAGGTGATCAAGCACTATTCCCCGCCGCTCGTGCTTGAGGAGGAGAACCATGGGCTGTTCCCGTCGGTCCTCGCCAGCAAGCCAGCGATAAAGGAGGCGCTGTCCAAGGGCGACCGCTTCGTCATGGAGACCGATTTTCTCGACGAGCCGTCCAGGCCGGGGGCGGTCATGAACATCAACACCGTTCCCAAGCGCACCAAGGCATACCTCGCATCAGGCCTGTTGACCGAGGAGCGCTCGATGCGCATCCACAAGGACAACCCCGAGCGCCTTTACGGCATAACCATCGAATGAGCTACTGGCGGATAGAGAAGGAATCGAACTCTCCGCTGGCCGGTGACCACTTGGCATCGAACCGCTCCACCTCGGCGAGGGGGTGCTCGGAGCAGAGCCGGTGGATCACGTGCTCTATGTCCGACCTCTCGCCCTCGAAAACCGCCGCCACCGATCCATCGGGCAGGTTCTGTACCCAGCCGTTCACGCCGGCGACGATGGCGTAACGCCTGGTATATGCACGGAAGGACACTCCCTGGACCTTCCCGAAGAACCTGACCTCGGCCCGTTCACGCATGCAGGCGTGATGATGCAGGTCGCTTAAGTAACTGTTCGTGAGTGGGATGCCCCCGCTCTCTCGGGCGGAGATCCTTGCTTCGTCCAGTCGGCTTGCGCTCCCATCGAGGGTCAGCGGTCGGCCGTACGCGAGCGTGAGTCCCGGCCGTCCCGACCGTACCTTCCGCTGTGAACCGAGCGAGGGGCCTGACCGTGTCCGGTGGTCCCGTCGGAACATCGCTCCAGCGTTCGGTTGTACGCTTGACGGCAGAGGCCGTTGGCTCACGTCAGGTTCCGCTCTTCCTCTTTGTTCGTCGGGGGTGGAACTTGGAGGCGGGCCTCGATGGAAGATCGCGGGCACTATTATTCTGCCGATCACATTTACCCAGTCGTGGAACGGTACGATACGCGGATCCATCCCCCTCGCTGGCGCAGGGGGTTTTCGCTGCGCACATAAAGATAAAAACCCTGGGTCAATTTATTAATACCTAAAAGGGCAATTTCACCCAGTAAGGGATGCACTATGAAATCTTTGGTCGAGGAAGCGCTGGCTAGAGAGAGCGCTACCGCAGGCTCGTTCGGGCCCTCGGTCGCGCCGATCAGACCCGTCATCCAGCAGGTTAGCTCTGCGGACGCGGAACTACTGGATCTGCTTCAGAAGCTCAAGACGAACATCAAGATCATCGGCTGCGGAGGCGGCGGCTCCAACACCATCAACCGGATAGCCCAGGAGGGCATCGCCGGGGCCGAGCTGTACGCCGCGAACACCGACGCGCAGCACCTTCTCGCCGTGCGCTCGCCGCACAAGATCCTTCTCGGACGCAGATCGACCCGCGGCCTGGGGGCCGGGGCGCTGCCCAAGGTAGGGGAGGAATCGGCCATGGAGGCGGAGGAGGAGCTCCGCAAGGCCCTCATCGACGCCAACATAGTCTTCGTCACCGCCGGTATGGGCGGCGGCACCGGCACAGGTTCCGCGCCCTACATCGCCAAGATCGCCAAGGACATCGGCGCGCTCACCATCGCCGTCACCACCCTCCCCTTCCGTGGAGAGGGCAAGATGCGGATGGAGAACGCCGAGTGGGGCCTGGAGCGCCTGAGGAACTCCGCTGACACGGTCATCGTCATTCCCAACGACAAGCTCCTCGAGCTTTGTCCGCGCCTCTCCATCAACGCCGCGTTCAAGGTGGCGGACGAGGTTCTCATGCGGGCCATCAAGGGCATCACCGAGCTTATCACCAAGCCCGGCCTGGTCAACCTGGACTTCAATGATGTCAAGACCATCATGAAGGGCGCGGGGGTCGCCATGATCGGCCTCGGAGAGTCGAACGGACAGACCGAGGACCGCGCCATGGAAGCGATCGAGGACGCGCTCAACTCCCCGCTGCTTGACGTGGACATAGCCTCCGCGACCGGCGTGCTCGTCAACGTCGTCGGCGGAGCGGACATGACCATCCAGGAGGCCCAGAAGGTCGCCGAGGTCCTGCAGTCGAAGGTCCAACCGACCGCGCGCATCATATGGGGTGCGGCCATCGATCCGACCCTGGACCACAAGATCAGAGTGATGGTCGTCATCACCGGCGTGAAGTCCAAGCAGATCCTGGGACGCTCCAAGGAGACCTCCCGGCTGAAGGACACCGACGTGGACTTCATCAAGTAGGACAGTTAAATGATGATCTAGCAGAGCATAGCGCACCTCCCGGGCCGGAGCCCCTCCGGCCCATTTTTTTACCATGACCAGATGGCCTACGGAACCTGTTTCTGGCACCGAAACCTTTTAAACTCTAAATGCTTCTTAACCCTCATCCGGGCGACCAGTTCGGACTAGACTGGCATTGCCCAGGAGGGCTTATAATGAAGTCATTCCTCAGTGACGCCATATCCCGCGCTGGTGCCCAGGGCGGGGATCTCGGTCCCACGTACAACAACGAATACTCCTCGGCCGACCAGGAGCTTGTAAGGATCCTGGAGAGTCTGAAGACCAACATCAAGATCGTCGGCTGCGGCGGAGGCGGGACGAACACCATCGACCGCCTCTCTGAGGTCGGCATCGTCGGCGCTGAGATCTACGCCGCGAACACCGACGCGCAGCACCTTCTCGCCGTGCGCTCGCCGCACAAGATCCTTCTCGGACGCAGATCGACCCGCGGCCTGGGGGCCGGGGCGCTGCCGCAGGTGGGCGAGGAGGCGGCCAAGGAAGCCGAGGAAGAACTGAGGAAGATCCTTACCGGCTCGGACATTGTCTTCGTCACCGCCGGTATGGGCGGCGGCACCGGCACCGGTTCCGCTCCCTATGTGGCCAAGCTCGCCAAGGACATGGGCGCGCTTACCATCGCCGTCGTCACCTACCCGTTCAGGGCCGAGGGGGTCATCCGATCGGAGAACGCGGAGTGGGGATTGGACAAGCTGAGACAGGCGGCGGACACCGTCATCGTCGTGCCTAATGACAAGCTCCTCGATCTTTGTCCCCGCCTCGCTCTCAACGCCGCGTTCAAGGTGGCGGACGAGGTGCTGGTCAGGGCCATAAAGGGCATCACCGAGCTTATCACCAAGCCCGGCCTGGTCAATCTGGACTTCAACGATCTCAAGACCATCATGAAGGGCGCGGGGGTCGCCATGATCGGGATGGGCGAGGGAGACGACGATGACCGCGTCGAGCACGCCATCAATGAGGCGGTCAACTCTCCGCTCATCGACGTGGACATCTCCAGCGCCACCGGCGCACTGGTCAACGTCAGCGGCGGCGACAACATGAGCATCTCCGAGGCGGAGAAGGTCGCCGAGATCATCCAGAGCAAGATCGCCCCCAACGCCAGGATCATCTGGGGTGCGGCGGTCGACCCGACCCTCAGGGACACCGTCAGGGTCATGGTCGTCATCACCGGCGTGAAGTCGAAGAACATCATCGGTCCCCGGGAGGAGCGGTCCAAGAGAGTGGTCGACGTCGACTTTATTAAGTAGTTGTCTCTAACCTACCGCACGAATCACCACCGAAGGGTGCATTGATATGGACGTAGTGGAGAAGTCCTGGGAAGTCCAGAAGGACATCGAGGAGCGGGTCCAGAGGATCGGCAAGGGCAAGTACGGCCGAGTGATCAAGATGGCCCGTAAGCCTTCCACCGACGAGTACATCAAGGTCGTCCAGATCACCGGTCTAGGCCTTCTGGCCATCGGAGGGGTAGGGTTCCTCATCTACTGGCTGATGACTTACCTCCCAACGTACTTCGGCTGAGCCGATCTCGTTCAGGATTGATTGATATGAAGGAAGATCAACAGGCCGCCGCTCCCTCCGAGGGAGGCAACGGCATGCTCTCATTCGTAGGCAAGGGCGGGGAGGCCAAGGTCCCCGCGTCCGGCGTTACCAGCTGGAGCTTTCAGCTTAAGAGCAGGGAGACCGCCAAGAAGAAGGTCCACATGAAGGCGACCGTAACTCTCACTCCGGAGGACGCCGCGGAGTGGTCGGTGCGCGTCTACGATGCCACTGGCAGCACGCTCTTCGACACTCATAGCTCCCTGTCAAACCCCGAGTTCGACTTCTTCCTGGAGGGCTCCAAGCCCAAGGAGCTGAAGCTTGAGGTCTACGCCCCCGTAGGGTCGGCCTTCAAGGACATGATCGACGTGAAGCTCGAGGCCTGCCTGGTGGAGTCGCCGTCGGAGTGCGACCACCTGGAGTTCGCCGCCGAGGCGAGGCAGTCGATACTAGCGCTCAAGACATCCATAGGACATGAGAAGGACGTCGCCGACGGCATCAGCGCGCGCGCCAAGTCCGGCAAGTCGGACATTTCCGCCATCCTCGCGCCCACCAACCTGCGCGGGTACGTGCTCATCGAGGGCATGAACACCGACCGCATGAGGGACACGGTGAAGGGAGTAAGGAAGGCGCACAGCTTCGTCGACGGAGAGATGAACTTCGAGGAGATCGACCACTATCTCGCCCCCAAGCCCCTAGTCTCCGGGATCATGGAGGGCGACGTGGTCGAGCTGGTGGCCGGACCGTTCAAGGGCGAGAAGGCCAGGGTCCAGAACATCGACGAGGCCAAGGAGGAGATCACCGTCGAGCTGTTCGAGGCGATGGTCCCCATCCCGGTCACGGTCAGAGGAGACCATGTCAGGGTTCTAGAGAAAGAAAGGTGAAGCTATATGGCAGATACGGTTGAAGTGCTAGTAGAAGGAGGTCGGGCGACCCCCGGCCAGCCGCTGGGCCCGGCCCTCGGCCCCCTAGGTGTGAACATCCCCAAGATCGTTGCCGAGATCAACAACAAGACCAAGGCGTTCAACGGGATGAAGGTCCCGGTCAAGATCATCATCGACTCCAAGACCAAGAACTTCGAGATCAAGGTGGGAACTCCCCCGACCTCCTCGCTCATCTCCAAGGAGCTGGGCGTGGAGAAGGGCAGCGGCTCCCCCAAGGCGAGCAAGATCGGCAATCTGAGCATCGCCCAGCTCATCAAGATCGCCGAGATGAAGGGCGATTCCCTCATGGGCAAGGACCTCAAGATGAGGGTCCTGGAGGTCATCGGCACCTGCACCTCGATGGGCGTGACCATCGAGGGCATGGAGCCGAAGGTGGCCCGCGACGAGATACTGGCCGGCAAGTTCGACCAGCAGTTCGCCGAGTGAGGCCGGGGCTCCCGCCCCATCCAAAACTATTTTAAGCATTGCCCTATTAAGGGACCCGCACTGTAGGAGAGCTTCGCTGCTCAATTGCACTACAGGAGGTATCTTATTTGGTAGAGAAAGCAACCCTAGCGGCCGTCAAGAAGGCCCTTGAGTCCTCGCCTAAGAGGAACTTCAAGGAGTCCGTTGACCTGGCCATTAACCTCAGGGATGTGGACCTGTCTGTTCCCAAGAACAGGATACAGGAAGACGTTATTCTGCCACATGGAAGGGGAAAAGCGCTTAGGGTCTGCGTCATCGGAGGCGCCGAGCTTGCCGCCAAGGCAAAGAGCGTCGCCGACATGGTGATCACCCCAGATGAGCTGGGTAAGATCGCCGATGACAAGAAGCAGGCCAAGAAGGTCGCCGCCCAGGTCGATTATTTCATCGCCGAGGCCCCCTTGATGCCCCAGATCGGTAAGCGTTTGGGTATCGTCCTCGCGCCGAGAGGAAAGATGCCCAAGCCCATACCCCCAGGGGCAGACCCCAAGCCCATGATCGACAACCTGCGGAAGTCCGTGTCGGTCCGCTCCAAGGACCGCAAGACCTTCCAGGCGCCGGTGGGCACGGTGGACATGACCCCAGAAGAGCTGGCTGAGAACGTCGACGCCGTCCTAAAGAGGGTGATCGGCAAGCTAGAAAAAGGCAAGATGAACATTGACTCGGCCTATGTCAAGACGACCATGGGTCCGTCGGAGAGATTGATCTAGGAGGCATCAAGATGGCACATGTAGCATCTTGGAAGAAAGCGAAGGTCAAGGAGCTCGCCGACGTCATGGTGAAGAACCCTGTTGTCGCCATCGTCGATGTCCACGGGATCCCCTCCCCGCAGATGCAGGACATGCGTCACGGGATGAGGAAGAACGCCGCCGTCATGATGACCAGGAACAACCTCCTGCTCATCGCCATAGACGAGGCCGCCAAGCAGAGGCCCGGGCTGGAGAAGCTGAAGCCGCTGGTCGCGGGGCAGTGCGCCATCATCGCCACCCCCATGAACCCCTTCAAGCTGTTCCAGCAGATGGAGGCCACCAAGTCCAAGGCCCCCGCCAAGCCTGGCGACATCGCTCCCGAGGACATCGTTGTCAAGGAGGGCGAGACGCCCTTCAAGCCCGGCCCCATCGTGGGTGAGCTTCAGAAGGCCGGTATCCCCGCTGCCATCGAGGGCGGCAAGATCGTCATCCGCAAGGAGAAGGTCATGGTGGAGAAGGGCCACAAGGTGCCCGAAGAGCTCGCCAAGATCCTGCCCAAGCTGGAGATCCTGCCCATGACCGTCGGTATGGACCTCAGGGGCGCGTTCGAGGACGGCATCCTCTACGAGAAGGCCGTGCTGGACGTCCCCGTGGACTACTACCCGACCATGCTGGCCACCGCGGCCAGGAACGCAACCGCCCTGGGTGTGAGCATTGTTTACCCGACCAAGCAGACCATCGGTCCGCTCATGGGCAAGGCTTACCGCGAGGCATCCGCTCTCGGGGTCAAGGCCGCCATTCCCACCAAGGACACCATCGGTCCCCTCCTGGCGAAGGCAAGGGCAGAGATGCTCGCCATCGCCTCCCGCGTCCCGGGACTGGAGGATGACCGGTTGAAGCAGCAGCTGACCACAGCCGCCGCACCTGCGCCTCAGGAGAAGAAGGTAGAGAAGAAGGAAGAGGAGAAGAAGCCCGAGGTCAGCGAAGAGGAAGCCGCAGCAGGCCTTAGTGCTTTGTTCGACTGAGAATGTAACATTGGAGGAATAAAAATGGAGTACATATACAGCGCTTTGGTCCTTCACGCCGCTGGAAAGACCGTCAACGAGGATGCGATCGCGAACGTCCTGAAGAGCGCCGGCGTTGAGCCGGACGCCGCCAGGGTAAAGGCTCTCACCGCCTCCCTGGAAGGTGTCAACATCGACGAGGCCATCGCCTCCGCCGCCGTTGCCGCCGCTCCCGTCGCCGCTGCGGCCCCCGCCGCCGCCCCGGCCGAGCACAAGGAGAAGAAGAAGGAAGAAGAGAAGAAGCCCGAGGTCAGCGAAGAAGAGGCTGCCGCGGGCCTGTCCGCTCTGTTCGGCTGAACAGACGGGCGACCTCGGAGGGCATCGCCCTCCTTCCTTCGAACGGGCCTCCGGCCCCCCTTCCAACCCTTTTCCACTTTGTTTTCACTCCATCCTGCCGACGACCTGCCCCATCTCCCGCTCCAGGAGGTTGGCGATATCGCGGTCCATGCGCTCCTTGAGGTCGGGCGGGACCATGGCGATGCCCAGGTTAACGCCGCACTTGCCGAGCTTGACGAGCGCGTAGGCCTCACGGGCCTTGGCATCCATCAGCTCGGCGACCGCGGTCCGCACATCGTTCTTCAGCTTGGGGTCCTCGTCCAGCTTCTTGCGGATGTATCTTTTTATCTCGTCCTTGATAAGGTCCCTGGCCGCTTCCACCACTAGGTCCTCGACCCTGATCGCTCCCAGCGGGTCCTTGAGAATGGAATTGAGACTTTCCTCATCGTTCATATGCGATGAATGGGCGCCCCGCCCCTATGAATTGTTCCCCATAGATTATATGTGGGCACGGGAATCATTCGGGGATAGCATGCTTCTGTCGGAATACTACCGTTTGGCGGTGGAGGAGGCCAAGAAGGTCGACCCCCGGAGGGGGGCGGAGCTGGATTCCGCGCTCCTGAGGACCAGGAAGGCATATGACAAGCTCGATGCCAGGGAGCGCGAGCTGTTCGATGCCGACTCGCTTTGGAACCCCTATGCCGACAGTCGCGTCCTGTATGACGACGGCCGTGACATCACGACGGCCATGTGGGGCATCGACATCACCCCGTCCGAGGTCCTGATCGCCGACCGGTTGAAGGAGAGAGGCAAGAGGATCGATGCGCTCATCGGCCATCATCCCCGGGGAAGGGCCCAGGCCTCGCTGTACAAGGTAGTGTCCATCCAGGAGTCGATGATGCGATCGTGGGGCGTGCCGATCACCTCGGCGGAGGGCATCGTCGCCCCTCGCATGCAGGAGGTCATGTGCGCGACCCACGCGGTCAACCACGCGCAGACCGTCGACGCGTGCCGCCTGCTGGACATCCCGTTCATGTGCCTGCACCAGCCCTGCGACCTCCTGGGCCAAGATTTCATGCAGCGGCTCATGGACGAGAGGGCCCCGGAGAGGCTGGACGACCTGCTGGGCGCCCTAGCGGAGATCCCGGAGTACCAGAACGGCATCAGGGAGTGCAATCCCCCCGAGGTCTTCACCGGGGGCCGTGACCGCAGGGCCGGCAGGGTAGCGGTGAAGTTCGCCGGGGGGACCGCCGCGCCCAAGGAGATGTACGAGCAGCTGGAGCGCTCGGGCATCGGCACCGTGGTGTGCATGCACGTCCCGGAGAGCCACATCGAGGAGGCGAGGAAGCATCACGTCAACATCGTGGTCGCCGGGCACATGGCCTCGGACTCGCTGGGCTGCAACCTCCTGGCGGACAGGTTCGAGAGCGAAGGACTGGACATCATCCCCTGCTCGGGGTTCCACAGGGTGAGGCGCCCATGACCGCGCAGCGCTTCGAGCGGGCGAGCCGGGTCCTCAAGGATCCGGCCAAGCTATCGTTCGACTACGTGCCCGAGCGCCTGGTGCACCGCGAGAAGCAGATGGAGAAGCTGTGGATGCTGTTCCGCCCGGTGCTGGAGTCCGGCGTCTCACAGACCGCGTTCATGATCGGGAACGTCGGTACCGGAAAGACAGCCACCAGCAAGCGCTTCTGCCTCGACCTGGTAAAGGAGGGCAGGGCGGAGGGCAAGGCCCTAGACTTCATAGTCGTCAACTGCCGCCAGCGGAACACCGAATCGGCCGTTCTCCTGCGCCTGGTGAACCACTTCGATGAAAGGTTCCCGGACCGCGGGTTCTCCACGGCGGAGATGCTGCGCACCCTGCACAAGCACCTGGAGAAGGAGAGGCTGCACCTGGTGGTCGTGCTGGACGAGGCGGACGTGCTGCTGCGCAAGGGCGCCGGCGACCTGATCTACCACCTGTCCAGGTTCGACGAGGAGAAGGTCGGCGGGAGGGCGTCGATGTCCCTCATCATGATCTCGCAGAAGTACCTCCTGGACCTGCTCGACCCGGCGTCGCGCTCGACCTTCCGGAGGGCGAACGCCATCACCTTCGACAAGTACTCCGCCCTGGAGCTAAAGGACATCATCGCCGACCGCGTCCAGCTGGCGTTCTTCCCCGGGTCGGTGCCGGAGAGCTCCGTGGAGCTCATCGCCGATGCCTCGGCGGAGATGGGGGACGCAAGGTTCGCCATCGAGATACTGGAGAAGGCGGGCATGATGGCCGAGGAGGAGGGCAGCCCTCAAGTGACGCCGGAGAACGTCCGAACGGCGAAGGCGCTCACCTACAACGTGGTCACCAGCACCAAGGTCGAGGAGCTGGACGTGCAGAAGAAGCTGGTGCTCCTGGCGGTGGCCAGGGCCTCGAAGGACCAAGCGTATGTCACCACCCGGGACGTGGAGGGCGCGTACAAGATCGCGGCCGAGGAGTACGATGAGCGCGCCCGCGGGCACACCCAGTTCTGGGCCTACCTCCAGCAGCTGGCGAACGAAGGTCTGGTGGAAACGAAGGTCACCGGCGATCCGTCCGGGGGACGGACGACCTACATCTCCGTCCCGGACATGCCGGTGAAGGTGCTCAAGGAGATGCTGGAACAGATGCTCGGTTCCAGGTCCTAGGTCGCCGGACGGGCCGTCCTAGGGTTTTAAAGGTCCGTCGGCGTTGTTGATATTGTTCATATGCCAGGAAAGAAATGCTGCTGTCGGAGAAGGTGCGGTCCGGGACGGCCCATGAAACCGAGGAACATCACCGAGGCTCCCGCGGCCACCCGTTTCGGTCCGTCGGACACCGAGCCCGGCTCCGCGCCCCTGGTCATGACGACCGATGAGCTGGAGGCCCTGCGGCTGGTCGATTACGAGGGGCTCATGCAGGAGGAGGCGGCCATCCGCATGGGGGTGTCTCGGGGTACGGTCTGGCGGTGCCTGACCAGCGCCCGGATCAAGCTGGCCACCATGCTGGTGGAGGCCAGGAGGCTCGAGATAAGCGACGAGATCGCGGAGCCAGGGGCCGACCGATCGCCCGGCGGCCGCCCTTCCGTCCCCGGAAGCGATTAAGTAGTTTCGTTCATATGCACGTTATACCCGCCGGCGGCCGCTATCGCCGTACCGCAGGCAGGTTGGAGATGAGACATTGAGAATGGCCATCACTTGCAACGGAGAGGGGGAAAAGCAACCGGTGGAGGAGCGCTTCGGGCGCTGCGCCGTCTTCGCCGTCTACGACGGCACCTCCGGTGCACTGAGCTACGTTATGAACCAGGCCAAGGACGCCAGCAGCGGGGCGGGGGTCAAGGCGGCCCAGCAGCTCATCGATCTGGAGGTGGACCTGCTGATCACCGGCCGGGTGGGCCCCGGGGCGCAGGAGGTGCTGGACGAGGGCGGGATCAGGGTGGAGACGTGGACGGCGGGCACCGTGGGCGAGGCGGTCCGCCGGTTCGGGACCGCGAGCCTGCGGTGATCCTCACCGCAGCTTTACGAACGCCCCGCCCGGCAGGTCCTCGAGCAGCGCCGAGATGCTCTCCCAGGCGGCCCTGAGGGCCGCCTCCGCGGGGGAGCCCGGGGCGCACACCGGAAGGGGCTGGCCGTTGATTATCGCCTCGCCGACCTGCTCGTCGAAAGGTATTCTCCCCACGACCCTGACCCCTCTCCTCGCGCACTCACCCACGAGGCCATCGCTCTGACCGGGGTTGAGGTCGTGCTTGTTGATTATGGCGGCGCAGGGGATGCCGAAGTGGTCGGCGAGGTCGATGACACGGGCAAGGTCATGCTCGCCGGAGGCGGTCGGCTCGGTGACGATGATGACCAGGTCCACCCCGGTGATGCTCGAGATCGCCGGGCACCCCGTGCCCGGGGGCCCGTCCACCAGCACGAGGCCGGTGCCCCGGAGCGCGGCCTCCTCCCTGGCGAGCGCCCTGACCCTCGCGGCCAGCTTTCCGGAGTTGGGCTCGCCCGGCAGCATCTCCGCGTCCACCACCGTGCCGTAGGGGGTGTCGCGGACGAACGTGTCCCCGCTGATCGCCTCGATGAGCTCGACCGCTCCCGAGGGGCAGACGAGCTGGCAGACCCCGCACCCCTCGCAGGCCGTCCGGTCCACCTTGAACTCCCTGATGGCCGTGAACCGACAGTGCTCCTCGCACCTCCCGCACCTGGTGCACCGGTCCGGGTCGATCCTGGCCTTCAGGCCGCCGACGAACGGCTGGGAGGACCGCACGTCGCCCTGGAGGAGCAGGGAAAGGTTGGAGGCGTCCACGTCGCAGTCCGCGATGACCGGCCGGCCGGCGTAGTATGCCAGTCCCGCCGTGACGGTGGTCTTGCCGGTGCCTCCCTTGCCGCTGAGGACCGCCACCTGACGAGGGGACGGGCTCATGCTCTCACCTCATCGAAGAGCTCGGCCATGCGCTCCCGGAAACCGGGGTAGTGGCCAACCAGGACCTCCCCCTGGGAGTAAAGCTCGGCGATCCGGCGGTCGAACGGTATCCGCATCAGGACGGGGATGCCGGACTCCCGGCAGAAGTCCTCCAGCGGCACGTACGGGCCGCGGTCCCGGTTTACGATGACCCCCGAGGGGACGTCCATCTTCCCGAGGACCCTGGCCATGATCTTCAGGTCGTGCAGCCCGAAGGGGGTGGGCTCGGTGACCATGAGGCACCGGTCGCACCCCTGCACCGCCTCCACCACCGGGCAGGAGGTGCCCGGGGGGCAGTCGATGACGGTGTGGGCATGCCCTCCGGCCAGGGCCTTGAGCTCCCTGATGATCGGCACGCCCAGCGCCTGCCCCACGTCGAGCTCCCCGGAGGCGAAGGCGATCCGACCGGCCACGCCTTCGCTGATGGCCCCGACCCTCCGGGGCTCCAGGGTCAGCGCCCCGTTGGGGCACACGAGCTGGCAGCCGCCGCACCCGTGGCAGAGGTTGGGGAGCACCTTTATCCGCTTCCTGATCCTCAGCAATGCGTTGAAGCGGCAGGCGTCCGAGCACTTCCCGCAGCCGATGCATCGATCGGCATCGATCCGGGGCGAGGGCACCCCCACCGGCCGCACGCTGTCGATGCGGGGCCGGAGGAAGAGGTGGGCGTTGGCCCCCTCCACGTCGCAGTCCAGGAACTGGACGTCGCCCTCGATGGCCAGGGCCAGGTTGACCGCCACGGTCGTCTTGCCGGTCCCCCCCTTGCCGCTGGCCACCGCGATCTTCAGGTGATCACCAGCCTAGTGGTGGCCGTGCTCCTTGCAGGCGTTGTCGATGTTGGCCGGCTCGAGCTCACCCCTCTCCCATGCCTCGAGGGCGCCCCTGACCGTTCCGCGAGCGCCTACATAGACCTCGATGTTGAGCGATGAGAGCATGTCCACGGCCTTCGGGCCCAGGTTGGAGCAGACGACCACGTTCACGCCGTTCTTGGCCAGCAGCTCTGGCGGAAGCCCCGTCCCTCCCAGGTGCTCGCTGGTGTTACTGATGGTGACCGCGCTCTTGGCCTCCGTGTCGTAGATCACATAACAGGGGGACTTGCCGAAGTGCCCGCCGACGCTCTCATCCAAACCCTTGTCGCCCATTACTGGTACCGATACTTTCAATCCGTTCACCTACGTTTATAGCACCTCGTCCCTAGGCGAGGTTAACGGGCTGAATATTGTGCATAAGCTTAATATTATCCCCTATCAGGTCCCTTCCCGACGCACGTTGGCCACCGGCCCGAACGTCCCGAAAGGACCGCGGGCCGGTCGGGAAGGAGCACCTGCCCATACTTAAATATTTGAGTTTTTAAAAAACTATTTCATCTAGTACTCAATCAGTCCCTTCATCCCGTTAACTCGTTCGAAACGATACTGGGGGATCGCTGGACGTTCGCCGGGGTGAGGACATGACGCTCGAAGCAGACCGCACGGCCATGAGGGGAGGGGCAGCACCAGTGGTCAGGAGCGATGACGCAGCCATCGACGACGCCATCTCGCGGAACGTCGCCCACTTCGAGCTCACGCCCGATCGGAGGAGGATATGGGCCTCCCGGGCGGTCATGGGGTTCATCGGTCTCGCGGTCACGCTCCTGGCCTGGCAGGCGGTCTCGATGTGGGTCTTCGAGATCAAGGGCGTCGTGTATCCCTCTCCGGCCGACACCGTGCTGCGGCTCATCGACATGTTGTCCGGAACGAAGCTCTACGATCACACCATCATCGAGCACCTGATGAGCAGCCTCGCGAGGTGGGGCACGGGATACGTGCTCGCCGCCATCACCGGGATCGTGGCCGGCATGCTCATGGGCGCGAGCCCGGCGATCAACGGCATCGGGATGATCCCGATGACCGTCCTACAGCTCATACCCGGCCTCGCCTGGATCCCGATAGCGCTGCTGCTGTTCGGCCTCGGAGAGACGTCCACGGTGTTCATGATCTACATGACCGTGCTGCCGGCGGTGGCCATCAGCACCGCCTCGGGCATCAGGGAGGCGCCGCCCATCTACCGGCGGGCGGCCAGCATCCTGGGGACCGGGCGCGCGGCGATGTTCTTCCGCGTCCTGCTGCCGGCCGCCTCGCTGCAGATGCTCAACGGCCTGCGCATCGGGCTGGCCAACGGCTGGCGGGTGCTCATCGCCGCGGAGATGGTGGTGGGGGTCGGCCTCGGCCTCGGCTACGTGCTGGTGCAGGCCAGGTGGTCCCTGGACTTCGAGGCCGCGTTCGTCTCCATCCTGGTGATCTGCGCCATCGGCCTGTTCATCGAGAAGATCCTTTTCAGCGCGGTCGAGCGGCGGGTGCGCGACCGCCTGGGCCTGGGGGCGGAGTGAGATGCGGCTGCGGTTCGAGAACGTGTCCAAGGCCTTCGTGGACCCCGCCAGCGGACGGGGGCTGCTCGCCCTCAGGAACGTGGACCTGACCATGGAGGACGGGGAGTTCCTGTGCGTCGTCGGTCCATCCGGCTGTGGCAAATCGACGCTGCTGAACCTGGCGGCCGGGTTCGAGCGGCCGTCGCGTGGGAAGGTCACGCTGGGAGGGGAGGAGGTCACCGGGCCTCACCCGCGCATCGGGATGGTCTTCCAGGAGCAGAGCCTGTTCCCCTGGCTGTCGGTGCTGGACAACGTGGCGTTCGGCCTGCGCAACGCGGGGCTGCCGAGGGACGAGGCAAGGGCGAGAGCAAGGGGGATGCTGGAGAAGGTCGACCTGGCCAAGTTCGAGAAGGCCCGGCCGAGCGCTCTGTCCGGGGGGATGCGGCAGAAGGTGGCCATCGCCCGCACGCTCGTCCTGGAGCCGGAGGTGCTCCTGCTGGACGAGCCGTTCGGCGCGCTCGACGAGCAGGGCCGCAAGCACATGGACCTCGAGCTCCTCAAGCTCTGGGAACTGGGCGGCCGGACGTTCATGTTCATCACCCACAACATCGAAGAAGCGATCGTCCTGGGGAGCCGCATCGTGCTGATGGGCACCAACCCGGGGCACGTGCACCGGGAGTGGAAGGTGGACCTTCCGCGGCCACGGGACCTCTTTCGGGAGGATGCGGTGCGGCTGAGGCGGGAGATCTCGCGTTCGCTGCAGGGCGTGCTCTCGGAGTGCGGATGTAAGCGTACGGAGCTGCTCGCACCGATAAGCATCGATGGAGCAGAGAATGGGGGGTAAAGAATGAGAATGAGCAAGAAGGTACTGACAGTGGTGTTGGCAGCCGTGGTGATCACCGCGGCGGTGGCGGCGATCGTTCTAGCGAGCGCGCCGGCCAAGGCAAGGACGATGGACCTCAGGATCACCTATTCGAACAAGATCGACTACGAGCCGTTGATCATCGCCCAGGAGATGGGCTTCTTCAAGGACGAGGGGCTGAACGTGACGACGCTGGTCGTCAGCGGGGGCATCCAGTCGGCCGAGGCCCTGGCCACCGGCTCCGCGGACATGGGGGCCATGGGCGACGCTCCCGCGGTGACCCTGATGTCCAAGAACATGGGCGCCAAGCTGGTCGCCAGGTACGGGGGCGGAGAGGGGCAGCATCGCCTGGTGGGCTGGACGGACATAGCCAGCGTGTCCGACCTGGCCGGAAAGAAGATCGGGGTGCAGTTAGGTTCCAGTAGCCAGGGCGCGCTCCTCCGCCTGCTGGAGGCGAACGGACTGAGCGCCAACGACGTGACCCAGGTCTCGCTGAGCCCGGCGGACATGCCCAACGCGGTGAAGACCCGGCAGGTGGACGCGATCATCGGCAGCGAGCCGTGGCCGACCAACGTGGAGAACGCTAACGGGGCCGATGTGCACGAGATCGCCAACTCCAGCGGGCTCGGAAGCAACTATCCCCTGGTGCTGATGGCCACCCAGAAGCTCGTGAACGAGAAGCCGGAGGCCGTCACCGCGGCGCTGAAGGCCATCGACCGGGCGATCGAGTACATGGGGGGCGACCATGAGGCGGCCATCGCCCTGTGCGCCGGGAAGATCGGCCTTAGCGCGGAGAACGAGGAGAAGTGCCTCAAGACCGTGAGCTACGGCCTCGGGCTGGAGCAGAACGACATCGACGGCCTGCGCTCGGTCGGCGAGTTCCTGGTATCGAGCGGCAAGATCACCGCGCTCCCGGACATCGAGGGGGCGGTGGACCGCACCTTCCTGCAGGCCGCCCAGGCCTGAACCTAGGGGATGTCGATGACCCCAAAGCATAGGATGGAGACCGCGCTGCACGGGGGCACGCCGGACCGCGTCCCGGTGTTCCTGCGCGACCTGACCCTCGGCCTGGACGTTCTCGACGTCCCCACACCTCAGGTGTGCGCCGGCCGCTTCGACGCCAAGCTGTCCTCCCGGGCGGTGGTGGCAACGCAGCGCCTCCTGGGCCACGACGCGGTGGTCGGCAGCATCCAGTTCTGCGGCCTGGAGACCGAGATGCTCGGCGGGGAGCTCCGTTTCCCGGAGCGCGGCATACCGACGATCCTGCGCGCGCCGTTCGCCGATCCCGGTGCGGTGGACGGCGCTGAGCTGCCCGACCCCCTGACGGACGAGCCGCTGTCGAACGTGGTGAGGTCCTACGAGCTCACGTCGCGTAGGATCGGTAACGAGATCGCCGTTCTCGGGAACATCGAGGGGGCGGTGACCAAGGCCGGGATGCTGCGCGGCCTCGAGGCCCTGCTCATGGACCTGCTCACCGACCGTGGTTTGGCGGAGCGAACGATAAGGTTCGCGGCCAGGCTGGGCGAGGACCTCGCAGACGCGCTGTCCTCGCACGGGGTCAACTGCTCGCTGTTCGTTGCCGCTGCCTCGGACAACCCCGACCTCATCGGGCCGGACGATTTCCTGAGGTACTCGCTCCCGGGGCTTCGTCAGATAGTGAAGATAGGGGAGGACAATGGCCTGCCGACGGTCTTCCATCCGCACGGGGTGTTCACCGACCCCAAGTTCTCGTTCCTGGTGAGGGAGTCCCTCAAGCAGGGCATCACGGGCTTCCAGTTCGCCGAGCGCAACGACCTCGCCCTGGCGAAGAGGGAGTGGGGCAAGGAGACCTGCATCCTGGGAGGGGTGGACGCCTTCACTACCCTGCTCCTCGGCCCGGAGGGGAGGATCGAGGCGGAGACGAGGCAGTACCTAGAGGATTGCGGCCCCGCGGGCTATGTGATGATGTGCTCCTGCTCCCTGCACCGCGGCATCCCTCTTGGTAACGTGAAGGCGATGATCGGCGCCTGCCACCGGTGGGACGGTACCGGGCATCGGCCGTAGGCTCAGGGATCGCATAGGGCTAACATCTGACCTGCCGCTTCTCTTTCACCTCGTCAGCAGAACCAGTGGGCCCGGGGCTCGCAGGAACGATGCGCGACGATGGTCTTCTTCTTGGTGAACATCTGCAGCCTGCTCATGGACGATGGGATGCCGCTCTGCTTCCACCCCTGGAAGAATTCTCCCCCCGGCAGCGTACGGACGCACTCGTTTATCCACACGTTACCGGCCTCCAGCTTGTCGGCGACGTCGAGCCCGCGATCCGGGTCGGAGGTCCACACCGTCGCTCCCAGCCCGTATCGAGAGTCGTTGGCCAGGGCGATCGCCTCTTCGTCGTCGCGGACGGCGCGCACCGGGCACACCGGCCCGAAGGTCTCCTTGCGAACGACCTCCAGGCTGTCGTCCGAGTGTCGTAGCACGGTCGGCGGGTAGAAGAAGCCGGGGCCTTCGGGGACCTCGCCGCCGCACAGCAGCTCCGCGCCGCTTTCGACGGCTTCGCGCACCGCGCGGTGCACTCTAGCTCTGGATCCCTCGCGTATCAGCGGCCCGATGTCCTCTTCGCTCAAGCGCCCGGCGATGCTCACCAGGCGCTCCAGCAGCTCATCGGCCACGGCCTCGTGCGCGTAAACCCGCTTGATGCGCACGCACACCTGACCGCCGCGGCTGAAGGTGCCGTAGGCGATGCCCCTCGCCGCCTGCTCGATGTCGGCGTCCTCGCGCACGATCCCGGCGTCGTTGCCCGAGAGCTCGAGGATCAGCGGCTTGATGCCGGCGTTCCTCGAGATGTCCAGCCCGGTCTCGATGCCCCCGGTGAAGGTGATGGCGTCAAAGTCGGAGGTGACCATCGGCTTCCCGATGTCCGCCCCGCCGACCACCGGGATGTAGAGGTCCTCGGGATACCCGGCCTCGCGGACCAGCTCGGCGATCTTCAGGCCGGACAGCGTGGACAGCTCCGACGGCTTGAACACCACGGCGTTGCCGGTGAGCAGCGCCGGTATGGCCGTGATCATGGTCTGCCAGAACGGGAAGTTCCACACCCCGATGTGGCCGATGACGCCGTGCGGCCGGAAGGAGATCGTGGCGTCGGTGGCGGTCCATGAGGGCGGGAGAGGATAGGGGCGGTCTCCCGAGGCCAGGTGCTCCTCGATGTAATGATCCACCCCTGACAATGCGCTGTTGTACGCGCCGACCAGCGCCTTCTTCGGTATGCCGACCTCCTCGTGCATGAGGTTTACTACCTCATCCCTGCGGCGGAGGCAGACCGCTTCCAGCTCCTTGATGAGCGAGGCTCTTTCTTCGCGTCCGGTGGCGCGATACCATTCTCGCTGGCAACGCCTCGCGCGGACCAGGGCGTCATGGAGCTCAGCCGGCTTGGATGATGCGACCTCTCTAATTATCTGCCCGGTGCGGGGATTGATGGAACGGACGACCACGAGGCCCTTATCTCGTCGTCAGTATTGATGATTTGTCCGTCAAGCGGTCGAGCGCCAACCTCGGACCTAGCTTGTTGAAGCTCTAGATCATAGCTCCACGAGCTCCACGCACTTGCGGTCGATGAATCGCTTCCTTATTCCATTGCCGGAGCCTTTCTGCACGACCTTGACGCCCCAGGCGCTGTGCATCGTCTCCACCGCTTCCCTGATCACTTCCGCCGGCCTGGGACCGGACCGTATCTTCTTACCGTCGGTAAGATGAACGATGAACTCCACCGGGGCGTTGTACCAGACGTAGCCATCCTTCTCCTTTAGGGCGATGATGAACTTCTTCCACCGCCGGACGGTGATGTACGCTATCTTTTCCTTAGGTATGTAGCCGCCGTTCTTGGAGAACACGCGGAAGTAGATCGGGGGAATGGTGAGGCCGTCTTCGTGAACGATGATGGGGCGAGAGGGCAGGACGCTAGTGAGGTAGAGGTTCTCCGACTCAGAGAAAATGATGAACAAGCTCAGCAATATAAGCACGTCCACAAAAACCGCTATCGGCTCGACATATCCGTCTACCCTTTGTAAGTATACTAAATAATTAAATAATAAAAAGACAAAAAGACCACCGAGCCGCAACGAGTACACTCCAAGCAGTAGTTTCCGGCGAGTGACCAGGCGGCCGTTACGGTACCTCGAGATCAATTGTTCTGTGTACAAATCACCCCCCATCATCGTTCCTCAGCTCTCCTGTTCATAGACGTAGACGGTCCTCCCCAACCCATAGACCGATATCCCTAACGATGTCCAAGATATTAGTCTTGAACACGTATTCCAGTGCGGACACAGCGCTTCCTCGACGCTCTCATGGAGGGTATCAGCGATGATCGAAAGACCGGAAACGACTGTACCAATAACAGCGACCACCACCCACCCTATCGAGGTCGTCTGGCTCGTTACCTGCGTCAGAGCGACGAATGATATTAAGGCCCCAATTACGGAAAGGGCGAATGCTCGCATCGAGCCTCCGACTGCGACCGAGATGAAACCCGTGAGCGCGGTCGCGCTGCCAAAGACAACGCTCAGAACCGACGACAGTATGTTGGCCAGCTCGCTGCCGAGTGTCGGCAGTATGATATCCTCCAGTGCGGATCCGATCGCCGAGCTGGCGGCGTCAATCGCTTCCCCCATCACTTGAGCGGTCGTCTTGAGAATGGCCATCAGCACCAACGGCACGACCGTGCCGAGGATGAAAACGTACGGTGCCACTATCGGCTGGAGGACCAACAGAACGGCATATATGGCGACCCCTATGAGAGTGATCGCCTGGAAGGCGACGCTTTCCACGATCATCTTGACCAATATCAGCGACGCACTCGCCACCGATATGTTCCCGGAGCCGACCTCCGCCGCCAGCCGGGACAGCGTGGCCCCGAGGCCGGCCGCCCAGTCGACCACCCCGTTCCAGACGTCCTCGATCATCGAGGTCAGCGGAGCGAGGATGGTATCGCGGACGAGGTCGACGAGCCACGCCACGAACGCCTGGAACGCGTCGACGATCTTCGTCGTCATCTTCCATGCTTGCCTCTTATCGTGGCTACAAGATCGGCGATTCTATCTCCAGTTCTTTGATCTGCTCCATCTGGGAAACGAGGCCACTAAATCCATTTAGGCGCGTCCCTGCCCATAACCTCATGATATTTCTGCTGCACCGCGAGGCCGATTTCCTTGGTCACGATTACCGCCCTCATTCCAACACATTCAACGACGGCCTGGGCGACGGTGTTGGGTTTAGTGCTGATCCATAAGCCGGTGACGTTCGGCCATGGCACGAACCTTTTCTTATCTCCATACCTAAATTCCATGGTTATCCCCGGTTGGTCTACAATTACAAGCTTGGGATTGAGGTAGACCATCCTGTGCCAGTTCCAAGCCCAAATAACACCAATTGCTAAAAGGGCAGTAATAATTGGAATCGCGCTCCAATAATAAAGGCATGTCAATATTCCTAGAACAAATATTACGGCGACCGCAATTTTGGTCAGTTTCATGTCTTCATAATCGATGGGATTCTCGAAGAACATACGTTGGTCTGTCACTGGCATAATCACACCACCGTGAACATGAGGTTGGCACCAAACCACGTGATGCCAAAGCCTCCAACAACCAATACGAGCATTTTAACATGCCTGTCGAGGGTCAGTATGTTCTTGTCGGTCAAGGAATCAACGATGCCAATTCCTCCTAGCACCATGGCCAGGGCGGTCAATCGGGCATCATGGTCACCTCCTGCATAGAATCCCAGGACGATGGAGAATATCGTGACGGCCAAACCTCTGAGGCTCTTCCATCCGCCTGCCTCCGCCACGACCATTGCAGGGATCATCTCGATAACGCACCAGAACTGGTCGAGGTAACCGACCACTGTCTCGGTAGCGCCTTGGCTCATGCCCGAACCGAGGAAGATGGATTCCAACCAGTTGGTCAGAGGACCCTGCGTATCATCTTGAGGATTTGTGGAATCGTAGTTTCCAAGTGCCATTCCGATGATGTTCTGGATTACGATCCCTGCGATCGTCGATACGACAATGGAAATCAGGAACCCTGCTCCAACGGTGAGGCCTTGGACGGCATAGAATACAGCGTTAACAGCAACAGATAGGCCGAGTACTATAAGGAGCATATCTCCAGTGAAGGCGCGTATCATATTCTGCATGGCCTCTTCGGTAGCAACGCCGAAGTTCATTATGTCCTGTTTGATCTGCTCGCTGGCCGCTTTAACCATCATATAGAATGCGTCCATAGCATTGATCAGCGGATCGAGAACAGTATCTAATATCAAATTGGCAATCCTGGTTATCTCGTTTATCGCCCACGCCACGAACGCCTGGAATGCGTCGACGATCTTGTCGACCGTCGCTTGTATCGTGCTCAGCGCGGAGTTCGTCAGTCCGCAGACGAGCTTCACCCCGGTCTCGTACACCATCTCGGCGAGGTTGTAGAGCGCGGTGCCGATGGCGACGAGGCAGTCGAAGACGAACTCGAGGAGAAGGCCAACAATCGATGCAGGGCCTGGCTAGCCATCATAAACTATTGAGTTGGATTACTGCTGCCATTCGAACAGATCCATTTTCATGATCTCATCATAAGAGTACTCACCGACCACTTTGCCACTGATATACCTTGTACCTCTACCCATGCCTGAACCAGAGTCATCGATTCTTACGCCCCATCGGGTCGCAAGTACATCCGCGATCTCTCTCACAGTGCTCGGAGGTTTGTAGCCTAATCTGACCTTCTTACCTGATTTTAACAAGAGAACAAGCTCGATAGGAGAGCCTTTCCATACGATACCGTCCATGATGCCCTTCTCATAAGCTATAAATTGAGAACCTTCTCCCCTCTTTAGCTTGATGTGATCGATTTCCTCCCTTCGCACGAAGTCCGGCTTTCCGGTCAGCTTTCGATGGAGCCTCGCCGGAATGGAGATGCGATTCTCAAATATCGTTGTCGACACGTTACCGTCGAGTTCGGGCTGTCGATGCCGTTCGGAACTGTAGATCAAGGTAGCACATGCTATCCATCCAAGTATGATTCCTATCCATACCAGCCCGCTGTCATGATCCGTTTTTGGTAAAAAAGCTAAATAGGCGGTTCCTACCAGAATGAAAGCCGCCACGATACGGTCTGTTAGTTGTGCCGTCCGTATCGATTGTCTGTTGAGCCTTGAGCCCCTGAAAACATACTTGGGGAGCTTCTCCTTGAACAAAACCGGATCATTCATGGCTAGCCACCGTCGTCGTTAATTCGAAGATTGAAATGCCGGTTTCGATAGCTGTCACTCCCTTCATAATACTAAGGGCAGTAGGATTGGCACGCAGGATTAGGTTAGGATTTATGAAAATTTCATAGCAGCCCTTTAGAGCGAGCGCTAGTCCAACAAAATCCAGTATCAGCGACTGCGTCCAATCTGTCACCATTGCCCCTACCCATGAGATAATGGCACCGATCGAACTCCATACGAATCCCTTTATTGCATCAAATACGGCATCAAGCATCATTGTTTCCGCAATCCATCCGATTGTCCCTATCGTTGCTCCCATTATCCCGGCCATTCCGCCA
>CAYRPG010000010.1:0-58902 GCA_964426205.1 uncultured Methanomassiliicoccus sp. | reverse complement strand
GAGATCCACCATTCTCCACCGCCCTTCCATTCGCTCGCGAGATATCTTCCGAGCTCCTCGTGTGTCGACGACATTCTCTCGTTCGACCCATCCATCAATGAGTATGGGATCATGAATATGCCTAGGGGCCTGCAGAGAATGAGCCTTTTACCGCCCCAGGGCGGCATCTCGAACTCGATGCATGAACGAACCAGAAGTTGCTGGACAAGGCTATAGCCGCCCTAGGGCGGCAGAACGAGTATAATCTCAGGAAATCGATTACAGTTCATGCAGGTCATCGATGTCAAGCTGAAAATTCGCCACGAATCGTCCATGTGCAAGCTCTCGATCGCCTTTCCAAACACCAGGATGCTGCTGTGGTGCAACGGGTCCACGGACGTCCTGCAGGTATCGTCGAGGGAACCGGATGAGCTGGACAATGCCCTTTCTAAGCTTAAGGAGGTGGCCACCCTCCAGGAGTTAGTGAGGGAGGGAGGGTCGGCCATCACCATGATCCGGAGCTGCGCCTGTGACGGGGCGGAGCTTGCCAGCATAGCGGAAGAGAACGGCTGCCTTCATATCGGCCCCAACACCTACATCGGGGGATGGGAGATCCTCCGCCTCTTCGCTCCGAACCGGGCGGCGATCCAGAGATGCGTCTCGCAGATCAAGCTGCATGGGCAGGTCGAGATCTCTTCCATGAGGTCGAGGAACGAGTCCGGAGCGCTCCGGGAGATGGGCATCGCCCCAGTGCCGTTCTTCGGTGGGCTTACAGAGAAGCAGATCGAGGTCCTCGTGTCGGCATACGAGCATGGGCTGCTGAGCGTTCCCGCCCGAACTAAGATGGATGTGGTGGCGAAGAAGGTCGGACTATCGAGATCGACCTATGGAGAGCACTTGCGAAAGGCGATGCAGACCCTGGTCGAGAACTCCTACCCGGTCCTGAAGCTGTACGCGTCCTCATACACCAACCCCGACCTTGAAGAGTAACGAAGCGCGTTACGAGAGGGTGCGGATCAGATATTTTGCAGCCTCACGGTCGTTGCTGCTCTCCACCCCCAGGTGCACTTCTTGCCGCCGGTACGATGCGCATCGAGATCCACTCGCCCGTACCGACCGAGGCACCACATAACGTTATGGCCGTTGACATCGTGGCTGACATCGTCCATTGTTCCAGTTGAACGAGGAAATAGGTGGAGAGGCCCTCCATCGTCCTCCCCTCCCGGGCCGGGGGATGAATGCGAGCTCTCTTCCAAACTAGGACCAACCCGGGACCGCGGAGATGCGCCTGTCGCGGACGGCCTCCGCCTTGGTCATGCCGCCGTCCCTGCTCGAATGCTCCCAAGGTAACTATTTGGTTCCATCGCCCCAAATAGGACAAGGTCCTGGGAGCTCACGGAAAATGATCCGCTGGATGGAAAATTAAGGAAAGGGTTTGTGACGATCAGGCCTTGTCCCCGTTCTTGATCGAATCGATATTGGTCTGCACCAGCATGGTCGTGCTCGTCGAATTGAGACTGGGGTCGCTAGAGTTGGTGCTGGTCACGACCAACTTGTAGACCATCTTGGTGCTCTTTCCGATGTAGTAATCGGTCACCGTGACGGTGTTGCCATCGGTCTCCGAAAGCCTCCAGTGCTCCACCTGCTTCATGCCGAACGGAGTGGACAGCGTCTCTGTTCCTATCAGGGTGCCCCGTGTATAGTTCTCATTGACGGCCCCTGCCCCCATCATATCGGTCATGTTTGCATGCTGGGTGTATGTATAATTGTAAAAGTCGGAGAGAAAGACTATGGTTATGTCATAGCCAGTGGAGGTTACGTTGGACACTTCCCACTTCACGGTAATGTTCATCGTCGCCATGCTGGATTCCGTGGTCGTATTAAGCTCCATGTAGTCCCCGTTGGCCAGATTGAACCCGGAGGTGTTGCTGTTGTTGCCGCCGGTATTGCTGTTATTATTGTTATTTTTGTTCTGGTCCGAGGATCCCGTGTTATTGTTCAGCAGGACATACGCCCCGGCTACCGCCGCTATCGCAATGATCACTACTATGATCCCGGCGATGAGCATCTTCGACATGCCCTTCTTGGGGATATCAGGTGGACTCGAGGTCGTCATATTATCACTTGAGATAACAATTTGGAACGTTGGGCTTATAATCATTTCCGGTCGAATTTATTCAGGATCAAGGACGCTAGTCATACTGGAACGAGCGTCTCATGCTCAGTACCTTGCTGCTCAGGACGCCCTGGCCATTCATTCATTAAATGTATGAGCTTTATCTCACCGCCACCCATCTTTGGTGAAAGGCTTAATAGCCTTCGGCAATTCCCGTGAACGTTCCCAACGGGCGAGACTCGATAGAAAACACTATCGGAGGGTGCGTGTTAGGGAAGAACCATAAAGACTTCTTTGCCCCAGGACGGGCGGCAGGAACGTCTGTCAGCGGCTCCGGGCAAAGGACGGCACTGGACTTACCCAGCATACGGATCAACAGGTGATGACATGGGAGAACTTATACTAGCGGCATCGGACGAGGCACGGCGGCTGAACATAGTGCTGCTCGATGAGCCGACCGAGAAGATGCTTAAGATGAACAAGAGCGACAGGAAGGAGAAGGAGGTCTCCGAGCGGAGCATTAAGGACGAGGTGGTCATCAATGTCCCGCCTGGGAAGAGGGTAAGGATCGTAATGACCTCCGAGCCTAAGGCCAACAAGGCCCAGGAATGATCGCCGGGCCGATCATACTACAATAATCCGGACCCAGGGGGCCGCCTGCTGGTCGCAGGCAAGGTCCAAACCCCCTCGGGTCTTGTCCCGGGCGTTCAAGAACGGAGCGGTGACCGCGCCGCTCGAAGCATCATAGAAATGACAAAAAAGGGTTTTCTTCGTTCCTCGGGCCATCATGCATTAACAGCCAGGCACGACATGAAGAACGCGGAGGAAACGGGCTCGAGGCTCTCCACCGGCGTCAGGATGGTGGCTGCCTCGGTTGCGATCTCTCCCCCTTCCTCGTGTTGGGCGGCTTCCTTCTGCTTCTCGAAGTTTTCCGCACCGGCCATGGCCAGGGCCCCCAGGACCACTATCGGAGTGAGGATGACGACAAGGACCAACAGGACGTTCTTATTCATGGGTGGGATGGATGAACAGTTCTGCATATAAACCTTGCCAACATGCCACGATCGCTACGAGTAGCGAATTAACGCTGATAGGAGGCGTCGAATGGGCTGGTGATCGATGTTCGATTCGTTTTTCGACGGACGCAATAGGTGTTATTTTATACCCGATTATGAATTGGAGAGAGCATACACATGCCTGAACAGCATGTGGAAAGTAGCAACAGGTAATCGTATGAACGACAGAAGAGGCGGTTATAGGCGCGACGAGCCCCGTGAGATGCATGCAGCCAAGTGCTCCGACTGTGGAGCCGAGACCCAGGTCCCATTCAAGCCGACTGAGGGAAGGCCGGTGTATTGCAGGGAATGCTACCAGAAGCACAAGCCGGCACGCAGCGAGAGAAGGTTCTAAACAGAACCTAGACCTCCCAAACGACTTCCCTCTTTTTCCATTAACGATCATTCTTTAAAAAAAACCGGGGCCAGTAACGATTTTTCTTCGCGCGTTATGATAGGCACTCGCGCAAATGTATTATACGCACAATCCGGTGCCATTTCGAAAAGGAGCATAGAGGGTTTTAATGTCCAAGCTTGAAGAAGCGGCCCTAGTGGCCATGCGTGATGTTATCGGGCTCAGGCCCGGCGAGGAAGTGGTGATCGCGACCAATTTCGAGGGGGACGCCTTCGACATCTCCCGGGCACTGTTCGATCAGACCAAGGCGCTCGGCGGAAAACCGGTCATGATCGTGCAGGAGCCGAAGACCATCCTGCAGTTCGCCGAGCATACCGTCCTGGCGGCCATAAGGGAGAACCCCGACATCTTCATCTCCGTCCCGTACTACAAGACCGGCAAGGACCCGTTCGGCCAGAAGATCGGCTATATAGGGCACAACGGCAAGAAGTACGATCACATCCAGTACTACATGATGGGCGAGAGGAGGCTCCGCTCGTTCTGGTCCCCGTCCCTTACCCGCGACACCTTCGAGCGCTGCGTCGTGCTGGACTATGGGGAGATGAGGGCCAACGCCGCCAAGCTCAAGAAGGTCATCGACGCCGGAAAGAAGATCCGCGTGACCTCCCCCGCTGGCACCGACGTAACGATATCCATCGACGGGCGGCTTGCATATGCGGACGATGGGGACTTCCGGACACCGGGAAGCGGAGGCAACGTGCCCTGCGGCGAGGTCTATGTCTCCCCGGTGGTCGGTTCGACCAAGGGCACCATCGTCTACGACGGCACCCTGGACCTGATACCGAACGCCGTTCAGCCGAAGGAGCCCGTCCGCCTGGATTTCGAGAACGGCTTCATCAAGGAAGTGAGCGGAGGGGATGACGCCGAAGCGCTGCTGGAGGTCATCAAGAGCGGCGAACGCAGGGCCAGGGAGAACGGCCTGGTCGCCGAGGAGCGCAATGCCCGCAACATCGGTGAGCTGGGCATCGGTCTGAACTACAAGGCCAAGATGGTCAACAACATGCTTGAGGACGAGAAGGTCGGCAAGACCTGCCACTTCGCCATCGGGTTCAACTATGATAACGATGGGCCGGCCATGATCCACCAGGACTGCCTGGTGAAGCGTCCCTCCATATGGGTGGACGACATACAGATCCTCAGGGATGGCAACATCGTGATCTAAACCCCTTCACCAGACATTTTTATTTTTTCTTTTTCGATATCTGAAGATCGACAGCCACATTGGACGAATGATTCATCATGTTTATATAGTAGTGCATACAGATACAGAGGTGAGGGAAGGGATGAATAACATCAGAAATTTGATCACTTATGAGACCTTGGCGAGAGCTGTAAAGAACAAGATGGAGGTCACAGAGGATGTCGCAGATGACATCTCGATCAGGGTCCTGAACTACTTCGGGTTCGGTGAGGAGATAATCGACAACGTTCTCGACCAGGACGACAGGAGGATGTTCTACTTCCTCCAGGACGTTCAGCTCCTGACCACTCACTGGGAGGAGGTCGTTCTTCCGACCGGCAGGACCTGGAGGGTCTTCTATTGGGGTCTCAATGTGGAGAAGATCGAGAAGTACGCTGCCCCGGTGATCGAGTCCGAGGACGTGGAGATAGGAGTGTACGATTCCCTCCCCGAAGGGATCTGGTCAAGGTCCGCGGCCTGAAATGCAGGCCATACGCCTTTTTTTATATTCTTCGCATATAGCTCAATAGATAAGATGGACACCGTCGGTAAGATCCTCATCGTGGTCATGGACGGTCTCGGGGACCGGGCGGTCAAGGAGCTTGAGTACCGCACTCCGCTTCAGGCGGCCAGCAGGCCGAACCTTGACTGGTTCGCCCAGAACGGCACCTCCGGCTGCATGGACGTCATAGGGCCGGGAATAAGGCCAGGTTCCGATACCTCCCACCTTGCCCTCCTGGGCTACGACCCTTTCCAGGTGTACACTGGCAGAGGACCGTTCGAGGCGGCCGGCGTGGGTCTCGTGGGCGGGAAGGGCGACATTGCCTTCCGGTGCAACTTCGCCACCGTGGACACGAAGATGAACGTCCTCGACCGCCGGGCCGGCAGGATAAAGGAGCCGGACACCTCGGACCTCGTGAGGGCGCTGGACGGGCTTGAGGTGAACGGTTTCAAGGCCATCGTCAAGGAAGCGACCGAGCACCGTGCCGTTCTGCTGCTGAGGGGCGAGGGGCTCGATCCCCGGGTGACCGATGCCGACCCTCATGCCGTGGCCAGGGTGCAGACCTCCAAGCCCATGGCTCCCGGAGCGGAGCGGACGGCCGAGGCCGTCAACAATTTCGTTAGGAGATCGTACGAGATCCTGGACGCCCATCCGGTCAACGTCAGGAGACGGAAGGATGGCTTGCCGCCGGCGAACGTGCTCCTGCCGCGCGGGGGCGGTTCGTTCCCGGACGTCGAGCCGTTCGAGAAAAAGTACGGGATGAGCGCGTCCTGCGTAGCAGGGGTCTCCCTGGTCAAGGGCATATGCCGAGTGTGCGGCATGGATGTGGTCGACGCGCCGGGGGCGACCGGGGGTCGGGACACCGACATGATCTCGAAGGCGAGGACCGCGCTCCGCGAGCTTGAACGAAAGGACCTAGTCCTTATGAACGTGAAAGCGCCCGACATCGTGTCCCATGACGGCAACGCCCGAGCGAAGGTGGAGATCATCGAGAGATTGGATGTGATGGCCGGGGTCCTCCGGGACGGCCGGCCGGAGGGAACGGTCATCGCCTTCTGCGCAGATCACTGCACCCCCGTGAGCAGGATGGACCACTCCGGCGATCCCGTCCCCCTGACGATCTACTCGGAGACGTCCATAAAGGACGGGGTAAGGAGCTATGACGAGGTGTCATGCGCCTCCGGGGCGCTGGGAAGGCTCAGGGGAAGGGACCTTCTGCCCATACTCCTCGACAAGGCCGATCGGTCGGAAAAGTTCGGGGCCTGAACATGAGATACAAGTACTGTCCGAAATGCGATATCCTGCGGCCGAAGACGCTCATGATGAGCGACAGATGCGAGGCCTGCCGCGATGATGCGCTCACCATCGAGGTCCCGCGGTCCGCCTACGGCAGGGCCATGTACGTCACCAGCGCCATCGCGGCGGTGCTCATCGTGCTCTACCTGGCATATCACGACTACAACGCCCCGTTCGCTTCCTTCATGTCCGGTATCGACGAGACGGCATACATCGCCATCGTGTTCGGAACGATACTGCTGGCGTTCGTGTTCTCCTTCCTGGATATGAGCCGGACCGGAAAGGAGGCCCGCCGGATCATCGAGGAGAGGAAAAGGCGCATCAGTGACTAGAGAGCCCATGCATCCAGGCGATACTGGACCTCGGAGCCGTTGAAGGGCGCTCTCACGATGGAGCAGTAAACTTCGCCTTCCGGCACGACCGCGTTCCCGTATGCCCACGATCGACCGCCGTGGACCACCGACCAGCGCCATTCCGTCCCCGGGAGCAGGAGGTCAAGGACGGCGGTGATGTTGTTCTCGTATCCACCCCCCTCCACCTGATCAAGCTTGAAGACCTCCTCGATCGTTGCCTGATTGCCCCTGGCGTCGATGACCGTCGACCTTAGGAGAACGGTGTGGGCCGCCTCGACCCTCTTGTAACGATGATCTTCCATCGGGCTCGGCCCGCTGAGGGCGGAGAGCATGGAGACCGAGACCAGGGAGGCGATCGCCAGGAAGATGAGCGCGTCGAATATCCCGGCCAGGGCCCGCCGGTCCCGCCTCATGGCCACACCCAAACCGTCAGAAGGCCAGCGGAGACGATGCCGCCGTGCTCGATGATGTTGACCGGCTCGCTCATGGCGCACCTTTCCGCCACTGATCCTGGGCCGTCTCGGTACAGCGTTCTGGATGTGCCGTCCGGAAGGGTGAGGAACACCGCCACCCCGCCCTCCCAGTCGCCCCGTGTCTCCGTCCAGTCCGCACGATCGAGCTGGCGCTGATCGACCATCCTGTCGGAGGGAGAGAGCGTCCTGTTGTCCAGCAGCGATGACATGATGTGCTCGCAGGCGGCACGCAAATCTCTCTCCTCATCTTCGCCGACCTCCAGGAAGGTGAAGGAGCAGGTGAGGAGGACTATCCCCGCTGTGACCACCATCATGGCCACTATCGCCTCGTAGAAACCGCCGATGCCGGATCGGTCCCCGCCCATGGAACGTGGCGGTCGGGACGCACCTGTCCTCTTCCGGCTGCCCTCGCGCTCCCGCTTCATGGGCGGTCAGCCGTTCAGGACCTCATCACGGCTGCGACTACAGTTAGACTCTACTGTACACCACGCAGGTAGTGCCCAGCGGTTATGGAGCCGACCCTCCGCTTGATCCTGTCCTTCGACCGAAGGTCACGGTGATCGAACGCCCTGGCCACCATCGTGCACAGGTCCGGGGGACGCTGCCTCAGGTCGATTCCGTACGAGTCGATGCCCATACGGTCCATCTCCCCCATGAAGTCCATCAGGAAAAGGTCCGCCGAATTGAGTATGTGCGCATATCCGCAGCGGTCCCTGGTGACCGGGAACCTCGCACCGCGCTCATCGATTAGCGTCCCCTCCGGCAAGGTCGGATCGCGGGTGACCATCAGCTCCACGCGCCCGAACACCATGACCTCCAGCCTACCGCGGTAGTGGGAAGTGAGGTCTCTCAGGTCGTCCCTTGAAAGCTCCACCGATACGGTGTTCTGGTACAGCTCGGGCGTGTTAAGGGAATTGAACATGTTCATGAAGTACGAGCCATAGAGGCGGCGGTCCGGGAAGGCCAGCATCTGACCGGGAGAGTTGATCATGAGCGGGATGTTAGGCATCGGAGGGACCGTCATCGTCACCCTCGGCATCCTGCCCACGATCTCCACTCCCGAGGACCTGCAGATCTCGGCCGCCTCCATAAGGTGGGGGCCGGCGTCGAAATACACCCGCTTGGCGCACGGAAGCACCGCCTCCAGCGACTGGATGGTGGAGACATAGAAGGACAGCTCGCCCCGGCGGAGACCTCTTTCGACCGACGGCAGCTCCAGATGGGTGCGGCGGCGCCTTATCTGGGAGGCGGGGAACGATATCATAGAGAACTCCTTCTCGATGGACGGGAACTCACGGTCCTTGGTCTTGTAGGCTATATATTCGCCGAGCTCCAGCCGGAAGGGGGAGCC
Organism: uncultured Methanomassiliicoccus sp.; assembly: GCA_964426205.1. GTDB lineage: Archaea > Thermoplasmatota > Thermoplasmata > Methanomassiliicoccales > Methanomassiliicoccaceae > UBA6. Next base: position 50,182 of record CAYRPG010000010.1, on the reverse strand, counting down.
GACCACTGTAAGGCCGTTCTCCCGGCGGGGGGACCGGACCTCGAAGCCCCCGATCTTCTCGCTCTCCCGGTACAAGGTTATGCCGTCTCCCTCTTGGAGCTCACCAGGGACCCTGACTGTACGGCCCTCGGAGGTGGCCTTCCCCAGCGGAAGACCTCTGGACTCGGGATAGGAACGCTGCATCACCCTGTCCGTCAAAAGGTACCCCGGTCCGAAACCGCGGTTGAAGGCGACCGAGAGCATCTCCCGTTCCCTGGGCGTCACCAGCTCCTCCTCCCCTCGGGCCGCCCGCTCCACTGCCGCCTTGTAGGTCTTGGATGCCAGGTACACATATGTCGGGGAGCGCAGCCGGCCCTCGATCTTTATCGCGTCCACACCCATCCGCATAAGTCGGGGAAGCGCGTCCACGGAGAACAGGTCGGCGGTGGACAGCATGTACGCCGTCTCCCTTCCCAGAGTATAGCGCTTCCGGCAGGGCTGCGCGCACATCCCGCGGTTGCCAGAGCGGCCACCCAGGACCGAGGAGAACAGGCACTGGCCGGAGAAGCAGTAGCACAGCGCCCCGTGGATGAACACCTCTATGCCGATGCTCGTGGACCTTCTCACCCTCTCCACGTCGTCGAGGCTGAGCTCGCGGGCCAGGATGACCCTCTCCATCCCCATGCTCTCGGCCCATCGGGCGTCCTCTGGTGAATGGATCCCCATCTGGGTCGAGGCGTGCACCGGCACGCCGTAGCTGTCGAGTATCAGGCGGGCCAGGCCGCGGTCCTGGACGATGACCGCATCGACGCCGATGCGGTCCAGCAGATCGAGGTAATCGAAGGCCAGGGGGAGCTCCCGCTCCTTGATGAGGACGTTCACGGTAACGTAGACCTTGACCCCGCGGGAGTGTGCGAGCTTGACCGCGCTCTCGAGCTCCTGATCTGAAAAGTTCTGGGCGAATCGTCTTGCCCCGAACAGCTTGCCGCCGAGATAGATGGCATCAGCACCTCCGGCCAGAGCTGCCCTGAACGATTCCTTGGAGCCGGCCGGCGCGAGCACTTCCATGCCAATGCAATATTGCGGGTCCGATATAATCTCTTGCGATTTGGGGACAGGGGACTGGAGGCAGGTAACGATGAACGGCGGCCTGTGTCCAGCGGCCTTTCGTAGCATCATTGTAGCATGAACAAGGATGACCTCTGCCGCCGTGGTGGAAGCGGGACCATGAGGATCAACTTCTTACCGATCAAGAGCAAGGGCCGTCCTGCCGAGAGGAGGACGGTCCGCCCGGCCTGCACCGGTCACCGCGAGCGCGGAGCGCTGATCGTCGATTGCCACGGTTGCCACCAGAAGCAGGACCTGGCCGACCCGCGCTGCTTCAAGGGCATCATCAAGCTGATGTCGGCGGAAGCTCCTGGCATACGGGAGGTCATGCTCTCCCGGGACTGGGAGATAGTGTACGACGAGGAATGTGTCGATGTCCTCGCCAGCATGGGGGACATCGTGCGATTCGCCAACAGCATCAACTTCCAGCAGCCGTTCGAGGACTGCTCGACCTGCCTTTCCAACCCCCGCACGGTCATCGCGAGGGTGGTCGACGGCCTGCCGCAGGCGGCCCCAGAGCTCGATACCCGGTACACCCGCCCCTCTGGCGGTCACGGAAGGGCGTGCGAGCAGTGCGTTCGTTCCCTTCGCTCCAATCTCGATCATGCACGGATGATGCTGGATCGGGCGGAGATGCAGATAAACAAGGCTGCCTATCGGGTGGTGCGGATCGATGAACACTAGGATCCTGGTCCGCGCCTCCCGCCAGTGCTCAGAGCAGGAGGAGGGGACCAACCGCGCGCTCTCCAAGCTCTTCCGTGAGCGGGCCGTCAGACGTCCGGGCTTCTCTGGCTGCTGGGCAGGCACATCCCTTCCCGGCGGGCACAGGATCGTCGGCGCATACGAGGTCGCCGGGGCCAAGATAACCATCGCATCTGCGGACGACGGCAGCGGGATGCTCTACCACGCCATGCCCTGGGAGTACGCCCTTCCGGACAGCTGGATCATTGCTCTCTCCAAGGTCATACAGCGCATTACCTTTCTGCCTCCACCATCCCTCAGCGTATCACAGGACGAGCTCCGTTCGCACGTCACCTCGTCCTCCGCCCGCCTCTTCCGCAACCTGTGCTCCTCGGGAAGCCTCGACCTCGGGAGAGACATCGAGGAGCGGGAGGCCACCATCAAGAAGCTCTCGGAGGTCGTGGCCCGGTACACCGTCGGCCTGGGCCTGTTCGAGGTCCTTCTCGCTGACGACCGGATCGAGGACGTCTATGTCGACGCGCCGGCCGAGGAGAACCCCGTCCATGTGACCGTCAACGGCATATCGGGCATCAACGCGGTATGCCGATGCCTGACCAACATCACCGTGTCCGAGGACGAGGTGGCCAAGCTGGCCTCCCGCCTCAGGCAGTCGAGCGGGAGGCCTTTCTCCGAGGCGTACCCGGTCATGGAGACCGACATCGAGGGGCAGGAGTCCAGGGCCACCATCATCGGGCCGCCCCTCTCCCCCGGTGGGACGGCGGTCGCCCTGCGGCGGCACTCGAGAACGCCATGGACCCTTCTCAAGCTCATCTCCAACGGTTCGCTGGACGCGGGCACCGCCGGACTTCTCTCGTTCCTCATGGATGGGAGGAGCACGATGCTCATCTGCGGTGCCAGGGGAGCGGGCAAGTCCTCCCTGCTATCGGCGATGATGTTCGAGTTTCCCCTCTCCCAGCGTATCCTGGCCATCGAGGACACGCTCGAGCTTCCGACCCGCCGGATGCAGTCCCTCGGCTACAAGGTCCAGTCGCTGTTCGTCGAGACCAGGATGGACCAGAGCAATGAGGAGGCGGCAGATCAGGCGCTTCGCGTCTCCCTGCGCCTGGGGGAATCGGCCATCGTCCTCGGCGAGGTCCGCGGGAAGGAGGCTCAGACCCTCTATCAGAGCATGCGCGCGGGGAGGGCCGGCTCCTCGGTCCTGGGTACGATCCACGGTGACTCCGCTAGCTCGGTGTACGAGAGGGTCGTGCATGATATGGGGATACCGAAGGAAGCGTTCCTCGCCACCGACATCGTTCTGACCATGGGCCTTTCCCGTCCGGGAGGCGGTTCCCGGCCCGTCCGCCGCCTGATCGAGGTGGCGGAGTGCGGGGAGGAGGACGGGAAGGTCCTGTTCCGCCAGCTGCTGCGTCCCGGTCCCCTGGCAGAGAGCGAGGAACTGGCAAGCTCGAGGATAATCGCCCGCATCGCGGAATCCTGGAACATCACTGTCCAGGAGGCCCTGGCCAACATCAAGGTGCGGGCAGACATGAGGGGGGCGCTTCTCGAGGCCGCTGCCGAGCACGGGCCGCAGTACCTCGAACCGGAGTGGGTGTGCAAGTGCAACGATTTCCTATGGAACCGACTGGACGCCGGTGACCATGACTATGCCAGGATAGGCGCGGACTTCCGTGATCTCGTTCAGAGGAGGTGAGGAGATGACCCTGAACGATGTCCTGTTCGTCAGATGGCCGACGCTCATCCCCGAGGCACAGGTCCCTCCCTCCTTCGAGAGGATGATGCGCCCGCACCGCACCACCGTTGGCGAGCGGTGGCTCCTTCGCAATGAGATCGAGGAGGCCTTCATCCGAAAGGGAGCGTGGAACACCATGGTCGTCGCCACTGCGCTCTGCATCCTCTCGCTCGCGATCATGACCGCTGCCTTCGGGATCAGCGCGTTGGTCTACGGCATCGTCCCGGCCATGCTCATCCCCATCATCGCCTCTTCCCTCTACCTGAACGCGCCGGAGACCATGGGTCAGGCAGAGGAGCGCAGGATGCTCGGAGAGGCACCGTCGATCGTAGGCTGCATGACCATGAGCATGCAGGTCCGCCCGTCCCTGGAACAGGCGGTGACGTTCGCATCCGAGCGCGGCGACGGTATCCTCCCCATGCGGCTGCGGGAAGCGATGTGGGCGAACCTAACGAGGAAGAACGGTTCGCTCTCCGAGGCCATCGATGAGCTGTCCTCGTCCCTCTCCGAGTCCAACTCCTCGCTGAAGCAATCGCTCCACCTCGTGATCTCGGCCACCTGCGAGCGCACAAAGCAGGGGATGGACCGGCTGCTCGACAAGGCCAACTCCGTCGCTCTTGGCGGCGTCCGTGACGCCACTGAGTCGTACGCCGCCTCCCTGTCCATGCCGACCATGGTCCTGTTCTCCCTGGGGACCTTGCTGCCCATCATGCTGTTCTCCATCCTTCCCCTCCTGTCCCTGGGCACATCCATGGGCTCCGGGGCGGGTGAGGAGGCGATTCCGTTCCCTTACCTCGCGTTCCTCCTCCTCTTAATCATCCCGGTGTCGGCCATGGCCTATGCCTGGGCCATACTGGCAAGGAACCCTCTCGGACTTGTAAGGAGCGATGGGGACGACATCAGGTCCCTGTTCTCCCCGCCTCACATCCTGCTGTGGGCATCGTCGGTCCTGATCGCATACCTCTCGGACCTTGGAGATGCGCGTCCCTACGTTCTCTCGGCCACGATCGTCCTCGTTCCCTGCGTCTTCCTCGGCTGGAAATTGCGGAACCACAAATCCTCACGCAGGAAGAGGAAGCAGCTGGAGAAGGAAGCGATCTCGGCGCTTTTCCAGATCGGGAACCGCATGGTCTCGGGGGCTACCTTCGAGAAGGCGCTGCAGGAGGCGGCCGAAGGAATGAAGGGCACGCCGTTCCAGGCGTTCGCCCGGTCCCTGCTCTACCGTTCCCGACTCTTCGGCAGACCCCTTGACGAGCTGATCGTCGAAGAGGGGAGCCTCCGGACCGCCTCCCGGGTGGTGGAGAACGCTTACGTGACCGTCGTGCAATGCGCCGCGAGGGACCCCCGATACGCCGGCCAGATCGCGTTGAACCTGGCGCACATGCTCTCCGACCTCAATTCCTGCCAGGGTAAGATCGAAGAGAAGCTGCGGGGAGTGGTCGAGATGATGAGGTCCACCAGCATGATCTTTGCGCCCATCGTGCTCGGGGTCACGGGCGCCCTGTTCGCGCTCATCGGCTCGCAGGCATCGATCGGCGGGAGCATGGCCGGCGAGATAGCCCTCATCACCGGCATCTACATCGGAGAGCTGTCAGCACTGGTATCGTTCTTCACCGTGCTGGTCATGGGCGACAGCAGCTGGAGGGGGGTCGCCCATGCCTACGCCGCGAGGACCCCGGTGGCGTTCGTTGTTTTCGCTGCCGTGTCTCTCATCTGCCGAACGGGGCTGAGCTCCCTGATCTGACCGTCCACAGCTCGTCATCCCTCATGGAGTAGAGGCCCATGGCCATCTCCTCTTCGTTGTGGTGGTCGCACCTGGTGTTGATATCGTTCACCACCTCTGGCCGGGCGGTAAGCTCCAGGTGCGCCTTCCCGTCCGAGAACTCCACCCTGGCCTCGGCGTCCTCCAGCACGGCGATGTTGTTCTTGCCGAGCGTGCAGCAAGAGGCCATCTGGACACCGTCGGCGAGGCAGGATAGCGGCCTCTTCGTCCCGCTGTGCACCCTTGCATATATGCGCTCGGGGAACTGACGGCGGGCAGTAAGACCCATCCGGTAGCCGAGGACGGCGTACGGGCCAAGGTGTCCGTGGAACTTCTTCAGAGCGACCATCTCTTCGGGAAGGAGAGTCATGGGTCAGCGAGAACGGTCGTAGGTATTTTTTCTTTCCCACTGGCGGAAAGGTGATGGGAAATGATTATGACCGTGCGGGGGATGGAGTATCGTGAAGAAGGACCCGATGTTCAGGGCCAAGCGTGCCGCCCTGGTGTTCTTCACCGCATGGCTCATACTGGTGATCGCCGCTCCCTTCACGTTGCCGGCCGGGAGCGTGACCGATCTCAGCGGGAGGGCCTCGGTGATAGACAACGCCGAACAGGTCGGGCGGATGAACCCGCTGGCCGCGGCCGTCTACTTCATAGGGGACATTAACTGCCACCAGCTGGCGGAACGGTCCTTCTTCCTCAACGGCAACCAGATGCCCTTCTGTTCCCGCGACGTTGGCATTTTCATCGGGCTCGCCGCAGGCATGCTCGCTGTGCTGCTGCTGTCACCACGGTTCTCCTGGCCCATCCTCGCGCTCCTTGTCCTGCCGATCCTCATCGACGGCGGGGTGCAGCTCACCGGGCTGTACGAGTCCAACAACCTCCTGAGGGTCATCACAGGAGCTCTGGGAGGTATCGGAGCGTCCTACTTCCTCGGCCACTTCGCTGACTGGGTCTATGAGCGGGGAATGCGTCCAACGGAATAGATGAGAGAAATAGTGAGACAGGCAGGCACGGGAAGTCCTGACGCGAGGCCATCCATATTCCGGGTTTGGAGCACACGAGTAAGTAGTGCGTGTACAGGAATGGTCTTATACGCTACCTGTCCCGATATTATGACCTACTTTGCGCGATTTAAACCTATTGGCCGAAATCTCATGATCGCAACCCAACTGGCTATGGGTGTTAAGGCTACCGATATCGTAACGATCCGTTAGCTTTCGTAGGGACATAAGGCCGAAAGATCTGCGGCATGAAAGACCCACGGTGCCGATCGGGCCCGATATAATATTTATCCGAAAAATTACATTCGTGGGATTGTTTTTTCTACCTATATGTTTCTGATAAATTTGAATACACAGCAGGGCCGACATCCTGTTCGGTGTACATTGGTCATGATGCTCGCTGGTCCAGCGATAGCTCTCCCGATCATATGTTCCCTGGACATGGTTGGTGCATGATGTGGGACCGGTCCCCAAGGGGAGGAGCAGCATGGAAGGTTCGGGAGAGACGGCAAACCGTCAATTGATGAGAGCGAAGTTGTTGATGTCAGTGTGCAGGACCGTGGAAGCCGAGCAGGCGCTTGCGGAGGCGGAGGCCGCCTTCCTGTCGTTGGGCGATCTGGAGATGTTAAGCGAGGTGTTCATCACCAGAAGCCAGATAAATCTGTGTCTTGGCAATATGCCTCAGGCGCTTATCGATATTGAAGCAGCCTTAAAGACCTGGAAAGGGAGCGAGAACCCGGCGAAGCGGGGGCAACTGCTGTTGTACAGGGGCCTCGCGTTCCTCGCCATGGGCAGGGAGGAGGAGGCCCATGCGGACCTGGATGAGTTCGTCATGCTATCCGAGTGCATAGATGACAGCCATGGCCAGTTCCTCGGCCACTTCTATCATGCCCTGGTCTACGAGAGGCACGGGGAGCCGTGCATGGCCACTGCCGAGCTAGAGCTCGGAAAGGATGCGGTCCCGGATAACAATCGCTCTCGGAAAGGGCGCATGGACGCTTTCCTGGCCCACCTTTGGCTGAGAAGGGGGGAGTTGGACGAGGCAAGGAACCTTGAGAGCCAGACCCTGAGCCTGATCATCGGGGACGTCGATAAGGCCGGTGCCGCGAACCTGGGCATGGCATTCCTGGTGCGGGCGGAGATCCTGGCCATGAACTCCGAATGGGAGGAGAGCAGGGAGATCTTCGAGCGGGCCATCGAGGCGTTCAGGATAACGCGGTATGGGCTCTTCTACGAGGCCATCGCCCACTCATGGTATGGTGAGACGCTCATTTGCTCAGGGCAGCTCGAGGACGGCTGCCGGGCCCTGTGCGCTGCCAGGAACATATACCATAGGTTGTCCAACGAGACCCAGGTCAGGAAGATCGATGAAAGGATAACCGGCACTGGGTGCTCCGCGGAGGTCTCAGGAATGCCAGGAAGCACCTGAGATCAGCCTGAGGAAGTGGCCGCCACCAGGCCCCTGGCCTTTGCCAAGATAACGTCGTAGTCAGGCTGGACGTGGGAGTTCGGTGCCACCCATCGATATGCGATGGTGCTATCCCTGCCCACTAAAAAGACAGCCCTTCCCGAGTGGCCCTTCAGGATGCTGTCGTCCGGGCTCATCACATCATACATCTTCGATATCGCGGCATCGTCGTCGCTGAGCAGCAGGATGTCCATGTCCATCTTTTCCTTCCAAGAGCGGTGGCTGCGCGTGCTGTTGACACTGATACCGACGAGATTTGTTCCCAGAGCGGCAAAATCTGCGGCCATCTCCTTGAAGCGCTTGAACTCCAGCGTGCAGGTGATCCCGAAATCGGTCGGGTAGAAGAGGAGGACCACCGAACCCTTCTTCAGCTCCTCATAGAGGCATACCTTCTTCTCGGATGCTTCTGGGAGACAGAAGTCCGGTGCCCTGTCCCCTTCCTTCAGCCCATCGTCCGTCATATGGCCAATCGACAAGGATTTGGGACACCGGAACATAAACCTTCTCAATATTTGTCAATCGATATGGGCGATGACCGCACGCTCACATCGTTATCACGGGCAACAGTAATTGTGCGATCCGACAGGGGGAAGCACTATAAAGGAACTGAGAACGGGGTCCTGCGGACCTCCGCCGTGCTGCTTCGGAGCTTGGTATCTATAAGGGGGATCGCCTACGTCAGCGCCGATCCGGCAATTAGGCACTTCCCACATGCCCTCGTTATCGGCCGGAAAAAAGCCTACCCAGATTGCCATTTTAGATAAGTTTTATATATTCCCGTCTTCATTGGAGAATTCAGCAGGTTTAAAATCCATCTTTTAACCGATTTTATGGGTTGATGGTCATGGCTGATAATCAATTGAAGACGGGAACTACCACCATCGGAATCGTATTCAAGGATGGTGTTGTGATAGCAACTGAACACCGGGCGACGATGGGCAACCTGATCGCTCACAAAGATGTCCGCAAGCTCTTCAAGATCGATGATAACCTTGGTCTGACCGTTGCCGGTCTGGTCGGTGACGCCCAGATCCTTGCCAGATACTTCAAGGCAGAGGTCGAGCTGTACAAGCTCAAGAAGGGCACGCACATGTCCGTTAACTCCGCAGCGACGCTCCTTTCCAACATCATGAGGGGCGGTGGCGGTTCCTACGGATTCTATTACGTCGGTCTCATCATGGGTGGCCTAGACTCCGAAGGAGGGCACGTCTACTCCCTCGATTCCGCCGGTGGGTCCATCAGGGACGAATATGTGACCGTCGGATCGGGCTCGGTCCATGCGTACGGTGTCCTGGAGGACCGCTACAAGCTCGACATGACCGAGGATGAGGCCATCGACCTCGCCATAAGGGCGCTGAACGCGGCCATGAGGCGCGACTCCGCCAGCGGCGACGGCTATGCGGTGGCGGTCATCAACAAAGAGGGGTTCAAGGAGCTGACCGCAGAAGAGACCCTTGAGCGTGCAGAAAAGATGCAGCTCCTGGTCGGCTTCGCTAGGCACCTCTAAACACCTTCCCGTTTCCGTTTATATTGTACTTTAACACAACAAGCTGGAGAATTGTATGAGCGCAGAGAGAGTTCTAGAGGATGCGAGGGAACAGATCCGGAAGATCGCTCCTTCCGACGTCAATATAACGGCCATCGAGTTCGAGGGCCCGGTCGTTGTGATCTACACCAAGGACATAGAGAAGTTCGCCTCCAACAACGACATCGTAAGGCAACTGGCCCAAGGACTTCGACGGAGAGTGGCCATCAGGCCCGATCCCTCGACCCTTGCCGACCCCGCCATCGTGGAGAAGAGGATCCGCGAGATAATCCCGGCGGAGGCGCAGATAACCGACATTTACTTCGAGGACGACACCGGGGAAGTGACCATCGAGGCGATCGCGCCCGGGCTCGTGATCGGCAAGCACGGAAGCATCCTCAACGAGATCAAGAAAGAGGTCGGTTGGGCGCCGAAGGTCGTGCGTGCTCCGCCTCTTTCCTCGAAGACCGTCTCAGACATCAGGAACTATCTCCGGCAGATATCCGACGATAGGAAGAGCTTCCTGAAGAAGGTCGGCAGGAGACTTGCCAGGCCGCGCATCGAGGGCGAATCCTGGGTGCGCATGACCGCCCTGGGCGGGTACAGGGAGGTCGGCCGAAGCGCCACCCTCCTGAGCACCAGGGAGAGCAAGGTGCTCATCGATTGCGGCGTGGACCCCTCGGACAAGGAGGGCGCCACACCGTACTTCAACGCCCCGGAGATACAGCCGCTGGAGAATCTCGATGCGGTCGTGATCACCCACGCCCACCTGGACCATTGTGCCCTCCTCCCCGCGTTGTACAAGTACGGCTATGACGGCCCGATCTACTGCACTCCGCCGACCAGGGACCTGATGTCGCTCATGCAGCTGGACTACATCAAGGTGTCCTTCGGCGAGGGGAAGCGAGCTCCCTACGAGTCGTCTCATGTCCGCGAGATGGTGGCCCACTGCATCCCCCTGAAGTACGGTGAGACCACCGATATCGCCCCGGACATCAGGCTCACGTTCCAGAACGCCGGTCATATCCTCGGCTCGGCGGTGTGCCACTTCCATGTCGGGGACGGGCTCTATAACGTCGCGTTCACCGGTGACATGAAGTTCGAGAGGACCTGGCTGTTCAACCCGACGGCCAACAAGTTCCCCAGGCTGGAGACGCTGGTCATCGAGTCCACCTACGGCGGTTACCGTGACATACAGCCATCCAGAGTGGACGCGGGCAACGCCCTGAAGGCCGTGGTCGAGAGGACCTTGAACCACCAGGGCAAGGTCCTGATCCCGGTGTTCGCCGTCGGCCGTTCCCAGGAGGTCATGCTCGTCCTCGAGGAGCTGATGAGGACCGGCAAGCTGCCTAACACCCCGGTCTACCTCGACGGTATGATCTGGGAGGCCACCGCCATACACACTGCCTACCCGGAGTACCTCAACTCGCAGCTCCGCACTCAGATCTTCCAGATGGGGCAGAACCCCTTCCTGTCGCCGATCTTCAAGCGCGTGGAGACCTCGGACATGAGGGAGCGCATCTGCAATGACGTGGAGCCGTGCATCGTCCTCGCCACCGGCGGCATGATGAACGGCGGACCTGTGATCGAGTACCTGAAGTCCTGGGCGGACGATCCCAAGAACTCCCTGGTGTTCGTCGGCTACCAGGCCGAGGGGACCCTCGGCAACAAGATCCAGAAGGGGTGGAGCGAGCTGCAGCTCAGCGAGCGGGGCAAGCCGATCACCGTCAAGATCAAGCTGAACGTGGAGAACGCCGAAGGGTTCTCCGGGCACAGCGACCGCCGGCAGCTCATGGCATACATCGCGTCCCTGGACCCCAAGCCCGAGAGGATCATCATCGGCCACGGGGACGAGCACAAGTGCTCCGACCTGGCATCCTCCATATACAAGAAGTTCAACGTGGAGACCAGGGCACCGATGAACCTTGAGACCATCAGGATGAAGTAGGCGCATGGACGTCGACGGCGTGACCTTCCGGGATTACCAGGACGAGGACCAGGAGTGGGTGCTCCTGGCGATGGTGGCCAGCACGCGCGCCACCATCCGTCCTGAGAGGAACGCGGAGATCGATGACCTGGCTTTGCTGGATGTGGCCCGGGCGAGCTTCGACAGGTATCACGCCCGCGCTAAAGGCCCGGACAAGCTCATCATCGCCTGGCAGGGCGGGAGGAGGATCGGGCTGGTGTGGATAACCATGGAGAAGCTCAACCAGGACCCCGGCAACGCCTGGCTCTTGGAGGTCTTCGTGGAGCCGGTCTACCGCAGGCAGGGCCTGGCCAGGAAGCTCCTCGGCCTGGCCGAGCAATGGGCCCGGAAGCAGGGTGCGGGATGCATCTGGCTCAACGTGGGAGGCGGGAACGACAAGGCGATCGCCCTCTACAGATCGATCGGCTATGATCTAGAAACGATGCACATGAGCAAGCGCCTTACGGACCGCTCATAGGCCCGGTATCCTTAGCTCCGACCCATCCTCGCCGAGCACCAGCACCCGGCTGTCCTTCCTCTCCTTCAGGATGCTCATCCCCACGCGCTCCCCCAGCCTGCTGGAGAACTCTCTTATCTCCGAATGGGAGGGCATGTTGCTCATGCTCATGCGGCGGCGCGAGTCCCCGACGAACACGTAACCTTTCGGCTCGATGAACGTCGGGTCGGCGATCGAATCGAGCTTGGCGTACTCGTCCTCCCAGCCGATGTTCCAATCCTTTACCAACGTGTGCCTTATGACCGTTCTGGTGTTGAGGGATGGGAACAGCTCCAGCGTCCGCATCAGCCTCTCCCACCCATCCGCTATGCGGGGGACGCACAGCCGCTTGTACACCTCGGGGTTCGGGGCGGCCACCGTGACGTACAGCTGGGTCGGCAGGGGATCGAGCTTCTCCAGGACCTCCGGGAACGTGCCGTTGGTGACAAGGAAGGTGGTCATCCCCCTCCGGTGGCACAGCGCGATGAGGTCCCCGAGGTAGGGGTACATGGTCGGTTCGCCGGACAGGGAGATGGCGACCTGCTTCGGCTCACGGGACTCCAGCCACATCTCTTTCTTGCACCGGGGGTCTCCTTTGAAGCCGGAGACCAGTTTTCTCTGCTCGGCGATGCAGGCGTCCAGCACCTCCTCCGGCTCCCTCCAGTCCTCCTCCTTGCGGTCGAAGCCCTGCACCCGCCAGCAGAACAGGCAGTTATGGGTGCACTGATCGACCACCGGGGTCATCTGGAGGCAGCGGTGCGACTTGATCCCGTAGAACTCCTGCTTGTAGCAAGGGCGGTCCTTGAGCAGCGACTGCTGCATCCAGTGGCACAGCTTCACCGCGGCATGCCCGCCGTGCATCTTGTACTGCTGCTTCTCCCTGGTCCGGCTAAGATCGGTGGTCATGGAACCTCAGAACAGGGTGCGCTGGGACGCCGACGGCTGGGGTTTGGGGGCCGGCGCGTCCTCCAGCTCCTCGATTGTCCTCTTCCGGTAGATCGCCTTCTCCATCTTCTTGTCCTTGGCCTCCAGCACTCTCTTCATGTCGGACATCACGTGCTTGACGGCGTTGGAGTCTATCTTCTCGTCGAGGATGAAGGCGACCTCCTCGTCCTCCAGCTGGAGGTCAATGGCCATCTTCAGCTGGAACTCCTTGTCGGTCTTGAACAGTATCTTGAAAAAGGGCAGGAACTCCTGCCGCACCTCGGCGGAGGACATGTGGACCATCTCCCCTATCTTCATGCACACCTGCGACTGTATCGCCCGTACGCTCTTGCTGCGGGACATCTTCAACAGGTAGCTGGGGAACTGGTAGCGGACGTATCCCCGGACCTCCCTCCTCTTCGCGGCGCATACCCCGAACGAGAGCAGGTCCCCGGCATAGCTCCAGAACCCGTAGTGCTGACGGCGGTACACCCGGCCGAGGTACGTGCTCGCCTTGGCCACCTCCCTCATCCCCCGGTACATGTCAAGGTGATCGCGGTAGGCGATGGGCAGGTTCTCCTCTATCCACAGGAGCTTGGTGTCCGGGGTCTCCTCGACCTCCGCCATCCTTGCCCTCGCGCCCATGGGGTCGGCGGACTTGAACACCGAGTCCATTGCCTGGTACATGGTCTTCTCGACCTCTCGGGCCGATACGACTGTGGTGTCGAGGTCGTTGACCTCCAGCCTCCCGGTCGCCACGGCCTGAAGGTCCCTGATGGCGGACCGGAGGTCCCCGCCGGAGTTCTCGGCCAACAGCTCCAGCGCCGTGTCCGACACCTTGATACCCTGGTCCTTGGCGATCCTCCTGAGCACGCCGCGGACGGTCACCGTCTTGATGCGGGAGAACTTTATCTGCTCGGTCTGCGACTTGAGCACCGAGCTCTTCTTGGTGAGAGCATACCAATCGTTGACGATCAGTATGACGGGCTGCTTGGTGGTGCGAACGACCTCGACGATGGCCGGCACCCCGCCGCGGTCCTCCTTGCCACTTATATTGTCCGCCTCGTCCAGGATGATGAGCTTCAGCTTCCCCTGCTTTGTAGAGTGATATTCACCATCGGGGGTGAACGTCTGCCCCAGTGCGCCCCGTAAGGCTATGCCCTTGATGGCATCGGCATTGCGCTGGTCCGAGGCGTTCATCTCCACCACGTCCCAATCGTAATCGGCCGCCAGTGCGAGCGCGGCGCTGGTCTTTCCCGTCCCCGGGGTGCCTATGAGCACCGCGGCACGCTTGGCCGGCCTCCCGCTTATCCATGAATCGGCCCAGGCCTTCAGCTCCTCGACGGCCTTGGGATTGCCCACGACCTCGATGAGCCCGTGGGGACGGTAGATCTCGGTCCAATCGTCGCTCATGTCGCCGAAAGAGCACCGAGGGAGGATAAAAAGATGACCCTGGTTAGGACGATGATGCGAGCATCATCTGCGAACTGAAGTGGTCCAGGGATGCGGTGACCGTCATCTCCATCCGGCCGACGCGCTCTCGGCGTAGGAGAGCACCCTGACATGTCTCCCGACCATCTCGCGGAGCATTGCCTCCGCTTCCAGCCTCTCCCCGTCGGGGACGATGACGGTGACCGGAATGCCGTCCTTCATGGTCTCCGTGTACTCCTCGACCGCATCGGGATCGGCCCACACCTCCTCGGGCTCGATGAACTCAAGGGCGATGACCTCTCCCTTCGGGTCCATTACCCTTATGAGCCCTCTGGTCCCGACCTCGGTGTCCATGTAGTCGTCCTCGAATGCCGACCCACTGTTCACCGACCGGAGGTGCTTCAACCGCCTCTCGCCCACATCGATGACCTCTTCCATGCACTACCGAACGTGGCCCGGACTTAATAGCCTTCTACCTGCGGCAGGCAGCTTGCCGCTCAGGGACCTTATGATATCAAAAGGATGATGGCATGGCCCGCATGCAAGAAGCCGGGGCAGACGGGAATATCCAGTTCATGCTCATGAACGTCATCGTCCAGAGCGGGTTGGCCGGTGTTCAGCGCCGCTACGATGTGCTGTTCACCGACATCGGGATGGCCCTTCCGGTGGTCGCCAGCAGCCTCAAGATGGCCGCCGCGGGGCTTGCCGGAGGCTTCGGAACGATCGAGGGGCCATCGCGTCCGCCTCGCTCAACAGCCCCGAGGTCTGAAATATGTTCCTGGGGCTCGGCGTCAAGCAGATCCTGGAGCTTAACGAGAAGAGCTTCTTCCTCCCGTACAACGACCTCGTGAGCGTCAGGGTAGGAGGAGCCTCCTCGGCCGGCAGGATGGACCTTCAGATGCCGATGGCGAGTTCCAGTGCGAGCTCACCAAGGACCAGCTTCCGGTGGCCAATGCCGGCGTCGCGGAGAAGCGGAGCACCAGGCTTGCCGTCCGAGAGCGACCGGCCCTCCTCGGCACCCCCTGTCTGCCTACTCGTCCAGCAGCCTCCTCTGCCCCTCCAGCTTGCGTATACCGGTCACGTCCTGCACCATCTCCAGGACGCCTTTGTACTCACCGGACAGGCTGCGCAGTGGGAAGTAACGGATGTGCACGAACCTGCCGCCCGTCTCCAGCCAGAACTCCGCGACCTCCCGCCTGCCGGCCCTGAAATCGTCCAGAATGCGCTGCACAACGTGCACGCTCCTCTGGGGGTGGCAGTTCTGGACCTTCCGGCCGATCACCGCCGGCGTCCTGACGAAGATGCGGTCCGGGGAGCTGGAGAAGAACCTCACCTGGTCGTTCTCGTCGACGTAGGTGATATCGACCGGCAGGGCGCCGAGCAGCATCTCCAGCTCCGACACGGTGAATCTGCCGGTCGGCAGGACGATCTCCTGGTACGGAGCGGCGGTACCGACCTCCACCGTCCGGAACTCCAGGGGGGCGTGGGCCTCCACGAAGCTGCAGGGACCGATCTGCTCGAACTGTCGTCTCGCATCGTTCCACTCGTGGACATCGAGCGTCCGGACCGCCATAGGGAAGAGGACATGGTTCTCCTTGTGGAAGTGGGCATTGAGCAGCGCGAGCAGGGTGGACGCCTGGCACTCCAGATCTACCACGAACTCGGCCTGGTCCATGTACCTCTGCCGGGCGATCAGGGAGAGAAGCTCCTTCTCGTTGGCCCTCAGGACCTCGTGCTCCGCCCACATCGCCTTCGGTGGTCCCTCGAGGCCGTGCTTCTCCAGGTAGGGGAAGAGGACGTTCTCCTCCCTCTCGAAGTGCTTCTGCGCTTCCCTCATGAACGGTTCCACGTCCGCCAGGGGTACCTTGTTCACGTCGGGTCCGGGCTCGCCGGTCCGCATCTCCCTGGCCGTGTTGCGGACCCCGGTCATGAACATCAATATCTGCCGGTGCTCCTCCATCAGGGTGTGGATCGGATGCCCCGGTCGCTCCAGTATCGTCTCGTCTATCTCCTCGGCGGCGATGAAGAGCTGGCTCCGGGCATCGCACAGGAGCATAAGGTCGTCACGCGATACCCCCTCCTCCATCAGTTCCGTCTCTACGCTCTCGATGAGGAACGGATCGGTGTCCTCGAGAGCATCCCTGACATCATCGGTCAGCTCCCCCTCACCCTCTCTTATCTTCGAGACCAGGGCCAGCACTCGGTCCTTCACCGATGGTCCCGCCAAGATGAAATGCTCTTCCATGCTATCTGCTTGGGAGCCGGATGGTCATACCTTTTGCTGTGTTCCCTTCGTGGTCTGCGGTGAAACGATGCCCAACGCCATGCAGATCTCGATCAGCTCGTCGAATATGGAGCTGAGGCGGGCGTTCAGCGAGGGATTCGACAGCTCGATGCGCTCGAGGTCGTCCAGACCGTCCCGGAGCTCCTCGTACTCGGTGGTGATGTACTCGTCATCGGTGCCCTCCACCAGCGGCCGGAGCATGTTCACCAGCAGGTGGTCGGTGCCGACCAGCCGATGGTGGGCCTCGAAATCGTCCCCGGAGCACTGGACGAAGAGCATCGCCTGCTCGACGAGGTGACCGCGGAGGACGGCTGGGTCGATCTTGCCCTCGACGGGGACGGAAGCGATGACGTGGTCTAGGAGGAGCCTAGCCCGTACCGCCGCCTGCTCACCTGCGTTCTCGGCGATGCTATGCATCAGCTTCTCCGTCAGTTCGGCGACCCCGTCCGAGGACCGGGCGGTCCCTGACATCCCCAACCCGCCGGCCATGCGAATCCCCTTCAGAATAGAAAGCCCGACCATCTTATACTATTGGAATCGGCCATGTTGCCAAGCATGAGAGGCGTTTCACCTCATGCTTTCCGGTGGGGCGTAGGTGGGGGCGTTCTTGGGGGTGAGGCCCTTGAGCACCATGCGGTAATGATCATAGGTCATCGACGCTTCGTCGCCCAGCATCCCCATGTCGGTCACCTCCCCGAGGAACACGGTATGGGTCACCGCATCCGCCGCGCCGATCACCCTGGCCTCGATGAAGGCATTGGTGCTGGTGGTCACGATCGGCAGACCGCCGGTCCCGCTGCGGTAGGGGGTGGAGGCGAACTTGTCGACCTGCCTGCCGTGGCGGAATCCGAACAGGCTGATGAGCGCGAACGGCGCGGTGACGTCCAGGACGGACACGGTGAACCTACCGCTCCGCTCGATCATCCCGTGGGTGACGTTCTCCCGGTTGATGCAGACCGAGATCATGGGCGGCTCGGACGTGGTCTGGAAGACGGTGTTGGAGAGCTGCCCGTTGATCTCATCGCCCTCCCGGGCACTTACTATGTACATCCCATAGGTCAATCGCTGGAGGGGGCGCCGGTCGATCATGACAATAATAGAACGGAGCTGCCAAGCTTGAAGCTACGCCAATGGAAGAAAAAAGGGAAAGGGGTTTTGCTCACTCGAACCTCAGGACCGAGGCCGGCGAGACCTTGCTGGCACCCCGAGCGGCAGGGTACACGCTCAGCAGGGTGGCGATGAACGCGAGCCCGCCGACCATCACGATAGGCCACCAGGGTATGAGGAACCCGATGCCCATGTCCTGGAAGGCGGACTCCCAAAGCTGGTAGCCGACCACCATGCCCAGCGCCGTACCGATGAGTATGCCCAGGACGGACACGAAGGCCGATTCGAGCGCAAAGTTGACCACCACCATCCTTCTGGTGTAACCGATGGCGCGCATCATGCCGATCTCGATGCTCCTCTCCCGGATGGAGCGGATGGTGATGATGCCCAGCCCGGTGATCCCGATGATCAGCCCGAGCGCCAGGAACGCCTTGATCAGGTTGAACATGCCGTTGATCTGGCTTACCGCATTCTGGGCCATGGTCTTCATGGAGATGGTGTACATCCCGCTCTCCCAGAACTCGTTCTGTATCAGGGTGGCCTGCTTGTCGGCGTCTGCGTTCTCGGCCAGCTTGACGAGGAAGAGGTTCGTGCCGTTCACCCCGAGGTCGTCCCTGACATACTGGCTGTTCATGAACACGCCGGAGAAGGCGCTTTGCTCGGTTATCCCGATGACCGTCACGGTGGAGTTCCTGCCGCTGGCATCGGTCATCTGGACCGTGTCGCCGACCATGGTCCCGGTGAACCCGCTGCTGCCCATGGAGATGCCGAAGTTGCCGACCGCCTTTCCGGCGGAACCGTCCAGTATTACCAGGGAGGGATCGGTCCTGGCTGCGTTCCAGGCCTCTTCCTCGCTCCCGAACCTCGTGGTGTCGTAGGCCTTGAGAGGGTATGTGCCCTCAGTGTACAGCCGGCCAGCCTCGTCTATGCCCACCACCTGATAGCGGAAGGAGACCTCGCCCGTGATGTTGGTGGCCGGGTCGGTCCGGTCGAGGGTCATCACCGCGACCCCCTGGCTGAGCTGCACTATGCTGGTGACGTTCCCGCTGTCCACAAGGCTGCCGGGGTCTTGGATCGTTCCCCACATATCCACCGGGGCGGCGGAGAAGGCCACGATGTCGAACCCTCCGGAGGTCTCCTCAACGATATGCGGGATGCCGATCGAGAGCATTCCTGACATCATAGACAGGGTGGTCACGGTGAAGATCACGAGGCCGAAGATGAATATGCTCAGGGCCGTGCGCATCTTGGCCCTCAGCGGATAGGATATCGCGGTCTTGATGACCGCCCTGTAGCCGCCATTGACCCTCAGCACCATGGTGAAGAAGCGCACGATGCTGTCGGAGTTGAACATGACCACGATGAGCAGGGAGGTGACCATGAACACCCCGGAGATCACGAACATCTCGATGTTGCCCGAGTAGGGGAAGATCTCGAAGGGCTTGGGCACCCAGACGAAGAGCGTGGCCAGGCCGGCGATGCTCCAGGCCAGGCGGTCCCCCACGTACCTGCGGAGCAGGAGCCCTGAGGACAGGGTGATGAGGGATAGGCCGCTGGACGCCAGGGCCAGGCTCTTCTGGGCCTGACCGAGCAGCATCATGGCCGCTCCGGCAACGAGCACGAGAAGGCCGAGGCGGAACAGGCCCTTATCATCCCTGGACCTCAGGGGCTCTGGGATGTTCCTGACCGCCCTCACGATGTTCATCTTGGATATCCTGAAGGTGACCAGATAGATCGTCACCAGCGTCAGCACGAAGCCAGCCAGGTAGGCGATGACCAGCGAGAACGGGGTGAACGCGAAGTACCTGCTGATGTCCAGCCCTCCGGTGGAGATCAGCTCGCCGGCAGCGATTATGAGCGCGTATGCCAGCATGAGACCGACGCAGGTACCGATGGCGGCGGCCACGGCCGCATACAGCAGCCCCTCGTAGGTGAACAGCTTACGGAGGTGTTCACGCTTCATGCCCACCGCCCTCGCCACTCCCATCTCGCCCTTGCGCTCCTCGCCCAGCATGGTGAATATGTTGATGATGAGGGCGATCCCGGCGATGATGGAGAACGAGCCGAAGACGAAGAACAGGGAGGTGAACATGGACACGCTGGCGCGGCCGTCCTCCACCGCCTTGGCGCGGTCGTTGGATATCTTGAGGTCGAGACCGGCGAAGCTTGTCACCGTGGAGTTAAGCTCGGCCCGGGTGGTGTTCACCTGCTCGCGGCCCTGGGCGTCCAGGGTGACCAGCATGAGGTTCACGTTATCCTCCATTCCGCTCAGCCGCTGCAGGGTGGTCAGGTCGACATAGATGCTGGGGCCCATGGCCGCCATCCTCTCGTTGCGGACGATGTCCGCCGTGAGGGTGATTATATGCATCTGGTCCGTGGCGATCAGGACGGTGCTGCCGTCGGTTATCTCGAGACGGCCCGCAAGCTTCTCGTTTATGTACGCGTGCCCGGTGGCCGGCAGGGCGGTGACGAGCGAGCCGTCCTCAGAGGTGAACCCGCCGAACTCTTTCACCAGGTCGCTGGTCATTCCCATGGTGCCGACCGAGGCCTGTGTGAGGTTGGAGCCGACGGACTTGATGCTCGTCGGTATCTCCAGCGACCATTCCGCACCATCCACATGGTCGAGGCCGAGCACGGCATCGCGCACGGCCGAGACGTTGCTCAGCGAGTAGAGCCCTCTGGTCGAGGTACCATCTCCCGGCCCGCTCACGGAGAAGTCGATGTCCCCGTACGCCTTGGTGGTCTCCCCGACGATCATGTTGTCGAGGGTGTCCCCGACGACCAGCGACGCGGAGATGATGGCCGTCCCGATCATCAGGCCACCAAGGACCAGTGCGGTGGTGGACGGGCGCCGCAGCACGTTGCGGAGCGACATCTTGAAAAGCACGCGGTTCCCCAGGGCGTCCGCCAGGATGCGGAATACGACCAGGCCGATGATCGCCAGCACCGCTAGGGTCAATGGCAGCACGAGCATCGACGCGACCATGAGGGCCAGCGTGACGATCGTCAGTAAAGCCGATCTCCAGTTCAAGATATCACCCCATCTGCTTTATCTCACTGGAGATGTGGGCCACGTTCCCGTTCGTTGAGATCACCTGGCCGTCCCGCATATGGATGATACGGTCGCACTTCGCTCCGACCTCCGGGTCGTGGGTAACGATAACGAACGTCTGGCCGTTCTCCCTGTTGAGCCTGCGCATGAGGGCGACGACCTCCTCCGACGTTCTCACATCCAGATCCCCGGTGGGCTCGTCGGCCCACACGATGGCCGGGGTGTTGCTCAGCGCCCGGGCGATGGTGACGCGCTGCCTCTCGCCGCCCGACAGGGAGTTGGGGCGGAGGGCCGCGCGATTAGACAGGCCGACCGCCTCGAGCAGCTCCAAGGCCTTCTTCCTGGAATCCTTCGGATCGTTCCCGGAGATGAGCAGCGGGAGCTCGACGTTCTCCGTGGCGGTGAGCACCGGGAGGAGGTTGTAGAACTGGAAGACGAACCCCATGCGCTTGGCTCTGAAGTTGGTCTTGCCGTTGTCGTCCATCCTGGTGATGTCATTGTCCTCTATTATGATCTTCCCGGAGGTGACATCATCTATGCCGGAGAGACAGTTCAGCAAGGTGGTCTTGCCGCACCCGGACGGTCCCATGACCGCCACCATCTCTCCCTTTTCTATCTCCATGGTTATGCCCTTCAGGGCATTGACGGTTATATCTCCGGTAACGTAGGTCTTGGTGACGTTCTCGCAGCGAATGATAGACATTGAAGGACCTCTCTGACTTTAGTGAGAGCGGTAGCTACGAGGACCTTAAGTAACTTACTGGCCGGAGCGGTAGATCGTCGTACTGACGCACCGGTAGAGAAGTGTGCTCTTGATTGGATAACGATATTATATAAAATAAAAAAGGGAAGAAGAAAAAGGGGTTTGGGACCTTACTTCACCATCTCCTTGTCGGGCTTGCCCTGACCGAGCGCACCGATCGCCTCGGCCTCGGCCGCCTCCTTGGCCATGGCATCCTCCAGCCCCTTCAGCTCGGCCCGCAGCTCTTCCGGGGTGGGTATGGGCCCGAGGATGACCTCCGGCTTTCCCACGGCCTTCTCGATCGCGGCCTGATCGGTCACGTCCCGGGTGGGGGTCTGACGGGAGACGCCGAGGAACTCGGACATGCCCTCCAGGACCTTGGTGACCTCGAACGGCAGGATCCACTTGGTGGACTGGGACATGCCAAGGCTCTGCATGGTCTGCATCGACAGCACCGCCAGGGCCTTGGAGTCCAGGGGGCTCGCACCGACCGACAGGATACGCAGCTTCTGGGCCTCACCCTGGCTCTGCAGGATGATCGCTAGCCGCTCACCCTCGGCCTCCAGGACCTTGGACTGGCGGACACCTTCGGCCTGCAGGATGCGGGACCTCTTGGAACCCTCCGCGCTCAGGATGGCCGCGCGCTTCTCACCATCGGCACGCAGGATGGCCGCGCGCCTAAGACGCTCGGCGGAGGTCTGCTCCTCCATGGCCTGCTTGACCTTGGGGGCGGGGTCGACCTCCCTTATTTCCACCGCTTCGACCCGGACGCCCCACTTGTCGGTCGCCTCGTCCAGGATGTCCCGGAGCCTCAGGTTGATCTTCTCCCGGGACGATAGGATCTCGTCCAGCTCCATGTCACCGATGATGGCACGAAGGGTCGTCTGCGCGAGGTACACCGTCGCCGCGCGGTAGTTGGTGACCTGGAAGAACGCTTTCTTGGGATCTATGACCTTGGTATAGATGATTGCGTCCACGTTGGTGGGCGAGTTGTCCTTGGTGATGACCTCCTGCCTGGGCACCTCCAGCACCTGGGTACGGAGGTCGAGCTTCACCACCTCGCTTATCAGCGGGAACACGTAGTTGAACCCTGGATTCAAAGTACGCTTGTATGTGCCCAGCAGGATGTAGATGGCCTGCTCATAAGGCTTCACGATGCGTATACCGGTTATCAGGATCAGTACCGCGGCAACCACTGCCAGTACCAGCAGTCCGATTGTCAACATGTCTACCATATTATCTCCTCCTCACTCGCACTCGGCCTCGGGGACCTCCCCGATGGGCTCGACCGTGACATGAACTCCCTCGCTGTGCACCACCTTGACCCGGTACCCCTTCGGGATGGGGCGGTCGGAGGTAGCGCTCCAGACATCGTTCTCGATCTTGACCTTTCCCTTGATGTTGTTGGGGCAGGTTTCCGTCACCACGACCCCCTCCATCCCAATGAGGGACGTCGCCACCGTGGTCGTCGGCGGCATGGGCGGGGACAGCTTCTGGTAGGCCTTCACCGTGAGCATGAACACCGGCACGCCGATGACGATGGCGATGAGCGGCGACCATATGCTGAGCAGCAGGCTCGGCGCGATGAGGCCGATCGCACCCAGCACGAGAAGGACCGTCGCGGGTACGACCAGGAACGCGCCGGGCGTCACAGCCTCGGCCAGCAGCATTATCACTCCGATGATGATGAATATGAGCCCTAGGTCCGCTCCGGTCATATAAATAAATATAACGGGCGGCATCTAATAACTATGCCCGCTGGGTCACCCCAGCCAGGCAAATGGGCCGCCTTATTTTCCAGATCGTACAAAGTTTGCCTGCCTGGGTGTCACCTATAGGGCCGGCCAGAGGCCGTTCTGGGTGTTGACGACCGGCAGGTACAGCAGCTTGGCCTCCTGCACCTTCAGGTCGTAATCGAGATACTGCAGGGTCCCTGGCTTCTCCGCTTCGAGGGTGACCGCCACGAAATCCGCCATCTCCATCGCCTCGTCCTGTCCCATCGTGGTCGGGATCCTCTCGATGCCGTTGAAGTCCTGCCGCACCGCGTAGCGCGGAGGAGAGGACGTCAGCGTGACGGCCAGGCGCCTGAAGGCCGTGGTGTCGAGGTCCGCGGCAGGAACGAAGATGAACAGCTGTCCGCCGTTGTCCCCGCCCCGGAGAGCGGTCGCGAGCTTATGGAACGCCCCGCCCTCCACGCTCCTCGAGCGGATGTTGAAGTAGCAGCGCAGGCGCCAGAACGGCATGTAATACTTCTGGCCCTGGGCGTTGGGGTTCGCGCTGGCGATCTCAACGGAGACCCCGTGAGCGCCCTTATCATCACGGTAGTGTATCGCCCCGCAGTTCAGGCATAGGAACATCTCGTCCCTGGTCTTCTGGTATATGGGCTGCTGGCAGTTCGGGCACTTGACCTGGACTATCTTCACCGGTATGCACCTCCTATCATTCTGCCGACCTCGCCCACCTGCTTGAGGTCGATCGCCTTCCTGCGATCGGCGAAGTCGCCCTCGATGATCTCCGAACCGTGGCGGAAGAACGCGTAGGTAACTCCCAGTATGATGAACCCTAGGATCACCCCGGCGACGCCCAGCTCCGAGCCGGCATCGATCGCGAACAGCACCCCGCCCGCGGCAGCGAGCCCCCCTATGGACGTGCCGGCGGTCACGGCAAGGCTCTGGAACATTGGATCGCCAGGAGCGCGGCCTGACAGCACCTGGCCGGTCACACCGTCCACGGTGAGGATGTACATGCGTTCCTGATAGGTATAGCGCACGACCCAGATCGGATAGTAGACCATGGAGGTCTTCTTCACCGTGGCATGAAGCTTCTCGAAGGTGATGTGAGGAACGTGCACCGAGCCCCTTCCTCGGGATATGGCGTCCTCGCGGGCGTGGGCGTTGGCATCATCGCGGCTGGTGGTCGACTCGAAGGTCGGGATCATGTCCAGGTCCTCGAACGACGACTCGCCGGAGAAATTGCGCAGGGACCGGACGCCTAGATCGCCGGGGTCGCAGGCTATCTCCGAGAAGGCAAGGTCCATCAGGACCATCTCCTCCTTGTAGATCCGCTCGGTGGTCGTGTTACCCTTGCTGTCGGAACGGGTCCTCTCTTCGTACCCGCACACCCATCCCGCGACCCTGGTGCCGATGTTCCAGAACGGGATGTAGATCGGGTAGCACTCGGTGATCGCGCCGATCTTGCGCAGGTCCCGGGCCTTGAAGCCCTTCTTCCACCATGCCTGGGCGGCCCCGATGGCCGTCTGCTCGTTCAGCTTGTTCTTGAACGCTATCGTCAGGACGCCCTTGTCGCCCTCGGCGTAGAGGGTGGAGCCGCAGTACTGGCAGTTGACGACGCTCTCGCCCTCCTCGATGGTGATGGCACCACCACAGGTGGGACAGTTCAGGCTGACGGTGATGTCGCTCATCTCACATCCTCCTCGCGACCGTGAGGGAGATGAAGAACACCGCCACCACGGTAACGGCCATGAGGACCAGCGCCGGCAGGAGGTAGACCGTGGCGACGAAACCCAGGGCCAGGAAAGCAAAGAACCCCACCAGCGCCACGAGCAGATAGGCGGCCGAGCTGCGGGTGGGGAAGTTGGTCGCGAACACCTCCGACGAGGATGCGTCCACGACCACCTGGTAGCTCTCTCCGTTGAAGGTGTAGTCGATGGTCCAGATGGGGAAGTACACCAGCGCCTGCTCCTTCCCCTTCCCAGGCAGGCTGTCCAGATAGTGCATCATCTCGATGTCCGGCTTGACCATCTCCGCCCCGTTGGTGTCGAACTTGTCGTCGAATATCTTGAGGTCGCCACCGGGGACCTTGAGCTGGTGCAGGCCCGGGAGGATGGTCGAACCGGCCGGCTTCACCATGACCTCTTCCCGCCCGTTCACGTCCCTGCGGAACAGGTACACCGGGAAATACTTCTTCTTGACCCCCGTTATGTTGGCCAGCCGATCGAGGTCCTTGGCCTTGGTCGAACCCCCGGCCCAACGACGGAACGTTCCCACGGCATCGTTCTGGCTCAGCTTGAACGGGATCGCATAGTAGAACCCCGCCCCGGTACGGTCGAAGAAGATAAGCGAACCGCAGTAGCTGCACTTGGCGAACTTGGTGCCGGAGTCCAGCACCATAGGTGCCGCGCACTTTGGACAGTTGACCTGCGCCATCCTATGACCTCACTGTATGGGTTTGCCGCACTCAGGGCAGAACTTGGTGGCCCCGTTCACCTCCGCTCCGCAGTTCGCGCACTTCTTGTTCCCCATAGGGTTGCCGCACTCAGGGCAGAACTTGGAGCCTCCGGGCACGATGGAGCCGCACTTGGGGCACTTCTTGTCCGCCTCGAACTTCGTTCCGCACTCCGAGCAGAACTTGTTGGTCGGCGGGTTCATAGCGCCGCACTTGGGGCACTTGAGGGTGTTGCCGAACGGTACGGCCCCTCCTGCCTGTTGCTGCTGGCCAACGGCCGGCTGCTGCCTCATCTGGTCCATCATGGTGTATCCCATGCCGATCCCGGCCCCGAGGCCCACTCCGACACCCGCGGCGCCGCCGGAGGGGTTCTGGGCCGCCTCGCGCATAGCCTGCCCGGTCTGGTATCCAATGTAGTTGGTGCCCAGTACCTGCATGGAGGCGCGGGTGTCCACCGCCTTCTGGACCTCATCGGGCAGCGAGATGTAGAGGCCGGAGACCTTGTCGATAAGGATGCCGTATAGGTCGAAGTGGTCCTTCGCCTTCTCCAGCACTCCCTGCTCTATGTTCATCAGGCTGGAGGCCAGGTCGGCCACGCCCATGCCCTGGTTCTTGAGCTCGCCCACGACGTTGTAGATGAGGATCACCATCTGCTCCTTGATCCTCTCCTCGACCTCGGCGGAGGTAGCGAAGTTAAGGGTACCGACGAACTGGTTGACGAAGTTCTCAGGCTGTCCGACCTTGTAACGGAACTCCCCGAACACCCTGAGGTTCACGACACCGAAGTCCTTGTCGCGGAACTGGTACGGTTGCTTGGAGCCGAACTTGCCGTCGAAGGCGCGCTTCTGCAGATAAACGACCTCGGCCTGCTGGACCACACCGGAGAGGGCCTTCACCAGCTTGCCGACGACAGGGGCGTTGATGTCGGTGAGGGCGTAACGGTCCGGGCGGTCGAAGTATGTGAGCGCCTTGCCGTCACGGTAGAACACCGCGATCTCGTCCTCCCGCACTACGATGTTATCGTTGAACTTGATGAGCCGGGGAACCCTGTACATTATGTTGCTGCGTTTGTTGATGTCCTCCCAGTTCATCGTCTCTGACCCTAACAGGCTCATCTTCAGACCTCCGTGCCCTGTATGATGTTGATGCGGCGCTTGAACTGCTCCTCGAAGTTGTCGACGAGCGCACGGAGCTGATCGACCTCCGCCTGGGCTCGGGCGCTGTCCTGGGCGGTCAAGGCCGCTTTCATCTGGTCGATGGCCTGCTGCATCGAAGCGAGGCCATCGATCATCGAGGCATCGTAATCATAGAGACGGGATATCTCGTCCTGCTTGAACTGGATGTCCGCTGCTATGCCGGAGTATCCGGGCGAGGAGTGGGACACCAGACCTTCGACCTTTTTATAGCCGTTGATGACCCCTCCCATGAGCTCCAGCTCCTTGGAGTTGTAGGCGTTCACGACCAGCCTGCGGGCTCCTTCGACCTCCTTGCGCTGGATAGATAGCTTCTTCGCCAGCTGGTCCCGTAGCATGCGGTCGGCGTCCCTGAGGTCCTCCCTCTGACGATAGCCCCGGAACCCCGGGACGAACAACTGGATCTTCTTCAGTACTCCTTGATCCTCCTGAACTCTCTGACGTATGTCCGGCATGGTGTGAACCCTCGTGTTAGGGAAAATCATCGTTGGTCATAGTATAATAGTATCGGAGTAAGCATCATTCTAGATGCATCAAATGGTCACCTACGCTCTGGTCTTGCGTCCTTGTACCAATGATGTGCTGGGACCATGAACGGGATCGCTTTTATCGGCGATGGAGCGGCCTCGAGGGTCTCCGCTGCCGTGTTTGAAAGCAATCATCTTATAGGTGATGGCCAACGGTACGGGTACTGCCCGGCGAGGGCGGATGGGCTCATGACAGAAACCACGATAAGGCCAGCGGAACAGGATGACGCGCAGGGCATCATCGATCTCATGACCGGAGCCATGGATTGGCCAGGGTTCGTTCATCGCGGCAGCAAGCTGGAGTTCTGGAGATGGAGGTATGCCAGCAATCCCCGCGGGTTCACCAACGAGGTCGTCACGGTGTGTGATGGGAGGGTCTGCGCTCACGCGGCAAGCCTGCCGACGGACCTCGTCATCAACGGCGCTGTTCACCACGGCGCGCAGTACTCCGACCTGCTGACGAGGGAGGATATGCGCGGGAAGGGGATCATGGATGGTTCCGTTCCGCTGCTGCACCGCCTGAACATGGAGAAGGGGACAGAGGTCGAGTTCGCTTTTCCCTCGGTGGCCGGGGAGAAGGTCGTACGGAAGGCTGGCTTCACTGACCTGTCCGTGCAGATGGGGCAGTACGAGCTTATCACCGATCCCGACAGCTTCTTCGAGAGCGTGAAGTTCGGAGGGACCAAGAAGTTCGCCTATCATGTTCTAATGAGGCTGAAAGGGAACCGCGTCAAGGACGACCCGACCATCGAGGTTCGCGAGGCCACGAGCTTTCCGGAGGACATAGAAGCCATGGTCCAGCGGTTCCAGGCCGGCTTCACCTTCGTTCTGCGCAGGGACATGGACTATCTGAGATGGAGGTATGCCGAGCCCAGGGGAGGGCATTTCAGGCTCCTGTTCGCCAGCCGGGGGACCTCGACCGTGGGCTTCATGGTCCTCCGGCCGTACACCATCGAAGGCCGCACCTACATGGACATCGCCGATCTGGTCGCCGAGGTCGGGGACGAGAGCGTCATCGATGCCCTTGTGAAGGAGGGGGCGAGGGTTTGCAGGGAGGCAGGCTCCAGTGTCCTGCAGATCTGGCTTCCCGCCGACCATCCTTACCTTCCTGACCTTGGCAGGGCGGGCTTCCACGTCAGGCAGCCCGGCCCGGGGGAACGCAAAATGAAGCTCCTGTACCGCCCCGCGGAGGGGGCCGACCAGATGGCCCAGGCCCTCAAGGACGGGATGAAGTGCCACCTGGTCCTCGGGGACACCGACTGGATCTGAAAGGCTGCCTACAGCAGGAGCTGCGAGCCCGAGGGCGAGCTTGCGCGCTGGACTCGAACAAAAGCTCCAGACCGTGGGGTTCTGGGCGATTATAAATATCTGCCCTCCCTTCCTTTGAAACCATGCCCCCTGTCAGCACCTTCCGCCAGTACTCCTACTATGCCGGCTGGTTCCTGCGCTCCAAGCTTGGCATCAAGCGGCCGCTGGTCAACACCATGATCATCCATTATGCGTGCAACCTCCGGTGCCAGCACTGCGCGATCGCTGCAAATGCGGACAAGCTGACGGATGGCAATTCGATGAGCTTCGAGGCCGCCTCCAGGGAGATGCGGGCGGAGTACGACAAGGGCGCGAAGATCCTGTTCTTCGAAGGCGGGGAGCCGACCATCTGGAAGGATGGTGACAGGGGGCTCTCTGACCTCATCGCGGAAGGGCGTCGCATCGGCTACTATGTGATAGGGTACACGACGAACGGCACCGGGAGGATATTCGAGGAGAGCGATGTCCTGTCGATCAGCCTGGACGGACCGAGGGAGGTCCATGACCGCATCCGCGGACCTGGCGTGTACGACAAGTTGATGGCCAACCTCGAAGCGACGGACCATCCCAACATCTTTGCCAACATGGTGGTCATGCGGCAGAACTTCGACAGGATCAAGGAGACCGCGGAGATAGTCAAGGCGAACCCCCATATCCGCGGCCTCATGCTCAACTTCCTGACCCCGCCGCCCTACGACATCGCGCTGACCCACGAGGAGAAGGTGCAGGTCGTCAACGACGCGCTCCAGTGGCGGAAGCAGAAGCTGCCCATCCTCAATACCGAACGTGCGCTCAAGGAGCTCCTCATCGAGGACTACTCGGACAAGTGCCCCTACTGGGTGTCATCGTTCACTCTGCCCGACGGCTCCAAGTACCACGGGTGCCCGATGCAGGGCACCGAGTCCTGCAAGCAGTGCGGCTTCGACGCCGTGCGCGAGTACCGCCTTATACTGGCGGGGAACATCGAGACCATCACAAAGATGTCCAGACGGTTCGCGCTATCAAAGCGATGATCGCCAGGACCTCTATGGCCACGGTCTGCTTGAGGAACTGAGGTATCGGCCTCCACAACCTGAGGCGGGTCTTGTCCTCCCTCAGGAACCTCAATGCCTTGAGGGGTATGGGAAGAACGATCAGGAGGAGGACGAAGAACGGCTCGAACACCACGGCGGCAAGGATGCATATGTACAAGGCCGCGATGAGCGCCTTCTCGATCCTCCCGATGTTGTCGATGCCGAACCTGACCAGCAGGTTCTTCTCTCCCTTGGCCACGTGCGAGGGGTAGCCTGGCGCTTCATCCGATAGCCGCATGAGCATGGCGCCCAGCCCGATGGCCATGGATAGGAAGAGCATCGGCCAGCTGAACTCCTGGACGATGACGAAGTAGGAGAAGAAGGAGATCATGGTGAACGAGAGCATCACGTCCAGCTCCCCCAGCCCCCGCGCCCCTAGGTTGATGGGCGGGGCGGTGTAGAAGAACGCCAATGCCAGCCCCATTAGGCCGAGGATCACGGCGAGCCATCCGGCATAGAGGACCACGGGGATGGCCAGTACCAGCGCTCCGGCCGCCAGTACGGCCATCAGCGTCTTGCCCTGGGTCTCGGTGATTATCCCCCTGTCGAGGGAGTTGCCGGACCAGAACACCTTCTGGTTGAACAGCTGCGAGATCTCGGCCTTGAGCGATTCATCCTCGTAGTAGCTGAACCGGAGCTTGTCCACCCCGCTCTTGTGGTCGAAGTAATCGTTGGAGAAGTTGACGAACAGAGCCAAGAAGAGAACGTCCAGAGGTATCAGGAGCGATACGAGCCATTCCTGTTCCATGGTTAGGGCGAAGACCACGCCGACCACCGATGCGAGCACGAACGGCAGCGTGTACGCGATCCTAAGGACCTCTTTCGTCTTCTGCCACCTGGTAAGTTCGATCGTTCCTTCCATCGTTCCACCAAAACGTGTTCCTATAAGATATGCCGATGATAATTCTTTGCCAGGGAGATTTATAGGGTAGAGAAAGAGGAAGAGGTTTGATCGCTATCCACGCTTCACTTGGAGCGTATCTTCTTGTCCAGCGTCTTGTACCTGGCCAGAACCCTTCCGATAAGGACGATGGCTATGACCGCAACAACTGTGATTATTATCGCGTACACGAACATGCCGGTCGGGTCATCCGGGTTCGGAAATACCTGCTTCAGTGCGGTCTGGATCGCAGTGTTCCATGCCAGAGCGGCCACGAAACCGAAAGCGGCGGTCATCAGCGATGCGATGGTCTCGATCACGAGAGTCGTCGTGCTTTTGCCCTCTTCTTCCTTGATATCTACCATGGATATACCAGACAGGATGTAACCAGTATTTGGGATTTATAATTGCGTAGATGGATTCTCAGTCCGGGATCGATGTGACTATCTTCTCCTTATCTAGCCGGTTCGACAGCGCATAGGAGAGGCCGAGCAGAACGACCGCCCCCATCAGCAGGGCGATGACGACCTGGCCGACCAGAGTCGCATCCTCCTGGACCACACCCGAGGACACTGACAGCCCCATTATCAGCAGTACGAAGACGCCCGTGCTGATCAGCCTGTTCTCTTTCATGCCCATCGCCAGTTGCACATACCCGACCAGACCGATGGCCGAGGAGATGAAGAGCGGCGCCACGACGAGGAGATGGAAGATCGTCAGCAGGGAAGGGGTTGCGACAGAGCCGGCAGAGAAGATGGACAACGCTGCCAGAACGCCCGCTGACAACAGCCCCATGAGGTAGGAGGGTATCGCCACTCCCAGCACCTTTCCCAGCCATATCGACCTCAGGTCCAGCGGGGTGCACAGCAGGGTCTCGATGACCCCGCTCTGCTTCTCCCTGAAGAAGACCGCCCCGCACAGGACGAACCCGGCGAACACGCCGACGAACATCGACAGGTAGATGAGCGGCCAGTCCAGAGATATCGCTCCTCCGGGCTCGGCGGAGCTGATGGCCGTTCCAAGGCTGGTGAGGGTGAACAGCATCCCGAACAGCAGCGCCGATATCCAGGTCCCCTTATTGATCGCAAGCTCCCTGAGCTCCTTCCTGGCGACGATGCCTACCTGTTCCAGGTTCACGCGTTCGCCTCCTGCTCCCTCACGAGATCGATGTACACGTCCTCAAGCGACCTCGAGGCCTTCCGGACCTCCTCGACCCCTATGCCGGCCGTGACGATGGCCGTCAGGAGAGGAGATGCGCTGTCCTCCAGGTAGTTGATCGTCAAGCGGGCGCCATCGACCCTCGTTGCCGTGACCGTCGGGGCCCTCTTCAACACGCTGGCGGCGATCGGGGCGTCCGATTCCCTGGAGAGAGTGATCGTCAGAGTATGGCCGCCCCGTCCCTCCCTGAGGTTCTCCACCGTATCGCAGGCACGAAGCTCACCGCTCTTTATGACCGCTACCCTCGAGCATATCTTCTCCACCTCGTCCAGGTTATGGGAGCTCAGCAGCACGGTCATCCCCTCCCGGCGGGACAGGTCCTTCAGCACGTCCCTCACCATCTTCTGGGCCTCGGGATCGAGACCCGACGTCGGCTCGTCCAGCATTAGGATGTCCGGATCATGTATGATCGCCCTGGCGATGCCCAGCTTCCGCCTCATGCCCTTGGAGAAGTTGAACACTTTATCATCGCGCCTGTCGGACAGGCCGAAGGCACCGAGCAGCTCGCCTATCCGCCTGTCCCTGTCCCTCACATGATAGAGCCTTCCATAGTAGTCCAGGTTCTGCCAGGCAGATATCCGATCATAAAGGCCGTCGTTCTCCATAAGCACGCCGACGGAGCCCCTGGCGGCATCGTCCCGGGAGAGATCGACGCCACGGACCAGTGCCGTTCCGCTGGTAGGTCTCAGGAGCCCCAAGAGCACCCTCATGGTCGTGGTCTTCCCCGCGCCGTTAGGCCCGAGATAGCCGAAGACCTCTCCGCTCTCTACGCTGAAGGTAACATGCCTGAGCACCTGACGCCCTGCGAATGTCTTGCTAAGGTCATCGATCTCTATGACTTTCATTTGCTTTCCCCAGGATAGGTAATGACCGCTCAAGTGATGCGTCAGTATATATTTTATTAAAGGTTTGCCAAGCGAAGAAGGCAGTTCAGCTAGTCATTCGTTCATAATTTTCAGGATTATTGACCATTTCACGAATATTTCCTTTCAACCACAACAGTATGTCTAAATTAATAAAATATGGCATTTGTCTAGGATGTTTGATGTTAAATGTTTATACATATAACAACAGATTGTATAAGCGGAAATATGGTGCGCACAGCATACGTTATCTAGACAATAACCCTACTTAGCCAGTATGATAATCGTTATTAAGATGACCGTCGTTCCCCCCGTTCAATAGCAAATCACGGATTTTTCCGATTCGAGGATGAAGCTATGATATCGATCGAGAACGCAAGGTCAACAACCGGAACGAGAACGAGAGTGGAGGACATCAGCCCGGTATCGGGCATGTGCCCACTGTGCGTCGAGGAATGCCCAGCGGTCTGCGAGGTAGGCAAGTCCGCTTTCCGCGGGAGGGAGGTCCTGTACCCCAGTACCGAGTACTTTGGACAGAGCACCGCCGCTTCCAACAAGGACTTCTACCTGGACTGGTCCCACTTCCAGATACTGGCCGAGCTTATCGGCGCCTACGGTATCGAGCCCAGCTCCGACAAGGCATTCTTCGAGAACGCCGACATCACGACCACCGTGGCCAGCCGCTCCAAGAAGCCGATCAAGCTCAAGGTGCCCCTGGTCATCCCCGGCCTCGGGTCCACCGATGTGGCCAAGAGGAACTGGGATGGACTGGCGAAGGGCTCCGCCCTCTCTGGCATCATCGAGACCGTCGGTGAGAACGTCTGCGGAATGGACCCCGACTCCACCTATTCCAGCGGGAAGGTCGTCCGGTCCCCGGACCTTGAGTTCAGGATCTCCTCCTTCCGGGCCCTTTGGGACGGCAAGTACGGCGACATCGCGGTGCAGACCAACGTCGAGGACACCCGTGCCGGCGTCGACCAGTATGCGCTCTCCAAGCTTGAGGTCAACATCATCGAGAGGAAGTGGGGCCAGGGTGCCAAGGCCATCGGCGGCGAGGTCAGGCTGTCCAAGCTCGAGCGCGCGCTCGAGCTGAAGAAGCGTGGATACCTTGTGCTTCCCGATCCGGAGGACCCTGCTGTGCAGGCAGCGTTCAAGGCCGGTGCGTTCAGGACCTTCGAGAGGCACAGCCGTGTCGGCTTCCCGAACCATAAGTCCTTCGTCGAGGATGTGGAGTCTCTCAGGGAGAGCGGTGCCAAGTACGTGTTCCTTAAGACCGGTGCGTACCGCCCCGAGGTCGTTGCGTTCACTATGAAGGCCGCTTCCGATGCCAAGATCGACATGCTCACCTTCGACGGTGCCGGCGGCGGCACCGGTATGTCCCCCGTCCCGATGATGAACGAGATGTCTACCCCCACCGTTCACCTCGAGGCTCAGGTCCTGGCATGCGCCAAAATCCTCAAGGCCCAGGGCAAGTTCATCCCCGATATCGTGTTCGCCGGCGGGTTCACCAACGAGACCCAGATCTACAAGTCTATCGCCATGTCCAACCTGGGCGACGGACCCCTGATCAAGGCCATCGGCATGGCCCGTGCCCCCATCCTTGCGGTCATGAAGTCCGAGTACTTCGCCAGGCTGGCAGAAACGCACAAGCTTCCCAAGTCGTTCTCTGACCAGTACACTCACGACCCCGAGACGTTCTTCGTGAAGGCCGCGGACCTGCAGAAGAAGTACCCCGGTCAGAAGCTCGGCAAGAGCATCCCCTGGGGCGCGGTCGGCCTGAACACCTACATGGAGGACCGTATCGGAGAGGGCCTGAAGCAGCTGATGGCCGGTACCCGCAAGTTCAGACTGGACCTCCTGAGGAGGGACGACATCGCCGCCCTGACGGAGTATGCCAGCAAGGTCACCGAGATCGAGACCTTCGATCAGATGGCCGCCAGGACGATGGCCTCTATCCTGGAGGATTGAACGGTCCTAACCCCTTTCAAACCCCTTTTCTTCTCATTTTTTGTCGATTAGGGTTTACAATTGTTGGATAATGTTATATATTCATGTAAAAAATAGCGGACCGAGGAGAGAATGTCGGACGGAAGGCTTACCCTTCCGACCCACGAGAGAGGAGGAGAAAACAACGGGGGAGGACCGCATGTTGTGGCGGCCGCCCCCAACCATATTTTCATCCGCTCGCGGACGCCTTCCTTTACCTACCTGATGCTGCCATAGATATGGTCCATGGAACCCCGGACCGCGTCAGAAAGGCGTCCGAACCGCCTGATCGGCGAGAAGAGCCCCTACCTGAGGCAGCATGCTGACAATCCTGTCGACTGGTACCCCTGGGGGGAGGAGGCGTTCCAGCGGGCATGGGAGCTCGATCGGCCGATCTTCCTGTCAATAGGGTACTCGGCCTGCCACTGGTGCCATGTGATGGAGAGGGAATCCTTCGAGGACGAGGAGGTGGCCCGGCTGCTCAACGAGAACTTCGTCCCAGTGAAGGTCGACCGCGAGGAGAGGCCGGACGTGGACTCGGTCTACATCGCCGCGGCCCAGCTTCTCTCCGGCAGTGGCGGATGGCCGCTGACGGTGGTGCTCACCCCCGAGCTCAAGCCGTTCTTCGCCGCGACGTACCTGCCCAAGGAGAGCAGGGGAGGATTAACCGGATTGATCTCCTTGCTGCCGACCCTTGCCGAGTTCTGGCGGACCCGCAGGCATGAGCTGGAGGAATCGTCGATCAAGATCGTGGAGGCCATAGAAGAAAGGCGGGAGAGCACTGCCGGCGGTAGCATGGGGGAGGAGAATCTCATGACCGCCTTCCAGAACCTGATGGGGACCTTCGACGAGATGTACGGCGGCTTTGGCCTCGCACCGAAGTTCCCCACGCCCCATCGCCTCACCTTCCTGCTGCGGTACTGGAGCCGGACCGGTGACCCCAAGGCGCTGTGGATGGTCGACAGAACCCTCGATGCCATGAGAGACGGTGGCATTTATGACCAGCTCGGCGGGGGGTTCCACCGCTACTCCACGGACCGTACCTGGCTCATGCCCCACTTCGAGAAGATGCTGTACGACCAGGCCCTACTGGCGATCGCCTACATCGAGGGATGGCAGGCCACCGGCAAGGAGGCGCATGCCCGCACCTCGCGCGAGGTACTGGATTACGTCATCGATCACCTCACCTCCCCGGCCGGGGGCTTCTGCTCCGCAGAGGACGCCGACAGCGAGGGCGAGGAGGGCAAGTTCTACCTCTGGACCGAGGAGCAGGTCGCGTCCGTGCTTAGCGGTGAGGAGATGGAGGTGGTGCGCCGCCTGTTCGGCATCAGCAGTGAGGGGAACGTCCGGGAGGGGATCGAGGGCAGACCGAGCGGAAAGAACATCCTCCACATCGCGGACGCGACCGCCGCTCCTGATCCCATATGCCGGACGATCAGGGAAAAGATGCTGGCCGCCAGGGGCCTGAGGACGCGGCCGTCCCTGGACGACAAGATCAT
Organism: uncultured Methanomassiliicoccus sp.; assembly: GCA_964426205.1. Classification (GTDB taxonomy): domain Archaea; phylum Thermoplasmatota; class Thermoplasmata; order Methanomassiliicoccales; family Methanomassiliicoccaceae; genus UBA6. Next base: position 14,169 of record CAYRPG010000010.1, on the reverse strand, counting down.
GGCCGACTGGAACGGATTGATGATAGCGGCCTTCGCCCGCGGCGCCTCGGTGTTCAAGGAGGGCCGATACCTTCTCACCGCGAGGAGGGCGGCCGAGATGGTGCTCGACAAGATGCGCTCACAGGACGGCTCCCTGCTGCACATGTACCGGGACGGACCAGCGCAGGTGCCTGGGTTCCTGGACGACCATGCGTTCATGGCCTGGGGGCTGATCGAGCTTTACCAGGCGGACCAGGACCCCCGGTGGCTGGAGGAGGCCCTTTTGATCATCAAGCGCATGCTGGCCAGGTTCTGGGATCCCGAGCAGGGCGGGTTCTTCCAGACAGGCCTGGCGGCCGGACCGATCCCCCAGCAGAAGGAGATCTACGATGGCGCTGTGCCCTCCGGCAACTCGATCGCCATACAGGACCTCCTGACGCTGTACCGCATCACCGAGGAGCCGGACCTCCTGGAGAGAGTGGATGCGGCCATCGCCGCGTTCTCCGGGTCGGTGTTCGTTTCCCCGGAGAACCACACCCAGCTGCTGAACGCCGTGGACCTGAGGCAGGGACCGTTCTACTCCATCGTCATATCCGGGGAGAAAGGCGGTGCGGACACCGCCCGCTTCTTTGACGAGCTTGCCACGCGCTTCGTGCCCAACAAGGTCGTCCTCCTGAACGAACCAGGCGCGGCGGGCATGAGGACCAGGGAACTGTCCCCGCTGGCACAAGGCCAGGGCATGAAGGACGGGAAGGCGATCGCCCACATCTGCACAGAGGTGGCATGCCTCCAGGAGACGGCCGACCCCGCCGCCTTCTCATCGCTTCTGCGTCCTGGCTAGAGGAGGTCCAAGGCAGCGGCCATGGCCCCTTCCTCGGCCCGCTGCAGCTCCGCCGAGGTGCCCACTATGATGACGTCGTCGTCCGAGAGATCGAAGAGCCTGCGGATGGCTGCCGCTACCTCGGGGCGCTCCTGGTCAAGGTCGTAATCTACCGGGACGGTGAGGTGGTCATCCTTGACGATGATGGTCGTGGCCCCCTCCGCCCCGGCCTTGATCGCCTGGTCCCGCTGCTTCATCCCAGAACCTATCTTCGATGCGGCGCCCTTTACCTGGACGGCCACCGACTGCTGCCCGAGGGTGATCTCTGGCACATCAAGGACGTATACCTGAAGGGGGAGCCTTCCGATGAACTCCTGGCCCTTCTTGCTGATCTTGATGCCGGTCTGCTTGACGTCGATGAGGCCTTCCTCGCGGAGGTAGTCCACGATGGTCCTCATGCTACCCTCACCAACGCCGATCCTATCGGCCAGCTGCTTGCGCCCCTTCCTCCTGCCATCGGACAGAATTGACAGGGTCTTGTAAACATGATAATCTCCGAAGCGGAACAGCGGTCCGTACTTCGGCCGGTCGATTAGCTTCACGCCCCAGAATACAGCGATTTGCCCATAAACAATTTGCCGTCCCATTGGTCAGCAGGGCCGGCCCGTTGAACCCTCCCCGCCGGTCCTCCCCGACGACCGCGGATCAGGTTCCTTCTACTGTTTCGTCATCATGATCAAGCTCTTCGGCCGGGCGATCACCGCGCCCCCTGACCTGGAAGGTCATGAGGTCCACGGCCGCGATGACATTGGGGAATGCCTCCCTGGCCTCGGCCTCGAGGACCGAGACGTCCTCATATCGGTTGGAAATGTGCGTGAGCGCCAGGAGATCGACCTCCGCGTCCCTGGCGACCTCCCCGGCCTCCCTGGCAGTGGAGTGCCCATAGCTCTTGGCCCCCTCGATGAGCGATGAGTCCAGGGTGGCCTCGTGCACCAGCAACGCGGCGTGCCTCGACGCCCTTGCCAGCCTCTCGGTCGGTCGGGTGTCGCCGGATATCACGACCTTGATGCCCTTCCTCGGCGGGCCCAGCACCATCGACGGCGTGATCGTCCGATCGCCGACCTCGACCTCCTTCCCGGACTGCAGCTCTCCGAACATCGGACCGGGTGGGACCCCCAGCGCCCGTGCCCGCTCCGGCAGGAACCTTCCCCTGCGCTCCTTCTCCTCGATGACGAAGGACAGGGAGGGCACCGAATGCTCGCCCTCCACCGCCGTCACGGTGACCGCTCCGAGGTCCACGGCGTCACCGTCGTTCATCTCACCGGCCGAGATGGGGAAGGCAAGCGAGAAGTGGCCCAGAGAGATGAGGGTCCTCGCCAGCTCTATCATGCCCGGAGGACCAAAGATCGCCAGCGGCGCCCTCCGGCCGGAAAAGTTCATCGACTGGATAAGCCCGGGCAGTCCCAGGAAATGGTCCCCGTGGAAGTGGGAGATGAATATCGCGGTCACCTTCATGAAGGAGACCGACGAGAGCATGAACTGACGCTGGGTCCCCTCTCCGCAATCGAAAAGAAGGACGTCCCCTCCGACCTGCAGGGCGATCGCGCTCACTCCCCTGGAGGGGGACGGCATGCCGCCACCAGTTCCCAGGAATGTGATCTTGATGTCTCTGGCCATTTCAGTGTCCGATCGTGAGCTCAGTGGCCAAGGCGGGAGAGGTCCTGTGGCGACCGCCTGAAGCTCAGCGGCCCAGGCTCTCCAGCTTCCGCTCTTCCTTGGTGGCCTTCTTGAACTGCTTGTTGTGCTCCTTGCACAGGTGCATCCGCTTGCTCTTCTCGTCCGCCGCCTTAAGGCCAGTCTTCTCCACGGTCTCCCGGGAGTACGACTTGACCGCCGGCTCGTTGCAACCGGCCACGCCGCACTTGTCCTCGGCCATGGTCCAGAATTCCAGCGGCTATCTAAAAATCTTTCTCCATCATTTCGAGCTGAACGCCCATGCGAGCAATTGTTCTCAATGCGGGAACTGGCCGCATGCGCGCTCACCATGTTCACGGCATGGGGCCCAAAGATCGGGCCTCTGCCCCCGATCGAGCCCTCCACATACCGGAGCGGCCCAATGAGCGGGATGGCGAGGTGACTCGGGCAGGGCCTGTAAGCATACATGGCACATGAGCCTCGTCAAGCTCGAGCGCATGGAGCTATCGCCAGATATCCTGGGACCCCGTGGCAACGACGAGGCATCGGGCTGCCTGGGACCTCCGAGGGAAGCGGAGGCTCCCTAGGAGGGCGTCACGAGATATGGTTCCCGACATCCTCATCTCATCCATTCCCTCAATGGGCCGATCGTCGTTCTGCTCAATAAATGATAAATAAGGACGATTGACACGTCGTTCATGGAGGCAAGAACATGCAGAGGGAAGTGACGGTAGAGGAGATGAACACGGAGATCCTCAGGCGTGAAAAGGAAGAAGCATGGAACAAGGGCAACCTGGATGTGATAGACGAGCTGGTCGCCGATGATTACGTCATGCACGATCCGAGTCAGCCCACGGAGATAAGGGGAAGGGAGGGGCTGAAGCAGTATATATCGGCCTTTCGCACCGCCTTCCCCGATATGAACATGACCGTGGACGATGTGGTCGCTGAAAAGAACAAGGTCAGCAGAAGGATGACCCTGAATGGAACCCATGATGGTCCACTGGCAGGCATCCCCGCTACAGGGAAGAGGGTATCGACCGGCGGCATCGCCATCGATCGTCTTGAAAACGGCAAGATCGTAGAGACCTTCGTCAACTATGACCTCATGGGCCTGATGCGGCAGATAGGTGCGGCGCCCCCATAAGCAAGGATCCATCCCCTTGACCCCCTGCCATCCCTGCTGGCAACTATAGCAGGTGGGGTCTGGGAGCAAGATCGCCGATCCGTCGCAAGGTCGGTGAAAAGAAAGGCGAGATGGTGTTCGCTCCCTAGGCCACATGCCGAAGTTGTCTGCTTGAACGATGAGGATCGCGGAGGATGCAAAAATAGATGCATCGGCCGGACGGCCGCCACGATAATATGATCATGAACGTTCCGGATCGTTCCCTCGTTGGATCGCTCCCCTGGAAGTTGAGAACAGGTTTTCCAATAACTTCCATAGTCAATTTTATCAGTATGGGGCTAGAATTATTCATTCGGAGAACATGTACACCATAAAGAAGATACTGCTAGGCATCGACGGTTCAGAGGACTCGTACAAGGCCGCCAGCTTCGCAGCGGAACTGGCTGAAAAGCTCGGCGCCTCGGTGACCATGATCTATGTGGCCTCGGACAAGTACACCGGAGGGTTCATCGCCAAGCCCACCTACACCACCGGTGAGAACGTCCTCGTGGGCGATAAGTTCGACCGGGCCAAGAAGTACCTGCAGGACAGGAACGTTCCGTTCGATACCAGGGTGGAACTGGGCGATCCTGCGGAGGTCATTCTCGCCATTGCCGCCAAGGGATACAACGCCATAGTGGTCGGCACGCGCGGCCTGACGGGCTTACGCGAGATGATGATGGGGAGCGTATCCCAGAAGATAGTGCAGAGCTCCAGGATACCCGTGCTGGTGGTCCCCTAAACCTTAAAAGCGTGCAGTCACTTCGCCGGGACATGACGAAGATCGCTCCATCCATTCTGTCCGCGGACTTCAGCCGACTGGGTGAGGAGGTCCGCCGCCTGGAGAGGGAGGGCGCCGACTGGGTGCATGTGGATGTGATGGACGGGGTCTTCGTTCCCAACATCACCATCGGGCCCGGGGTGGTGAGCGCCCTCCGGCCGCACTGCAAGCTGCCGTTCGACGTGCACCTCATGATCGTGGAGCCCGAGCGCTACATCGAGGAGTTCGCGAAGGCCGGGGCGGACAGCATCACGATGCACGTCGAGGCCACCCATGACGTCCGCTCGAACATCGATCTCATCCACGGGCTGGGCAGGAAGGCCGGGCTGTCCCTCAACCCCGAGACGCCGTTCGAGGACGTCCTTCCGTACCTTGACGACATCGACCTCCTGCTGGTCATGACCGTCCATCCAGGGTTCGGTGGCCAGTCGTTCATAGCCGACTGCATCCCCAAGATCGCAAGGGCCAGGGAGTACTTCGATTCCACCGGCTCGTGCGCCGAGATCGAGGTGGACGGGGGCATAAACGCGAGGACGGGGCGGCAGTGCGTCGAGGCCGGCGCCACCGTCCTCGCCGCTGGCAGCTCCCTCTTCAAGAGCGCGGACATGAAGGGCGAGATGGACCGATGGAGGATGTTCAGATATCCGGGAATGGATTGAGGTCAGCAAAGTTTCATTAACGGGCCATTTAATCATCCTCCCGTTCCCATGAAATTTGACTTCACCGGTTCAAATTGGTTCATTCTGTTCCTAGCCATCGTGCTGCCCATGGTTCTGCTCGTAGCGATCGTGCTGCTGAGCATCAACATATGCTGGGTCATGGTCATGGTCGTCTGGATGGGCATGGGCCTCATGGTCTGGTACCTTCCGAGGCACAAGGATTAGGCCCGGGGAAAGCGTTATTACCGGGGCCAGCGTTCTTTTCGGGCGATGGGAGTCAACCTTTCGGACCTAGTGCCGACCGAGCAGAAGGAGCTCAGCGATCTCAGCGGCCAGACCCTGGCCATAGACGCTTACAACGCGATATACCAGTTCCTTTCCATAATCCGCGGACCTGATGGCACGCCGCTCAAGGACACCAAGGGACGCGTGACCTCCCATCTTACCGGCCTGCTGTACCGCAACATCAACCTTCTCGAGGCGGGCATCCGACCGGCCTACATCTTCGACGGGCATCCGCACGCCATGAAGGCTCAGACCCTGGCCGAGAGATCGGAGCGCAGGTCGAGGGCGCATGACGAATGGAAGGAGGCGGTGTCCGAGGGGGACATCGAGAGGGCGCGGACCAAGGCCACCCAGTCCTCGAGGATCAGCAACGACATAGTGGAATCCTCACGCATTCTGCTGACGTACCTGGGGATCCCCGTGGTCCAGGCGCCGGAGGAGGGAGAGGCACAGGCGGCATACATGGCCGCCAAGGGCGACGTGTGGGCCGCTTCATCGCAGGACTACGACTCGCTGCTGTTCGGCGCTCCCCGACTGGTGCGCAACCTCAACATCACCGGCCGCCGCAAGATGCCCGGGAGCAAGGAGTACCGGGACATACACATCGAGGTCGTGGAGCTATCAAGGGTGCTGGAGGCGAACGGTCTCAAGGACAGGGAGCAGCTGATCGACCTGTGCATCCTCATGGGCACCGACTACAACCGGGGCATAAGGGGCATCGGGCCGAAGAAGGGGCTGAAGCTGATCAAGGAGCAGGGCACCCTGGAGAAGGCGCTGCAGGCGATCGATGCCAGCATCCCCGACGTCGATATCGTCAAGGAAATATTCCTCAGGGCGGAGCACGTCGACGAGTACATGCTGGAGTGGAAGGCACCCCAGCGCGAAAAGATCGTCGAGTTCATGTGCGGGGACCATGAGTTCTCCGAGGCCAGGGTGACGGCTGCCCTCGACCGTCTGGAGAAGCGCAAGCCGACCAGGAAGGCCGAGCCCATGCCCAAGTCCCAGTCCAGCCTGGATATGTGGGGCTAAGTATCATTCCATATCTATGGAATTTTGCTTATCCAGTATCGCCTAGGGGACCATCACAATTATAATAAGCAAGGACTTTACCCGCCTTAAGGGACTGCGATGATAAAGCAGGTTCAAGCAAATTATAACCCCCCCGACCTAGAAAAGCGGGTGCAGAAGTTCTGGAACGATACCAACGCCTACAAGAAGACAAAGGAGCTGCGCGCCAGCGGAGCTGACTACTACTTCGTCGACGGGCCTCCGTACACTACTGGTTACATTCACCTGGGCACCGCATGGAACAAGACCATCAAGGACACCGTGGTCCGGTACAAGCGGATGCAGAAGCTGAACGTGCGCGACCAGCCGGGCTACGATATGCACGGCCTCCCCATCGAGGTCAAGGTCGAGCAGGCGATAGGCATCAAGAGCAAGAAGGACATCGAGACGTACGGTATCGACAAGTTCGTCACCACCTGCAAGGAGTTCGCCCTGGGCCACCAGGTCAAGATGACCGAGCAGTTCAAGGAACTCGGTGTGTGGATGGACTGGGAGAAGCCGTACATGACCATCGCGCCCTCCTACATCGAGGCGGCGTGGTGGACGCTCAAGAAGGCCTATGACAAGGGTTTGCTGGCCGCGTCCAACCGCGTGATCTCGTGGTGCCCGAGGTGCGAGACCGCGCTGGCCGAAGCGGAGATCGAGTACTCCGACGAGAAGGATCCCTCGATCTACGTGCGGTTCCCGCTCAAGGACCAGACGGGGGTCTCGCTGCTCATCTGGACCACCACCCCCTGGACGCTGCCGGCCAATATGGCCGTGGCCGCCCATCCCGACTTCCGCTATGCCAAGGTCCGCTACCACAAGGGGGCGGAAACCGACACTGTGATCGTGCTTGAGTCCCTTATCGATCAGATCGGGCAGCTGGAAGGCTGGGAGGAGATCGAGGTGCTGCAGCTCATCGAGGGCGATGACCTGGTGGGGCTGGAGTACATCCCCCCACTGTACGACGAGGTGGAATCGCAGCGGAGCATGAGCGGGAAGTGGGTCCACAAGGTCATCCCGTCCCAGACGGTCGAGGCGGACATGACCGGACTGGTGCACATCGCCCCAGGCCACGGTCCCGAGGACTTCGAGCTGGGAAAGGAGTTCGGCCTGGAGCCGTACTGCCCGGTGGAAGAGGGCGGGAAGTTCACCAAGGACGTGGGCGCCCGATACTACGGCATGCATGTCAAGAAGGCCAACGCCCAGATCATGGAGGACCTGCAGGACAAGGGCCTCATGTTCCACCGCGGTACCATCGATCACCGCTACGGGCACTGCTGGAGATGCCGCTCCGGCATCATATACAGGAACACCAGCCAGTGGTACCTCAGGGTCACCGAGGTCAAGGACCTCATGCTCGATGAGATCGCCAAGGTCCAGTGGACCCCGGAGTGGGCCGGCTCCTCAAGAGAGTACGATTGGACGATGAACGCCCGTGACTGGTGCATCTCCCGCCAGCGGTACTGGGGCATCCCCCTGCCGGTGTGGACCTGCAGCTGCGGGCAGATGAAGGTCGTCGGCTCCACCGACGACCTGGAGGGAGCGGAGGGCTACAAGAAGGGGATGGAGCTCCACCGCCCGTGGATCGATGGCGTCGTGATGAAGTGCGACAAGTGCGGCGGGAAGATGAAGAGGGTGGTCGACGTGTTGGACGTGTGGTTCGATGCCGGCGTATCCTCCTGGGCGCAGCTCGGGTACCCGCGCAACCGCGCGGAGTTCGAGCGCTGGTGGCCGGCCAAGTTCATCACCGAGGCCCATGATCAGACCAGGGGATGGTTCTACTCACAGCTCGGCTCGTCATGCATCTCCTTCGGCCGGGCGCCATACAAGAGCGTCCTGATGCACGGATGGATGCTGGACTCGCAGGGGCAGCCGATGTCCAAGAGCAAGGGCAATATCGTCGAGCCGTCCAAGGTCATCGCCGAGTACGGTGCCGATGCGATGAGGTTCTACTTCATGCGCGTCTCCGCGCCCTGGGAGGACATCTCCTTCCAGAACGAGGGGGTCAAGAACGCCCGCAAGATGCTCAACATCCTGTGGAACGTGGTCAACTTTGCCTCCACCTACATGTCCATCGACAAGTTCGATCCGACCAAGGTGGATCGCGCCGCCGTGCTGCCGGCGCTCCGTCCCGAGGACAGGTGGCTCGCCTCCCGCACCGAGAAGCTCAAGCTGGAGGTCACCCGGAACCTCGACTCGTTCGATCTGCACCGCGCCTGCCGCGCTCTTGAGGAGTTCATCCTCGAGGACATGTCCCGCTGGTACGTCAGGCTCATAAGGGACCGCATGTGGAGCGAGTCCACGGACATGGACAAGGTCGCCGCGTACGTCACCCTGTACGACGCGATCATGACCACGGTGAAACTGCTGGCGCCGTTCTGCCCGCACGTCACCGAAGAGATCTATCAGGCCCTCGACGGGCGCCTCGGCTCGGTCCACATGTGTGACTGGCCTGTCTCGGACCCCACCGCGGTCGACGACCGCCTGGAAGCGTCAATGAGGACGATGCAGGAGCTGGTGGACGACATAACCAAGGAGAGGCAGAAGAAGAACATCAAGCTCCGCTGGCCGCTGAAGCGGATCGTCATCCAGCCCCATGCCCAGGAAACGCTGGACCTCCTGAGGCCGATGGAGGAGGTGCTGCGGTCCCAGGCGAACGTCAAGACCGTGGAATATGTCCCGGCCGGACAGACCTGGCACGAGCTGAGGCTGGAGATCGTGCCCAACCCCAACGCCATCGGGAAGGTCTACCGCCAGTGGTCGTCAAAGATCGCGGTCATGCTCAAGAGCCGCCCGGCCGACAAGGTCAAGGAAGCGATCGAGCGCGGGGAGTACTCTCTGGGCATCGAAGGCCAGGTCGTGCGCATCGAGCCGAGCATGGTATCGTTCACCACCTCGCTCCCGGAGAACATCGTGTCCGTTCCCTTCGCCGACGGCGACCTGTTCATCGACTTCGAGGTCACCCCCGAGATCGAGGCCGAGGGTTACACCCGCGAGCTGATCCGCCGCATCCAGCAGATGCGCAAGGACATGAAGCTGGACGTGGAGGAGTTCATCCGCACCGAGGTCAAGGCCCCGACCGTCCTGGAGGACTACTTCAAGGCCTGGAAGGAGCACATCATGAAGGAAACGAGGTCCCTCCAGCTGGAGTTCGTCCGTGAGCCCACGGGAGAGCACACCGCCAGCTGGGAGGTGGAGAAGCACAAGGTGGACATCGCGATGTCCTCCCTCCACCTCAAGGAGCGAGTAAAGGACCTCACCAGGGTCCCCGGCCTCTCCCAGGAGACGGCACTGGCCCTGCTGAAGATGGGGAAGGGGTCCCTGGAGGACGTCAGGGGCATGGACGAGGTGACGCTCTCCTCCATAGAAGGGGTCAGCAAGAGCGATGCCAAGAACATCCTCCACTACCTCTCGCGCCAGGAACCGGTCAGGACCGAGGTTGCCCAGTCCGCACCTCGGGACGACAAGAACAGGATCGTGTCCTATCTGATGCGCGTACCGCGGATGAACCAGCTGAAGGCGGAGATGGTCTACGACGCCGGATATGATTCGGTGGACAAGCTTGTCAACGCGACGAGGGAGGATCTGCGCGAGGTGAAAGGACTGGGGGCCAAGACCATCGATTCCATAATGGAGCACGCGGCCTCTGGCGGCTTCATGAGGGTCACCGAGTGCTGCAGCTGCAAGAAGCCGGTCCAGCCGTACGAGGCCAGGTGCCCGGCCTGCCAGGCCCCGGTCGAGGTTGCCAAGCCCGAGGATGAGGGGGACGATGCCCCCGCAGGGGGGAAGGGAGGGGCCGGTGGGACCTCCGCTCTGGAACCGTCGTTCACCTACCTGATAAAGGAGGAGAAGGGAGGCCGCTCGTACTCGCTGTTCGTCGAGGCGCTGGAGAAGGGGATGAAGGGCTTCTGCGTTACCCGGGACTACCCCCTCAAGATACGCTCCAAGTACAACCTCGGAGAGACACCTGTGACCTGGCTGACCAACATCGGAAAGGAGGACAGTCTGAGGCCCAAGGACCTCGAGAAGCTAAACTTCTCGATGGAGCAGTTCTTGTCCAAGAGCAACGGGATCATCCTGCTCGATGGGCTGGAGTACCTCATCACCAACAACAACTTCCTGACGGTGCTGAGGTTCGTTCAGTCGCTGAGGGACCAGGTGGCCATACACCACTCGATACTCCTGTTGGCGCTTAACCCGTCGACCCTGGACCCCCACGAGCTGAACCTGCTGGAAAAGGAAGTTGACGTGACCTTCTAGAGAAGGTCGCGCACGATCTCCACCAGGCCGGGAACGGTCTGGAAACCTTCCAGGTCCTGGGGGCGCACCCAGCAGAACTCGGTGTGCTCCCAGTCGATCTCCACATGGGGGCTTGAGGCCCGGAACAGGTACGGATGCACGTGCCAGATCGTGTCGCGGTCCCTGACCGTGACCTCTTTCCCTTCTTTTGAGAACTCCATCTCCAGCCCGGTCTCCTCCCTGAGCTCCTTGCATGCCGTCTGCGACGGCGTCTCGTCTTCCTCGACGAACCCGCTGACCGCCGCCCAGTAGCCCTTGAAGGTCCCGACCTTCTCGCTGCGCTTCAGGAGAAGCATCCTGTCCCCGTCCTGCACCACGCAGCTGACCACGTGCGTCTCCCGCACGTCGGGCAGTTCCACAGTGCCCTTTTCCCCGTCGACCACCGCGCGGTCCCCCTCGCGAAGCAGCGACAGATCGATGCGGTCCACCATGGGCAAATGGGCCATCACCGAACCGGTGGCGACTATCGGCTCCGCCATGGCATTTATTATCGCGGCCGGGAGCGTGCCCTGGCGCTTCATCTCCAGGAGGACGTACGAGCCGACGGTGCTTCCCTTGCCCCGGGGGAAGGCGAACACCCGGTCCCTGACCGACGCGTCCCCTTTCCGCCCGGCGATGTTGCCGGTCGCGGGGTCCACGCCCCCCAGCAGGGACACCGGGGTCTCGCTCAGCACCACCGCTCCCTCCCCACGGCCCTTGGATATCCCCCTGCCCTTCAGTATCACGATATCATCTCCAGCAGTCCCTGGGTGGTTCTGTACACGACCTTCTGGGAGCACAGGTTGGGCAGGTAGCTGCACGCCTTCCCGGAGTTGGTGGCGGTCGTCCTGAACCTCTCCTCTATCGGTGTGACTATCATGCAGGTATCGCAGACCACCTGGCCGAACCTCGAGAGCACCTCGAGCTCGCGGGGGCATTTTGACGCGGTGCACCTGGAGGTGCAGAACCAGACCTCCGCATCACCCCTCCGCTTCCTCCCCTTCAGCCTGGAGGCGAGGTCCCTTATCTCCTCGACGGAGAGGTGGGGGCATCCCAGCGCGATCAGCTCCGGGTCCTTCCCGGTATCGAGCTTGTTCCTCGCCGCTTCCAGCTCCCCCTTTCCGATGTGTATGTGCTCCAGCCCCCTGATGCTCTGGGGGTCTGCCTCCGGAGTTGCGCCCTCGACATGGAAGAGAGCGACCGACCCTGCAGCGGCCATCGCCGCCGCCATCGTCTTCAGCTGGTCCGTGGTCGGGCGTATGCCCCTGAAGTACGGGACCCGGGAGCCGACGGCCGAACCCGCGGCATGGCCGAGAAGCGAGTAATCGACATCCTCCAGTTCGACGTCCACGACCACTGTCGGGGCCCGGTTCTCGCTGAGGTGGAGCCCATATTCCGGAGTACGGCCGATCACCGCTGCCGCCAGGGCGCCGGGACCGCCCTCCCGGTTGGTGCGCGCGCCGACCACCGAGTTGGCGTACGACAGCGCGCTCGACTCCGCCCAGGCCAGGGTCTGCCCCTTCCGCGGGACGTTGGTCCCCAGGTACGGGGTGCAGGAGCAGTCGGTGTTCACCCCCAGCTTCCCGTAGCACTCGATGATGTGCTGCTGGCGGTCGGCGAAGCGGGGCGATATGCCCATCTCCCTCCACTTCTGCCTGTCCATGCCCGCGGGGTTAAGGGTCGTGGGGACGCAAACCTTGGCGTCCTTGGCAAGGGATTCAAGGAACCCTATGCCTCCCTCGCCGATGGTCTTGTACGACACACCGGAGAGATGCGCCGAAGCGATCGGCACCAGCCGCTTCGCCTCATATATGTCTCCCAGGGCCACCAGGAGCTCCATTGCCGTCCTGGTCCCTTCGCCCTTCTCACCGGCCAGCATGGCCTCCTCTTCCCTGGTCAGGAACATGTGGCCTCCTCTAGCCCATTGACCGATAAATCCTTTACGCACGGTCCATCGATGGCCTGTCGTCAGGCCGAACAGGTAGGATGAGCGAGATCCCGCCATCAGCAAGCGTTTTCCGGAAGAAAGGACCGAACAGGATATCGTGAGGGATCGGATAGGGTGGTCCCATGCCTCTATACAGGAAGATGCTGATCCCCACCGACGGAAGCAGGAACGCCCAGGCCGCAGTGGTACAGGGCGTAGACCTGGCCAGAGCGCTCGGCTCCGAGGTTACCATAATGAGCATCATTGACGTCCAGGCCGTGGCCAGCATTCAGCAGGGATTGGGGATGCCTGATGTATACGGGTACCAGCAGAAGGCCGCGGAGGCCGCGGCGGAAGATGCCATGAACGCCGCCAAGGCGGCCGGGGTCAGGGCCACGGCCATAGTTCGGCGGGGATCCCCGGCCCTTGACATCATCAAGGCATCGAAGGACCATGACCTGGTGTTCATGGCCACCAGGGGGCTCACTGGGGCCAAGCACTTCCTGCTTGGAAGCGTGGCAGAGAAGGTCATCAGGTTCGCGGCCTGCCCGGTATTGGTCACCCGTGCGATCGAGGAATGATCGCTGCCCCATCCGGCCGATGCTGCCTGGACCCTTCGTGCTTCGGTGCGAACGCTGTGGCTGACCTCGGCGTTTCTCTCTCCGTTCCGGACCGTGACCTGAGGAACGCGCGCCGACCTGCGGCTGACGTGTCGAGATGGACGGGAAAGTATCGCCTTCTGCAGTTTATGCGGAGCAGCCTGTCGGCCGTTGTTCCGTCCCGCGGGAGCAGGCGGTCCCTGAAGCTCACCGCGGCCCCGGCGGTCGCCGCCGCTGCCCTCGTCGCCATGGCCTCCTTCTTCCCTCCGGCGTCAACATGACGGGCCCCGAACGGTGAGCGACGATCCCATCGATCTCATCGCTGTGGGGGAAGAACGACGGCACGTTCTTCGAGAGGAGCGGGACGGCATGGTGTGAGGCCCATGGCGAGAAGGGACGCATTTGTCAGCATCAGGATCGTAAAGTTCAGGCCGGTGGGGACACCAGCCTGACGATGAACGTCGCGCTGCGCCCCCGATGGACGAGAGGCCGACCCGTCACGAAGACCAACGTCCGGTGACCCTTACGTCCGCCCCAGATAGTATCCGAAGGACGGCGGACGTTATTGACGCCAAGAGGGGAAAACTCGTTTTATCACCTGAGGAATTATTAAGTTCCAGTACCTCGTGACGACCCCCGATCCCGTGAAGAAGATCGGCGCTTTGACCGTCGTGGCCCTTCTGATGGCCACCACTATCGTGAGCGGTATGTTCGTGCTGACGAGCGAAGCACAGGCGACGGACTGGAAAACAATGGAGCATTCTCTCGATCCGACCTCCGCTTACTCCAATCAGACGGTGAAGGTAACTTTCAAGCTCACGAACAACGGGGACAATACCCTTACGATCGACAAAGCCACCTATGAGATCTCCTGGGTGAATTCCACCACTTCCATGACGCTGACCGGCGATCTCTCGGTGGAGGCGGG
>CAYRPG010000009.1:0-75307 GCA_964426205.1 uncultured Methanomassiliicoccus sp. | reverse complement strand
GGATGTCGCCGATCTTCGATAAGTGCAGCAAGCCGAACTTGTCGTTCTTCGGCAGAAGTTTGAATCCGGATTGATTGTAAGTAATGGTTCTAAAACGCTGCGGGGGCTTGAATCTAAGCTTACCAACCTTGAGTTTACGCTTCCTCATCTCCCTGATCGCGGCGAGGTTGGCATAGAGCTTGTCGCGCTCGGGTTGGAGGCACTTGGAGTAGACCTCGTTCAGTTCTGGCAACTCGGTTTTTAGCCGGGTGAGGAAACGACCCATCTCGTTTGACGACAGGTGATTTTTATTGTACTCCTCCAGCATTCGGTTGTACGCTCGGCGGCACAGCTCCAGAGTCCACAGTAGCTTCCGCTCTTCCTCATGATTCGGATAGAGGCGGAACTTGTAGGCGAGCAATACTTCCCTCGTTTTTCTTAAGGAATTTAGCATATAAACGTCGTTCCGGGAGATGACCGAAAGTGCACCCATGTTGCTCGCTCCCATCACTGCTGGCGCGGGACCTTCCCGCTCGCCGGAGCTAAACGCTTACCATTACGAACAGTACCACCAGTGGCACGACGATCATCAGAATGTCGTCGTCCACATAGCTGGTTTTTATTCCTTCAGCGCCTATAGCCACCGCTGACGTCACCGCGACTGCGATCACCCAGCGGAGATCGAGCTGCACCAGAAGAGCAAGGACCGCGAGCATGACCGTCAGGTGCATCGCGTACGGCAGCCAGGGATACCACCTCGTACGCCGCACAATGCCGATCGCCGGGTCCACCAGGGCCATCCCGAAGATGACCGGTGCGGTGAGCGCGATGGGGAAGAAGAGGAAGGAGAAGGTGAGCGCGATGCCGGCCCATGCGGCCGCGGAGATCTGCTCGGCCTCGTACGGCCGCATGCCCGGGACCCTGATGTTGAGCATGAGGCGGAGGAGCTCGAAGAGCAGAGTGACCGCAAGGGCGATGAGCAGGCCGGCCTCCTTCTGAGGCCCGCCGGCCCACAGCGGCGAGGGAAGGAAGTAGTATATCAGGAACACCGGAGTGCTGAGGTGGACGATCCTCCTGAAGACGGCGCCGGACTCCATGTTATGCGCCTCCAACATCCGTGGCGGGCGTTAAAAGCCTGTGTTCGACCACCGGCGGTCCAACCTCCTATTGAGGAACATGGTGATCGCCGTCAGCACGCCTAGCACCGTGACGATGGCGATGATCGCCACCGCGGGGGAGCTGTCCACCGAGAAGGACAGAATGGTCAGCCCGATCTGGGGAAGGATGGAGATGAGGGCGAAGCGGAGCAGCACCTGGGGGTTGAACAGGTACGAGTTGGGGTGAAGCCCGGTGAGGTAGGACATCGACACGACCATGTAGGCCGAGGTCACGTAGAGCACCGGGAGGGCGAGCCACAGCAACCTCGTCTCATCATTGAGGAAAGCGAGCGCCAGCACGAAGCAGGTGGAGATCCCGGTGGTCAGCAGGAGGAACATGATCAGCTTGGAGCGGATGAGCTTCGGCGGGCTCACCGGCAGCGTCTCGAAGTAATCGACGGTGTCCATGTTGGTCAGCCAGGAATAAAGCATCACTCCGAAGAAGCCCACCATGGAGGCATAGAAGACGAGGTTGAAGCCCACCGGGACGTTCAGGCCGTTGTTGATGTACCAGGTGGAGAAGCTCAGGAAGGTGAGCGGGGCGATGAAGGTGAAGGAGATCTTTCCGATGGTACCGCTCCTCAGCAGGTCCACCGCCTCCTTGGCCAGCAGCGGCCGGTACGAACGGGCGAAGGCGAACCGGTGGAGATACGAGGGCAGGATGTTCTGTTTCGTGACCCTCCTCTTCACCTCGCCGTCGTAGGTCTCGGCGACGCAGAGGAACGCCACGGCGCTGAACGCCAGGAACGAGAGGGACGAGAGGCCGAGGTAGTACCATGCCCCTCTCGGGTCCAGCCCGAACGGCGGGAGGGACATCTGGAACCCGATGGACGGCAGGAACACCTCCATCCCATAGAGGTGGAGAGCCCCGAAGCCGATGAGAACGGAGATGATCGTCCCGACCAGGACGGACAGGGCGATGCGGCTGCGAGAGCCTATGACCGAGACCGCGAAGCTCAGCGAGATGCCCGAAAGAAACGACAGCACAAGGGTGGCCGACACCGACCCGACCGAGGCCCAGGAGTACCCCGCCAGGGGGGCGGAGACCGCGAGGCCCAGGGTCGCCGGCCCGATGATCAGGGCGATGTAGAAGATGATGTCCCTGACATACATACCGATGAACGTGGTGCGGTAGGACATCGGGAGCAGCGCGGGCATGGCGACCATGTAGTTGTACTTCCCCTGCCTCCGCTCCACATAGGTCCTTCCCATGAAGCCCAGGGCCCCAACGCTCATCCCATAGAGACATATGCCGGCATTGAGGCCGAGCATCATGTCCTCCAGGTCGACCGTTCCCTGCAGGTTCCTCAGGGTCAGCGATGTCACCAGGGATATGAGGAATACGAAGATGGGCATCGCCAGGAACATCCTGGCCGAGGAGTACGATGTGTGAAGACGGTACTCCTCGCGGAGCATCAGCCTAAGCAGACGCATTGCCGCTCACCATGCGCAGGAACAGGGACTCGAGGTCCTCCTTCCGTGTCAGCTCCGCCACGCTGCCGGCCGCGACCACCTTCCCATGGTTAAGGATAACCATGTCCTGGCACAGCTTCTGGGCGATGTCCAGGATGTGCGAGCAGAGGAAAATGGTGCGCCCCTCCTCGCGCAGCTCGATGAGGTACTCCCGCAGCTTGTGCTGATATATGGGGTCGAGGTTGACGAACGGCTCGTCCAGGAAGAGCAGTCGGGGCTCGTGGATGAACGCCGCCGAGAGCATCACCTTCTGCCTGGTGCCCTTGGAAAGGTCCTTGCACAGCGTCCCCTTGGTCGCCTCGAGATCAAAGAAACCGAGCCATCTCTCGATGCGGTCCTCGATGTTGCCGATCCTCCTCACCTCGGCCACAAAGTAGAGGAACTCGTACGCCGTGAGGTAGCTGGGCGGGGACTCGACCTCTGGGACGATGCCCACCTGCTCGCGTATCCGGATGCCGTTCCCCCTGACGTCCGTGCCCAGCACGCGGACCTCACCGCCGGTAGGATCGACCTGTCCGGTCAGCACCCTCAGGAGCGTGCTCTTCCCGGCGCCGTTAGGGCCGAAGCAGCCGAAGAACGTGCCCTCATCGACCGAGAAGGTCACGCCGTCCAGAGCGTTGACGGCAGAGTACTTCTTACTGAGGCCCCGAACATCGATGGCTGCCACGGGCGTTCGATTTGTCGGGGCTTATATAATTGCTGTGACCCCGTTATCAGCGCCGTTCCTCGGACCAGGATACTTCCGGGACCGTGCCAGCATGCGGCCCCCGCGCCCAAATAAATATAAAAATATGCTGTTTCCCTTTTCAGTTCATGACCTATGATCGACCACCTCAGCCCGTTCAGGGCCCTTACTATCCTCCCGAACAGAGGCAGCGGCCGTTCGGGGTGACCCTCCTCGCGATACTGAACATACTCTACGGGATCGTGCTCCTGATCGGTTCCCTGGCCCTGTTCGCAGCGGCCTTCCTGTTCACCAACCAGGAGTTCATCGACATGCTGGGCCCTAACGTCCCGCAATGGCTGATCGACGCCGGACCCCTGCTCTTCGGGGTCCTGGGCGTGGTGCTGTTGATAATGGCGGTCATCGCCTTCCTGCTGGCCTGGGGGTTCCTCAGGGGCAAGCGCTGGTCATGGTGGCTCGCCATCATCTTCGCGGTCCTGAACATCCTAAGCTCAGGGGTCTCGGCGGTCGGGGCCGGCACGCTGGGGGGAGTGGCGACGCTGGGGGCTTCCATACTGATCCCGGTGATCATACTGATCTACCTGCTGCTGCCCACGACCAAGGCCTGGTTCACCCAATAGCCCGGCATATTCCTGAACTCGTTCACTCACAGGTGAAGCTTGATTAGCTGATGCCTTGTCCCTAGGTCCATGGCCGTGCCCAAGAAGCTCGTCATAGGCATCATAGCTATGGCGGTCGTCCTCGCCATGGTGCTGACGATCGTGCTGCCGTACAACGATCTCGTCTCGAAGGACCAGAACGTGAAGAAGAAGTGGAGCGATATCGAGGTCCAGGTGCAGAGGCAGGTGGACCTCATACCCAGGATCCTCGAACAGCAGAACGTCTCCATGCAGTTCGAGCAGGCCCTGCTGACCAACATCACCGAGCTGCGCACCCTTTGGCTAAACACCCTGGCAAAAGGCACGGTGAGCGAGCAGATGAACTTCACGAACGAGTTCGCGGTGCAGGTCGGGTCGTTCCTCTCCGTCGCGGAGTCGAACCCGTACATCAAATCGATAGACGTGATCAAGGATGTCATCACCGAGCTGGAGGGCACGCAGAACCGCATCGCCGCGGCACGCTTCTACTATAACGACGCGGTCTCCAAGTACAACACTGCGGTGATGAGCTTCCCGAGCAATCTGATCGCGGGGACCTTCGGGTTCGAGGAGGCGCCCTACTTCGAGTCTGGAAAGTGAGGGGGCTTGCGCTCCTCGACCCGCCTTGTGGCCGGACTGGCGGTCCTGGTCATCGTCATCGGTGGGATGGTAGCAGGGTACCTGCTGGTCAAGACGACCACCGGCAGAGAGGGGGGTTCGATACCCGAGCTCAGGTACTATGCCACCGATCTATCGGGCGAGATCTCCGAGGACGACCTGTACTACATCAACGAGCTGTGCTACGAGGTCGATGTCAACTCGAGCTGCGAGATGGCCGTGCTGGTAGTCAATACCACCTACCCGGACGGCATCGATTACTTCGCCCTGAGGACCTTTCAGTCCAATCAAATTGGCAAGTCAGGTCAGGACAACGGGGTCCTGGTGGTCGTGGCCACCGATGACAACAAATGGAGGATCGAGGTCGGCTACGGCCTGGAGGGCATACTCACCGACGTCCGCGTGAGCCACCTGGCCGAGGAGCTTCTGGTGCCTAACATGACCGCGGGGTCCTACGGCAACGGGCTGTTCGAGCTCACATGCGCTCTCGGCGAGATAATGGTCCTCGAATACGACGGGGCCCGGCCCGCAGCCCCGGCGTTCCCCGTCGGCGGCATCCCGCTGACCTGGGGGGAGTGGGCCATCATCGCCGTGGTGTTCGTCGTGCTGGTCATCGTGACCAGGGGGGCGGCGCTGAGGCCCTTTCTGTGGATACTGGCCATCATTGGGGGAGGCCGTAGGGGGGGTTTCGGCGGAGGCCGTTCAGGTGGCGGCGGGGCATCCGGCGGGGGTTGAGCTGACCGGCCGGCGGAGAGCGTGGTCGTTATGGCCAGGTCCGCCGGCATGATGGTCGCTGGGTGCGGGGCGGTCAGTCGCACCCGCTCTTGCGCGGCGCTGTCCTCCCCGCGCACCTGGAGCATATCCACCGGTTCTTCTCCGAGGCGTTCCAGTCGGTGCAGTCACCGCATACCCATTCATGGCACTTCGAGCACTCGTATCCCAGCTTCGTTGAGCCGGGATCCGAGGACCGTTGTTTGGATATCTTCCTGCCGCAGGCCTGGCACTTTCCTATCTCGAGTTCTGCCATCATCACACCTTGAGCGAGGATTCCAATTACTGATATTTCAGGCGAGCGGGTTCTCTCTTCCGAGGAAGCGATATATCGTGTCAGAATCGTCCAGACGAATGGCCGGATAATCCTCATATATGTACCATTGTTATCATGGCACATAGCCGGAGGGGTACCATGAAGGGCAGCAGCGTTCTTACCAGCAAGATAGAGAGCGAGATAGAGCTTCTCCAGAGACACGTCCAGATGCTCAAGGCCATCATGGACAACGAGCCCATAGGCATCATCCGCCTCTCCGAGCTCCTGGTGTATCCACAGCACAAGGTCAGGTATTCGATGCGCATCTTGGAGCAGGAAGGCCTGATCAAGCCGTCGCCCGAGGGAGCGGTCACCACTGACAAGCTCAAGATCTTCATGGAACAGCTGAAGGTCATACTGGATGACATGGAAAAGACGGTCAAGGAACTGAAAACCCAGCTGGAGTGAATCGAAATTGATTAATACCAGTGGGTAATACACTTGCCTGCAAAGGCCGTCGTAGCTCAGCTGGTAGAGCGTGTGACTGTTAATCCCTGAAAAGGGGAACGGTCATCACAAGGTCAACGGTTCGAGCCCGTTCGACGGCGCTTCACTCTTCTCCCTTCATCACTCCTTCCACCGTTACAGGCCGAGAGCTCTCGTGCTCGGGTTGCTCATTGATCAGAGCAGGGTGCCCCTTTTTCCCGATCTGCGTTCAGTCGATCAGCACCAGGCCGTTCCACACCGGGTTGTCTCGAGGAGGTATCTCGAAGCCCAAGCCGGCGTTCTGGGCGGTGAGGAACACATCGATACCCATCGCCTCCATGGAGGGCCGGGAGCGGAAGGGATGGCGGCATCTTCCCCCTGAACCCTGGCCGACGCACTCATCACAGAGCGGGCACGCTCCTCCGCTGAGCGCGGTGGCGAACCGGTAGCCCATGCCCAGAGCCTCCCTCTCCACCTCGTTCAGGAGGTCGTTGAAGATCACATCGCTGCTCCTGAGCCGCTTGGCGTAGTCCTCTTCCTCGTATACCTCCTCCAGCCGCTTGCCCTCCGACCCCCTCATGATTCTGCGGTCCAAGGGGATAGGGTACTGGACGAGGATGGCGCGGGAGTACCGCCCGAGGACCTCGGCGAACTGGCCCATGGACATCACGTTCGGCGGGCACATGAGGTTCCTGCCATAGTTGGCGCAGGTGGGGACCATGCATTTCAGCCGTACCCGGGGGTCGAGGACCACACCGCTGGCGTCCATTGCCCTGGCGGCGCTCGCGCCCTTCGACAGGGCCAACGCGCACAGCATCTCGAGATCGGAGGTTGAGGACATCATATCACCGTTGTGACCGTCCAGAGGCGGCAGGCATGGTATCGCGTTCCTGGCCGATAACATTTCTTCCTGGCCGCCTGCCAGGGTCCAGAAAACGGAGAGGTGGCAGCTCAGATGTGGCAGGAGGCCCCGCCGCGCTTCTCCAGGTACTTCTGGTGATACTCCTCGGCCCGCCAGAAGGTCTGGGCCGGAACGATCTGGGTGACCAGTGGCCGCCCGAACCTGCCGGACCTGTCCTGAGCCGTCTTCGATCCCTCTGCAGCGACCTTCTGCTCCTGGGTGTAGTAGAAGATCACCGAGCGGTACTGGTCTCCGACGTCCGGTCCCTGCCGGTTCAGCGTGGTGGGGTCGTGTATGTTCCAGAAGACGTCCAGGAGCTTCTCGTACGATAGTTTGGCCGGGTCGTAGGTCACCTCGACGACCTCGGCATGACCGGTCGTGTGGGTGCACACGTCGCGGTAGGTGGGGCTCTCCTTCTTACCGCCCATGAAACCGACCTGGGTGGAGATCACGCCCTCCACCTTGTCGAACTCCGCCTGCACGCCCCAGAAACATCCTGCCCCGAAGGTAGCCTTCACTTCCGGCATGATAAGACACCTCTCCCAATTTGGCTTAGCAAGTATATAGCCATGAGGTCTTTTCGAATAGCCTGGAGCGAGGGTGCAAGTTGGCAAAGTATATATCCGGGGGGTCAATTAACCTCGATTGTAAGGGCCCGTAGCTTAGTCCGGTGGAGCGTCAGGCTCATAGGAGTTCCCTTTTGGGACCTGAGACACCCGATGGTCGTCGGTTCAAATCCGACCGGGCCCACTTCTAGACACATCCAGATGGTTCATATTTTCGCTCAATGAGGACCGCTTCGTGATATGCTGCCATCGGGCGTTCTTGCCGAACATCCTTTTGCTACCGACCGGTGACGCGCGCTAGATCCCCTCGTAGAAGCGCTGTGGATGTCTAACAAACAGAGCTGTGCCGACATCACGCAGGCCGATGGCTGAGCGTCAGAGCCGCTAACTGCTGATATGAGCCGAGAAATGGTGCCTATGGCCGCATAGTGACCACCCCGCCCTTTCCAGGCGTTGCCGTTTTCCGAAGCGATTAAAAACCTCGGCCACATCTGCGGACACGAGGCGCAGGGCAGGGGCGCTATTTGGGGCGAGCTCGATCTCCTGCGCGCACAGTGGGTCGGTCGGTGCGAACGATGGACATGGTCACGATATTCTTGATCGCTGTCGGGCTTGCGATGGACGCCTTTGCCGTTTCCGTCGCCAGAGGAATGACCGCGACCAAGGACAGGCTCAAGCAGGCCATCCTCCTCGCTTCGCTGTTCGGGGGCTTCCAGGCCTTCATGCCGTTGATCGGCTGGCTCGCCGGCCTGAGCTTCCAGGACCTCATCATGGGGGTCGATCACTGGATCGCGTTCGGCCTTCTAGCGGCCATCGGCGCGAAGATGATCTACGATGCGATGAGGGGTGAGGAGAGCGGGAACGAGGATCTCACGCTGTTCCTTGCGCTCACCCTCGCCATCGCCACGAGCATCGACGCTCTGATGGTCGGCCTGAGCTTTGCCTTCCTGGAGATCTCGATCCTCGTTCCCGTCATCGTCATCGGTCTGGTCACCCTGGTGCTTTGCTTCCTGGGGTTCATGTTCGGATCGAGCCTCGGCAGGTTCTTTGGCGGCAAGATCCGGATCGTGGGCGGCACCATGCTCATCCTGATAGGACTGAGGATACTGATAGAGCACCTGACAGGATGAGGCGGAAGCCAGCCGGGCGCTCTTCCCCCCCATGCACCAGGCAAGTGATCTCCAGGTGCCCCGGGCCCAGGCTGGGGACCGGAGCGCACGACCGCTTGTTGCAGGAATTTCGAGCTGGCGTCCGTGCTCTGCGCGATCGTGTACCTGATCGCCTTGTTCCCGCCCCATTCATGTTCTCGATCGCTCCGGCCAGCGGCAATGTCGCCCAGACCGTGGTCGGGATGGGCAGGTGAGCGCTGACCGGCAAGCTGCAGGGCCATGAGGTCTCTTCCTGGCATCATGCGACCATCTTACGGGGGCGGCATATGGTCAGCTGAGCCTTTCCCTGAGCGTCCTCACGATGTCCAACCTCCTGCTCCATCGTATGGGCCATGCCACCGAGGGCATGATGAACAGCCACCCTGCCAGGAACACGGTCAGGGCCGAGATGCCTGTCAGCCAGATCGGTATAAAGAACACCGCTTCCTCAATAAGGGCCGCGAAGCCCTGGGCCATCAGGAACGCGAACGGAACGGCCATCAGCGCGGAGATCAGGCCGAGCAGGCCGACCTCCACCATCAGGGATTTCAGCACGAAAGCGCGCGACAGGCCCAGGGACGATATGGCCGTGAACTCCATCTCCCGTTCCGAGGTCGATACCACCACGGCCGAGGTCGCTACGGCAAGGGCTATCAGCATGTTGAGCGCAAAGTAGGCATAGAACAGCGAGAGGGCTCCTGAGAGCAGTCCGTTCAGTGAGCCTATGACATTCTCCCGTGGCTCGATGCTGGCCACCGATGGATCGCTGGAGACGGAAGAGATGTAGCTGGTCGTCTGGTCGCTGGAGCGCAGGGCCACAAAAACGCCCTGGCAGACGTTCCCTCCCAGGACCGACAGGGCCTGACCGTTGCTCGTGTATATGGCCTTGGTCTGCAGGTCGTTCACCACCCCGGTGACGGCGAGCTCGATGGTCGTTCCCCCCAGGACCAGGGATATTTTGTCCCCGGGCCCGACCCCGAGCTCATCGGCGATCTTCTTGGCCATGACCGCTCCGCTGAAGTCGAGCGAACCGGAGCGTAGATCGAACGTCCTTATGCCGCTCATGTCCGGCGAAGCGGTCAACACCGCCCCGACGGACCTATCTCCGGCCAAGGCCAGGCATGCAAAGGTGGTGTATGGCATCACCCGCTGCGTTAGGTCATCGGTGAACCTGACCACTGCTTCATTGGCATCGACGGGCGATGCGAAGGAGATGGCAACGTCCCATTGGTAGGAGCGGGATTGCTCGTTCACGTAAGACATCGACGAATCGAGCAGGACCAGCCAGGAGCCGGCCGCCCCTATGGTCAGTCCGATGGCGAGCATGACCACCGCGGCCCTCCTGGGCTCACGGAGAAGATTGCGGGCCCCCAGGACAGCAGCGAGGGACCGCAATGACCTCTTCAAGGACCAAACGCGGGTCTTGGGCACGTAGCTCAGCGCCTCCCTGATGTTCTTTCGCAATACAAGTGCCACGGGAACGAGCACGGCCGGCAGGACCATCGCGCAGACAAGAAGGAGGCCGATCAGGAACGAGGCCATGTCCAGGGGCATAACCATCGGCACATTGCCCACCATCCCTAGCGCCAGCCGACATATGGCGACCGTGAACCCATAGCCCAGAACGCAGCCCAGCGTTCCTCCCAGGAAAAGGGTCACCGCCCCCAGTCCCATATATGAGACGGCGATGCGCCGCCTCTCCACACCGAGGGACATCAGGACCCCGATGTTCCTGGAGTCGCTCACCACCAGGCGGTACATGGTCATGAATATGGAGACCGCACCGATGAGCACGAACACCACGCTTATCGAGGGGAGCATCACCGCCATCTTGTTCGCGCCCATCTGCATCAGCGTCACCGTGGGCTGGTCCTCCCGGAAGGTCAGGGACGAGACCGGCAGGGAGGCCATCGCGGCAGCGACCGCCTCCCTGGAGCTCGGCTCCAGCATCAGCGCGATCTCGTTGATGCCCCGCCCGGTGACGGATTGAAGGGTAGAGAGGGGAACATAGACGATGGTCTCGCCCCCGCCGCCGGGGACCAAGGGGCCTGCCTTAAGTTCATTGAGCAGATACTCCGGCGAACGGACCACCCCGGTCAGGTTCAGCTGGAACGATGCGCCGCCAACGATCATCTGGACGGTGCTCCCGAGGTCCTCCCCGCCGGCGACGGCCACGCCCTCGAAGGGCAAGGCGAACATGCGGCCCTCCAGGAGAGTTAGGCGGTCGATGTCGGTCCGGTTCGGATCGGCGATGCCTATGAGCGTGACCTGTGGGATCGTCCCGTTCACCATTGCTTTGCCGGGCATCATCAGCCTGAGATCGTAGGCCTTTACGGGCATCTGTCCCAGGACACCCTTGATCTCTGCGGGGGAGCGGTCCTCGTACAGGGAGACGAGGAGGTCCGGCATGCCGTTCTTCTCCAGATAGGTCGATGCGCTGGTCCTGATCACGGCCGAACTGTACAGCCCTGCCACCATCATGGCCAGGGCCCAGGCGATGATGAAGGAGGAAAGGACCGCACTGAGCTTTTTCCCTCGCAACCGCCTGAACATCATCCGGGTGGTAAGGGACACGGCCTCACCTCACCTCAAGGTCGGCCAGTCTTCCCCGCCTGAGCTCGTAGCAACGGTCCATACGCCCCCTCAGCCGGGTGTTATGAGAGGCCACGACGAAGGTCGTTCCCTGCTTCTTGGCGTTCGACAGGGCATCGAGCACGACGACCTCGCTTCCCTCGTCGAGGTTGCCCGTGGGCTCGTCCGCCAACACCAGCTTGGGGCCCTTGACCAGAGCCCGGGCGATGGCCACCCTCTGCTGCTGTCCCGCCGACAGCTCCTGTGGGAACCTGTCCAGCTTTTCGGACATCCCGACCATGTCGAGCTGGGCGGCGGCCCGCTCCCTCATCAACGGCATCTTCATGTGCGCTCCTTCCAGGGCCAGCATGACGTTCTCGACAGCGGTGAGGGTGGGAATGAGGTTGTAGAACTGGAACACGAAGCCGATGGCGTTCCGGCGATAGTTGTTCAGCTGCCGCCGGTCCAGCGAGGTGACCTCGGTCCCGTCGAGAACGATCCTGCCTCCATCTGGCCGTTCTATCCCGCCGATCGCGTTCAGCAGGGTCGTCTTGCCCGAGCCGGAGGGGCCCATGATCATGACCATCTCTCCACGCTCGACCGAGAGCTCGAGGCCCGAAAGGACCGTGGTCTCCTCGTCCCCGTTCCGGTACGTCTTGGAGAGTCCCTGCACGCTTAGGAAGCTCATGTTCTCTACCGAGTAGGATATCTCTCCGAGAGCAGAACTACCTGCTCCCGTTGATCATCGGCATTTGCTAAGGAACTTGATATCGGACAGCGCGAAGGGCCGCGGTGGGACCTGTCCCGAGAGCAGGGTGGGGGGACCAGGCCCTCACCGGAGAGCATGCGGAGAACTGGAACCTACCTCGCTCTCCCGCCCGGATGTGAACTACAAAACGGCCGTCATCGATGCTTTTTTCGAAAAGCCGTGAAAGGCCGCCGGCCCCGGTGGAGCCTCCTTCTCGCTAGGCCATTGGACATCGATGTACAACGAACGGTCGACGATGGCGGCTGTGGTACGGGACGCCCTTCCCCCCGGCCATACTGGGCGTCGAGATGAGCGGCGAGCGCGGCTTCACTGCCAGGACGAAATGAGCTTGTCGAGCGCCAGCAACTTCTTGACCACTGTGCGTCCCTTGTTGGTCAGGGAAAGAACGTAGCGCTTCCGTGGCCTGGTCTCCATCCTGATCTCGATCAGGTTCTTCTTCTCCAGCTGCCGGACGATGAGCATCATCCGCCCATAGTTCGGCATGACCTCCCTCAGCTCACTGGCCAGGACGTCCTCTCCCTTCCTGGAGTCCAGGTACTGCAAGATCGAGAACACATGATCGATGTCCAAGACGTTTACGTCTCCATCTTCCATCATCTTTCGGTACGATATCCATTGCAGGTCTTAAGTTTTATCGACCGTCCACAGGCCGAACTAACCTGCGTCAATTAATATACTCATTAGACTATGCCATCGCCCGATATCGATAATGGTAATCGGATAATACCCGTGACGGAGATACGGCCAGGGGCCAGGAAGGGATGCACCTCCCCCATGTCAGCTCCCCTCCCGGGATAGGCATTACCACACTCGCAGGGAGGGATGGGATGGGTCGGGTAATCGGTAGGACGCATGCTGTCGAACGTAAGCAGCGGACAGCAGCGATAGTCTTCGTGATGATGCTGGGGGTGGTGAGCCTCCTGGCCGATGTGGCCCTGGAGGGCACCAGGAGCATCATGGGGACCTACCTTGTGCTGCTCGGTGCGAGCGCCGCCGCGGTCAGCCTCGTCTCGGGCCTGGCCGAGCTTACCGGATACGGGCTGAGGGTGGTCTTCGGATGGCTGGTCGACGAGACCAAGCAATACTGGGCGTTCCTGTTCATCGGGTACGGGATCAACATCATCGCCGTGCCGGCCTTGGCGCTGGCGGGCAACTGGGAGGCGGCCATGCTCCTCATCATGCTCGAACGGATGGGGAGGGCCATGCGCTCTCCCGCCCGGGACGCCATGCTGTCCCACGCCGGAACGAGCGTGGGAAGGGGATGGGGCTACGGGGTCCAGGAAGCGCTCTCGTCCGTGGGAGGTATGATTGGACCGATCATCATCGTCGCGGTGCTGCTGTTCGGTGGAGATCACCGGATGGGGTTCGAGATAATGCTCGTTCCGTGCATCCTCACCATGATCATCCTCCTCTATGCGGTGAGGATAGAGCCGCATGAGGGGAAGGTCGAGCGCACGCGTCCCTCCAAGACAAAAAAGAAGGAGCCGTTCCCCAAGCATTTCTGGCTGTTCATGATGGCGGGCGCGCTCATCGCCGCCGGATATGCGGATTTCCCGCTGATATCGTACCACATCGGCTCGGTGGCGGGCTTCCCCGAGAGATGGATCCCGCTGATGTACGCGTTGGCGATGGCGTCCAACGCACTATCGGCCCTTACATTCGGCTGGATGTACGACAAGGTAGGAATGATGCCCCTGGTGGGAATGGCCGCGACCGTCCCGTTCTTCACCCCCCTGGTGTTCTCCTCGGACATGGCGGCGGTGACAGCGGGCATGCTGCTGTACGGCGTGGGATTGGGTGCGCAGGATTCGGTCATGCGGGCGGTCATCGCGGACATGGCCCCGTCCGACCGCCGGGGAACGGCCTTCGGATGCTATAATTCGGCCTTCGGGCTCTCGTGGTTCATGGGGAGCGCCGCCGTGGGCATCCTCTACGGCCTCTCGTGGACGGCGATGGTGCTCCTCTCCATGGGGCTGCAGTTCGCGGCCATCCCCTTTTTCGTGGTGGTCATGCGCAGGGTGGCCTCCAAGAGCCCCGGGCCCGATCGCCATATGACGAGCGCCACGCCAGCGCCCGGAAGCTCAGGGACGGCGAAGGCCGGGGATTTGGTCTTCGTCTACCAGGCCCAGCCGGCACCCCAGGACGCCGGGGCAGGGGAAGGTGGGCCTGGACCCCTGTCGACGATACCGGACGCCATCTCCGGGAGCACGACGACGTCCGCGGACGTCTCCCTGGAGCCGTCCTCCGCCGGAAAGTGACCCGGGCCCCGCGCCGATACCGGGGTCCGGGACCGATGTCCGACGAGCGTATCAGTAGAAAGATGCAGGGGCGATGATGGGGACGGTCAACCTTTTAGATGACTGTGATCTTTCCCTTCCTCCCATATCGCATCTTAGTCCTTGATGTTCGGAGGCGGCAGGGTCATGTACCTGGACAGGGAGCAGGAGAGAGCGCTGCAGGGCGAGCGCGGGGAGGCCATCCAGCGGGCCATGGAAACGATCGTGCTCAGGGGCGACAGGAGCGATGCAGGGAGATTGGTACCGGTTTCTTCGGTCCATGTTCCCGATTGGTACCGTAACCGATCATCGGACGCATGGGAGTGGCTTGGTTCCATGGATGGAAAGGTCGAGCTGCCTGTCACGGCCAATCCCGGGGGCCCGGACGATGACCTGACCCTGCTGCACAAGAAGGTCCTATCGGACCTCCGCTCCGATTCACCCTACACCTTCAGCTGCGCGCCCCACCTCGCGGGCAACCATCCGACCGGAGGAGAGGTGGCGGCATGGGGAGGCCGAGCGGCCGTTGCCTTCGCCAACTCCGTACTGGGGGCGAGGAGCGAGACGGAGGATTTCATTTCTGCGATGGCCTCGGCCATTACCGGCCTGACGGCAGAGAGGGGGCTCCTCCTGGAGGAGAACCGTAGGCCTACCATCGAGGTCAAGGTGAGCGCGGATGCCATCAAGGACATGAGCGTGCTCGGCCATTGCCTCTCCACCCTTGTGCGGGACCGGGTACCGGTGATCCGGGGGCTCCGTCCCGATTTCGATGAGGTCAAGAGGTTCGCGTTCGCCATCAACAGCGAGGGAAGGGTGCCGCTCTTCTATCTCAATGGCCCTAAGGCGCCCACAGGACTTGAGCGCATCGAGGTGAGCGCCCGAGAGTGCCAGTTGTCAGCATCTGACCCGGATCCCCCGGACCTGCTGATCTTCGGCTGTCCGCACCTTTCCGAGCAGGAGATAAACCGATGGAGCAGACGGCTCGCTGGCCGCCGACCCGGCCGGACGGAAGCATGGTTCTACACCTCCAAGCTCTGCCTGGACAAGTGCCCTCATGCGGGGGCTCTCCTCAGATCGAGGGGCAGGGTGCTTGCGGACCACTGCCCGATACACATGGTGAGGGAGATGACGGGGCGAGCGGTAGGATGCAGCAGCCCTACCCTGGCTTCCTGCCTCGCGGCCTCCGGGGTGGAAGCCGTGCCGCTGCCCGACCACGAGATGTCCCGCCTACTGGCCATCGACGATTGAGCGATCGAGGTCGGAGCCGGGCCGACATGGTCCGAGCGCCCCGGTTGGAGAGAGCATGACGATCATAAGGCCGTCCGACAAAGAATTATGTTCGTTGTGACCCATGTTACAGTATGCTAACCTGGCCGCCGTGACCTGAGGACAGACGGCGATCCTGAGCGTCGACCCGTGCCATGGACGATGCAGGGCTCACGGCCAGAGTGCGGAGGGGGAACGTATGTCCGAGGACAATGAACAGCAAGCAAGGTGGGACAAGGCC
Source organism: uncultured Methanomassiliicoccus sp. (assembly GCA_964426205.1). Classification (GTDB taxonomy): domain Archaea; phylum Thermoplasmatota; class Thermoplasmata; order Methanomassiliicoccales; family Methanomassiliicoccaceae; genus UBA6. The sequence goes on along the minus strand of CAYRPG010000009.1, from coordinate 59,506 downwards.
TATACAGAGAGGGAGGACTTCTTCGGGAAGCTCCCGAGCGAGCTCGCGGTCAATACCCTGGGCATCATGAGGAGCGCCGGGGTGAAGAAGGTCCTGGAGCTGGGCTGCGGTCAGGGTCGGGACACCTGGTTCTTCGCCCATAACGGGTGCGAGGTGATCGCCCTCGATTATTCGGAGTCGGGCATCTGCCAGATGAGGAAGAGAGCGCAGGACCTGGGAGCCAAGGTCACGGTGAGGGTCCATGATGCGCGGCAGCCGCTGCCGTTCCCGGACGCTTCCTTCGATGCCGTGTACTCGCACATGTTCTTCACCATGGAGCTCACCGAGGAGGAGGTCTCAAGGATAATGGCCGAGTGCCTGAGGGTGCTCCGGCCGGGCGGGCTCAACATCTACTCGGTGAGGAACGACCATGACCCTCACTATGGCAAGTTCATCCCCCGGGGAAAGGACATGTGGGAGAACCCCCTGGGGTTCGTGGTGCACTTCTTCACCGAGGATAAGATCAGGGCTTTGGCCACCGGTTACGAGGTGGTATCCATCCGGGAGTTCGAGGACCTTACCTCGCCGACGATCAAGAAGCTCTACGAGGTCGTCCTGCGCAAGCCGGAATAGGAGCGATTCTGTCAGGTGCCGGGTCACCGCCTCTGCCTGTGACCGTTGCGGTGCAGGCATGGCTTCACAAGGGTCCATCGAGAACGTGGCGTGCCGCGCAGCCCTGGTCGCCGGACACTGGCAGGCGTGGAGGGCCGGCCAGGTGGAAAGCTCGAGCGATCATCATGGGCCCTGTCCCCTTCTCAATGGTCCCATTGGCCACCGATCGAAGGACCACCGGCCTGCGGGAGATGGCCTGATGGCAGGCGTGATCTGCCAGCTCAGGGGCTCCTTAGGGTGATGTTCTCCTTCTTGAACCGCTCCCTGAGCGCCTCGAGGAAGCCTGAGACTATCTCGTCCCGCCTGTTCACCTCTCGTATCCAGACCCGGACATTGATCTTGATGTTGTTATCTCTCAGGTCCAGGATGTTGACCTTGGGGTTCAGAGCGCTGAGGTCGGAAGTGCCCCCAAAAAGGCTGCGGACGGCCGGCCGCTCGAAGATCTTGATGGCGACCCGGCGCTCCTCCTCGTCCACGTTGGGCAGGATATGGGGGTCGCGGTCCGCCTCCTCGTAGACGATCCTCCTGATGGCATCGATGGAACTGGCGGAGTCGAACCAAAGGTCCAGGGAAGCGGCCACGAAGCCTGAATGGGTGTAGTTGATGATCTTGCCGTTCATGATCTCGGAGTTCGGGATGATGATTATCCTTCCGTCGACGTCCCTCAGCATCGTGGTCATGAGGTTGATGTCCTTGACCCTGCACACCCCTGTGGCCGGGGAGAGGCCGACCTCCACCCAGTCCTCCAGCTGGATGGGGCGGGTGATCGATATCAGAAGGCCGGACAGGAGATTGGATATGATCCGCTGGGAGGCGAAGGCTATCGCCACACTGACCAGGCCGAGAGATATCACCCAACCACTGAAGTCCACCCTCAATATGTGGCCGAACCCTATCAGCACCGCTGACATGACGATCCCGTAGAACACGAGCCTCGCGAACGATTTGGACTTGCGTCTTCCCATCAGGTCGTCAAGGTTCCTCCTGATGAGGTTGCTCAGGAGCCTCGCCACGATGGTCGCCGTCACCACCAGGATGGTGAAGGCGAGGAGGTCCAAGACCGTGATGCCCGCTGCTACCTCGTATCCGAGCCAGCTCATGGGGCCCCATCCTGCTTGCCGTCATTGAGGAACAGCTCCCTTCCCTTGAGGAAGAGCTCCAGGCTCACCAGCTCGCCTATGAGACGTCCCTCCGCGTCGACCACCGGCAGGTCGTTGACATGGTCCCTGATCATTATGTCCAGCGCCTTCTTGAGGTCGTCCTCCCTGGTCACCGAGCGGGTCGATGACATGAGCGTGCCCACCTCCTCCTTGAACATGTCCCGCAGGAAGCGGTAGAAGGACGTGGCGCCCAGCTCCCGGATCCCGGTGCGGTAGCCGATGAGCCGCAGCACCGTGTCGGTGTTGACCATGCCAAGAAGCTTGCCCTGCTTGTCCACGACGTAGACCTTGCGGGAGACTGGATTGCCCAGCATGCCCCCGATCACATCGCTTATCGTGTTCTCCACGGTGACCGTGGCCGGTCGCTTCACGATCAGATCGTACACGTCGCCGACGAGGGTCTCGCTGAACTTCTTGTCCGTCTCGGCCATGGCCGTGCAATGCACAGTGGGTTACTTCAATTGAGCGATGCCATTGTCGCTCTGGTCACCGAGAACGGTGCCCTTCACGGCTCCGGACGGATCGTGGCCACCTCGATTAGGGTGGGCCAGTCCACGGCGGTCTCGATGCACCCGTCCTTGGAGGTCACCACTCCCATCGCCGGCATGTCCATGCGGTCGGTCATCTCCAGGCCTTCCTTGACCTCCATGAGGCAGCCGACCCCCACGATCCCCTTGGGACGGTACTTCTTGACCAGCCGCTTCACGAAGGTGGAGCCGGGAACGATGGAGACCTTGCACCCGTAGCCCTCCAGCTCATCTATGGACCGCCCGATCTCGCAGCGCATGCACCGCTTGCACACCAGCCCCTCGATGGAGAGGTTGGAGGGGCAGTCGATGGAACGGAGGCACTGCGGGAGGAACACCATGCGGTCCTCCATCGGGAGCTTGCTGAACCTTTCCCGGTTGAGCTGATTGTGCAGCCGGATGGAGAACGATATTATCTCCCGGTCGTCCACCTTGCCGACCCGCCAGATGGTCTTTGCCAAGCCCTCCAGTATTATGAGGCCTGGACGCAGGAGCCATGGCAGGTAGAACCGTCCCCGGCGCATCGAGATCGTGGTGACGATAAGCATGACCAGGGCCAGCATCGCCAGCGCCAGGAAGGAGACCAGTATTACATAGCCCAGTATGGCCATGACCTGATCGAGGGAGACGGAGAGCATGCCCCTCCATATTCCCCATACATATAATGTTGCGTCCGTATCTTGCGTAAATGTCGCAGTAATAAATATCTCGATGACCAGAAGCATGCCATGTGGCCTCTGGATGGCCTACGGAAGTGACCGGATCCTGCACCCGACATCCGTGAACGGGCCGCCCCCGATTGGTTCCAGATGTCGATGTTCTTGGCCTAATCTCTTAATATGTCTCATTCTAAATACACACCGTCAAATTTCAAAGGGGATCGGGAAAATGAAGAAGATGACGATCGCGGCGATTGCCGTGGCAGCCGTACTGTTGGTGGCCGGAGCCTATGTTGTCGTAAGCATGAGCAACAACGGCCCTAACAACAAGAACAATGGCACCGATGGAAATGACACTAACGCTCAATCGGATGCCGTGGACTCGAAGAACAAGACGCTGGCAGTGTACTTCCCTGTTCAGATATCATCGGACGACAGGAAGATGGCGCTGTCGATGACCTATCCCGGCAAGGGGGAGAGCGGATACGCCTACAACTGGAGCGAGTACTACCAGTTCAGCCTGACCGCGTCACCCGCCAGCGGGTACACGGGGAACGTCCTGATCAAGATGTTCGCCGAGAAGTCGGGGGAGATCGGGGCCGACAGTCTGCAGGTGAAGAACTCACAGGGGAATCCGATCACCTGGACCTTCGAGAAGAAGAACAACTCGGAGCCTCTGCAGAACGAGATCAGCGGTGACATCGTGTCCTGGAAGACCAACGGCACCACCTCGGAGCGGTCGTTCAGTGTCATGTTCAAGGGCACCGGCAATTACACGCTGGTCATCCAGGCCTTCGACCTGGACACTGGGAAGGCCATCTCCGACCCGGTGAAGGCGTCGCCCCTAAATGTCCCGGTGACCGGCCACCTGACCATCAATGCGCTCTTCCGCGGTGAATGGTACCCCACCGAGAACGGTACTTACTACCGCATCCTGATGAACACCACGAACAACTGGAACGTGCGCTACACCATCGACCCCGCGAACTTCTACCTGAGCAATTCCACCGGGGTGCCCGTTCATTGGGTAAGGGCGAACATCACGGCCACGAGCTTCCAGGCTCAGAGCCTCGCACCCGGACAGACGACCCAATTCTTCGTGTACTTCGACATCACCGGGGACCGGCTGAACTTCACGCTCAAGTACGAGGACCCGTCCACCGGAACGATAAACATTCCGCTCCCGGCCCCTACGGACTGAGCGTAAACCCCTTCCAATCCATTTTCTTTTCAAATCATCAGAACTGAAGGACTTGGCGAGCGCTTACGAGCGTCCACATGCATGGTCGCATGCTCGAACACCGATATCTACCGGTTTTCCAGGGTTTGATTTCCAGCTAGTATGTCTTTATATTCACCATCAAAATTAATCTCTCCAAAACCAAAGATTGGCATGTGATATCATGAAGAAGACAATGATTGCTGCGATCGTCGTTGTCGTCATCCTCGTCATCGCTGGAGCCTTTGTGGCGCTCAGCATGAACTCCCCCCGCGATGATGGGAAGGACAACGGCTCTGACAACAACAATAACGATAACAACAATAATGACAACAACTCGAACAACACCACCACTCCCACCAACAACACGCCCCTGAGCACCATCGACCTCGGTGACCAGCATCTCAACATCACATTGCCGATGAGCCTGGGCACCGCCGAGCAGAAGGTCGCTCTTTCCGTCTCGTACCCCGGCAAGGGAGTGGACAGCACAACCTACAACCGGAACCAGACCTACCGGTTCCAGCTTCAGAGCACCCCCGTCAACGGCTACAGCGGGGATGTCCTGATTAGAGTGTTCGCCGAGCTCACCGACCCCGTCGACGAGATCGACCCGCAGAACCTGATCATCACCAACGCCACTGGCAAGGTCGTCAACTGGACCAGCGAGACGAGGATCGGCAATTACGTCAACTTCGTCGTGATCAGCGGCGACCTCGGGGCGTTCAGGACCAACGGCAACGCCACCGACAACCGGACGTTCGATGTGACCTTCAACTACGTCGGCAACTTCACCCTGACCTTCCAGGCCTTCGACCTCAACGACAACGCGGTCCTTTCCGCGCCTACCGAGGCGGGTCCGATGTATGTGCCGATAAAGGGTTCGCTGTCGATCGTGGCGAAGAGCATCGAACTGTACTCCAACGCAACGGGCTCGTGGTACCGCGTCCTGATCAACGTGACCAATGACTGGAACATCCGCCACACGGTGTACGCCAGTGGGTTCGTCATCGACAACACCGTCAGCGAGTTCGCTGTCAACGACACGGCGACATCGTTCAAAAGCCAGCAGCTGATCCCGCTCGGAGGCACCACCCAGTTCCTGGCCTATTTCGATGTGACCGGCAACCCCCAGGACTTCACCATGGAGTACAGGGACCCGGTCAGCGGGGAGACGATCAACGTGCCGTTGCCCCTGCCGCCCGCATGAGCGCACCAAACCCATGCTAAAATGAGGCCTCTCGGCCTCTCCCTTATTTTCTTCTATATTTTTTCCGTTTTTTCTTGCGACGGTGTTTTATCCTCAGGCAGACCATCTACCGCCCATGGCGGACCTTTCGCTGTCCAGCACAATCACCCTCAACAACGGGGTGAAGATACCTGCCCTCGGCCTGGGGGTCTTCAAGGTGCCTGACAAGCAGGTGTACGAGGTCGTATCGAACGCGCTGGAGATCGGCTACCGGCACATCGACACGGCGGCCTACTACCAGAACGAGCGCGGAGTAGGTCGGGCCATCAGGGACAGCGGCCTGGCCCGAGAGGAGGTCTTCGTGACCACCAAGCTATGGTACGCCGATAACGGCTACAAGGAGGCGCTGACCGCCTGCGACCGGAGCCTGGAGGCCCTGGGCATGGATCACGTGGACCTGTACCTCGTGCACTGGCCGCGGGGCAACAGGCTGGAGGCCTGGAGGGCGATGGAGCGCATCCTCGACGAGGGCAAGGCCCGCGCCGTGGGAGTGAGCAACTACCTCGTGAGGCACCTGGACGAGACGATCTCCCGCTCGCCGGTCGTGCCCGCGGTCGACCAGGTCGAGTTCTCCCCCTTCCTCTATCAGAAGGACCTGCTGTCCTACTGCCGCGACAGGGGCATCGTGCTGGAGGCCTACAGCCCGCTGACCCGGGGGAAGAGATTGGACGATCCGGGGCTGGTGGCGATGGCCCGCGAGTACGGGAAAACGCCGGCCCAGATGCTCATCAGGTGGGTGCTCCAGAAGGGCATGGTGGCGATCCCGAAGAGCGTGCACCCCGAGCGCATGAGGGAGAACGCCTCGGTCTTCGACTTTGAGATAACGGCGGAGGACGAGGCAACGATGGACGCGTTCAACGAGGACCTCCACACCACCTGGAACCCAGAGGAAATTCCCTGAGGTGAACAGATGGCCGGGACCAAGGAAGCGCTGAGGAAGAAGTGCGACCAACTGGACGTGCCCCTCCTGGGGGTCGCTCCGGTGGGGCGATGGGACGAGGAGCCCTTCCGCCCGTGGGTTCCCGAGGAGTTCCGCCCCCGGGGCATCTACCCCGAGGCGAGATCGGTCATCGTCATCGGCATACCCGTCGAGCTGCCAGCCCTGGAGACCAGCCCCTCCATATTCTATCGCGAGGTATACAACACCGTGAACCGTCTGCTGGACGACTCCGCCTACCGCATCGCGACCATGCTCGGGGAGATGGGGCATCCTTCGATATTCGTCCCCCGGGACGGGTACGGGGGGATGGACGTTCTCAGGGACCGGCCGGTCGCGTTCTTCTCCCACCGCCACGCCGCGTACCTGGCGGGCCTGGGCACCTTCGGGGTCAACAACATGCTCCTCACCCCGAGGTACGGCCCACGGGTGCGGTTCACCTCGATATTGACGACCGCCGATGTCCCGCCCGACGATGTGATGAGCGGAGACCTGTGCACCCGCTGCATGCGCTGCGCCCGTTCCTGCCCGGCCCATGCCATCGAGGAGGGCGCATACCCGAGCACCTTGACGATCAAGGACCGCTGCACCGAGCACAACATCGGTCTCGCGTCGAGGTACATCTCGCCGTGCGGCATCTGCATCAAGGTGTGCCCGGTCGGTGAGGACCGCGAGCTGTACCATCGCAAGGACGCGGGGATGTACTCAAGGGCGGACAGATACCCCGAGCATCACCGCGCCTGGGAGCACGTCAGGGCGTACGGCGGGAAGAGGGACGGCAAACCATTTTGACCGCCCCACCGATCAGGTAGCATGAAGCAGGAGGTCAAGGCATACCTGGACACCGTGGCCGGCCGGAGGGCCCAGCAGCTCCAGAAGCAGGACCCCGCCGTGAAGGCCAACCATGCCCTTGACGACCAGGCGCCTCGCGCGGTGGTCAAGGCGGAGAAGGATGGCAGGGTCATCGCTTTCGAGTTCATCGAGACCCCCCAGACCGCCGCGGTGCACGCGAACCTCGAGGACTACGTCTTCGCGGCCAACGAGTTCGGGACGGTGGGCGTCGCCCTGCCGGAGACCGACTACGCGCCGGCGATCGCGGTGACCATACTCAACGATCTGCGGGGAAGGATCGCCAAGAGCGGGGCGACCAGGGAGTTCTCCTTCGCCGGATACCTTTATGATGGGATGGGCAACTTCCGCAGGCTGCTATAGGTCGCGGTAAGGGATGGAAACAGTGGATAGGGCAACGGAATGGTGGCGATGCGCGTACTTCGCCTACCTGGACAGCGAGCGGGCGTTCGACCGGATGGACGAGGACGAAGCCAGGAGAATGTCCATCGATTCCCTGCGGGACACCGTGGAAGGCTTCCTTGAGGGCAAGTGGAACTTCGGCACCCTGAAGTACCGGATGGACGGGGCATCGACGGAGAGCGGGTACGTGTTCCCGCCGCGGACGGTGTCCTCGATCCTCAGCGACCTCGCCCTGGGCGTTCCGCTCGATGATCTCGAGCCCGCCCTGCGCAGGGCCGCCGCTCTGCCCGACGACCCGGGCATGGCCAAGGGTTCGATCATGGACCTCGAGGACGCCATGGAGAGGGCGGTATCCGCCGGGAACCTGGAGAGGTCGAAGGCCGCCCCGGAGCGGTGGCCCGAGCTGGCGGCCTGCCTGTGGCACATCCAGGACCCGCTGTCCTGGCCTCTGGTCAACGAAAAGGCGATCGCGTACCTGCGCTCCCGGGGAGAGGTGTCGGAGATGGGCCCGGCGCACGACTATACCGAGTATGCCGCGGCGATGCTCCGCCTGTGCGATGCCACGGGGTCGGACATGAACGCCCTGGGGAACCTCCTGGAGGTCCTGCAGGACGGGGAGCTGGAGGTCCCCGACGCTCTCTCCTGCCTGCGGCACAATCTTGACCGGGCGGAGGAGTGCGCCTCCGCGGGCATGACCGATCAGGCCCTGGTCAGGTACGAGAGGGTGCTCTCCCTCGAGCCCCGGACCCCTCAGGCGCTCCGCAGGAAGGCCGAGCTCTACGAGTCGCAGGGCCTCATCATGGCGGCCATCGGTGAGCTCGAGACGCTGGTGGAGCTGGAGCCGGAGGACCGTGATGGCCATAAACACCTCGTCGCCCTGTACCGCGCGCAGAACATGGTGCACGAGCATAACATCGAGGTCAGGCGGTGGAAGGCCCTGAAGGGGGCGAAGGAAGAGAGGCGCCGATCCGTATCGTAACTCGTCGTAGGGACCGGCCGAAAGATTCCACAGCTTTTAATTAATGGTGGCCGATGGGCCGCCCGGGTCGCTCAATGGATATGAGGAGTTCATCAGGGGGGATTTTCGGCATGGTGCCCACCAGGGTGAGGTGGCTCGTCCTCCTGATGTCGTTCTCCTCTCTGGCGACCGGCTACTTCTGGGTCGCGACATCGGCGTACCTGCCGCAGATAGGCATATCCTCTGGCTCGGTCGGGCTGCTCCTGGCGACCAATGGCGTGGTGTTCATCCTGGCGGCCATCCCCCTGGGGATGCTGGCAGACCGGATCGGCCGCAAGCGGATCCTCATCCTGGGGGTCATGGGCATGCCTCCCTCGCTCCTCATCTACGCGTTCACCTCCGACCTTGCGTTCCTTATGCTCGCCGCGATCATCTCCGGGGCCTCCGAGGGCGCGTTCCTCACCACCTGGAACGCCCTGATCGCCGACATGGCGTCCGGCGATGGGAGGAAGGAGGCGTTCACCCTCTCGTTCATTGTGGCCGCGGTCACGTCCGGCACCGGGTACGCCCTTCCATACGTCTTTCCGACCATCGAGGGGCTTGGCGGCTGGACCAGCATGCAGGTCCACCAGGCCTTCTTCATCATCCTGGCACTTGTCGCCATGATAACCCCGATCACCCTGGCCCGGCTGCTGCGCGACCATCACGAGACCCCGGGGACCAAGATGTCCCTGAAGGGGGGGCGGAACCTCCGGCCGATGCTCAAGTTCTCGGCCCTCAACTCCCTCATAGGACTTGGGGCGGGCATCATCATCCCCCTCGTACCGACATGGCTGTTCCTCAGGTACGGCATCGCCGACAACCTCAGCGGGCCCCTGCTGGCCCTGGCCAGCCTGACCATGGGCTTCGCATCCATCGCCAGCACCGGCCTGTCCCGGCGCTTCGGGACGGTGAGGGCGATCGTGCTCTGCCAGGGCTCGTCCACGATCTTCATGCTGGCCCTGGCGTTCGCCCCCGACCCGGTGACCGCCGGCGGCCTCTACGTCGTCAGATCGATGCTGATGAACATGTCCAGCCCGCTTTCCGACGCCTTCCTCATGGGCATCATCAGCAAGGAGGAGAGGGGGCTGGCGAGCGCTATCAACTCCATCGTATGGAGGCTACCCCACAGCGTCACCACAGTCATCGGCGGCGTCCTGCTGGGCATGGGCCTGTACGCCCTGCCCTTCTACCTGGCCACGCTGTTCTATGTGGTCTCCATCGCCCTGTTCTACATGATCTTCAGGGACGTGGAGCCGAGCGAGTGAAGCGGCCAAAGTCTAATATGCTCATATACGCGTCATATTTCCGAGGATTGCTATGACGAGCCGTTGGGATACCCGTGAAGGCGGGTTGTTGTGGAGAGCTGTTCTGACCATCGTGGCGGTGTTCGGGTGGCTCGTGTTCCTGGTGCTGTGGCTGTTCTTCCTGACGGCGGAGCTGAGGCTCGCGCAGAACATCGCCGTGTTCCTGATGTCCCTGCTGGTGCTCCTCGCCATCCTGCTGGTCACCTGGGTGACCTGGGCGCTGAAGTTCCCGCGCTCGATCCCCCAGCAGGTCCCGGGGTACATGCCGTACGCCCCCCGCTCCAAGCTGAGGTCGGGGGTGGGAGGCCTGTCGGCCATCGCCTGGCTGACGTTCATGGTGATCTGGCTGTTCTTCTATGCCGGCGATTTCACGCTCTACGAGAACCTGGGGATCTTCCTCGCCTCGCTGCTGATCGTCACCGGGGTCAACTGGGCCGTCGACCTGGTCGTCCGGTAGGCCGGTCCGCGGGAGCGAGCGACAAAAGAGAGGGGCCGCGCGCGGTGCGTGCGAGCCAAAAAAAAGAGCCCGAGGGGGCAGGCCGGCTCACTTCACCAGTTCGCTGATGTGGTGTGCAGGCCTCTTGCCCTTCCTCTTGCTCACGTACACGTTCCGACCCTTCTTGTGGAGGGTGAACACGTCGTCGAACTCCTCCAGGAACTCCCTCAGACTGGCCTTGCCATAGTCCTTGAAGTCAAGGTCAGGGTCCTCGCGCTTGACCTCCTTGCTGAGCTGCGGAAGGTACGCCAGACCGTCATCCTTGGCCACCTTGTCGAAGGCAGCGGTGACCACCTTGAGCACATCGATCTGACTGCGCTTCTGCGGCAGCAGGTCGGCGGCCTCCGGGACCTCCGGCTCGGCGACCGGGGTCTGCTCCTCGGTACTGTTATCGGCCTGAACCCCGGTGGTCTCATCGACGGCCTCCTCCGTTGCCTCCTCGGCCCCGATCTCCTCCTCCGCCCTCTCGACCCTGCGCACCAGCATGCTCTTCCCCCTGCGGACCAGGGCGAAGTGGTCGGGGAGAGCCTCGAGCAGGTGGGAGATCTTCTCCTTCCCGTAGTTGACGCTGTCGAAGGTAGGGTCCACCTTCTTGGCCGCCTTGAACATCCTGAACGTGTCCGCCGTCCCGTCGCTGTTCTTCTCCACGATGCGGAACGCCTCCAGGAGCAGCGGGAGCGCGTCGTTCACGGTGCGGCATTTAGCGGGTGAGGCCTCCTTTCTCTCCTGCTCGGGAGACGCCTGCTCCGCCGCCGGAGGTATGCCCTTGTGCTCGCCCCTGCGGCGCACGTAGATGGCACCATGGTCGGCCCTCTCCACCTTGAACACATCGTCCAGTTCCTCGATCAGGTTCAGCAGGGACGCCTTTCCGTAGGTTCTGGTGTCGAACGCGGGGTCCAGGCGGCGCAGCGCCGCCCCGATGTCCCCGTTGAGCGCCCGGCCGTCGTCGTTGACAGCGTAGTCGAACGCCCGGTTGAGGATGTCCGCCGCGTCACGCGGCGTCTTCCTCGGCTTGGCCTGTCCCTTAGGCGCCTTGGGGGCCTCCTTTTCCCCCCCATCGTCCTCCTTGCCAAGGTTCTCCGTAGTAACGAACACGTCACAGGCCCGCCTGAAGGAGTCATGCGTCTCCTTCTTGCCGATGCCGATCACGAACAGCCCATGCTCCCGGATCTTGATCGCCAGTGAGGTATAGTCGGAATCGCTGGAAACGATGACGAAACCCTTGACTATGCCATCATGGAGTATGTCCATGGCGTCAATGATCAGAGCGATGTCGGTCGCGTTCTTGGTCACGTGCCTGTTAGAAATGTTGGGGAACTGCTGGTAAGGAGAGAGAGCGTACTCCTTCAGCTTGGTCTTCCAGGAGTTCACCTGCCCACCGGCGGTCCAGTTTCCGTAGACCCTCCTAATGATGACCGAACCGTACTTTGAGGCCTCCGCCAGCATTTCCTCGATCATCGTGGCTTGGGCATTGTCTCCATCGACCAGGAAGGCGAGTTGCCTGTCCTCGATGCGCTTCTCGTCCATGTCAAAATCTCCGTTTCTTGTTATCGCCAGAACTTTCTGATTATTTAAATCAGCTTGTTTGGACCACGTGAAGCATCGCCGGGAGCGCGTGACCCATAGCCTTCGGCGGCCTGGCCCGTTTCCTGCCGGTGATCGCCCCCGCCTCTCCCATCTTGACGATGGGGGACCATCGCGCCACCCGGCGGACCCTCCCCGAGAGGGGTTAAGGAACTATCGGGGCGGCCGGGCACCTCTCCCGACCTGAACCTATTAATCATCGCCAAGCATAGTATGGCCGATGGCCAAGCTCCGCTCCCTGACCCTGATCAACTACCGCCGCTTCGCCGGCGAGATCGAACTGCCGCTCGATCCCGGGGTGAACCTGATCGTCATTCCTCGAGGGATGGGGAAGACGACCGTCCTCGAGGCGATATCGTGGTGCCTGCTGGGCACTGAGCTGGTGTCCGATCCGGAGCAGGTCCCCAACGCCGAGGCCCTGGGGGCGGGCATGGTGGAGGTCAGGGTGGCCCTGAACTTCACCAACGGGGAGAAGCTGGAGCGCTTTGCCCTGTACTCGCGCGTGGACGATCGGGTGGAAAGGCAGGGGTGGGGCTGGCGCCTCGTCGGCTCCGACGGAGAGGTGGTGGCGGAGGGGGACGACGCCGAGGAGTTCGCATGCCATGCGGAGCGGCTGTTCCCCGAGGCTTGCGTGCACGCCAACCTCATCAGCGGCGGTTCACTGTCCAGGGTGGCCATGGGAGGTGCCAGCGGGCCGGAGAGGGCGATCCGGTGCAGCGATACATGGTGCACCTCGGACCAGAGCATCAGGTGCTCGATGGAGGCGACCGGCCTTCTCCTGGGGCTGTGCCCCGGGGCACCGGTAAGGACGCTGGGCTATGACCCCGACGGCCGGCCGGAGGTCGCGGTGGATGGAGCACTGACCCAGGAGCAGGTGCGGCTGGCCGTGTTCTGCCACGCCCTGGCCTTCGCCAGGGAGAGCACCGGGATGTGCCCCATATTCATGGACGACCCCCTGGAAGGGGCGAGGGGGGATGACCTCGAGCGCCTCTTCGACCTGGTCCTGGATGGACTGCCATCGAAGCAGACGGTCTTCCTGCTTTCCGACCCGGACGATATCGACGCCCTGAGGTCCACGGGGAGGGTGGGCAAGGAGCTGGAGATACGTGGGTGAGAATGCCGTAAGGCGCAAACTTGAACAGGCCCGCCCCCGTAATATCGTCCATGAACGCGGTGAGGACCCTTTCACTGGACCAGCTGGGTGAACTGGAGGCGGCCATCCGCGAGGGCCGCTGCTCCCTCATCGACGTGAGGGAGAGGCATGAGTACGCCGCGGGGCACATCCCCCTGGCGGCGAACCGGCCCCTCTCCGAGGTGGCCAGCTGGTCCTCGGAGATCGAACCCGATCGCCCCCTCATCCTTTACTGCAGGACTATCAACCGGAGCAGGCGCTGCGCCGATATCCTGTGCGCCCGGGGTTTCCGCGAGGTCTACGTCCTCGAGGGCGGGTACACCGCATGGTCGGCGGCGGTCGCCAGGAGCGGCTGAGGGCAGGCCACCGAGGGCGGCCAGTAAGGCTCTGCACATGAGAACGACGTGACCAATTTCTTATATCATGGAAACGTCGGGGGTGCATTGAACCCCCGAACCTTCAACATCATATGCATTCTCGCGATCATCGCTGTGGGGGCCATTGCCATGTTCATGGTCCATACAGCTCATGATCACCAGGCAGCGGCGGACCTGCAGGCGGGCACGGAGGTCCAGAACGTCCCCTCGACCAACGCCGTGGTGCTGCAGCCCCTCAGCCTCGGGCTCGCCCTTGCGGTCGTGGCCGACCTCGGCCTGATGACCGTGGGCCTCGTGATCCTCTTCAAGGACGACAGGGCCGGTCGCGACCGCATCCACTGATGCCCGGCGACGCTTCCCGGGACAGCACCTCGGGGTCGAACATGCTGGGCTCCAGGTCCTCGTCCCCCACCAAGGCGGCTATCCTCCTGGCCCCGGCCATGGCGGAGAGTATGCCTATGCCGTTGCATCCCACGTTGTAATGCAGGCTGGGCAGCATGGGGTCCGGACCGACGACCCTCGCCCCCGTGGCCGTATAGCCCATGAGCCCCTGCCACCGCCGGGCAGAAGGTCCAGTATAGCCGTCAAGCGTGCTGGAGAGGAAGGCCTCCAGCCGCTCGTACGCTCCTGGACGGTACGTAGTGCCGGGATCGTAGGGACCGGCGATCGGGCTCTCCGGGCCTCCCGCCGCCGTGAGCCACCTTCCGCGGTAGGGCCGGCGGGCGACATAGTAGCTGTCCCCTCCCGGGAAATATGTCCTGGCACCCTCTGGACCGCTGTCCCCCTCGCGGCCGACCATGTACCCGACCACCTCCCTGGTCCTTCCACCCATCAGGGGCGGGGAGCAGGCCTCGATGCGGGGCATGGGATACCCGTTGGTGCACATGACCACGATGTCCGCGAGGACTATGTGCCCGTTGCTCCTGAGCGTTGCGTCCTCCTCGCTCAGCCTTATCAGGTCGACCGGGGAGCGCTCGAAGATGCTCACCCGGTCGGAGTAGGAGCCCAGAAGGTGCTTGGCCAGCGTCTCCACGAAATCGCAGGTGTTGATCAGCCCGATCTTCGCCTCGATCGTGGCCATGTACCTCCTGTCCCTGGACCACATCTGTCGGGCCAGGATCGCCCGGGGCGTCCTCGGGGCCCCCCGGAGCAGGCTCACGGGCGCACCCTCGGCGACATGCACCCTGCCGACCTCCAGCCCTGCCCCCCTCCGGGCCTCAAGGTCCCTGCCCAGCCGCTCGATCTCCACCTCGTCGGCCAGTCCTAGCCTCCCCGTCACCTCGGTGAGCATCGAGGGGGAGCCTATCTCCCGGAGCGTGCGCCTAAGCTCCCCCCAGGCGGCCCCGATCTCCCTGAAGCCCTGGACGGCACGCTCCCTCCCCGCCCTCGCTGCGATCTCGGTGAAACCGGTCTCCGAGCCTTCCACCGCCTGCCCGCCGTTGTTTCCAGAGGCGCCGTGACCGACCAGACCGGCCTCCAGCAGCACCACTCGCGCGTCGGTCCCGGACAGCAGCTCGTGCGCGGTCGCCATCCCCGATATCCCGCCCCCCACGATGGCGACCTCGGCGACCTGGTCCTCCGCAAGGGGGACCGGGGGGCGGGTCCTCGGATGCTCCTCCGGCCATGGAGACCCCAGGAACCCTGGCATATCAGTTCCCTCCTGCCGACAGACCGCTCGAGAGGTGCTTGCGGGCATCTCTCGATGCAAGGGAGCGCAGAGAGTCCAGTGCCTGCGCGGCGATCGAGGGGTTGATCTCATAGCCGATGCCGTGGCGTCCGTACGCCGCCGCCGCCCGCAGCGTGGTCCCGGAGCCCAGGAAGGGATCGAGCACCATCTCGCCGCGGAAGCTGTATGCTCTTATGAGCCGGGCCGGGAGCTCCAGGGGGAAGGGGGCCACGTGGCCCCTCCGGTCCCCGCTCCCCTGCGGGGCGATCAGCCACACGTCGCTGTTCTTGATCGACAGCCAGAAGTCCTTGTCCAGCCGGGACAGCTCCCGGTCCTCGGGGGACACGTGGGCATACTTGCGCGACCTCTCCGCCCGGGTGGCCGGCTTCTCCAGCTCCAGGATGAACTCGTGCATGTTGTTGATGAGGATGCCTCCGGGGAAGGGGTAAGTTCCGAAGGGGGCGCGCACACCGTTGGTCTTCTGCCACACGATATCCCGCTTGAATATGAAGCCCAGGTCCTCGCACAGCTGTATGGTCCGGCCGACGAGATTGAGGGTGCGGAAGCTGCCGTCCTCCAGGCGTACCGGGAGGTTCATGATGTTGATGAACAGCTTCCGCCCGGGCTGGAGGACGCGGAGCACCTCGGCCCATACCCTGCCGGCCTGGGCCATCCACTCGTCGACCGAGTGGATATCGCCCAGGTCCCCCGGCAGCGGGTGCGGGGAGTACATCTTGGTGTTGAAGTACGGCGGTGAGGTCAGCGCCAGATTGATGCTGCCGTCCTCTACCTCCCGCATGTCCACCGAGCTCGAGCATACGACCTCCTGCCTGGTCCCCATGACCTCCGCGGTGACGAGCCCGCTGAGCTCCCTCGCCGGGGCCACCTCCGAAGCTATGCCGCCCAGCGAGGCCAGGTCGAAGCGCTGCTGTCCGCTGCCCGATATGGTCACCGGGACCTTTTCCTCCCGTACCATCCTGTGGAGCTCCCGGACCGTCGTCCCCAGATACCGTGCCGCCTCCCCGGCGGAGAGGTACCGCCTGCTGCTGTAGTCCGGGCTGACGTTGGATTCCATTTCAGGACCCCCGCACGCTATAGATTGGACGGAGGGGCCAGTTAAGCCTTTGGGGAGCGGCCAGGTATCTGTTATTAAGCGAATAAAATATTATATTTCACTTTATTATAAACGGCCTGAACCATCGCCGCGGACCCGCCGGGCAGGCCGTCCGGAGCGGAGGACAGTATCATCGGCCAGCGCACTCGTGGCAGCTCTCCATCAGGTCGCATATGGTGTCCCTGAGTATCGTGGGATGGACCGCTCCGATCATCTCCGCCAGGAACCTGCCGCGGCAGAACAGCAGGAACGTCGGCGTGGCCACCACCCCGTAGTGCAGCGCGGTTTCCAGGTTGTCGCGGGCGTCGACCCGCACGAACACCGCTCCCCCTGACAGCTCCCGGGCCAGGTCGTCGAGGACCGGGGCCATGGCCCTGCACGCCGGGCAACCGTCCATATAGAACTCCGCCACCACCAGCATGTCGGTCCCTGACAGCAGCTCCCGTAAAGCGCGGCCATCCACCTCGCGGATCTCCCTGCCGATCGCCATCGAGCCCGCCTCCATTCTGAACCCCCGCGTTCCATTCCCCCTTGGGAGGGGATGCGACATAACCTTTTCCGGTCACTCGGCCTTCTTGTGCCCCTCGTACCGGGGAAGGTGCTCGACGCGGTACTCGTGCTTCGGCAGGTCGACCGAGAACACGTGGACCGTCGGGGCGGTGTCCGGCCTGGAGTACTCCTCGACCATGGTGATTGTCTGCGTGGGGCAGACCTCGACACAGGTGTTGCAGGCGATGCACCGGTGGCGGATCACCGTCTGGGTCTTGGCATCCTTGTTGGTGATGATGGCGTTCGTCGGGCAGCTCTTCTCGCACTTGCGGCAGAAGATGCACTTCGACATGTCATAGAGCACGCGCCCCCGGTTGCCCCTGGGAAGCGAAGCAGGCTCCTTCGGGTACTTCGTGGTGAACGGCCGGCTGAACAGGTTCCTCAGCGTGGAGGAGAGCATGGACATCACATCACCGGTCCGTGCAGCATATGCATGGGTCCACCGACACCGTGATCGTCGGCACGTCCGCGAGCTGGCAGCCGGGCAGCATGGCCAGCAGCGACGCCACGTTCATCAGCGCGGGCGTCCTCAGCTTGATGCGCTCCAGCTCCAGCTTCCCCTTCGCTCTCAGGTAATAGAGCAGCTCGCCCCTGGGCGCCTCCACCCTGGAGAACACCTCCCCCTTGGGATGTCCCTTGACCTGGATGGCCACGGGCCCGTCCTCCAGCAGGGGGAGGCACTGCTCGATGATGTCCACGGACTGCAGGCACTCGTCCATGCGGACCATCATACGGGCGTAGCTGTCCCCTTCCTCCCTCACCACCGGGCGGAAGTCGACCAACGAGTACGCGGCGAAGCCGTCCTGGCGGGTGTCCCGGTCGATGCCCGAGGCCCTGGACACCGGGCCGACGGTGCCCCACTCCCACGCCTCCTGCCTGGACAGCTTCCCGGCCCCCTTGGTCCGCTTGGACAGCGTGCTGTCGCGCCTGAACACCCTCTGCAGCTCCTCCAGCCTGGGACGCAGGTCCGCCATCGTCCTCCCGATGTCCTTCACCAGCTCGGGGGTCAGGTCCCTCTTGACCCCGCCGATCACGTTCATGCTGTAGTGGACCCGGTTGCCGGAGATGCTGTTCACAAGCACCATGACGAACTCCCTCTCACGGAAGCACTGCATGAACAGGTTCTCGTAGCCCACCGCCTCGGCGATGTGCCCCAGGGCGAGCAAGTGCGACGTCAGGCGCTGGCACTCCATCATGATGGTGCGGATGATCTTGGCCCTCTCGGGCGCCTCGATGCCGTAGATCGCCTCCATGCCCTGGCAGTAGGCGGAGGAGTGATGGAACGAGCATATGCCGCAAACACGCTCCGCCAGGTACTGCGACTTCTTGTAGTCGAGCGACAGCGCATACTCCATCCCCCGGTGGTTGTAGCCCTGGTTGAGCACCGCTCCCACGACCGTCTCCTCCTCGAGCGTCAGCTTTACGTTCAGCGGCTCGAGGAAGGCGGCGTGCTGCGGCCCGAACGGGATGGTGGTGGCCCTAGCCATCAGCATCCCCTCCCTGGGGCGCGGCCTTCTTGCGAAGGGGCGCGATGGGGCTCTTCCCCTTCTCCAGGAACAGCCCCGGGCCCACGCCCTTGATGTTGAGCCCGAACAGGTCGACCACCTCCCTCTCCAGGGTCAGCGCTCCCTTGTAGATGTCCGCCACCGAGTCCACCTCCCACTCCGGGAGCATCTGGAATCGGAACTCCGTGAGCTTGCGTTCGCGGTCGAACACATAGATCAGCTCGAACGTCCCGTCGTCGCCCTCACGGGCCACTATGGCGATCATCCTCGCGCCGGAGCCTGCCTGCTCCTTCACCCGGTCGCGCACCCTGCGGTACGCCTCCCTGTCGAACTCTGGTACCGTGGCCTCGGTCATTCCTTCCCCTCCTTTTCGGCCTTCTCGGCCTTCTCCCTCCACATCGACAGGCCGAGAACCAGGGCGTCGATGAGCGCCTCCGGCCGGCAGGCGCACCCCGGGACGTAGACGTCCACGGGTATGACCTTGTCGACCCCCCCGTTCACATTGTAGCAGTTGTGGAACGGCGCCCCGGTGGACGCACAGTCCCCGCAGGCGATCACCAGCTTGGGCTCGGGGGTCTGCTCGTAAAGGTTCCTCAGGCGGTCCTCGCACCTCTTGGTCACCGGCCCGGTTATGAGGAGTACGTCGGCCTGCTTGGGGTTGGCCTTGTTGACCGCCCCGAACCTCTCCACATCATAGCGCGGTGTGAGCAGGGCCCACACCTCCAGGTCACAGCCGTTGCAAGATCCGGTATCGAAGTGCATGATCCACGGCGACCTCGTTCTCATCTTCTCCTCCAGTGCCATCATATCGCCCCCTGCCGGAGCACGAAGAGGGCAAGCAGGTTGATCGCTACCAGCCCGATGCCCACGGTCAGCATGAACCTCACCATGCCCTCCCTGGTCAGCCTCGCGGTGGTGTTGTCGACGAGCATCGTCACGAAGAGCACCACGAAGGCCAAGGCCAGCTTTCCCGCGATCGACACCACCGGGTCGCCGCTCCAGAAGAACAGGGTGACCAGGCCGAAGACGAACGCCAGCTGGAACCATCTCGCCACCTCCATGATGGCAAGGTACGGTCCGGAGTACTCCACATAGGGACCGGACATGATCTCCTGGTGGGCGGTGGGGACGTCGAACGGCGATTTCTCCAGCAGGATCACCAGCACCGGGACCAGCGCCGCCAGCACCAGGGGGAGCGAGTACGCGAGCCCCCCGCCGATCCCGCTGACCAGGAAGGAGCCCTCCAGGCCGATCGCGAGTATCGCCAGGAAGAGCACCGGCTCGTATGCCAGGATCGCCACCAGCTCCCTCTGCCCCCCGATGAAGGAGTACGGGGAGCGGGCCGAGAACGCCCCCATCACCAGGCACACGGAGCCGGTGCCGGAGACGAAGAACGCCACCAGGAGGTCCCCTCCGGCCACGAACAGCGCAAGGGCGGCCGCGTGGAACAGCAGGGCCGCCCCGGCGAACACCACCTGGAGCTCGTTGAGCAGCATCGGGCGCTTGGACAGCAGCTTCCCGATGTCGTAGAACGGCTGCACCACCGGGGGACCCCTGCGGTTCTGCATCCTCGCGGTCAGCTTCCGGTCGAGCCCGGTGGCGAGACCCACCGCCAGGGGGGCGAGGACTATGACCGCGACCTGAAGGGCGTAGGTGACCAGGTCCATCAGATCGCCTCCAGCAGCATGGGTATCGCGAGAAGGCCTATGACCAGCAGGATGCCCGCCCCTTCGGAGATCATCAGTCCCTGTCGGACCGAGGCCTCGGTCAGGAAGTAGTTCCCCCTGGACTCGAACTCGAAGTCCTCGCCGCTGGCATAGGGCTTGGAGACCTCCTCCTTACCAGGGCGGACGAGGAGGCTGAGCCCGATGAAGATGATGCCCGTCAGCAGCAGGATGATGAACACCGGGAACTCCCCGGAGGTGGTGAATATGTTCAGGTCGTTGGTGCTGACCGGAAGGATGAAGAAGCGCTCGATGAACGGCTGCACCAGGTAGCGAACCACCGGACCGATGAGGGCGGACATGACCACCGCCCCGGCCATCAGCGCCCCCAGGGTCCACTTGTAGTTGCTCGGCAGGGGATCGCTCCTCAGGGAGACGGCCCCGGCCGGCGGGCCGGCGGAAAGGATGTTGCCGACCCACTTGAAGTAGTACACCGCCGTGCCCGCGAACCCCACGCCCAGCATGAAGATGAGGAGCGGGAAGGTCGCCGCCGCGGAGCTTATGATCCACTTGGAGGCGAACATGCCGAACGGCGGGAGCACGATGGTGATCACACCGACGAAGATGGCCGCGGAGACGAACGGCATCGTGGTCCGCATGCCCTGCATGGCCTCGATGTCCTCGCTTCCCAGGCGCTCCTTGGCCGCGCCCACGGAAAGGAACATGAGCGCCTTCGATATCGAATGATAGAAGAGCAGGATGACCCCGGCCGTGATCGCCAGGGAGGTCGAGACCCCAACGCACATGGTCATGAGCCCGAGGTTGCCGACGGTCGACCACGCCAGCACCCGCTTGGCGTTGCTCTGGGTCAGGGCCAGCACCGAGGAGGCGAGGAAGGTCGCGCCTCCGACGAGGGCGATGACCCAGTTTATCGCCGCCGCTGCGGCTATGCTGGGAGACAGCCTCAGGAGCAGGTACACCCCCAGGTTGACCATGGTGGCACTGTGCAGCAGCGCGGACACCGGGGTGGGGGCGACCATGGCCCCCAGGAGCCAGGACTGGAAAGGGAATTGCGCTGACTTGGTGAGCGCCGCCACCGCCAGGAGGGCGATGGGCATGAGGGCCAGGCCGTCGAGGCCCGTCACCGGGACGTCCTGGATGGACGTCGTGCCGTAATAGTGGAAGGCCAGAACGGCCCCCGCGATGAAGGCCGTCGCGCCGGCCAGGGTGATCGCCAGCGCCCTCCGGGCCGCGCTCCTGGCCTCCTCCGTGCCGGTGTGCCCTATTAGCAGGAAGGAGCACAGCGTGGTGACGTCCCAGAACAGGAACAGCCACAGCAGGTCGTTGGAGATGACGGCCGCGTTCATCCCTCCGAGGAACAGCAGGGTCGCGGCGAAGAACGCTGGCTGACGAGGATCGTCCCTCATGTACCTCAGGGCATAGATGGCGATGATCGAGCCAACTAGCGAGGTGATGAGGACCATGATAAGGGCGAGGTTGTCGATCAGCAATGCCGGGCCGGTCTCGGCGAAGCCCGTAGAGTACCCCAGCCCCACCGTCAAGACGAGGTTGACGATGGCCACGCCGGCGATGAGCCAGCTTCTTATCCTCCAGCCGATGGCAGCGAACAGGACGGTAAGCGCCAGGTCCAGGACGAACAGGACGGGGCCCATGGGGTAAAGCGCCTGGGCATCGATGACCAGCACCTCGAAGGAGCTGGAGGCCATAAGTGCCAGGAGGGCGAGCGATGCCGCGGCCAGGACCGCCGACACCACCGCGACGGTTACGACGATGGCGCTCCAGCGCCTGGCGATCAGGACCACAGTTCCCCCGACTACCGGGACCAGGAAAAGGAGTACAGCTAGCAGCTCACCTGTGCTCATCCGGCCGTCAGTATTCCATTTGGATGTAATTATATTCTACTGATGTTCCCACAGGTAACTGGAGGTCTCGTTCGGTCGCATCGGGAACGATGTCTTTTTACCCAGGTCATCGATGTCGCCATCATGGAGGAACCCCTAACATCGGAGGGTCAGGGGCAGGGAGGGAACCTGCTCCTGGCTACGGATGGGAAGCCTCATTCGGCCAAGGCTATCGAGTTCGCCGTGGAGATGGCCAAGCTGACCTCGTCGAAGCTTTTCATCATGTACGTGGTCAGTCAGAAGAGCTATTTGCACAGGTCGGATGTCATTAAGGAAGGGATGGGCATCCTTCAGGACCTGAAGAAACAGTGTTCGGACCAGGGGCTCGATGTGACCACCCTGCTTGAAGGCGGCGCGCCTCACCAGACCATTGTGTCCACCGCCGAGCGCCTCAAGGCCGGCGCGATCATCGTGGGTACCTCCAGGAAGTCGCTGCTGGACCGGATCCTCATAGGCTCGGTCTCCGAGTACGTCGTCCGCAACTCCGCCTGCACCGTTATCGTCGTCAAATGATCATGACCTGGACTCCCAGCGGTCCAGCGCCAGCAGGAGACCCTGGATGATCGCCTGAGGCCGGGGAGGGCAGCCAGGGATGTACACGTCCACCGGAAGCACCTTGTCCACCCCGTCGAGCGTGGCGTAGGAGCCGCGGAATATTCCCCCCGAGCATGCGCAGGAGCCCATGGCGACCACCATCTTGGGTGCCGGGGTCGCCTTGTAGGTCTGCATCAGCGCCGGCAGCATGCCGCGGGTCACCGGACCGGTCACCAGCAGCAGGTCGGCGTGGCGTGGCGAGGCCACGATGCGCAGGCCGAAGCGCTCCACGTCGTGGATCGCATTGGTCAGGGCGTTCACCTCCACCTCGCACCCGTTGCACGATCCGGCGTCCACCTCACGTATCGAGAGGGAGCGCCCGAACGCCTCCATTATGCTGGCCCTCAGCTCCTCCCCCAGCTTCTCGGTCGCCTCATCCATGGGAGTACACCACCTTCAGGCCGTCCCTTGAACGGGACGCGAGCTCGAACCTCTTCCCCATGGTGATGGCCTGGCAGGCGTCCGCGCAGGCGGCGCAGAATATGCACCTGTCCGTCGATATCTCGATCCCCGCCGGGAGCATGGCTATAGCCTGGGCAGGGCAGGCGGACACGCAGTCGGAGCACAGGTCACAAGCGCCCATATCGACCACTGGAAGGCCGAGGAACGCGTCAAAGGGGAGGCTGCGCTCCGACGGGTAGTTGTGGGTCTGCACCCCGTTCTTGAGCACTCCGAGCTTTAGGAACTTGAACATCTCCTTACCTCATAGGTCGTTTCCAGCGTAGGACAGGTTGAAGCTCTTGTTGATCAGGGGAAAGTCCGGGACGATATTGCCCAGCACCGCATGCTCCATCGCCAGCCAGTTGCAGAAGGAGGCGTCCCTTATCTTGTGGCGGGCAGGCGCTCCCCTCCCGGCCGCGATCCAGTGGACTATCTCTCCCCGGGGGGACTCCACCAGGGAGTATGCGACGTGCCCCTGGGGCACGATGGCGACCTCCGTCCTGACGGGGCCGGCGGGCATGGCGTCGAGAGCCTGCTCGATCAGCGAGAACGACTCCCGCACCTCGTCCATCTTGACCCTCATGCGGGCATTGACATCGCCGGAGGTCTGCGTGGGCACCAGGAAGTCGAGCCGCCCGTAGGCGGCATAGGGATGGTCCCGGCGGACGTCCCGGTCCACCCCGCTGGCACGGGCTACCGGGCCGACCACGTTAAGGTTCACGGCCATCTCCGGGGACAGCTGACCGGTGGTCTCCACCCGGTCCATCATGGACGGCGAGGAGAGCATGAGGGTCACCAGATCATCGAACTCGAGCTTCAGCTTGACCATGGTGGAGAGGATCTTCTCCCGGTCCCGGGAGGTGAGGTCCTTCCGCACCCCGCCCAGCACGTTGACCGAGCGCAGCAGGCGAGAGCCGGTGAGGCACTCGTTGAGGTTCATGGCCTTCTCCCTCAGCAGGTACCCGTTGGCCGCGGGCACGCTCAACGCGGTGTCCAGCGCGATCCCGGCTATGTCCCCGAACAGGTTGTATAGCCTCTCCAGCTCCAGCAATACCGTGCGGATGTACTCTGCCCTCTCCGGTGCCTGGCAGGAGGCGAGGGACTCGATGGCCTGGCAGTACGCGGTGGAGTGCGCCACCGAGTTGTCCCCGGAGATGCGCTCGGCGAGGTACACGCCCTTCTTGTAAGGGGTGGACTCGGAGAGCTTCTCGACCCCCCGGTGCACGTACCCCAGGCGGACCTCCAGGTTGATGATCGGCTCCCCGGCGACGGAGAAACGGAAGTGACCTGGCTCGATGACCCCGGCATGCACAGGGCCGACCGGGATCTCGTACACCCCCTCGCCCTCCACCTTGATGAAGTTGTACTCGCCGTCCACCCGGGTAGGCCGCTCCCCTGCCGGGAAGTCCTTTCGGAGCGGGTACTTTCCCTCGGGCCAGTCCTCGTGGAGCACCAGGGGCCGGGGGTCGGGGTGGCCGATGGCCACCAGTCCGAACATGTCCTGGATCTCCCGCTCGTACCAGTAAGCGTCGTTGACCACCGGGGTCAGGGACTCGAACCTCCACTCCCCCAGGCCCAGCCGGGCGTCCGCCGACACGAAGGCGTTCACGCCCTTGAGGGCCATGAGCAGGTGGAGCGTGAAGCAACCCTCCAGGGCCCGGTCGTCGGTGGCGTGCAACGTGACCAGGCGGGCCTCGTGCTCCTTGCGCAGGTAACGGCCCAGGGGCACAAGGGCATCGGGCCGCACCACCAGGTGCAGGTCGTTGCCATGCACTGTGTGCTGGTCCGTCCGCACCATAACCTCTGATGGCAGGTTGCGCAGTATGGACCTCAGCCGCTCGTCGCTCATGCCCCGCCTCCGAGGAACAGCCGGATTATCTGCTGCAGGACATCATTGAGGAACGCCGGGAGGTACAGCCCCAGGGCCAGGACCGAGATCAGCAGGGCGGACATCACGGCGAGGTCGACCTTGCTTCTCTCACCTTCCTTGCCGATCGCCTGGACCGGCTCGCCGAACACCATCCGCCCGACATTGTACATGAAGGCGGCGAAGACTATCGCCAGCAGCACCAGGTACAGCACCACGCCGAGGGTGTTGCCAGAGCTGATGCCCCCTACCAGTACCATGAACTCGCTCAGGAACAGGGAGAACGGAGGGCAGCCGACGATCGCCAGTCCCCCTCCCAGGAACAGCACCCCGGTGACCGGGAGGATCTTGAGCACGCCGCGGACATCGTCTATCTCCTTGGTGCCCAACCGCTTCAGGATGTTGCCCGCCCCTAGGAACATCAGCGTCTTGGTCAGCGCGTGGTTGAGCATATGGAAGAGCGCCCCGAAGATGCCCCAGTAGCCGCCGAAGCCGAAACCGATGGCGATGATGCCCATGTGCTCGATCGAGGAGTAGGCGAGCATGCGCTTGTAGTCCTTGGACGTGACTATGTACGCCGCAGCGATGCCCAGCGAGATTATCCCGAACAGCAGCAGCAGCCCACCGGAGAAGCCGGGGCCCAGGGAGGACCCGGACACGATCATGTGGAACCTCAGGATGCCGTACATGGCGCAGTTCAGCAGGACCCCGGACAGCAGTGCCGACACCGGGGTGGGGGCCTGGGAGTGAGCGTCCGGCAGCCAGGTGTGCATCGGGGCGAGGCCGACCTTCGTCCCGTATCCGACCAGGACGAAGATGAACGCGATCTTCAGGAGAGTGGGGTCCAGGAAGCCGGCCACGGTCATCAGGGTGGACCAGTTAAGGGCGGTGGACGACTCCCCCAGCACCTTTATGGAAGAGGCGTACACGAGGATGATGCCCAGCAGGGCCATGGTGATGCCCACCGAGCAGATGACCAGGTATTTCCAGGCCGCCTCCACCGATGTCTCCCTATCGTAAAGGCCCACGAGGTAGGCCGAGGCCAGGGTGGTCGCTTCGATGGCTATCCACATGATCCCCAGGTTGTCGGAGACGGCCACCATGAGCATGGTGAAGACGAACACCTGGAAGAAGAGGTAGTAGTTCTTCAGCTTCTGATCGGTGATCTCGCCATCCTCGTTCTCCTTCCCGATGTAGGATATCGAGTAGATGGTCGCCACCAGGCTGACGATGGAGACCAGCATGAGGATGTACGCCGAGAAGGCGTCCATGTACAGCAGGCCCTCGTCGATGGTGCCCGAGGTGAACACTATGTAGGAGAGGTACGTCGCCACCGCCAGGGTGATCGCCGACCCGGTCACCGCCACCGCTCCGATGAGGCGGTTCGACCGGAGCGGATAGCACACCGCCGCGGCGATGAGGGGGACGACCAACAGGTACGTGATCAATCCCGCAACCTCCTGAGAATGGTCGTATCAACGCTGGCAAAGGTCCGGTTGATGCGGAAGGCGAACAGACCCATGATGAGCACCGCTACCAGGATATCGAAGAATATGCCCAGCTCGACGATCAGGGGCATGCCATAGGTGACAGAGATGGCCGCCAGGAAGAGCCCGTTCTCCATGGTGAGCAGGCCCATGATCTGGGTGATGGCCTTCCTGCGGGCGATCATGGTGAAGAAACCGATGAACACGACCGCCAGTGATATCGCCAGGCAGTTCTTGGTGATTGTGTCGATGGCCCCTCCGACGAATATGATCGGCTGGGTGATGTAGAACGCCACCACCGTCAGGCCACCGCACAGCAGCAGGGACATGGGTATGCCGACCAACGGCTCGACCTCCCGGTCGACCTTGATCTGCCTCATGACGTACATCAGCATCCAGGGGATGATCACTCCCTTGATGGCCACGGTCAGGAAGGCGACCACGAAGATGTGGGCGGCATTGGTGACGACGGCCACGGTGAACCCCAGGGCTCCCAGGGCCACGGACTGCAGCGCGAACAGGCGGACCAGCGTCAGCATCCGGTTGCTGGCGATACCGACGAACGAGACGAGCAGGATGACGGCGGCAAGGCCGTCGATGATATTGATCGAAGAGAAGGCCGTTCAGGACACCCCCAGGATGTAGTAGGATATCACTGCCAGGAGGGACAGGATGAACGCCGAGGTCAGCAGGTTGGGCAGGCGGAACAGCCGCATCTTGGAGATGGACGATTCGATGAGGGCGATCACCAGCGCCAGGAGGACTATCTTCGCTATGAAGACGAGCAGTCCGACCATAACCGCGAGCGGCGTGGCCTCGGTGGCGATGCCCCAGGGGAAGAAGACGTTGGACAGGATGGCCAGGAAGATGACCAGCTTGGTCATGGAGGCCATCTCCATCAGCGCCAGTTGCTTTCCTGAGTACTCCAGGAGCATGGCCTCATGGATCATTGTCAGCTCAAGGTGGGTGGACGGGTTGTCGAACGGCAGGCGGGCGTTCTCCGCCAGGGTGGCGATGAAGAAAGCCGCCGCGGCCAGGAAGAGCGCCGGCGATACCAGGTCCAGACCGCTGGAGGCGATCAGCTTGGCGATGCTCGCCAGCGACGTGGTTCCCGCCACCAGGGCCATCGCGAAGATGGACAGCAGCATCGTCGGTTCGACCACCGAGGAGATGTACATCTCCCGGCTGGAGCCCATGCCTCCGAACGCCGAGCCGGTGTCCAGGGCGGACAGGGCCATGAAGAACCGCATCATGGCCAGCATGTAGATCAACACTATTAGGTCGCCTATGAACCCGAAAGTGCTGGCGTACATTACCGGTACCAGCAGCGCGGCCACGGCCACCGAGGCGATGCACACGTAGGGAGTGATGTTGAAGAGCCAGGAGGCGTCATGGGAGACCACCGAGCCCTTGGACATGAGCTTCCTGAGGTCGCGGTAGGGCTGGAATATGCTGGGGCCCCGGCGGCTCTGCATCCGCGCCTTGACCTTGCGGATGATCCCGGTGACCAGGGGGGCGATGGCGAGGACCAGCAGGAACTGGGCCAGCTCGAGGATCATCGGAACACCACCAGCAGGACGAGCAGGATGACGAATATGTATGCCAGGTATGCCTGGATGCTGCCCTTCTGGATGATCCCCACCCGGCGGGCCAAGGCCACCACAAAGGTGGCGACGGGCGCGTAAAGGTAGCGCTCGAACACCGGTTCGATATTGGTGGAAAAGGTGATTTTTCTCTTTACCAGGGTCGAGGAGGCGTACTCCGTCCTGACCTCGGTGTGCGGCCGGTAGATCGAGCGGAAGATGCGGTTGATGGGGTTGGAGAAGCCGGTGGCGGAGTATTCCGTCCTCGAGTTCAGCGGCGTCCCGCAGTCCCACGTGTCACCCTGCTCCACCGAATGGTGGCCGCCCAGGCGGCGGGTGGCAAGGAAGGCGAGGGGAACGGCGAACAGCAGCAGCGCCCCGATCACCAGGGGGCTCATACTGGAGAACTCCCCGGTAGAGGGCAACAGTACCAGGCCGTTGACCAGCTTGGAGGAGATGCTCACTCCCAGGACCGAGGAGGTCACCCCGTCGATGACGGGGATGATGAACACGGAGAGCACGCCCAGAAGGACTGAGGCCCCTGCGGCGATGCCCATGCCCGCCAGCATGGTCCTCGGGACCTCCTTGGCCTCCGCGGCATGCTTGCTGCGCGGCCTGGCGAGGAACACCGCGCCGAATATGCGCACGAAGCAGGCCGCGGCCAGCGCCCCGGTGAGGGCAAGGACGGCCACCGCCACCGGCAGCAGGACGTTCACCATGGGATCGTTGATGTTCTGGGTCAGCAGAAGGGACTGGAACATCAGCCACTCGCCCACGAAGCCGCTGAACGGGGGGATCGCCGAGACGGACAACGCGCCGATGAAGAACAGGATGCCCGTCCACCGCATACGCTTGGCCAGGCCCCCCATCTTCTCCATATCACGGGTATGGGTGGCGGAGATCACCGAACCGGCGCCCATGAACAGGAGGCCCTTGAACAGCGAGTGGGCAAGGGTGTGGAAGAGCACGGCGATCAGCGCCAGCGCGGCCAGGTCGGCGAGGTGGGCGTTGGTCAACGGGTCCGCATAGTAATAGGATTGGAACACCATCGCCGCGCCCAGGCCGATGAAGATTATCCCAACGTTCTCCACGGTGGAGTAGGCAAGCGAACGCTTGATGTCGTCCTCCATGAGGGCGTACAGCACCCCCATCAGGGCGGAGATGGAGGCGACAAGAAGGACCACCAATCCCCACCAGGAGTCGGTGACCTCGAGGAAGTCGAAGTAGCAACGCACGAGCATGTACACCGCGGTCTTGACCATGATCCCGGACATCATGGCCGAGACGTTCGACGGCGCGGCGGGATGCGCCTGCGGCAGCCACACGTGCAGGGGCACCAGGCCGGCCTTGGTTCCGAAGCCGATCAGCAGGATGACGAAGGCCAGGTCCCGCATGGCCCCTGGGAGCAGCCCGCCGGCCCCCAGCCCGCGGAACGCGGTGAAATCGAAGGAGTGCTCTCCCGGCGTGTACAGCCACATGATGATGAACGCCACGGAGATGAAGGCTGTGCCCAGGTGGGTCATCACGAAGTACAGCAGGCCGGCCGATACCTTCTCCCGGTCCCGGTTCTCATAGGTGACCAGGAGATAGGAGGACAGGGACATCGTCTCCCACATGATCAGGAACAGGACGGCGTTGGATGCTGTGACCACCAGAAAGAGGCTGAGAAGGAAGACGTTGAACAGGAGGCCCATCGTGGCCGGGCTGTACCGGCCGGCATATTCCCTGGTGTATCCGATGGAGTATATGCACACGCATAGCGCCACGGAGGAGATGGTCAGCACGAAGAAGGCGGACAGGCGGTCCACGACGAAGGCGAAGTGCCCGAGGGCGGGCACCGCGGTGGGGATGGTGAAGGATGGTTCTCCTCCTCCCAGCAGGACCTCGAGAGCCAAAGCTAGCCCTACCACAGAGGCGGCCAGAGCAGCGATGAAGGGGGCGACCCGGCAGATCCTCTCCCACCTCTTGGTCACGATGGACAGTAACGTCCCGGCAAGGGACACGCTAATGAGCAACGGAAGGAGCACCTGACCATACATCAGATCAACTCCCAAACGTGCAGCATCCCATCATCTCGTATAAGCCTCGTTCAGATAGCCTGCCCTTTAGCCCGCCCAAACCTATCACCTTTCTTATAGGTTTCCATCCTAGTCGGCTTTGCAGGAAGAACCCTGAGCCGCGCGACGGTCCCAGTCATGCGATGCGGTTCGGTA
The DNA here is from genome assembly GCA_964426205.1 of uncultured Methanomassiliicoccus sp. Taxonomy (GTDB): domain Archaea; phylum Thermoplasmatota; class Thermoplasmata; order Methanomassiliicoccales; family Methanomassiliicoccaceae; genus UBA6. Next base: position 29,355 of record CAYRPG010000009.1, on the reverse strand, counting down.
AGATATTTATCGGCCGATGGCCGTTCAATACTGAGGATGGACAAAGAGGGACGGGAATGCGCTTTGAAAGGAGCGACTGGAAGAGCGATGAAGCGAGCCTGAACAAGCAGCTGGGGCTACTTTCCGCGGCCATAAGGGTGGAGGAGTTCGGCAGGGACTTCTACCAGCGGATGAGCGAGTGCATCAAGGACCGAGAGGGCAAGCTCATCCTGAGGAGCCTCTCCAGGGACGAGAAGGAGCACCGCGCTTGGCTCATGCGGCAGATCGACCGAATATTCCCCGGAAAGGACGTGGCCACCATCAGGCCGGACCCGGAGTACGCCAACATCGTCCCGACCAGGATATTTCCTGACCTGCCCGAGGGGGCGTGCCTTTCTCCCAAGGACGAGATCAAGGCAGTGGAGATGGCCATCGAGGTCGAGAGGGCCTCCGTGCGCATGTACCAGGAGGTCGCCGGGATGACCCAGGACATGGAGCTGAAGCTGCTCATGCAGCGGCTGTCCGATTGGGAGAGGGAGCACCAGAGGCTCCTGGAGGAGAACCTCGACTACCTGAAGCGCGGCGGCAGCTGGTACGGATACAATCCCATACTGGACGGATAGCCGGCGGTCATCCGCTGGCCACACTTGCTAGAGGTCTTCGGGCGATGCTCCCGCCCCAGCGATAGTTATAAGAAGTTTTCTTCCATTCACTCGTTCCAAAGCCTCCCTTAACAGGAGATAAGGCTCCCTTCATTTCACAGAGGTGCACCCATGGTAAAGATGCCGGAGATCAACAGGGAACTTCTCGCTTGTCTACAATGCGGATATTGCGTACGGGTCTGCCCCACCTACGAGCAGACGCCATGGGAATCGATCACCCCCCGTGGCAAGGTGTACTACTTGAGCCAGCTCGCCAAGAAATCGCCCGTGGACGCCATGCTCGGCCGCAAGGTCAAGGTCGACGAGGAGTTCGTGGACGCGCTGTTCCGGTGCACTGGGTGCGCGCAATGCGAGACGGTCTGCCACGTCAACATCGAGTTCGCCGACTTCTGGGAGAAGGTGCGCGAGTGGGTCGTGGACCAGGGCAAGGGGCCCTTGCCGGTGCATGCCAAGCTGGCCAAGGCCATCAAGGAGAACCGCAACCCCTACAACGAGCCGATCGAGAAGCGCGGCGAGTGGTGGCCGGCGGAGATTCCCCACCAGGCCCGCCCGGACGTCATATTCTTTGCCGGGTGCACCGGTTCCTACAGGATGCAGAGGATCGCCAAGGCCGGAGCGATCGTCCTGAGCCGCGCGGGTGTCAAGCTCGATATCCTCGGAGGGGAGGAGTGGTGCTGCACCTCCCCTGCCCTCAGGACCGGACAGACGGGACTGACCTCGGAGTTCGCCCAGCACAACATCAGGGGGGTGGAGAAGCTCGGGGCCAAGGCCATGGTGACCACCTGCGCCGGCTGCTACAAGACGACCTCCACCGACTACGGCAAGTACTTCGCCAACCCGACCTTCCCGGTATACCACTTCTCCCAGTACGTGAACCAGTTGATCAAGGAGAAGAAGATCAAGTTCACCAAGGAGATCAAGGCCAAGGTCACCTACCACGACCCCTGCCACCTCGGCAGGCACAGCGGCGTGTACGAGGAGCCCCGTGAGGTCATCAAGAAGGTCCCCGGCATCGAGCTGGTGGAGATGCCCCGCAACCGCAAGGGCTCCCGCTGCTGCGGCGCCGGGGGCGGCTTCAAGAGCGCCTTCAACGACCTGGCGGTCAACATCGCCGCCGAGAGGGTCAAGGAGGCCGTTGCCACCGGAGCCGAGATCCTGGTGACCACCTGCCCGTTCTGCGTGGTCAACCTGCAGGCGGGGGCCAAGGCCATCGGGGCCAAGATAAAGGTCATGGACATCTCCGAGCTGCTGCTCGAGGCCACCGACCCCAGCGCCGCACCGGCTGCCGCCGAGGGGGCCAAGGCCGAGGGCAAGGCCGCTGCGGCAAGGGCTCCCAAGGCAGAGGGTGTCCCCAAGGCCCCGGCGAAGCCGAAGGCCGAGGCCCAGAAGGCCTGAGCAAACCCTTTTCCATCCTTCCCTTTCATTTCTCTATCCGGTTCCGACGTGGGGATCGCATTCGCCACGGTCGGCGATAGGTTGATATACGCTCGTCCAGTGAAGATAGGGCGCGTCCGGCCATGGTGTTCGAGCTTCTAGATCCCCGCATCCAGCAGGTCCTCCGGGACAAGGACATCAACGAGCCGACCGGCCCCCAGCGCGAGGCCATCCCGCTCATCCTGGAAGGGCATGACCTCCTGCTGGTGGCGCACACCGGCATCGGCAAGACCGAGGCGGCCATGCTGCCCATCTTCCACCGCCTGCTGAGCACCCCGGGGAAGGGCATCAAGTGCATCTACATCACCCCCCTGAGGGCGCTGAACAGGGACATGCTGAAGCGGCTCACGGAGTTCGGGGAGGCGCTGGACCTGAAGGTGGCGGTGAGGCACGGCGACACCTCTCAGTCGGAGCGGCAGAGCCAGTCCAAAAGCCCCCCTGACGTGCTGATCACCACCCCGGAGACGGTGCAGGTCCTCTTCACCGGAAAAAGACTGAGGGAGCACCTCTCGAGGGTCAGATGGGTGGTGGTGGACGAGATCCACGAGCTGGCAAGCAACGAGCGCGGGGCGCAGCTGTCGGTGGCGATGGAGCGCCTCGCCGAGATCGCGGGGGAGTTCCAGCGCATAGGGCTGTCCGCGACCGTGGGGTCGGTCGATGAGGTCGCCCGATACCTCGGGGGAACGAGGGACGTCCGCGTGGTCAGGGCGCAGATCTCGAAGGACCTCGATGTGACGATCCAGGCCCCCCAGGTCACCGACGCCGACCGGGACCTCGCGGGCCGGTTGCAGAGCGACCCCCACCTCGTCGCCGGCATGCGGAGGTGCAGGAGCCTCATCGAGGGGCACCGCTCCACGCTCCTGTTCGTCAACACCCGGGACACCGCCGAGGCGCTGGCGGCCAGGTATCACATCTGGGACGAGGGGTTCAAGGTCGGGGTGCACCACGGTTCGCTGTCCAAGGAGATCCGGGTGGAGATGGAGGAGGACTTCAAGCAGGAGCGGCTGAAGGGCCTGATCTGCACGTCATCCCTCGAGCTCGGCATAGACATCGGCTCGGTGGACTTCGCCATCCAGTACAACTCCCCCCGCCAGGTGGCGCGGCTAATACAGCGCATAGGGCGGGCGGGCCACTCCGTCGGCGAACGGACGGAGGGCGCCATCGTGGCCTCGAACCCCGATGAGATAGCTGAGAGCATGGTCATCGCGCGCAAGGCCGCCGCCGGGGAGCTGGAGGAGCTCCGGGTGAGGGAAAGGCCCATGGCCGTGCTGGCCAATCAGCTGGTGGCGATGGCCATGGTCGGCCAGGTGGAGAAGGAGCTGGCGTACCAGGTCATCAAACGTTCCTACCCCTTCCGCAACCTCACCCGGGAGGAGCACCACGGCGTCCTCGATCAGCTGGTGCGCATCGGGCTGTTGTTCGACAACGAGTCCAAGTACCGCCGCACCTCGAGGGGAATGCGGTACTTCTACGACAACCTGTCGATGATACCTGACGAGAGGACGTTCCTCATCAGGGACATCGCCACCCGGCGGATCGTGGGGACGCTGGACGAGTCCTTCGTGCTGTCCTTCGCCGAGCCGTACGCCGCGTTCATCACCCATGGCAAGACATGGAGGATCGTCGAGGTCCGGGAGGACGAGCTGCTTGTGGAGCAGGTGAGGGACATCGGCTCCATACCCTCGTGGACCGGGGAGGACCTGCCGGTGCCGTTCGACATCGCCCAGGAGGTCGGCAGGCTGAGGAGGGAGCGCGACTACGCCCCCTACGCCGCCGACCGGGACGCGGTGAGGGAGCTGGACCACTACTTCAGGGAGCAGGACAGGGACGGCGCGGTGCCGTCCGACAAGCTGGTCACGCTGGAGATGGGCAAGCGCATGGCGGTGCTCAACATGTGCTTCGGGACCAAGGTCAACGAGACCGTCTCCAAGGTCCTGTCGGTCCTCCTGTCCGCCCGCCTGGGCGAGAGCGTGGGGGTTCACACCGACCCGTACCGGATAGTCATCGAGCTCCCGAGGGACATCAACCCCCAGATCATCATCGACACGCTCCGTTCCATAAGATCGGACGGGGTCGAGCCGCTCGTCCGCCTGGTCCTGAAGTCCTCCTCGTACCTCAGGTACCGCTTCGTCTTCGTGGCCAAGAAGTTCGGGGCCATCGAGAAGGACGCCGACTACCGGCAGGTCAACTTCACCAGGCTGGCGGAGGCGTTCGAGGACACGCCGCTGTTCGAGGAGGCGGTCCGCCGGGTTCTGTGGGAGGACTTCGACATCGAGGGCACGGTCGCGGCGATGAGGCGCATCGAGAGCGGAGAGATCGAGCTGAAGGTCATGGGCCTCACGGCCATCGGCCGGGCAGGACTGCAGCACTCCCGCGAGCTGATCATGCCCCAGCGGGCCGACCACAGCATCCTGATGGCGCTGAAGAAGCGGCTGGAGGCGGAGAGCATGAGCATGTCCTGCCTGAGCTGCCAGGCCCAGTGGAGGATGAGACCGGCGGACGCTCCCGACCGCATAGTGTGCCCTCGGTGCGGCGGCCAGATGGTCGCTGCCCTCCTGCCGTACAACAAGCAGGACATCGGCCTGCTGAAGAAGGAGAGACCGACCGAGGAGGAGGCCAAGGAGATCAGGCGGATGTACAAGAACGCCAGCCTGGTCAGGGAGCACGGGCGGAGGGCAATGATCGCCCTGGCCGGCCGGGGCATCGGCCCGGACACCGCGGCGAGGGTGCTCTCGTCCTTCTACGATGACGAGGACGAGTTCCTCAGGGACATCCTCAGCGCCGAGCTCACGTACGCGAGAACGAAGAGGTTCTGGGACTAGATGCGCCGGAAGGTGTTCCTCACGGTGCCGACGCCAGGTATGGTCGCCTCGACCCTGTCGCCGTCGTTCAGGGGGCTCACGCCCTCCGGGGTCCCGGTGGCGATGATGTCCCCCGGCTCGAGGGTCATGAAGGACGAGATGTAGGAGACGAGCTTCTCCGGCCCGAACACCATGTCCCCGGTGTTGCCCTTCTGCCTGACCTCGCCGTTGACCCTCAGCTCGAGGTCGAGGTCGTGCACGTCCCTGACCCTGGAGATGGGCACCGGTCTGGACATCGGAGCGAAGGTGTCCATGCCCTTGGACAGCGTCCAGGGGTTGCCGGCCTTGCGGGCCACACTCTGCATGTCCCGGGCGGTGATGTCATTGAACACTGCCAGATGGGAGACGAAGGAGAGCGCGTCCGCCTCGGTCACCTTTCTCGCGGTCCTGCCGATCACGAGCGCCAGCTCGACCTCGTGGTCCACCCGGCCCACTGGACCGGCCTCGATGACCTCGCCGTCGCCGATGATGGCCGACGGTGGCTTCAGGAACAGCATCGGCTCCTCGGGCGGCTCGTGGTTCAGCTCCCTGGCGTGGGCGCGGTAGTTCTGGCCGATGCAGACTATCTTGCAGTGCTGCATACCAGCACCTCAGAGATAGTCGCTCACGGTCTGGAGCTTGAAAAGGACCTGCTTTCCCTTCAGGGTCTGATGCACCTTGTCCGCCAGGTAGATGGCGTCCTCGACCGTCGCCTTGTTGCCCCACCGGTAGATGAAGTCGTAGCTCCCGGTGGTCGGTTCGAACCCCAGGCCGTGAAGCGCTTCCATGACCTCTGACGGGCGGGACCCCTCGGTGCTGAAGGTGACTGTGAGATAGGTAATCATCAACGTGTAAATGGAGACGATGGATATAACTTATACGAGGAGAGGCCCCCGTGTAAGCAAGGGGAGGGGAGCGAGCAGCATAGAGCACTTCAGGTCATCTCCCGAACGACGCTCATGTGTGCGATCCCTCAAGAAAACGAGCTCCGAACAAGGAGGAGCGGAAGCTGCTGTGGACCAGGGATGTTCGCAGACGCGCCTACGATCGCTTTCTTGAACGGCATCATGGTGGCGAGCGCGACCGTGTTGGGCCCCAAGCTCTTCTTCCCGTATGGGGGGAGAGGACGCAGATCTCCGAGGCGTGCGCTCCAAGGTGCTCCAGTACGAGCTGCACTGTCTGTTCGCTAACCTCAAAGCTCTTAACGAGATATTGAAGCGCGGCCGCTAGATCGGCAAGCTCCGATCCAAGGGTCAGCATCACTGCAGGACGATCAAATACGACCGGTCGGGGTTCGATGTCCTGCCTAAGAACGACAGGCTCGACCTGCTGCATCTCAGCAAGATCGGCGACATCCCGATGCGGATGCACCGTGCCGTCGAGGGAGACGTCAAGGACGTCACCGCCAAGCACACGCTGTCCGGCCAGTGGTACGCCTACCTCTTGGTCGATGACGGTCGGGGCTCGAGAGATCCGATGGTCATCGAAAATGCCGTTGGCATCGATATCGGTCTGGAGCACTTCGTCGTGTACAGTGACGGCCACGAAGTGGAGAAACCTCGGTACTTAAAGCGTGAACTGAAGAGGTCGAGCCGGGAGCAGCGCCCTCTCCAGAGAGCAGAAGGGCTCCAAGAACCGCGAGAGGCAACGCATCGTCGCTCGTATTCACGCTTGTGGACCGGTAACCGCTAAAGCCGTCAGTGAACGGACCGCATGTTGCCGGGGTGAAGCAGGAGGCCCCGCCCGCCAGGGCGTGGAAGTTCATAGGATATCTCGGAACGCTCCAGTCGTCCGACTCGAGCCAACAGGTATTGAAAAGAAGAAATTATGGGAGCGGCGAAGAATAATAAATGGATTCGTTGGGGGGCTATTGATACGGGGGGTTCTCCCGCTCCCTAATACCCTTGAGCACCCTGGGGGTTATTAAAGGGGGGAGACCTGGTAATCAATTGTGATTACCTTGATGGATATCATTGGGCGACCGATGGCGTGCTGGCCTGCTCGCGGGCACCCTTGAACCCCTTGGCAATGACGTATATCTCGGAGCTGCTCGAGCGCGAGGCCTTGGGCGAGTGCAGGCGCACCGAGGAGAAGCTCTTGCGAACGTCAGCAAGGAACTCATTGATCATGTCCCCCTCGAATATCTTCATGACCAGCGAGCCCCCGGGCCTTAGTGTCTGCCGGGCGAAGTTGAGGGCGTGGGTGCACAGGTCCACAGAGCGGGCGTGATCGATCGAGTAGTTGCCGCTGATGTTGGGGGACATGTCCGAGATGACCACGTCGGCCCTACCGTCCAGGAGGGCCATGAGCTCGTCCACCGTCTCCTTCTTGGTCATGTCCCCCTTTATCGTGGACACGCCCTCGATGGGGGCGATGTGCTGCAGGTCGACGCCCACGACCTTGCCCTCGGGGCCGACCCTCTCCTTGGCGATCTGGAGCCATCCCCCCGGCGCTGCCCCGAGATCGACCACGGACATCCCCGGCCGGAAGATGCCGAACTTCTCGTTGATCTGGTGCAGCTTGAACGATGCCCGGGAGCGGTAATTGAGCTGCTTGGCCTTACGGTAGTAGAAGTCGTGCCTCCGTTCTATCAGCCAGCTCTTGCTCATGGACCGCTCTATTTCCCCCGCGGCCTTAAAGTTTATGCCTCCGGCCTCGCCGGGAAAAGGTTTGAAGCTAAGGAGCGATTACAGGAGCGGTCAGCATGTCCTGCAATAGAAAGCCCATGACCTATGCCCAGGCGGGCGTGAACATAGACGCCAAGTCCCAGGCCATAGAGGCCCTAGTGAAGCAGCTGACCTTCCGCCGCTCGGGGAAGGTCAAGATGATCGACCTTCCCGGACAGTTCACCGGCCTCATCGACTTCGGGGACGTGGCGCTCACCCTGTGCACCGATGGGGTGGGGACCAAGCTCCTTATCGCCAAGGCCCTGAACAAGTGGGACACCGTAGGCATAGACTGCGTGGCCATGAACGTCAACGACACCATCTGCGTCGGCGCGGAGCCCATCTCCTTCGTGGACTATCTGGCCATATACGAACCGAACCCCCCTCTGATGGAGCAGATCGGCATCGGCCTGAACAAGGGGTGCGAGCTGGCGAACTGCGATCTGGTGGGCGGCGAGGTCGCCGTGCTCCCGGAGATCATGAAGGAGATCGACCTCTCCGGCTGCTGCCTCGGGATGGTCCCCAAGGACCGCATCATCGACGGCTCCAAGGTCGCCGTGGGGGACGCTGTCATAGGCCTGCCGTCCTCGGGCGTGCACTCCAACGGCCTCACCCTGGCCAGGAGGATCCTGGAGAGGAACGAGGTGGACTGGGACGAAAAGTTCCCCAAGCTCGGGAGGACCGTCGGCATGGAGCTGCTGACGCCGACGGAGATCTACGTCCGGAAGGTGCTGGAGATCGTCCGCGGGTGCCGGGTCCACGGCATGATCGATGTCACCGGGGGCGGGCTGCGCAACTTCCTCAGGCTGCGCCACGGGGTCGGGATCCAGATCGACGAGCCCATGCCCGTGCCGCCGGTCTTCAAGGTCCTGGGGGACCTGGGCTCGGTGGACCTGGCGGAGATGTACCAGACCTTCAACATGGGGATGGGGTTCGCTCTGGTCTGTCCGCCCGAGGACGCCAAGAGGGCAGCGTCCATCTACGGCGAGGGGGCCAAGGTCGTCGGCAGGGTGGTCGAGGGCAGCGGGGTCTCCGTGCCCTCCCTCGGCCTGAGGTACGAGAGGTACTGAGCCTCGCTACCGCCGTTCCCGCGGCTCGGCGGGGAGGTCGTGCATCACCTGCTCAGCGGTCCGCCTGGCCTCCCACACCGCCCCGATCGATTCGAGGAGCTGGGGGTTGGCGATCTCGGTGCTTGACTTCTCGACGGTGGCCGGGGCCTTTTCCTTCTCCGCCCTGCTGCGGACAGCCTCGCGGCCCCGCGGCGGGCGATGCGTGAACGGCTTCCTGCGTATGATCACCAGGGCGGATAGGGCCATCGCGCTGGGCACGAGCACCATCGCCCATTCCACCGAGGTCCCGCTGCTGAACCTCGAGGTCCGGTCCAGCACGGTGGCGGCATGCTCGCCGTCCTCGATCCCCGAGGCGCCGAGGCTGAGATGGACCTCCTCCCCCGGCTCGATGACCGCCGTCACGGTGTCCCTGACGCTCCCGTCGATGAGCAGCCCCACGCTGAATATGCCGGAGGAGTTGCCGAGGTTGGTCACAGAAGCGGTCACGGTGACCGACCTGCCCGTGGTGATCGATATGGTGAACGGCCAGCCGTTCTCCCGCATCTCGGGGGACACGTCCATGGCGGTGACATGGAGCTGGGAGGGGCGAGGCACCACCGGCGCAGCGAACACCGTCAACCTGCCCGTCCGGTCGAGCATGCCCTCGGCCGACCAGCGGGACAGATCGTCCGCCCCGGCAGGCAGGCGAGACCACTTGTCCCCGTCGAGCATGTGCACGCCCATGGGCAGGTATCCCGCAGGTACCGTGGACGCGTTCACCCCGATCACCAGGGCGACTGGGGAGGAGAAGCTCACGTTCACTCCGGTGCCATCGGGGCGGTAGGCCTGCAGGAGGTACATGCCCCCTAGCCACACCGTCCCGGCCGGCCCCCCGGGCCGGGAGGCGGGATCGGCGGCCGAGAGCACGATGCGGCCGGGGACGTTGCCCTCCTCGTCGATCACCCTGGTGCCGGCGGCGATCCTCAGGTGGTGAACTCCGAGCGGGTCGACCGCGTCCGCGTCGTGCTGCACCACTCCGGTGCTGTCGGTCTCGACGGCGGTCTGCCACCCCATCATGTCGACGGCCATGTACCTGTAGGAGGCGGCCGGCGGGGGCGCGTCGGTGAGCATGTAGCTGATGCTGAAGGCGAGCCCATCGCCCTGGGCGTCGTTCTGTCCATCCCCGGCCTCCACGAACTCCCAGGTCCACCGCAGCGTCGCGGAGCTCCCCCCGGCCAGGGGCCCGATGACCAGCTGCCCCTGGTCGGACGGCGACTGGGGGAACCGATCGATGGTCGCCGGAAGGTCCATGGTGGTGGTAAGCCCGTCGGCAACGAGCGAGAAAAGCAGATACTTCGAGAGCGCCGCCCCGTCACCGCCATGATCGGTGAGCATGATCCCGCTCACCCATATCCTCAGATACGCCGTGACGGTCCCTGCGTTGGTGACCGTCACCGTCTCGCTCCCACGGTCTCCCGGCTTGATCGAGCCTACCGACCACGGGAGGCTGCCCTGTCCCCCCATGACCAGGTCGATGGGCGCGTCAGCTCCCTGCACGGACAGCGTCGGGATGGACATGAGCACGAGGAGACCGACCGCGAGGACCGCACCTACCCGTGGTAGTAGTATACCCTCACCTCCTGCAGCTCCGGGGTGACCGCGGCATTGGAGGTGGTCAGGGTGGCCCGCCACTGCACGTACCTCCCCGTTAGGCCGCTCATGGTCCCTGAGGCCCCCGAGCCCAGGTTTTGCCATGACCCCGCTGGAACACCGTTGAGCAGCATGTCCGAGACCCGCACCTCCAGGGTCACCGTGGTGAAGGTCGGGCTCTTGATGTCCCAGAAGGCCTGGACATACTTCATGCCTGCCGCCCCGGTGTCGAAGACCGCCGAAGTAAAGGTCCCAGAGCCGTAGTAAGCGATCCTTATCGATGGCACATGCACGATGCACCCGCCGGTGGTCACCGCTTCTGGAACCGATGTACCTGGGGCCCAGGTGTTCGTGGTCGTGTTGTACGCATAGAAATAGGCCTGCATATTGCCATTGATGGAAAAGATCGTGGTGTGGCCGTCGAAGGCCAGCCCGCCCCCGTCCCTGACGTCGTTGGTCTGAGAGGCCAGGGGGGTCCACGCGTTGGTCGATCCGTTATAGCGCTCCATCAGCCGGTTGGAATCGCCCCCATACGAACCATAGAACAGCTCCCCTCCTCCGATGACCATGTCGGCTCCCGCACCCATGTTGCCCGCTGCGTTGGCCAATCGGGTCCAGGTTCTGGTGCTTATCTCATAGCCCCAAAATTCATTGGTCGAGCCTCCCCGAGCCCAGCACAGGATGTTGTTCTGAAGAAGGATCGATGCCCCTGTGCCCGTGCTCTTTGGGGTGGTGGCCAGGGTCGTCCATTTCAGCGTTGCGAGGCCATATGTCCATATGTTCTTCCCCGTCGACCCCTGCAGAACGTACAGGATCGACCCGTTGATGAGCAGGTCACCTCCTTTCCCTATCGGGCCGGGCGCGGTCGCGAACAGCGCCCAGGCGTTGGAGAGGACGTCGTAGCGGTATATGGCCGTGCTCGAGCCCCCGACGAGGGCATAGATGTGCCCCGCCCCGTCATAGACCATGGACGAGCCGTCGCCCAGGGTGACCGGGACAGATGCCACGGCCCTCCATGCCCTGGAGGTCATGTTGTACCGGTAGAAGGCCTTGGACGTCCCTCCGACCAGAACGAAGACGCCCGGGTCAGTGTGCTCGCTCCCCAGGACCGCGCTGCCGGGGACCGCGGTGACGTCCGTCCTGCTCGCCGTGCCCGCATTGAAATCAGCAAGGGTGGTCTGGGTCCAGGAGCTGGGCACGTAGCCGGTGACGGTATTGCCAGCGGAGGTCTCCCGGTCCATGTAGCCGCAGATGACGCCTGTCGACATCATCGACGCGACCAGCAGGAGAGTGATGACCAGCATCCATGATCTGGATGCTCTCACGCCTTGCCCCCCTCGAGGTCCTTCTTTTTGGGGTCCCTGCCCTCGCCCCCTGTCACCATGATCAGAAGGGCCAGCAGGATGATGAGCGCCCATCCGAACGGGCTCTTGATGAACGAGACGATGTAGCCGAGGCAGGGAACGTTCACCACCACCCTGCCGATCACGTTGTCGAACGCGACCGGGGACGGGTCGGGGCCTTCGTTGGCGTCCCCCTTCGTGATGAGGGTGCGATCGGTCCCGTTCACGCTGACGACCCGGTGGCACACCAGCGTGCTGCCGGACCGGAAGCAGACCACATCCCCGGCATGGATGTTGTCGGCATCGCACGGCGACGTGATGACAAGGTCACCGACCCCGATGGCAGGTGACATGCTGCCGCTCTGCACGACGTCCAGCCTCCACCCGAAGGCGGGGGCCAGGACGCCGGCCAGGGCCAGAGCTAGGAGCACAGCGAGCGCCGCTGCCCCCAAGCGACCTGGCCTTGGCCTCATTTTGCTCTCCCCTCGCCCCGGATCTTTCGCCTTCCCAGCGCCCTTACGCCTGGGTCAGGGTGTACTCGATGCTGAAGGTGCAGCTATCTCCCATGATCTCGTTGCCAACGGTGGTCGGGATGTCGTAGTACACGCTCACCTCGATGGAGCCTCCCGGCGCCAGGGCCCCCATGTTCCAGGAACCGCTGACCGCGGGGTTGCCCTTGTAGTACAGGGCCTCGCCGGTATCGTACTGACCGTTGTTGTTCGCATCGACGTAGATCGTTATCGTCATCGCCGCGCCGAGCTCGCCGTTGTCTGCGCCAGAGGCCTTTTCGGGCTCGGGGTTCGATCCGCCGCTGTTGGTGACGGCGCTGATCTTGCCGGTCAGCGTGCCTCCGATGGTCCCGGCGTTGGACACCGTCATCTTGGCGTCGCCATGGGACCCGGGGGCCAGGTTGGTGGCCGTGAAGGTCGCCGGTACCGGGTCGTCCGCGTTGTTGATCTTGAGGTCCAGCGTCCCGGCGGTGAACGAGTTGTTGGGGCTGGTCTCGGTGTCGTTGAAGTATGCGTATATCATGCCGCTGCTGAGCACAGCGGCCATGGCTAGCACTATGGCTGCTATGGCTACTCTCCTGCTGAACATTGTGATCCCCTCTTCCCCAGGATGCCAATTCTTTCTAGCTTCCTGGGATGGAGAACCATTCTATATCCCGATATAAGTCTTGGTCTCAGATTTTTTTAATTTGATAATTATTAGAATATCAAATGATAATATTAATTCTACACATCTGGACGACAGCGGGCGGTCACCGCCGGTCGTTGAGGCGATAGAATATCGAACCCGCCACCGCGCCCATGGCGGTGCACGTCTCGAGGGAGAAGCGCCCGGGCGTGATGTCGAGGTGCCTTCTCGTCATCTCGAACACCTCCTTGGGAGCGCCCTTTGGTCCGAGGCCGAAGACCACCATGACGCTCTGCCCCCGGCGCAGCGTGTCCACGAGATCATCGAGCGCTATCTCCTTTCCCGGCTCGGGCTTCCTGGTCGTCAGCACAACATCGCCGAGCTGGGGCGGGAATCCCTTGTTAGGATACCCGAAGGTCTGGAAGCGGCCCCTGGAGGTAAGGTCCTTCAGGAAGCCGCCGTGCTCCCCGATGGAGGTGGTCGTGGCCACCCAATCCGCTATCTCCTGCGGGGTCGTAAGCTCCTTGGGGAAGGGGAACCCGAAGGTGGCCAAATTGAAGTCGAAGGCCAGGGCGAGCGGGCCGGCACGAGCCAGTGCCCGGCGGTGCGCCTCACGGAAGCTCTTGGGGTCGTAGGAATTGTACAGCGCTATGGTGGGGCGACCTAGTCGGGACATGGTGATGAGCGTCCGAAAAGAGGGGCCTCCCTTAAAGCTTGATGCCCGAGAGGCGAGATGTGGGGGCGTGATCACATCCATCTAGCACCAAAGTAAAAAAATGAGCATGGGGCCCTCGAGGGCCCTTTGGTGTTTCATTCCTTATCGAGCATCTTGGTCCACGCGAACCGCTTGCGGGCCTTGAGGTCCACATTGTGGTACGCGTAGCTGAAGATGAGCGGGACCACGGTGGTGGCCTCGGCGTAGACCATCTGCTCGTAGGTCGTCTGCACCTTCCCCCAGGACGACGCTTCCTTGAGAGTGGAGGAGGAGCACGCACCGTCGCGGACGTCCGCCACGGTTATCTGGACGGCGTACTGGTGCATCGGCACCTCGTGGCCCAGGCACTCGGCGCACACCACGGTGTCCTGAGCGAAGTTCTTGGGAACGCCCCCGCCGATCATGAGCAGCCCGGAGGTCTTCGCCTCTATCTTGATCTTGGTGAGCTCGTAGAAGTCCTTCACCGAGTCGATGGAGACGTGCTCCTTGGGCCTTTCCACCTGGTGCATGACCAGCCCGAAGCCGGCACTGGAATCGGAGAACGCGGGGCAGAACACCGGCACGTTGTGCTTGTAGGCAAGCTCCACCAGAGAGTTCTTCTTCTTGGCGTTCTTGGTGAGCCAACGGCCCATCTCCCTGATGAACTCGCGGGACGAGTACGGCCGGGGGTCCAGTCCGTCGGCGATCTTCTTGACGGTCGCGTCGCACTTCTGGAGCTGCTCCTCGTCGATGTAGGTGTCGTAGATCCTGTCGACGTAGTTATCCCTGAGCATGTGGTCATCGATGAACGGGGTGCCGTGATAGTGCTTGTACCCGAGGGCCTCGAAGAAGTCCATGTCAACTATCGATGCGCCGGTGGCCACCACCGCATCGATCATGTTGTACTTGATCATGTCAGCGTAGACGTTCATGCAGCCGCCGGCGCTGGTGCTGCCTGCCAGGGTGAGGATGGTGGTGCAATCCTTGTCCTCCAGCATCCTTTTGAAGATATCGGCCGCCCGGGCGGTGTCACGGGAGGTGAACGACATCTCACGCATGCTATCTATGATAGGCGTGGAATCGAACTTGGTCGCATCTACCTGCTTGACGACTCTCTTCAGGAGGTCTTTCTTCTTCATGTGTGTCACTCGACTTTTCGACGGGAACTTCGACCGGCCGTCCAGCGGCCCCAGCCGAGGTCCATAGACCCCCGCCGTGGATGATGTGATGATATCGACGATATTAAGCTTAGCCATCCCCCTTCTTAGAACGCTTCTGAGAACGTCCGAAAACGGTCGACCTAGCGCCTCGGTCTCCACTAAGAAAAACTATGGGGCTCGGAGCTCACTGCTGCTCGGCCTGCTTACGGGGGCGGCTACAGATCGCATAGATGTCCCCATCGAAAAAAACGTCCAACTCAGGGTGCTCGGCCTGTATCTCCTCGATCTTGCGAAGCACCTCGCGCAATGTCAAGTCGCTCTTCTTGTCGATCTTGACGTGTATCTGCTTTTCCATGTGAAGAACACCTGGTCGGAACGACTCTCCTAATTGAATGTGCCTGTCACTATATATCTCTTTGTCTCTGACAATCGATAATTGAAGCATGCTGGCTAACGTTCCAGCGACCATTCTTTGTAGTCCAATAAAAATGCCTTTTTTCATTTTCGGCAGTCGTTATACAGGGCGAAATCGTTAATAATCCCCTGGTTGGTTAGAAGCCCAAGTATTATAACGGTGTGGAATTTGGGTCGCAAGAAGAAGGCCAAGGAGGTGGGTCCTTCACAGGGTGATGAGGGATCTCAGGCTTCGCCCTCCGGTCCAGAGGACGGTACCACTGACCAGGCCAATGAGCTCCGCCGGTGGATGGCCGGCGAGTCCACATTGATGGCGTGGCTGGAGGAGGACCCCGACCAGCAGACCACGTTCTACAGCGACACGCCCGATGTCCTCGACCTCGATCCCGAGCTCAAGGAACGGATAGCCCAGTACGAGGCGGAGATCGCCCAGCTCCGCAAGCTCACCGCGGCCGGCGGTGGGATGGACGGGGAGGCGGTGAACGAGGAGAACGCCCGCCTGAGGGCCGAGGTGAACCGGCTCACGAAGGCCAACAGCGAGCTGAGGGACCGCGCGGTCGCCTCCGCACCTGAATCGCTGAAGGGCCGCGAGGCCGCCTTACGCGACAAGGAGAACGATCTGGAGATGAGGGAGCGGGCCCTGGGGATGAACGGGGCGGAGAGCGCCATCATCGTCGAGCGGTACCGGGCCGAGCTGAGCGAGAAGGAGGCCGAGGCCAATGCCCGTGAGGAGGAGCTCAAGAAGCGCGTCCAGCAATTGGAGACCGACCTCAGGACACGAGAGATAGAGATCAAGCTCCGCGAGGACGAGCTCAAGCTCGCCAGGATGTCGAAGCCCGAGGCCAGCAGGGAGATCGACGAGAAGATCAAGGGGTTCCAGGAGAAGGAGAAGCGGATCCTGGAGCTGCAGGAGACCGTCGGCCGCATGAAGGACCTCCTGACCGAGCGCGAGGACGAGCTCAAGGGCCTCAAGGAGATCATCGGCTACAAGGAGCAGGAGCTGTCCCGCAGGGAGGAGGACCTGCTCTTCAGGGAGAAGAAGGTCACCGAGGAGAAGCGCCGCCTGGAGGAGACCAAGCGCTCCACCGGAGGCCTCGAGGAGGCGGAGCTCAAGAAGCGTCTGGAGGAGCTCCGGGTGGAGGTCGAGAAGAAGGAGCGGGACCTCAAGGCCAAGGAAGAGTACATCCGCAATAAGGAGAGCGAGCTCCGCAAGCGGGAGATGGGGGCCATCGAGGAGGAGCTCAAGCACAAGGACGAGGACATCGCGCTGGAGACGGAGGCCGCGAAGGCCAAGACCGGCAACCCCCGCCTGGACGACCTGCTCCTGGGCGGCGTTCCTTTCGGCTCCAACGTCCTGGTGCACGGGCCGCCGTTCGTGGGAAAGGAAACGATGGTGGACCAGTTCATCGCCGAGGGCCTGAAGAAGGGCATACCGGCGATATGGGTCACGACGGACAAGACCCCCGCCGACCTCCGCGAAGAGATGAAGCTGGTCCTGCCGGCCTACGAGGACTACGAGGCCCTAGGCCTGGTGCGGTACGTGGACTCGTACTCCAGGGGCATGGGCGACACCACCGTGGACAGGTACACCACCTACATCGACCAGCCTACCGCGCACGACAGGATAATGGACGCGGTGGAGGACGCGGCCAAGGCGTTCAAGGAGAAGAACGAGTACTACCGCCTCGCCTTCCGCACGCTGTCGACCCTCATCGCCTACTCTGACCCTACGTCGACCTTCCGCTTCCTCACCCCGTTCTGCGGCCGCCGCAAGAGGGACCGCGCGGTGTCGTTCTACACCATAGAGAAGGGCATGCACGGGGAGCAGGAGATCCAGATGCTGGGCTCGATCATGGACGGCATGATCGACTTCAAGATCGACCAGTTGAGGACGTTCTTCATGGTGCGGGGCATCACCGACGTGCAGTCGCGCTCGTACATCCGTTACAACGCTACACGCCATGGGCTGAGCATCGGTTCGTTCGCGCTCGACCACATCAAATGATCAGCATTTCGATGGTTTTGCCATTCCAGGTTCGGACCGCCATGATGGCCTGACGGACGATGATGAGCCGGACCATGACCGCCCCGAACGTTAATTGATGCATTGATGTAAGCGTCCTCGGCGTGGCCACGGCCATCACATGCGGGTTTTGTATCAGGGGTCGATGCGGGGGGCCCACCTCACGTTCGCCCCTTAGTCCCAGAGGTCCGGGAAAGGCCTTCATGACCATGAAGCTGGCCACCCGGCATCACGCCGGGGGACCGCCCGAGGTTCAGGCGAACTCGGGCCCGGGGGCGCTGCGCTGCGCGGGGGCCGCCTTCTTCTCCACGTTGATGCGTGGCAGCGGGAAGGGTGGCGGCAGCCGGATGTCCCTGGCGATGAGAAGCGCGGTGGGTATGCAGTTGGACACCACCACGTTGTGGACGATGTTGGCGTCCTCGTTGGGCATGGAAGAGGTCGTGGTCCATTCCTTGACCAGCGCGTCCACCTCGCCTTCCAGCATGACGCTCCCCTCGATCTTGATGTAGCCCATGCCCACGTAGTTGACGGTGAAACGGAACTCCACCGATGCTGTCCGGTCGGACGCCCGGCTAATCTGCGTGACGGTGCTGTTGTGATCGATCCGGATGTTCGCCATATGCTCCCCCGGCTTGGAGAAGCGCTTGGCCTCGATGGTGTTGGTCTCGAAACCCACTAGGTTCATGTCTTCGCCCTGCGAGCTATGTCCTGCCCCGCTAATAGAACTTGCCCATGCAATGAACCGAATTGCAGGGAGGGATGTAAAAGAGGAGTGCCGCAGGCCGGACTTGAACCAGCGACTTCAAGATCTTCAGTCTTGCACTCTCCCAGCTGAGTTACTGCGGCTTCGCCAGAGAGTAACCTGCCCGGATATAATAAAGTTTCCCAATCGCAAGTTAGGTGACGTATTATCAAATGAGGCCGTGAGGGACCTAGGATAATATTCTACTGGATTTCTTCGTAATGTCAAAAGAGAGGACGCCCCGTATAGTTCGTTTTGAGAGCAGAGCAATGAACAAGATGACGATACAGCGAAGCCGATGCATAAAGAACGTGACTGGTTCAAAGTGAGGAAGTACGTCATCAACAGGATGAGGGAGGGAACGACACGGGCCGAGGCGGCGGTCTAACTTCTTCGTTCCACGGTCAGGATGTTTGGTGCACATCGTCAGATCCTGACGGACCATGAATGCCATTTCACTCACTCCAGGAATGGCGGGACCACGGTGTTCGGGACGACGTGCCAAGAACTGGGCATCAAGCACATCATGGCCGGCGTTCGCTGGCCGACCACCTGCGGCAAGATCGAGCGATGGCACCGCTCGCTCCAGGAGGGGCTGTGCTCTCGCTGCCACTGGGATGTGCCGAGATCGAACGCGGGCTGCAAAGGTACCGGGGATGGTACAACACCACGAGGCCGCGTTTCGCTCTCGAGCTGAGGGCGCCGCTCACGGTGCACCTCACAGGCCCTATCATCGCCGAGGACATTGCGTTGGGGACGAGCGTTCACGAGGTCGGTGGATAATACAATCGTGCTGGCAATAATGCCGCTTGTAGGGCTTAACCAGGCGAGCACATATCATGGCCTCCTCAAGCCGATGCCAACTGCTCGAAGGTCTTTTCAATTTCCACTACCAAAGAAACTTCCACTGACAGTTCGACGTAGACAGCAGTTGAATCGGCATTAGGCTAACCGCCGAGTTCGAAGGTCCGGTCGATCTGAACATATCTGCGGTCAGTCCAGATGGGATCATCCTGGCCTCGATAGCAAAGGCAATGTATCTGGCCAGAGCGTTAACACCATCAGGTCGTTCGATCCATCGATGTACTCAGGACAATTTGTTGGCCAATGGACACTGATATGTACGGTGAGCGGAAACCCGGTGGATGTTGCAGTGATGAGGATCAACTCTTTCGGTACACAAGTTAAGACTTACTATGCTCGTTGTATTAGATTTTCAAAGAGCCCGATCAGCCGAGTTGTGTCCACCAAATATATTGGTGCCAGTGACCTCTTGGATGTAAATCATGCAGCCATCCTTGGTGAACACATCGTATAGATGATTACCTCCTGCCATCGGAACAATATTCACCGATACGGCGCTGACGCTCGAATCTATGGGCTCACCAGTTTCCCCGTCAATATCCTGGGTCGAAAAGTTCACTTCCTGGAAGGTGATGGTCTCTCCTAGAAAGCCCATGAAGAAGGCTGGCTGATCATCTAGAGGAAATTGGTAAGTTGCATTCTTTGTAGCAAGTGTTATGTTGGCCTGCTCGCCCTTCACTAGATTATAGGTTGAGTGGCTCCAAGACCCTGAAAATATGTCGGGTTCCTCCACATTGAGTGGAACGCCATAGATATCACCCAACACATCACAGAACATCACCGTTATCGTCCCATTTCCTTTAATGTAGGTTCCAACTATGCTAACGTCAGCGTACAGCAGTGTCGGTCCGTTCCCTACCGAGACGTTGCATGTCAAGTTTTTTGAGGAGAAATGGATGCAGGGTGTTTCATTGGAACCATCTTGCCTCAGCTGATAATAGCTATGTGTTAGGTTGACGTTCATTGAGAAATTGGATAAACCGTCAGAAGAATCAATGAACGCCACTATCCCCAACGGTAAGCAGACGACAGTGCTTGGTAACAACGTGAAATTCTCATTGAATTCAGTGTTGTTCCACTTTGGATGTATGGTCGCTAGCTCAGTCCAATGTCCATCGCAGCTCGCAATGATGGTCGATGTAGAAGTGGTGGTGTTAAACTCGAGGGTGTACGAGCCGTTCGCATACACTGTAGCGTAGAAGTCTCCATATGCGCTTTGCGACCATATGCGAGCATCTTCCAGCGGTGTTCCGTTACCGTTGGTCACGATGCCATATACTGTGACCAGCACAGGATTTCTATCATCCATTACAATATCATTATCACTTGTACCTTGAGGGTTATACATCAGTGCTACTAGCATGATGGCAAAGACCATAATGAACAAAGTCGCAGTAGCAAGATCGTTCTTCCTCTTGCTCTTCACAGTATTCCCCAGCAAGCAAACGAGGGACTCATCTTATATTTTATGCTGTAATTTATACTGAGAGCTGTACCATTCTCTACCCGATCGCAATCGTCCAGATCCGATTAATCCAGAAGCATTTTTATTTTTTAGATTTTTAATATTAAAGGCTTTGTTAATGGTATCGTCAGCTACGACGTGGACTGTGACGTTGGAGAAAACGGAGGAGATCTTCCGCTGTGAATGATATAAAAGTAAAATCGAGAGCATTATCAACGGCCTTCCATGGTTTTCACGAGTAAAGCTAGGGGTTCATCGCATTTAGCGACCTCTCAGAGAGCACCGTGAGGTCGTCGAGAGCTTCTATCTGCCAAGTGTAAATGGATTCAAGGGGCCCGTCCCCTTCGTTGCATTCAGTTTTTTTCCTCTGGATAATTATTATTGTTTGTAATTGTAAGCCAGCTCGAAGGCTTTAAGAGGCCTCTGATGCTTGCTTTGGCGAATCGAGGTGTGGAATCCTTATGGCGGTATCAGCGCGCAGCAGGGCTCTGAGCAGATCGAGCCGGGCAGCCCTTCTCAGGAAGGATCACCAGGGCGTCGCATCCACCATCGGGACGCTCATGGCGTTGCTCGTCTTCCTGGCGTTCATGGCCCTGATCGTCAACTCGTACGTGCCAGCGTGGATGCTCGACAACGAGCGCGCTCATATGAACGCATCGGTCGACCAGTTCGGTGAGCTGAAGGGCAAGGTCGACAGCATGATATCCCAGCAGTTGGTGACCGGCGATACCTCGATCAATATGTACGCCCCCATGACCATGGGCGCCTCAGGCGTCCCGATCTTCGCCTCCCCCACCGCCGGCCTTCTCACCTACAGCCCGCAGGGCATGGGCTCGTCGGGCCTCAATGTCAGGTTCAACTACACTGCATCAGGCACCGGCTCATCCTTCACCGTGCCGGTCAACATCGACGGAGGCGGCAAGGTCGAGCTCTATGCCCCCAACCGCTACTATGTCCAGCAATGGCTGGGTTACGAGAACGGGGCCATCATCCTTAAGCAGCAGGACGGACAATCCATCCGGGCCTACCCCAACCTCGACATCAGCAAGGACAACAACACGCTGAACATCGCGTTCACCCAGATCGACCTGATCGGCAACAGCCAGTCCCTGACCGGCTCCGACAGTGTCGGCTTCAGCATTGATCTGATCTATATCGATTCGCATAAGTATTCCATCAGCACCGGGGAGAGGACCTTCAGCCTCAGGTTCAACACCACCTACGGCGACGCCTGGTACAAGTATTTCGACCAGCTGTGCCGCTCCGAGGGCCTTGTCAACAACACCGACTATGTTCTCACCAGGCCCGTCGCGGTTGACGGCTCCACCAACGGACTGACCACCTTCACCCTGACCCTGAAGAACTGCAACGAGCTGAACTACAACCGCGCCTACGTCAGCATGACCATGCTGACGTCCTGAGGTGAGACGATGCAAGAGGCCGAACCCAAGGGGAACAGCGCCGGGGGCCTGATGCCTGCCGAAGCCGACCTGCCGAAGGACAGCGCGAAGGACAAGGTGCGTGATGGATACCTCAAGTTCCTCCGCCGGATGTTGCCCAGGCGGGCCTCCCGAGTAAGGATGTCCGCCGCCGAGGTGGAGCAGCGCCTGGAGTGGGCCAGGGGGCGAGGCTCGGTCGTGACCGAGATCCCCAAGATCGACAACCCGGCCATCGAGACCACCGAGATCTACTCCATCATGGAACCGTACAGCTACACCCGCATCACCTACAACAACGAGACCAGCGAGTACTTCCTGGAGGCGCTCGAGCCGAAGCTCTCCGCGGACGACGAGAAGCTCCTTCTTCTCATCAAGGACACCCTCGGGCGGACGCTGGGCTACGAATGGGACAAGCTCAACGTGCTCGACAAGAAGGAGTACCTGGTGGAGAGCGTGGAATCGTTCATCCACAGCCGGGGGGTCAAGGTCTCCCCCCTGCTGAAGAAGAAGCTGAACTACTATATCCTCAGGGACTTCGTCGGCTACGGGAAGATGGACATCCTGATGCGGGACAACCAGATCGAGGACATCTCCTGCGACGGCGTCGGCATCCCCCTTTTCGTCTACCACCGCAAGTACGGCAGCATCAAGACCGGCCTTGTGTTCGACGACGAGGACGCCCTGAACTCCTACGTCGTCTCGCTGGGACAGCGGTCCGGAAAGCAGATATCTGTCTCCAGTCCCATCCTGGACGGCACATCCCCCGAGGGTCACCGTATCCAGGCCACTTATGCCCGGGAGGTCACGACCCGGGGCTCTACCTTCACCATACGGCGGTTCAAGGACACCCCCTGGACCCCCGTCGACCTGGTCAGGACCAAGACCGCCAGCCCCGAGATGATCGCATATTTCTGGCTCGGCGTGGAGAACGGGGAGTCCATGATCATCTGCGGAGGCACCGCCTCCGGGAAGACGTCCACCCTGAACGCCATCGCGCTCTTCATCCCTCCCGGGGCGAAGATCGTCACCATGGAGGACACCAGGGAGATCAACCTCCCGCACATGAACTGGATCCCCGGCACCACCCGGTCGGGCGTGGGCGAGCGCGGGCCGGACGGCAAGGCACCCGGCGAGATCGACATGTACGACCTCATGCGCGCATCGCTGCGTCAGAGGCCGAACTACATCATCGTCGGAGAGGTCCGCGGGAAGGAGACCTATACCATGTTCCAGGCCATGGCCACTGGCCATACCACGTTCTCGACCATGCACGCCGATTCCGTGCAATCGATGGTCAACAGGCTGGAGAACCAGCCCATCAACTGCCCCCGTATCCTGCTGACCGCGCTGAGGAATGTCATCATCCAATCACAGGTACGGGTAGGCCATGACCTGTGCCGGCGCATGAAGCAGGTCATCGAGATCGTCGGTTTCGAGCCAGACACCAACGAGCTCATATCCAACACCGTTTACGAGTGGGACCAGGTGACCGACCGCTTCGTGTACAAGGGCCACAGCTTTCTCTTCGACAAGATCATGGAAATGAAGAACTTCACCCACGAGGAGATGATGGGCGAGTTCGACCGCCGGGTCGACCTCATCAAGTACATGGTGCTCCGGAACTTCTCCGACCACCGCAAGATCTGGGAGCTCATCAACCAGTACTACAAGGACCCCGAGAAGACCATCAAGCGGGTCCGCCGGGAGCTGCAGGAGGGAGGTGCCGCAAGTGCCTGAGATCACCGACTCCTTCACCCAGTTCGACGCGAAGAAGAAAAAGAACTACATGAAGACGAAGAAGACCCAGGAGCCTACCGAGAAGCTCGGCCCCCATCTCATCAAGCTCCAGGAGGGCGCTCTTCCAGACTACATCGCCCTCACCCCGTTCCAGATGCTGTCCTGGCGGGTCATGGGCAAGGCCGTGAAGCTGAGGTCCAAGCCCAACCCCAAGCTGGAGCTGCAGCTCCAGCAGGCCCACATGCGGATGAGGCCGGAGGAGTACGTCGCGTACACCTGGATGAGCGCCCTGGTCGTGCTCATCGTCTGCGGCGTGGTCGCCGCGCTGTTCGGCGGCGTGCTGCTGACCCTCCTCCATGTGGAGCCGGCGCTGGTGCTGGTGTTCTTCGTCCTTATCGTGGCCATCCCGCCGCTCCTCGCGTTCGTCGTCCTGATGTCCGTCCCCGGCTCGAAGGCCAAGACCCGGGCGAGGGACATCAACAAGAGGATCGGCGCGGCCATGAGCTTCATCTCCGCGATGGCGTCCGCGGACGTCAACGTCGATGTTATCTTCAAGGAGCTGGCCAAGCAGGACATCTACGGCGAGATAAAGAACGAGGCCGCCTGGATCACCAGGGACACCGAGCTGCTGGGGATCGATATCCTCACCGCGATCAACCGCGCGGCGCAGCGGACCCCCTCGGTCAAGTTCCAGGAGTTCCTGCAGGGGGTGGTCACCTCGTCGACATCGGGCGGACAGCTCAAGCCGTACTTCCTGCAGAAGGCCGAGCAGTTCGAGAAGGAGGCCAAGCTGGACATGCGCTCACAGCTGGAGACCCTCGGCCTGATGGCCGAGACCTTCGTCACCGTCGTGGTCGCGTTCCCCCTTTTCCTCGTCGTCATCATGGCCATCATGGCCATCGTGCCGGGCGGCGGCAACGACTCGTCCATGACCGTTCTTCTGCTGGAGCTGGTCGTGGGACTGATGATCCCGATCTCCCAGTTCGGGTTCATATTCTTCATCTGGAACATGACCAAGGAGTCGTCGATGTGAGGTGATGGAATGGCCGAGGACATCATAGACCTGAACCAACTGGACCTTAAGAAGCTGGACTACAGCCAGACCATCCTCATCGTCTGCGGCGTGGTGGCGGCCCTCATGTTCGCCATGGCCTTCCTGGAGGCCATCGGCGGTCTCGACACCCCGCTGCTGTGGATCGACTACGTGTTCATCGGTCTGATGGCCTTCAGCGGGCCGTACGGGTTCTATAAGAGCGCCCAGAGGAAGAAGATCAAGGACATCGAGGTCCGCCTGCCGGAGTTCCTCCGGGACGTCGCCGAGGCGGGGCGCTTCGGCATGACGCTGGCACAGGCGATCAAGGTCTCCTCCCGCGGCCGCTACGGCAAGCTCACCCCCGAGATACGGCGCATGGCCGCCCAGATCGACTGGGGTGTGCCCGCATCGGAGGCGATGCGGCTGTTCGCCGAGCGCGTCGACACCCCGCTGGTGAGGAGGATGACCTCCATCATCATCAAGGCCAACGATGCCGGAGGCTCGGTCTCCGACGTCCTGACCATGGTCGCCCACGATGCCAGGGAATCGATGCTCAACCAGGCCGAGCGCAGGCTGGCCATGTCCACCTACACCGTTGTCATCTACGTCGCCTTCGCGGTGTTCATCGCCACCATCTTCATCCTGAACTCGACCTTCCTCCCCAAGATGACCGAGGCCGGTCAGATGGTGGCCGATGGCGCGAATAAGGCCGGGGTGGACACCTCCGGCCTGGCGACCATCAAGGTCGGTGTGATACCTACCATCCAGATGCTGTTCATCGTCTCGGTGCTCATCCACGCCTTCGGCGACGGCATACTGGCCGGAGTGCTGGCGGACGGCCAGATCTCCACCGGGCTGAAGCACTCCTTCATCATGCTGCTCATTGGGATCATGGGAACGAGGCTGATCTGACATGGACGAAGCGATGAGGCAGGACGAGATCGAACCCCTGTTCGAGGACGGGCAGGAAGAGAAGAGGCAGAAGCTGTCCATCACCTCCCGCTACCTGTCCTTCCTGCTCAAGGTGCGCAAGAAGCCGGTCAGGGTCAGGCTCCCCAGCGCCGTGACCAGTGATTCCACGGTCATCACCGAGATCCCCAAGCTCTCCGACCCGGAGATGGAGGAGGTCGAGGTGACCCCCATCGAGGAACCGTACTCCTACGTGCGCATCAAGTACGACGGCATCGCCGGGGAGTATCTCTTCGAGGTCATCGAGCCGAAGCTCACCGCGGACGAGAGCGCCCTCCTGGACGCCCTCAAGAGCTCGCTGATCGTGTCCCTGAACCTCGCCGAGACCAAGGACCTGGAGGAGAAGCGCAGCGTGCTCGACCGGGCCACCGAGCGCCTGCTGGACAAGCTGGGGGTGGAGATCAACCCGATCTCCAAGGAGCGCATCCTGTACTACCTGCGACGTGACTTCACGGGATACGGCGTCATCAACGTGATGATGATCGACCCCGATATCGAGGACTGCTCCTGCGACGGTGTCGACATCCCCCTGTACATCTACCACCGCAAGTACGGCAGCATCAAGAGCAACATCAAGTTCGAGAAGGAGGACGAGCTGGACGCCTACGTGGTGTGGCTGGCCCAGAAGTGCGGCAAGCACATCTCGGTCGCCAATCCCCTGCTCGACGCCACCATCCCGGACGGCTCCAGGCTGAACGCCACGCTGGGGAAGCACGTCACCAAGAGGGGTTCCTCCTTCACCATACGCCGGTTCAAGGACAATCCGTTCACCCCGGTGGACCTGCTCAGGTTCAAGACCATGTCCACCGAGATGATGGCCTACCTATGGATCTCGGTCGAGTTCGGTTCCTCAATGCTGGTGTGCGGAGGCACCGCGTCCGGGAAGACCACCACGCTCAACGCCATCCTGCTGTTCATCCCCCCGCAGATGAAGATCGTCAGCATCGAGGACACCAGGGAGCTGAACCTGCCGCACGAGAACTGGATCCCCGGCCTGACCAGGGAGGGCTTCGGCGGCAGGAGCGGGGCGATCAGCGGCACCATCAACATGTTCGACCTGCTGACCGCCGCGCTGAGGCAGAGGCCCCAGTACCTGATGGTCGGTGAGGTCCGTGGCAAGGAGGCGTACGTCGTCTTCCAGGCCATGGCCACCGGCCACATCTCGTACTCGACGTTCCATGCCGAGGACGTGCAGGCCATGGTCCACAGGCTGGAGAACGATCCGATCGATCTGCCGAGGGCACTGCTGACCGCCCTGAACCTCGTGCTGCTGCAGGGGCAGGTGAAGGTGGGGACGAAGATGACCAGGCGGGTGAAGGGTCTGACCGAGATCGTGGGCATGGACCCCGAGACCGGCGAGCTGATCACCAACTCGGTGTTCAACTGGAACCCCGCGGACGACACGTTCACCTACTCCGGCCACTCGTACACCTACGAGAAGGTCAGGGCGGTGCGCAACTGGTCGCCGAGGGAGATGGAGCGCGAGGTCAAGAGGCGCATCGACATCCTGGAGTACATGAAGAAGATCGGGGTGAACAACTACCGCCAGGTCGCCAAGATCGTGTCCGCCTACTACAAGGACCCCGAGAAGGTTATGAAAGAGGTCAAGGAGAAGATGGCCGAGTGACCGGCCATCGCTCCGACCCCTATACCCCGCCCGCTTCCCAGAAAGCATCGACCGCCTGGTACAGCCACAGCACGGAGACCGGGGCGGAGATCGCCATCAGCAGACCGAGGACCAGCAAGGCGAGGCCTTTCTTGAGGCTGCCGGCGAAGAGATGCCCTATCCCCAAAGGGAGAACAGGCCGGGAACGATCCCCAGGATGAGCGCCGCCACCGGCCTCCCCAGGGACCTGATGGTCCTTCCGGGACGGAGCGCCCGGCCGCAGCCGGGACAGTAGCGGTCGATGGCGGTGATGCGGGAGCGGCACTCGGGGCACTCGTCGGTCCCTTCCGCCGGCTGGCCGCACTGGGTGCAGACCCTCGTCCCCTCTCGAATGCTGTTCCCGCAATTGATGCACCATGCCGTCCAATTTACGCCTGGCCCGAGGCCAGCGCTCACCGCCTGCCTTTCGGTGTCCTACAGCTGGTATCCACATCTGAGGCAGGTCGCCCGCGACGCCCTGATCTCGTTCCCGTAACCCGGGCACCGCATTCCGTTCCCCGCTAAGAATAGGCTTGGCCGAATAAAAAAGATAGGCTAGCGGCCGGGCCCTCAATCCCCGCTCGCTTCCCAGTAGGCATCGACCGCCTGCAGTATCCACAGCGCGGCCCACAGCACCATGCCTAGGATCGACAGCCCGACCAGCTCCCCCTGGCTGTTGATCGTCGCTATCAGGGTGAAGGGGTTCACCAGCGTCATGATTATGCCCAGCACGAAGAAGAACAGTCCCTTCCGTATGGACACCGAGAACAACTGGCCGAGGCCCCAGATGGAGAACAGCCCGGGTATCAGGCCGAGCATAAGGGCCGCGATGGGGCGTGATGACGAGCGATTCAGCTTCCCCGGCCGCACCAGGCGCCCGCACCCGGTGCAGTAGCGGTCCTCCGCCCCGATCCTCGTCCGGCAGTCACAGCACTCGAACGGTGCGTCGACCAGGAAGCCGCACCGGCCGCAGAAGGTCTCCTCGCCCTTGAGGACCGTGCCGCAGTTCTGGCACATTCCCGTATGGTTCACGTCCACGCTTGGCTCTGGAGCCTTCTGGGCCTGGTCGTCCTTGGTCACCGGAGCACCGCATATGACGCACGCGTCGACCACCTCGGGGATGTTGGCACCGCACTGCGGACATTTCTCGCTCATCGGCCCGAGATGAGAATGGTTCGGATTAACATTATGCATCGTAGGTCGGAGCGGAGATCTGAGAAAGGGAAAGGAAGAAATGAAAGAGGTTTATGTCCCGCCTTACTCGGCGGGCTTGTCGCCCTGGTCGGGCCTGGGCTGCTCCTCGGAGGGCTTGAGCTCCTCGGGCTTGGCCGCCTTCCTCTCCACCGGCCGGCGCACGATGCGCCTCAGAGGCTTGGGGGCGGCCTCGCTCTTGGGCTGCTCTTCGGCAGAAGGCTCCTTCTTCTGCTCCAGGTTGGTGCCGCACTTGTGGCAGATCGGCGAGCCCCGGGGGTTCAGGGTGCCGCAGGACGGGCAGGAGATGCCGGTGAACTTCCGCTTCTCCTCCTCCTGTGACAGCCAGTTCTCGAAGCTCACGTAGGACGGCTGCTTCTTGAACCACTCCTGGAACTTGCTGTCGGAGTACTTCTTGCCCATGTTCTTCTTGGCCTCCTCGCGGAAGGTATCGACGTACGCATCGTACTGCTCCCTCATCTTCTTGAGGTAGGCGTCCTCCTCTTCCTCGATGGCGTCGCTGATGAACTTGGCGTTGCACTCCGGACAGGCGGCCGAGTTGGACGGTATCCACGCGCCGCACTCGCTGCACTTCGCGGTCCCCACCTCGAACTCCACACCGCACTTCGGACAACGCCTGGAGGACTCCGGAATGAGGGCGCCGCACTCGCCGCACTCCACCATCTTCCCCAGGCCGTACTTGTACAGCCAGGCGGAGAAGAGGATGATCGCCGCGGCGATGACCGCCAGGATCATCAGGTAGATGTACCATGGGATGCCTACCTTGTCCGCCGGGTTGATGGTCACGTTCTTGGAGGAGGGGAAGACCTTGTCCCCCATGGACGACTCGGCGTGGATCTGGTAATCGCCGTTGGAACCATCAGGCACGTACAGCGGGATGGCGAAGACCCCTTCGGCGTTGGTCGTGCCGTTGAACTTCTCGCCGACCCGCGCGCCGTTGCGCTCCAGCCACACGTCCACGATGACGCCGGGTATGGCCTCGGTGGTGTTCTTGTTGAACACCTTTCCGGTCACGAAGATGCTGGAACCGGGGACATAGGACTTGCTGTCCAGGGCGTATATCTCGATCACGGCGTTGGGGGCGTCGATACTGAACTGGGCGGTCAGCATGTTGTTGGTGTCGTCCTTGTCGTCGACTATGTCGTCGGCATTGGCGACCACCAGCAAGGAATAGCTGCCCATCGTGAGGTTGATCTGC
>CAYRPG010000008.1:2137-95152 GCA_964426205.1 uncultured Methanomassiliicoccus sp. | reverse complement strand
TCGCGGCATTCACGTGGTCGAGTTACACCACTAGTCCTAGGAACCCTCAGGAAGTGAAAATGGGTATACCGACAAACAATGAATGGGAAGCCGATTCATTTTTCCAGCCTAATGTAAAATACGATATCATATCAACCGCGACCTATAACTTCCATAGTGCATCCCAAATATCTTACTATATCTGGGTCATCGCTCATGCAGGTCAGGGAACAATAGAATCGGGGGACTTCATATTATCTTTAAAAATATCAGACGTTGATACTGCAATTACCGAGGTCACATCCACTCCAGGAAAATGGGCATCTGTAGAAATTACAGTTCTAAATCCTACTGCTAGTGACCAAATAAAGATCTCAATTACACCAAAAGAAGGCGCTACTGATCTTGGTAACGTGTACTTTGAAATAATGGCAGAATCAACCCCAGCGTAATTCTACAAACCTTTTCATTTCTTTACATAATTTTTATAAATAATAATAATCAGTGATCAGTAGGCAGGTGTGGATTGGAAATGCAACAGAACCACTATAACTTTCTGGATTTGTTTATACTGATCTCGGGGTGCATAATCCTCTATCAGTTCATTCCACTTCTGAACATTGATCGATCCCCCGTGATCATCGGCTTCTATGTTCTGACAAATGAAGTGATTTCTATTACTATCTTCGCGATCATCACGCTCAGCCTGACCTTATTATTTTACGCATTGCTTTCCTTACTGCCTAGCCTACTGCAGAAAATAAACCGGGAGAAAACTCGTTTCATTCCTCTTATATCTGGTTCCATCATCACCGCTTTAGGGCTTGCATCTATAAACATATCGGGCGTAGCGGTTAGCGGAGAAATAGCATCGTTCTTCTCGATAGGGATCGAGCTTGTGAGCCTCGGCACGATATCCCTTTCATCTTTCGTGAACATGATGGGTGAAAGACATCTGATCAAGAACGTTCCAAACTATGCGGTCCTGCTGTTCTTCCTTTCTTTGGTCCCCGTAGCCTTTCTCATTTCCATATAATGTGATGCCATGCGCATGGGGAATCTGTCGGAGATGCTACCAAAGATCATCGCCTTCCATCAGGTTATCGGCGCCACAATGACATGAGCATGAACGGGCCTCGGCAGGTCCTCACAGATCAACATGACGATTCTCACCAACCAGAAATTTATGTAAAAATAACCATTAATTATTATTTTGCCTACCATTAGTAGGGCCGGGGATAATATGGCCAAAAAGTTCTCATCAAAGATCACTAAACCTGCTCGTAACAAATAAGGATCGTATGGATTGTGATTTGAATGCCCGAGCCATTGAAGATAGATGATGAGTCGTTGGTGCGAACACGAGCGTGGTCAAATGCCTCTTACACCATTCAGTTCTCTTGTAGTCGTGCCGTTGACGAACTGGAACATGCATACCTTGAACGTTGGGGGCAAGTGGACGTATGATCGAACAATGAGCGTCCCCATAGGTGCTTCATTGTTTCTTAGCCAAACGAGCCACATCCCCCTTCGGTATGTCACATATCATCCTGAGGTAGGGTTCGATGTCCGCCTCCCTGACCTGTCGATTCGTGTCAGGTAAAGGCTTCCACATGTCATCCTTCCAACGAATTATCGATATCTCTACCGTGCCCTCATTGGCGGGCGGCTCTGCCCCATTCTTCCATGACTTGAAGTGCAATCGAACGACGCTAGCTCCCAAGCCGTTAGGGAAGCGATAGAGCCATTGCCAGCTATCTTCACGATAGCCTGGGCACTCCTTCCCGTACTTCTTCACCAATTGCTCCTGGGAGACAAGCATGCTATATGGCTGTGAGGAGACCAAGAATTCCTCCATCACAGGCCCTGGTTCCTGGGCCACGCATCCTTATCAGGCATAGGGGTATTTCTCGCCTTCTCCACGGTATGTGAAAAGGAAGTCAAAGGCATACCCAGCAAGCTCGGCAGGGGTGTCTTGCTATGGCCATGTCCTTAATGCCGTATGATCCTCTCGAAGCTTTGTTGATGGGAACGACGGCATCTATGTTGCAGACGTGGCGCTTGACGATCGCGGCGAAGTCGTCGATAGCCATCATATAGAGGAGACTAAGAAAACCACCGGAAGAACATTAGAACAAAGAGGATCATGCCTATCCAGAACAATGAGGTTCCAATGCCTGCCATGATGATGCGGGACCGTTCTGTCATCAGCAGACACTCCCCATAGCAGGTCGTGGCTAGGCCTGCTCCTATGAACATGTACCCCCATGGGAAGGCGTATACGAAAAGAAACCAGCTGTTCGCCATGCACAGCAAAATGATGAGAAGAAATGAGGACCATCCTGTGATCGAGGAAATGAGGCCCATTAGCAGCCGATCCTTACCGACTCTTTTCTGCGCGAAATCCCCAACCATACTTACATGATGGCTTTGTGAGGTTAATATCTTTCACCTTTCATTTAATCTACATAAGCGATTGCTGGATCTGCCCCTGCGCTCAAGATCTCCAGACGACAATCCATTCACACGACTCGTTCGAGTCCCCTGCTTCTTAAGACAGCTTTATGAAAGCGATGTTATTGCCTAGAAGTAGCTTCACGATACAGGCGTGCCAAAATATGCTAGCAACCAAAGTGAGAGCTCGTGGTGCAGGGGAAGGGATTTGAACCCTTGGACCACTAAGGATAGGATCCTAAGTCCTACGCCGTTGGCCAAGCTTGGCTACCCCTGCGTGTTGGATGGGATGAAAAAGAGGATTATAAAGTCATTGATGACAACGAACGGCGTAGGGGCATGTTGGTCCCACCAGCAGCCCACAGGACCCGATTGCTGATGTCTGAATGTGAGGTAAAGGGGGTAGAGGGAGGGGATTTCTGACCTCTGAACAACGTAGGATCCAATGAAAGTAGGGCCAGGGAGGGGAAGAATGGCCACGACACCCGATTCACCGATCGACCGGTAGCTCACAGAAGTGAGGAGTGATAGAAGCCCAAAAAATCTAATTTGGGGAAATTGGAGAAGGTTCGGGCTTCTATCAACATAGGTAAATCATTGATATTATATAATCAAACTCCCGCAAAAAGGGCCAATCGAGAATCTTAGCCGTTTTAACTGGCAATAATGGCCATTCATTAGATCGGACGGACCCGATCATTATTCGAACAGGATCTGCATCCTTTAGGTCCTTTGGCAATGATCTCAGAAGTAAATGGTCCCTCTAATGTGGTTCTCCTTCCTGGTGATCGATACACACGATGAGCAGTGTTCTCTCATTTACCGGATGATTCCAGCGGTTCCGCCCCCCGATGGCCTTTAAAAATTTTGGAAAGTAAATGAGCGGTTCCAGGGGATCGTCAGCATCATTGCCCCGCCCGTCAGGCCCAGGGGTTCCATTAGGTCCGTAAATTTGAGGCCCTCATGCCCCACAACCATCTCGCAATTTTCTCATCCCGCTGCCGGCATTTTCTCCTTTGATCACTCCTTCTTTTCCATCCGGGCGGCTCGCTCCAGCTCCGACTCAAGCACCTTCCGCAGCGAATCCATGGCGTTATCCCGGTTCTGTGGGTAGGACTTTACCTTTCCCCTCACGGCTATGACGTCCTCGCCGTCGGCCAGTACGAACCTCTCCAGGAACGCCTCCTGCTTGTCCAGCCGGAGATAGAAGAACGATTCCTCGTCCAGGCGGCGGTCAAGGCTGGTGAGCAACCCTCGCAGGGCATCCGTTCCGAGGGACCGCAGCAATGCCTTGATGTGCTTGGAATCGGCGACCTTTGCCTCCAGGACAAGGATCGTGTTGCCATAGTAGCCGGTGCTAGAGCTCCTGGAGATGTTCTCTGCTCCCGAAACGAACCTCAGCGCCTTCTCCACCCGCTCGGGGTCCTCGGTCGCGTGCGCGAAGACCCGGAAGGACAGGTTTGCGATGTCCATGCTTGGCCATGCCCCCCATGGATATTTTTCTTTTCCGGCCGGAGGTCTTGTCTAATTTTGGAACAATTGCTCCGTAAGCTTAAAATGGCCATCCATATAATCGTTCCCGGGCTAGCAAACCGAGGTCAATATACATGTTGGAAGTACGTTTTCACGGGCGCGGCGGCCAGGGCGCCGTCGTCGCCTCCGAAATTCTGGCCAGGGCGGCGATGAAAGAGGGCAAGTATGCTTCGGCCTTCCCCTTCTTCGGTGTTGAGAGGAGAGGGGCTCCGGTCATGGCGTTCTGCCGCATCGATGACCGCCCCATACGCGTTCATGCCGGCATATACGAGCCGGACCATGTGGTCGTGCTGGACCACGGCCTGATGAAGATGGTCAACGTCTTCGAGGGGCAGACGAATGGAGGTTCGGTGGTGGTGAACACCTCCCTCTCCATGGAGGAGCTCGGCCTTCCGGCCGAGCGCAGGACGCTGCTCATAGACGCGACCACCATCGCCCTGCGCAGGGGGCTGGGCAGCGCGACCGCACCCATCGTGAACACCGCCATCCTGGGTGCTTTCGCACGAGCCTGCGATATCGTCTCCATCGACTCCATCCTCGAGAGCATCAAGGAATCGGCGCCGGCGAAAAGGGACCAGAACGTGGCGGCGGCCCAGGACGCCTACCGCGCACTGGAGGGAATGTAATAATGTACGAGACCTACAAGGACCTCCCGGCCGAGCCGGTAGCGTTCCAAGACACGAAGGATATCATGACCGGGACATGGAGGACCATCCGCCCGGTCCTCAACCAGGACAAGTGCATACGCTGCTACATGTGCTGGAAGTTCTGCCCGGACATGAGCATGATCGTCGAGAAGGAGGGCGATTACCCATACGTGGACCTTGATCACTGCAAGGGCTGCGGGATATGCTCCAACGAATGCCCCCGCGGGGCCATCAGGATGGAGAGGGAGATCCTATGATAGAGATGATGAACGCCAACTACGCCGCGGCCCACGCGGCCAGGCTGGCAAGGGTCGACGTCGCCGCCGTGTACCCCATAACCCCGCAGACGTCCATCTCCGAGAAGCTGGCGGAGATGGTCGAGAAGAAAGAGATGGATGCCAAGTTCATGCTGATGGAGAGCGAGCACTCCGCGATGTCCGCGCTGATCGGCGCATCGTACGTCGGGGCGCGAACGTTCACCGCTACTTCCTCTCAAGGGCTCGCCCTCATGCACGAGATGCTTATGTGGGCCGTGGGCGCGAGGCGCCCGATCGTCATGCCCGTCGCGGCCCGCGCGATCGGCGGCCCGTGGAACATCTGGGGCGAGCACCAGGACGTCATCACCGAGAGGGACACCGGCTGGCTGCAGATCTTCTGCGAGAACAACCAGGAGGTCCTGGACACCGTGCTGATGGCCTACCGCGTGGCAGAGGACCCCGCGGTCATGCTCCCCATCATGGTCATCGAGGACGGGTTCATCCTCTCTCACACCGTCGATATAGTCGACCTGCCGGAACAGGAGAAGGTGGACCGCTACCTCCCACCGTTCACGCCCGAGTACCCGGTCGACGTCGATCGCCCGATGCGCCACGGTGGCCTGATGATGCCGGACTGGTGGACCGAGTTCCGCTATCTGATCTATCAGAGCCAGGAGGTGGCCAGGGGCAAGATCCTGGAGGCGGAGAAGGCCTTCGAGGAGATCTTCGGCCGCAGCTATGGCGGCATGATGGAGTATTACCGGTGTGATGATGCGGACGCCATCCTGGTGGTCGCCGGATCGGCCGCGGGGACCGCCAAGGAGGTCGCCGACAAGTTCCGCGCTGAGGGCAAGAAGGTCGGTGTCGCCAAGCTCCGGGTCTTCCGTCCGTTCCCGGCGGAGGAGGTCCGCCGCCTAGCCGAGATGACGGGCACCATCGGTGTGTTCGACCGCTCCTACACCTTCGGGGACGGGGGCGCTATGTTCAACGAGGTCCGCTCCGCTCTGCAGTCCTCGGACCTGGTCGTCAAGGACTACGTGGGCGGCCTGGGAGGGCGCGATGTCACGGTGAAGAACATGGAATGGATCTTCGACGATCTGCTGAACATATCTTCCGAAGGGAAGGCGGACCGCATGGTCGAGTGGGTCGGCCTCAAGGACGGAACAGGGAGGTGGTAAGATGGAAAGCACGGAATCGACCAAGAGATACAAGCTCACCATACCTCATGAGGAGTACATCACGCCGGGCCACAGTGCCTGCCCCGGCTGCGGAGAGCCGCTGGCGATGCGCTATCTCCTGAAGGCGCTCGGGCCCCGGACGGTCATCAACGTCCCTGCAGGATGCGCCGCGGTCATACCTGGCGTCTGGCCCAGGTACGCGGTCAAGGTGCCTTTCGTGGACCACGCGTTCGAGTGCACCGCAGCGGTGTCCTCCGGCATCAAGGCGGCGCTGGAGAAGAAGGGCATGGACGACGTCACCGTTGTAGGCTGGGCCGGCGACGGCGGCACGGTGGACATAGGCCTCCAGGCGCTCTCCGGGGCGATCGACCGGGACACCGATTTCCTGTACGTCATGTATGACAACGAGGCGTACATGAACACCGGCATCCAGTGCTCCGGGGCCACCCCCTGCGGGGCGTGGACCACCACCACCCCGGGCGGGAAGCAGATACAGCAGCGCCGGGGCAAGAAGAAGATCCTGGACATGATGATCGCCAACGGGATCGTGTTCGGGGCCACGGTGTCCGTCGCGTATCCCGACGATTTCATAAGGACGATCCGCAAGGCCAAGGACATCAGGGGACCGAAGTTCATCCACGCCTACTCGCCCTGCCCCTCGGGCTGGAGGATGGACCCCCGGAAGTCCATAGAGGTGGCGAGGCTGGCGGTGCGTACGGGAGCGTTCCCCCTCTACGAATACTGCAACGGTAGGTACACGTTCACCAAAGAGATTAAGAAGAGGAAGCCGGTTGAAGAATATCTTCGCCTCCAGGGGAGGTTCAGGCACCTGACCCCCGCTGCAGTGGCCGAGGTCCAGGCTCTGGTCGACAGAGAGTACGAGGAGCTGGTGGCCAAGGTGGGGGCGAGCGGACGGTGACCGGTTGGACAGGTTGTTGGGGAACGGCGGGAGGTTGCTCCTGCTCGGTAACGAGGCGATAGCTAGAGGACTGATCGAGGCCGGGGTAGGTTTCGCGAGCACCTACCCCGGGACGCCATCGTCCGAGGTCGGAGGGATACTCGAGAACATCGCCTCCGATGCCGGGATGTACTTCGAGTACTCCGTGAACGAGAAGGTGGCCGTGGAGGTCGCCGGGGCCGCAGCGGCGTCCGGCGTCCGCTCCTTCGTTTTCATGAAGCACGTAGGGCTGAACGTCGCTAGCGACGCGTTCATGACCCTGTCCTACACCGGTGTCCGGGCGGGCATGGTGGTCATGACCGCCGACGATCCCTCCTGCCACTCGTCCCAGAACGAGCAGGACAACCGCTACTACGCCAAGCTCGGCCTCTATCCCATGATGGAGCCGTCTACCCCCGCCGAGGCGAGGGACATGCTAGTGGAGGCCTACCGGGTCTCGGAGATCATAGGGGCGCCGGTGCTCTTCCGCACCACCACCCGGGTGAACCACGCCAGGGGCGCCGTGGAGCTCAGGCCCGCCGCGAGGCCGGTGCGCAAGGGAAGGTTCGACAAGGACCCCCAGAAGTTCGTGACCGTTCCTGCCAACGCGAGGCTGATGCGCCTGGAGCAGCTCAAGAGGATGGAAAAGGCCCTGAGGCTGTCCGAGGCCTCCCAGCTCAACTTCATCGTCGGGTGCTCCCGCATCGGCGTCATCACCAGCGGGGTCACATACACCTACGCCAGGGAGTGGCTCGAGGACGTCGAGGTCCTGAAGCTCGGCTTTACCAACCCCATACCCGAGGAGAAGGTGCGCAGGTTCCTGCAGGGCAAGCAGCGTGTCGTCGTCCTGGAGGAGCTCGAGCCCTACCTTGAGGATGAGGTTCGTCGGATCGCTCAGCAGGGAGGCATCAGCGTCGAGATACTGGGCAAGCGGACGGGGCATCTGCCTCGAGCTTTCGAGTTCTCGCCCGATCTCATCCTCTCGCTGGGCTCGGTGCTAAAGGTCAAGAAGGAGAGGGAGCCGCTGCCCGCTGTGCCCGTAAAGCTCCCGCCCCGCCCGCCGGTTTTGTGCGCCGGGTGCCCCCACCGCTCGACCTACTATGCGGTCAAGAAGGCCGTGGGCAAGGAGGGCGCGATCTACTCGACGGACATCGGCTGCTACACCCTGGGGGTGCAGCCACCGATGCAGTGCGCCGATTTCGTGCTATGCATGGGATCTTCCGTCGGAGCGGCCGGCGGGTTCGCCGAGGCCACCGGCCAGAAGGTCGTCGCGTTCATAGGCGACTCCACGTTCTTCCATGCCGGCCTCCCCGGGCTGATAAACGCGGTGTACAACCATCACAACTTCACGCTCGTGATCCTCGATAACCGGACGACGGCCATGACCGGCCATCAGCCCAACCCCGGGGTCGGCCGGGAGTACGGCGGTGTGGAGTCCGTCGGACTGCCGATCGAGCCGTTGGTGAGAGCCTGCGGGGTCGATTACGTGCGCACCGTCGATCCTTACGATGTAACGAGGACGATCGAGGTCGTGAAAGAGGCGATCGAGCATGATGGGCTCTCCGTCGTCATATCCGAGCACGCCTGCCCCCTCGCGAAGAAGAAGGAGGGAAAGCTCGCTCCCATCAAGTACGAGATAGACCAGGAGAAGTGCGTGAAGTGCTACACCTGCGTCTCCCGCTATTCCTGTCCGGCGCTCAGCAAGGAGGACGGCATCGTCACCGTCGATGTGACGCTCTGCATCGGCTGCGGCTGCTGTGCGCAGATCTGTCCCAAGCAGGCCATCGGGGTGATGCAATGAAGTACAACATCCAGCTGGTCGGGGTCGGAGGACAGGGCGTCCTGCTGGCGTCCACCGTCCTGGGCAATGCGGCGGTCGCGGAGGGCCTTGAGGTCGCGATGTCCGAGGTCCATGGCATGGCCCAGAGAGGCGGCAGCGTACTGTGCTCGGTCCGCATGGGCCACGAAATCCTCAGCCCCCTCATCCCGATGGGTTCTGCGGACCTCCTGCTCGGGTTCGAGCCGGTGGAGACCTGCAGGGCCCTGAGCACCGTGAACCGCGACAGCCAGATCGTCACGGGCATCACCCCGGTGGTCCCGATAAGCGTGTCCGCCGGGAAGGACACCTATCCCCGGGTCGAGGAGATCCTCGACGCCATCCGCTCCGTGAACGGCAACCTCATCGCCCTGGACGCCACCGCCCTGGCGATGGAGGCGGGGAAGGCCATCACCGCCAACTCGGTGCTCATCGGTGCCATCTCCGCGGTTAAGGGCTTCCCGCTGTCGAGGCAGCGCATGCTGGGCTCGCTGCTGGAGGTCGTGCCCGCGAAGGCCAGGGAGATCAACGTCCGGGCGTTCGAGCTCGGGTTCGATAGGACCCGCTCCGGAAGGCCAACGGGCATTTGAATAATATATAAATTCATAAATCTCGATACCGAGTGCATGAGGAGGTCCATCCCCCTACTGGCGGTAATGCTGCTTTGGATGCTGGTAGTCCCCTGCACTTCGCCGGTATCGGCGTTCGAAGAGATGTCCGGGGTGACAACATCGATATCCCCCAGCGAGGCGACCGGCGGCAGCAACATGGACCTGGTGGTCACGGTGCACAACCAGAACAACCGTTCCCTGACCGTCACCTCACTGACCGTTCAGATCTACAACGGGCCGTTCCTCGTCTCTTCGAACGAGAACCAGATGTACCACATCAACCCGACCGACGCCCTGGTCCCGGCCAACGGGTCGAAGGCCTTCAAAGTGCCTGGCAACGCGCCTAACTATGTCGGCCCCTGCGGGGTGTTCGTGTCCATCGGCGGCCTGTTCGATGGCGACGAGAACGCATCGGTAGGTGTGTTCTCTGGCTCCATCACCCTGAACCCGAATGTCGGTGGCTTCATAGCAATGGGCATGCTCATCGTTCTTGTCACCATCATCGTTATCGTGGTGGTGGCTGTCATCGCCGTCCTCTACTTTGGCAAGAAGAGCGCTCCGAGCACCGCGTACCAGCTCCGCTGTCCCCAGTGCGGAGCGGTCGTTCCGCCTGGTAGCCCCTATTGCGCCAACTGCGGGAGGAAGCTCTAACCGATGGGAGCGACCTGCTGTATCCCATACCCGATGAGCACCTTGCCATAGCCGCGCAGCTTCTCGTCCAGCTCGGCATCCCCAGTGTCTATCCGCAGGACCCTGGTCTCCCGCATCTTTATGGGCGTGGCGATGACGATGACGTTCCTGATGCCGACCCTCTCGATCACCCGGTGTGAGATCTGCTGGTTCCCCCGCCCGAAGATGAAGCCCTGAGCCCCGATGGGCGAGACCACTATTCGCGCCTCCGGGTATGTATCCAGCGCCTTGAGGATGGTGGCCTCATCGACATCCTTGGCCAGGAGGCGGCGGTCGACGACCAGGTCCACACCGATCAGCGTCTTGTTGATCTCCAGCCTCTTACCTACCGCGTCCATCGTGGTCCCGGGTCCGAGGATGTAAAGCATCCCGGGGACCATGCTCTCCACGAAGTACTTCGCTATCGCCTCCTTGTGCTGGTCCTCCGTCGCACCGCCCAGGGCGAGCTTGTAGGGTTGCATGAGGCTCGGCTCGTCAGGGGTCAGCATGTAGCCGTAAAGGGACGCGCTGATCCTCCCCTCCCGGACCTCGGCCTCGTCGATGTCCATCACCTCGGCCTGATGAGGTGGCAGCTTCTCGACCCTGGTCCGTCGGAGGAGCGCGCCGGCATCACGGGGGGTGTTGGCGAAGACCCCCGAGTGCATCTTCACCCCGGAAGGTATGCCGATCACGGGCACATCCTCGCCTACGACGTCCATGACGTCCCGGGCGGTGCCGTCCCCGCCGGTGAAGAGCAGGAGGTCCACACCGGCCCTGAGCACTGCCACGCATGCCGCTCCCGTGTCCTTCTCCGTGGTGACCTCCCCGGGAGCGTACACCACTGTCACCCGAGGTGTATGCCGTCGTAGCACATCCTCGCCCATCTGTCCCCCTGCGGTGAGGAAGTCATAGCCGTCGAGCTCTCCGGCGGCTCGCAGCGCCTCGTCCGTCCGGTCCTGGGCGAGCGGGTGCGCTCCCCGTCTGACCGCCTCCTCAAGTATCTCCGGAGTGTCCGTACCCTTGAGGCCTACCGCCCCGCCCATGCCTGCGATCGGGTTGATGACAAGACCTACGCGCACAGTAGAATATTGTGACCGAAGTGATAAAAAGAGGTAGTAAAAGTAGAGAGGGGCGGGGAGGCCGGGGGGACGTGCCTCCGCGCTTCTGCCCTCATCTGGATAAGAGTTCAGGGTTTACTGCTGCTGTGAAGGTCATCTCCACGGCCTTCGGCTCCGCGCTGGCCGTGACCAGCTCGGCCACCGGTGCGGCCGTTGGATGGCTGACGATGGTGATCGCGGGGGTCTCCTGGAAGTAGGCCTCGACCTCCTCCCGTATGGGGGCAACTACATCCTCGGTGATCCTCTGGGTCATGGAGTCGATCAGGTTGTTGATCGACCTCTCCATGATGGCGAAGCTCTCGTTCACCGGTATGTCGCCGGCGAGGTCAAGCAGACGATCGTTCTCCAGGACGATGGTGTTCTCGGCCACCGTGCGCAGCTTCCTTATGCCCTCCTTGGCCGCTGCCTGCCTCCCCTTCTCGTGGGAGAACGGATTGATAGCGATCGCGAATGTGACGGCGTTCATGCCCTTGGCGACATCGACCACGACAGGCGCCGCTCCGGTGCCGGTCCCGCCGCCCATGCCGGCGACGACGATGACGATGTCGCTCCCCTTTAAGACGCTCTCAAGAGCGGACCTGGCCTGATCAGCACAGTGCTCTCCGACCTCAGGGAAGCCCCTGGCTCCCTGACCATGGGTGACATCCTTTCCGATGAGGATCTTCTTGTTGGCGTTTATCTTCTCGAGCTTGGTCTCGTCGGTGTTGACCGCAACGGTCTCCACCTTCTTGTTGCTCCAGTATATGCTGTTGACGATGTTGTTACCCGCTCCGCCGCATCCCACAACGGAGATCCTCGGTTCCAGGAGGCCCTTGCTCAGCGTGGCCACTATTTGTTCGCTCTTGGTTTGCATCATCCCCACTCCCTCTCTGCCCTAACTTGAGGTGAGCCGTGGGGCCCCGTTGCCAGGGCCCCGTGCATCCCATCCCTCTACAGACCGCATCCCTTAGAGATCTGTCGAGCTGCCCTATTCAGGTACCGCTTGCACTGTGCTCTTAAGAGCTTCAAGCCTCTCCCGTCTCATGGCCTCGATGGCCTCTTCGGGTTTGATGTACCTGTCACTTATGCACGCGACCACCGCATCCTCGGGGGAATTGTATATCCCTGCCCGAACCGAGGCCATGATGGTCTCATGCGCGAAACGGGGAACCTCGATCGTGATCACGTTGCCCTTTTTGTTCTTCGTGGTCTCGGTCGTCTTGTTCCCTTCGAACTGCCCTATGAACGAACGAATGGCCACCCTGGCGAAGTTGGAACGGTTCGAGTACTCTGGATGCCTGCTTATGAAGGCATCTAGCAGCTCGAGATCTTCGGGTTCCAATCGCAGTGAGATCCTTTCTCCGTCCAAGTCCGCTCACCTCTGCGTTAGAGACAATTGGGAAATGTCATACTTAGTATATAAAAATATGTCAATTGTCATAATTTGTCATACTCACATTTGATAATAAGATTCCAGTCTATCCAGTCATCTATTTTTTATTTTATAATAATTCCGTTTAAAACCCATCAGAGCCGCCCGGTATGACACCCTGCACGATAAACATGACGAGAGTCATGGTTTTGATGTAAAAAATGCAATATCTCGTATGATATCTGCACCTGCCAGCAATCCGATGACTTGTACTAGAACGTTGCGCAAAGAGAGTCACCTTTCAACATCAAGACCGAGACAACAGCCCTATCGTTCGATGGGGGAACGACGTGTTAGTAGGTCTCGATACCTCATCGAACGTACGAGGCCATTGGGGAGGCAAGGACGGGCTGCGGCTGCCGGGAGCACGCGTCGAAGCCGTTGGTATGACAATGCTGTCACACCGCGCTCATACCGGATGGTTTTAGGTCCCGACCAACACATGGTTCTCCCTACGGTCCGCCGGGTGGCATGGTGCACAGTAAAACGCTTCCCAGGTGAATGTGCAGAACGGTCTCGGAGACAAATATGAGGGGCCCGTGATAGAGATATTAAAACCACCGCATCTCTAACCCTCGGATCGCATTCCAGCATGTGCCAGTGTTTCGAAGATCCTGCAGCATCGGCCGTTTTTTACCTCCTCCAGAAGTATCCTATTTATAACAATAGAGTATACCTGGCCCCATAAGGTATGGCGATGTCAAGCTGGACCGCGGAAATTGAAGCCAAGTGGCAGGCGCGCTGGCTAGATGCCAGGTTATTCGAGGCGAACAGGGATACAAGGCCCAAGTTCATGATAATCTTCGCCTACCCTGGTTTGACCGGCTACCTCCACGTCGGCCACATGCGCGGGTACACCTATGTCGATGCGATAGCCCGGTACAAGAGGATGACCGGGTTCAACGTCCTCTTCCCCGTGGGGACGCACGCGACCGGGAACGGAGCGATCTCCCTGGCCAAGAGGATCAATGAACGGGACAAGAAGACGATCGATTACCTCCTGGCCAACGGATGCCCGGAGGAAAAGCTGGCCGAGCTCGTAGAGCCGCAACAGGTGGTCAGCTTCTTCAATCAGGTCTATGTGAACCAGTATTGGAGGCGGTTCGGCTTCCTCGCCGACTGGCGCCGATTCACGTCGACGACCAACCCCGACTACGGCAAGTTCATCCAATGGCAGTTCCGCAAGCTGAACGAGGCCGGCCTGCTCATACAGAAGCCGTACTTCGCCCCCGCCTGCGTGGAGTGCGGGCCCGTGGCCGTCGATGCTTCGGAGACAGACCTCTCCAAGGGTGGGAACGCCGAGACCACTGAGTACACGCTACTGAAGTTCCGCTGCGGTGACCTGTTCCTCGTGGCGGCGACCCTGAGGCCGGAGACCGTTTACGGGCAGACCAACTTCTGGGTCAACCCGGAGGTCGAGTACGTCAAGGTAAGGAGGAACGGTGAGATCTGGATCATCAGCCGCCCGTCGTATGACAAGATGCGCTACCAGAAGGATGACCTCGAGCTCGTCGGCACCATCCCCGGCCGCGAGCTGATAGGTCGCATGGCCATGGCCCCGGTCATACACCGTGAGGTTCCGGTGCTGCCGGCGACGTTCTGCAAGCCAGAGGTCGGTACCGGCCTTGTCACCAGCGTCCCCTCGGACGCCCCGGACGACTGGATATCCCTGCGCCTCCTCCAGGAGGACGACGAGGCCCTGGCGAGGTACGGGCTCGATCCCGATGTGGTAAGGACGATAAGACCGATCGCCATCATCGAGACCAAGGGCTACGGGCCCATGCCCGCGGTGGAGATGGTCGAGAAGATGGGCATCACCAAGACCGGCGATCCCCGCCTGGACGAGGCGAAGAAGGCGATCTACAAGGACGGGTTCCACACCGGACGGATGAATGCCGCCTGTGGCGAGTTCGCCGGGATGAAGGTCGAGGAGGCCAAGGAGCTCATCAAGCAGAAGATGGTCAAGGGTGGCGAGGCCGAGCTGTTCTACGACCTCTCAGAGGAAGTGGTATGCCGCTGCGGCAGGCCCGTCGTGATCAAGAAGGTCGACGACCAGTGGTTCATCGACTACGCCAACGCCGGGCTGACCATGAACAGTAAGAGGCACGCCAAGAGCATGCATATTCTCCCCCAGGATTACTATGTCAACATCCAGGGGGTCCTCGACTGGTTCAGGGAGAGGGCCTGCGTGCGGCAGGGCAACTGGCTGGGAACGCGCTTCCCGTTCGATCCCAAGTGGATCATCGAGGCCATTTCCGATTCCACCCTGTACCCCATCTACTACCTCGTCGCTCCCTACTACAACTCCGGGCAGCTGAACCTCGACTCGCTGAACGAAGCGTTCTTCGACTACGTCTTCCTGGGCAAGGGCGATGTGGCCAAGGTCTCGAGATCCACCGGCGTCACCGCGGAGCTGCTGGACAAGATCAAGGACGACGTTTACTACTGGTACCCGCTGGACATCAACCTGGGGGGCAAGGAGCACATGACCGTGCACTTCCCTGCGTTCCTGATGAACCACGTGGCCGTCCTGCCTGAGCAGCTGTGGCCCCGTGGGATATTCGTCAACTGGTACGTTACCGGCAAGCTCGGCAAGATATCGAAGTCCAAGGGCGGAGCGGAGCCGATACCCGATGCTGCCGAGCGCTTCGGCGTGGACGCGATGCGCCTGTACTACTCGCACATCGCCGCGCCCTTCGCCGATGTGGCGTGGGACGAAGATGCCATAGTCAACTACTCGTCCAGGATCGACCGTGTCACGAGGACCCTCGAAGAGCTGAAGGCGCTGACCGGATCCGATATGCAGAAGGTCGATCACTGGCTGCTGTCTCGCCTCTCCAACCGGGCCCAGGTGATACGCTCGTCCATGGACGAGTTCGACCTTCGCCGGATGGCCAACGAGGTTTACTTCGAGACCCTGGCGGACATGAGATGGTATATCCGCAGGGGCGGCAGCAATGCCATTACGGTGGCCAAGGCCGT
Organism: uncultured Methanomassiliicoccus sp.; assembly: GCA_964426205.1. Taxonomy (GTDB): domain Archaea; phylum Thermoplasmatota; class Thermoplasmata; order Methanomassiliicoccales; family Methanomassiliicoccaceae; genus UBA6. Next base: position 79,560 of record CAYRPG010000008.1, on the reverse strand, counting down.
CCGGGCCTGGGTGCGCATGATGGCGCCGATCACCCCTCACATAGCGGAGGAGATGTGGGCCGGCCTGGGGGAGAAGGGCTTCGTATCCATCGCCCCCTATCCTGAAACGGACGAGCTCCCCTCGAACCCACTGGCCGAGGCGGCGGAGAACTACCTCGAGGAGGTGATGACGGACATCAACGAGATACTGAAGGTGACCGGCATCACCCCGAAGCGGATCTTCGTCTACACCACCCCGCAGTGGAAGAGGGACATCCTGACCGTCGGGCTCGATCTCGCTGCGACGAAGCAGCTGAGCATCCCTGGCCTGACCAAGGCGGTCATGGGCCGCGACGACCTGAAGCGCCGGGGCAAGGAGTCTGCCGACTTCGCCCGGAAGACCGCCGAGGACCTGATGAAGCGCTCCGATTCCGAGATGAAGCAGCTGGGAATGGAGATCGATGAGTTCGCCTACCTGAACGATGCCTCCGCGTTCCTGGCCAGGGAGCTGGGGTGCGAGGTCGCCATCTACCGGGCCGATGACATGCAGGCGCCTGACCCCCAGAAGAAGGCCCGTGCTGCGCAGCCTCACAGGCCCGCCATCTACGTCGAGTGAGCGGACCGCGGGGAAGGGGCACGCCCGTGCCGCCGTGCGGACGCCCCCTCATTTTTTTATTTTCTCGACCAGGATGATATTTTTTTAATAGCCATTTACCGGTCTAGCTGAGAACGCGCACATCGCCGCCACATCGGCCTGATTGCGCAGGAGAGCCAGAAAAGGATGTTCGCGGATCTGGCCGACCTCATCGCTCGGCGGCACAAACTGATAATCGTCGCCTGGGTCGTGGCCTTGATTATAGCTCTGCCCATGGTCCCGCTGGCGAGCGGTGTCGTCGAGTACGAGGAGACGGAGATGGCTCCGGGCACCCTGCCCTCCTCCATCGCCAACGATTACATCGCCGAGCACTTCGGCAGCATCGCCGATCAGACGACCACCGTGATAGTCCTTACCTCCAGTGACGTCACGGACAATGAGACGAGGAACATCGCCCTGGAGATCGACAACGCGATCAGTGATGCGTCACTGTACGGGGACATCAACAAGGTCGAGGTAAGGTCCATTTACACTTTGACCGAGGACTATTCTCTCAACGTCATCAAGGTCCTGAACTACGCCTACTGCAGCGCGAACCTGTCTGCGTACCTCGCGTTCGGAGCCCCCCAGGAGTTCAGGTCGCTATGGGCGCAGGTCAACGGATCGGCCAGTGCCCTATATGTCATGCCCGCTGGCTATGCCCGGACATGGGAGACCGCATCTGCTGCCAACCCCACCTTCACCGCCCAGCAGGTGGACGACCTTACCTACAATGCCTACCGTTCAGTACTGGAGGACCAGTACCGGTTCGCGGACCCCTCGGAGCGCGCGCTCCTCATGGGGTGGTACAAATCGTTCACCGCCAGCTGGAACAGCACCGGGGCTTTGGCCTCCCAGCCCGATCAGCGGTCCGCGGTCGCCCGCTCGGAGGCCTTTCATTCGCTCCTAGAGGAGATCGACCTCCCAAGCAATGACAAGGCCTTCCTGTCGCGTGTCAACGATTCGTTCGCGACGAAGGCGGTCGATTTCGCGAACGTAACCGCTTTTTCATTCCAGCTCATCGATGAGGACCTGGAGGAGCTCATCTCCAACGTATCCGAGGGGCAGCTCTCCTACGGCAGCTCCTCTTCCGAGCTGGTCGTGATGGTCCGGGCGTACATGAGCGCCATCAGCTCGTGGTGGTACTCCCTGGGAGAAGAGCCGTCCGACGAGCAGTTCGAGACCGGCCTCCTGGACGTATCCCTGCGCTTCGGGGAGAACATCACCGACCAGACCGCACGAGAGATGTTCACGGGGGCACGCCTGGCGCTGGGCAACCTTTCGAACTACAATGACCCTGTCATCCGTTCCTCGATGATCAGCAGATACATCGCCTCCATGCCGTCGGTGGCCGGGCAGCTGTCCCCCGAGCCCTGGCTGGTTGCCGCGGCCGGAGAGATGGGCTCGTTCAACCTGGCCAGGGCGCAGAGGCTCAGCCATGCGATCGTGGCGAACTCCTCCCTGGACAGCATGCCGTTCCGTTTGCCTCAGGCCATCATATCCCAGCTGGTGTCGCAGGACAACTCCACGATGCTGATCGTACTGACCTACGCGGACCTGGAGGGCCACCTGCATCCCGGACGGGAGTGCGTCGGCACTGTACGCTCGATAGTGGCCGATATCACCGATGGCTCTTCAGTGAGATCCTATGTCACCGGGACCGATGCGCTGAACACCGACATGGAGGCGAGCACGTTCGAGGACCTGAGGATAATCGAACCGATCACCATCGTGCTGGTGCTGGTCCTGATAGGGCTGTTCTTCCGCTCGTTCGTTGCATCATCGATCCCCCCGATGTCCGTGGGCATCGCCCTGGGGTTGAGCTACGCCGCCGTGTACCTGATCGGCTCGTACGTGTTCTCGGTGCACTATGCGGTGCTGACCCTCCTCCTCACTGCGACGATGGGTGCGGGATGCGATTACTGCATCTTCATCCTGTCACGGTACCGGGAGGAGAGAAGGAACGGGAGGGACAGGACCGACAGCGTCCACCAGGCGGTCATCTGGGCGGGGGAGAGCATCCTCACTTCCGGCGCCACCGTCATCATCGGCTTCGGTGTGCTTGCCATCGGCGATTTCTCGCTTTTCAAGTCCCTCGGGGTCATCCTGGCGCTGGGCATATCGATCGCCCTGCTGGTCGCGCTGACCCTGCTCCCGTCGATACTGGTCCTCCTGGGGGACAGGACCTTCTGGCCGGCGAAGATGGACCGCCCGGCGAAGGTCAGGACGAGACCAGGTTACTTCACCCGCAGCGCCAGGTTCTCCATAAAGCACGCCAAGGCGCTGCTCGTTGCCGCGATCATCGTCTCGGTGCCCGCGGCCTATCTGACCCTGTCGGTGCACACCAGCTACGACTATGTCGGCTCGATGGCGGAGATGGAGAGCAAGCAGGGCCTTTACGTCATCCAGGACGGATTCGGAGGGGGCAAGGTGACCCCGACCCAGGTCGCGGTCGAGCTGGACCGGGCGGTCAGGGTCAGCGATTCCTTCGACCCCGTGATGCTGTCATCCGTCGAGAACGTCTCGGCGACGATCGCAAGGCTGGACAACGTGAAGCAGGTCATGGGGCCGACAAGACCGTACGGCCTTCCCATCGATTATACCAACTCCACGCTGATGAGCGGTTACAGCGGCATCATCGGCGCGATGGTCAGCAAGGACGGCCGGGCCGTCCTCCTCACCGTGACCTTCGAGGCCGAGCCTTTCGACATGCGGTCCATCGATAGCATCCAGGAGCTGCGGGGGATCGCGGACGTGGTCCAGGGGACGGACAACATAAGGGCCGTCCTGGTCGGAGGGGCGACCGCCTCCATGTTCGACATAGCGGTCCTGGTCGAGGGCGACTTCGGGAACATGGCCATCCTGGCCATCGTCTCCATCTACATCGTGCTCATGTTCGTCATGGGCTCGGTGATCAGCCCCCTGCGCTCGATACTCACCATCCTGCTGAGCATCTCCTGGACCCTGGCGGTCGCGATGTTCCTGTTCCAGGACGTCCTGGGACAGCCGATATTGTATATGGCTCCCATGATCCTTTTGCTCGTCTGCCTGGGCCTGGGCATGGATTACGACATTCTCCTGACCACCAGGGTCAGGGAGGAGGTGGCCAGGGGCAGGAGCAACGACGAGGCCATAGTGCATGCGGTTGAGCAGACCGGAAGCATCATCACCGCCTGCGGGGTCATAATGGCCGCCGCCTTCGGCTCGATGATGTTCTCGAACGGCTATCTTCTCAAGGAGTTCGGCTTCGTCCTGATGTTCGCCATTCTCCTGGACGCCACGGTCGTGAGAATATACCTGGTGCCGGCGGTCATGTCCCTTCTCGGCAGGTGGAACTGGTGGGCCCCCGGGCCGCTCAGGCGGATGAACGAGGGACGGAACCGGAAGAGGCTCGTGGCGCTCAGGGAGGCCGAGAGGGGCGCGGACGGGGACGGTAAGGAGCGCGACCGTTAGCCTCCCATAACTGATATAATAAGGAAGGACGCCTCACTCCCACCGCTTGAACAGCTCGTGCTCCTGCTCCAGCTGGTCGAGTATCTTCCCCACTACGAAGTCGATCATCATCTCCACGTTCCTCGGCCCATGGTAGAACGCCGGGGAGGCTGGCAGGATCGTCGCACCGGAGCGGGCGAGGTGAAGCTCGTTCTCCAGCATGATGACGTTGAGAGGCGTCTCCCTAGGGACCAGCACGAGCCTGCGGTGCTCCTTCAGGGTGACCGAGGCGGCCCTCGTCAGCAGGCTGTCGGAGACCCCCGCGGACAGCTTGGCGATGGTCGACTGCGAGCACGGGCAGATTATCATGGCGTCGATCACGTGGGTGCCGGAGGCGGGCGGTGCGAACATGTCGTGGTCATCATAGGTCTCGTCGGCCATCGATCTCAGCTCCTCGTAGCTGATGTCGGTCTCGTGCTCGAGCACCTTCCTCCCCATATCGGAAACGATGAGCTCCTTCTCTCCCTCGAGCTCCTCGAGCAGCCTGATGCCGTACTTTATCCCCGAGCAGCCGGTTATGCCCACGACGTAACGCATGACGGTAGGAACGGCCAGGGCCTATTAATTAGCTATTGGGCCCTTGCCGTTGCCCGACCTCGGAGAGGTATGAAATATTAGCACGGCCTACCCTCGCCCCACGGACGGTCGGCAGGCAGCGCCGGATGCTCACGTCCAGTGTCCTCAACGATACGGGTCACTGGTCTCTCTCCAGTCGTGTCGCGCCCAGCAAACGCTTTTATACGACCTCCATATTAATGCCGTAGGCATTATCCACACTTGGATAGAATTGATGTCATTTCGAGGTAGATCAGATGGTCACAGTCTATGATGTCCCGCCGGAGAAACTTATTGCCAAGGCCGCGGCCCAGCTGAAGCAGATCGATACAATAAAGGTCCCGGACTGGGCAGAGTTCGCAAAGACCGGAAGACACACCGAGAAGGCCCCCGTCCAGGATGACTGGTGGTACACTCGGTCCGCTTCCGTCCTTAGGAAGGTATACCTGAAGGGGCCCATAGGGACCTCCAGGCTCGCTGCGGAGTACGGTGGCTTTGCCGACCGTGGCTCCAAGCCCAACAAGGCCGTAAAGGGAAGCAGGGCCATCGCCCGCCGCTGCCTTATCCAGCTTGAACAGTCCGGCCTGATAGCAAAGCACAAGAGAGATGGAAGGGTCATAACTCCCAAGGGTCAGGCAATGCTCGACAATGCCGCCAAGGCCGTTTATGACGAGACCCACTGATTCGGGTAATGAGTGATCTAAATGCAGGATGCTGAACTCGAGGAACTTCGGCGCCGCAAGATGGCGCAGATGCAGCAATCCCAGGAGGCCCAGCTCCAGCAGCAGGCCATGATGGCCGAGCGGCAGAAGCAGATGGAGCAGGCACGCCAGGAAGTGATGAGGAGGGTCCTCACTCCCGAGGCAAGGGAGAGGCTGGCCAAGGTCAGGATGGCATATCCGGACGTCGCCGCCGCAGTGGAGGACCAGCTCATACAGTTGCTCCAGATGGGCAGGATCCAAGATCAGATCGATGACAACACTCTGAAGGCCATACTCCGAAAGGTATCGCCTCAGAAGAGAGATATCAAGATAGAAAGGGTGTAATCCAATGACCAGGAACAAGCCGTTAGCAATGAAGACCCGCCTGTTGAGGGCGGAAAAGTCCAACCGCAGGGTACCTGCCTGGGTAATGATCAGGACCAACAGGACCGTTCTCCGGCACCCCAAGAGGAGGAGCTGGAGGCAGAGCAAGCTGAAGGAGTGATCTCCATGGACGAGAAGGTAATGAACATCACGCTCAAGAAGACCAAGGCGGCCCCCCGCTCCAAGAAGGCGAAGAGGGCCATCAACGAGATCCGTGAGCACGTCGTCCGCCACATGAAGGCCGATAAGGACAAGATCTGGATCGACCACCGCCTGAACGAGGCCATCTGGGTCAACGGGATCCATCGTCCTCCCATGCGCATCACCGTGAAGGCGGTCAAGTTCGAGGATGGCCTGGTAGAGGTCTCCCTGCCGGAAGACGCCACCGTGGAAGAGTAAGAACGGTGTCGGCATGATGAAGCTCTCCAGCTACAACGGAAACCCCTTCATCGGTGTTTACTGCGTGGCCAATGAGAGCCTTTCCCTGGTACCCATGGACGCACCTCCGAGCCTGATCTCGGACATCGAGGAGGGTATGGACGCGAAGGTGATCCCCACCGTCCTGGCCTCCTCGAGCATTCTAGGCACCCTGACGGCGATGAACTCCTATGGAGCCATCACCACTGGCATGGCCACCCTGGCCGAGGTGCGGCCACTGAGGAAGCACCTGCAGTTCAAGCGGATAAAGGACCGCCTGAACGCCTGCGGGAACAACATCCTGGTCAACGATAATGCCGCCCTGGTCAACCCTGACCTGGGCCGCACCGCGATCAAGCAGATCGAGGACACCCTCCAGGTCGAGGTCGTTCAGGGCATGGTCGCCGGTCACAGGACCGTCGGCTCCGTCTGCGTCGCGACCAACAAGGGCGTCCTGTGCCACCCCTCGACCAGCAAGGCCGAGCTCGAGATGCTCCGCTCGCTCTTCAAGGTGCCGACCGCGATCGGTACGTTGAACTACGGTGCACCGATGGTCGGTGCATGCATGGTAGCGAACACCAAGGGCGCGGCGATCGGCTTCCGTTCCACCCCTATCGAGATGGGCAGGGTCGAGGACATCCTGTTCCCGTGATCCTGCTCGTTCGCCCCATTTCTTTCTTAGCCTTCTTTTTCGGGCGAAATAATCATCTGTGAGGTCTCGTTCTTGTATCTGTGACCGCACCGGAAGCAATGCCCGATGTTGATAGGTACAGATTGAGAAAGGATGAACTGCAGTTCCTCATCATCGACGTTCAGGAGCGACTGGTGGCGGCGATGCCAGAAAGGGAAAGGGTAGTGACCAACGTCGGTCACCTGCTCGCGCTCTCGACGCTGTTCTCCATACCCGTACTGGTCACGGAGCAGTACCCTAGGGGCCTCGGCCCCACCGTCCCCGATCTCGCGGAAGCACTGGTCGGTGTGGACAAGGTCGAGAAGCTGGAGTTCAGCTGCATGGAGCGGTGCGAGGTGGCCAAGAAGTTGGCGGACACCGGACGGCGGCATGTCGCGATCGTCGGCATGGAAGCGCATGTCTGCGTGCTCCAGACCTGTCTGGACCTGCTCGCCGATGGATATGCGGTGCACGTCGTCCGGGACGGTGTATGCTCCCGCTCGGCAGAGGACAAGGAGAACGCGCTGGAGATGATGAGGGACGCCGGTGCGGTCATCACGACGACCGAAACGCTCCTGTTCCAGGTGCTCGGCAGAGCAGGGACCGACGAGTTCAAGGCCATCTCCAAGCGCATCAAGTAAGGTTCACGGAGAGAACACCCAGTATTCGGTGGTGGGGGGGAGGTCCTCCCGGCCGAAGTCCACCTCGTTGCCGACCCTGACCACGGCCTCCTCGGGAAGCCCCTGCAGGAACGGCTCTATCGTCTGCACGGAAATGGAAAGTCCGCCCCAGCGGAAGTGCATTGGTATCGCGACCCGGGGACGGAGCCTGGCGACCAGGGCCCTGGCCTGGGCTCCGTCGATGGTGAACACGCCTCCGACCGGTATAAAGAGAATGTCGACAGGCCCTATGGCCAGGACCTGCTCTTCGGTGAGCGCATGGCCAAGGTCCCCGCAATGGCAGAACCTCATGCCGTCCATTTCGAAGCGGTAGATTATGTTGCGCCCTCTTTTGGACCCGCCCTCCTGATCGTGGAACGTCGGGAGGCCGTTGATCCTCACCCCTTTGATCAAGCGCTCCCCCGGCTCTCTTACCACGGTCGGGTCGCCCTTGACGATGCGGACGCAATTGTGATCGAAGTGGTCATGGGTGACCAAGACGATGTCCGCCTTCACCAGCGGAGGTTTGATGCCTATGGACTTGCCATCGTGAGGATCTGTGACCACGGTCACCGTGTCCTTTACCTCAAAACAAGAATGGCCGTGCCAGATTATCCTCATGCGTTCACTCCCTGGAGGGGGCCTCTCTAAAACTGACCCCGCAGGAAGGGCACTTACTGTCGCTATCGGATACGATCTCGTGGCACACCGGGCAGAGGACCGCCTCGTCCTCACCCTTCCTCTTTCCTTTGGTTATCATCGGCAGAAAACGGATGACCGCGTAGACCATGAGGAGCGAGGCAAGGATGGAAATGCCCCATGCAAGAGCTCCGGTCAGGATGCCGGCCGACACCACATAGATGTCAAGAACGTACACACCCAGACCCATGACGAGCAGTCCGCCGGGGACGAACTGAGGCATGCTGGCGAACTTGCGCGGGGGCATGCTGACCGCCGCGACCACCGGCTCTTCCACGGCGGCAGGTGCGATGGGTGCTTCCGGGGCGATCTCCGCAGGAACGACAGGCTCCGCGGTAACAGCGGGCGCGGCCTCCTCGGCGATGGCTGGGGCAGGCTCGGCCTCGGCCTCCGAGATCGCTTCCGCGGCGGGCTGCGACAGAACGTCCCCGTGGTCATCGAGCGACAGGTGAGGAGGGACCTCAAGCCGAGGCTCGGGCTTCCTCTCTGGGGCAGGTATATCCGCCGGTTTCTTCATAGTAAGCTCGATCCTGGAGCGGGTGGCGGCGTCCAGGTCTGAGACCTCGACCTCCTTTCCGATGCGCTCCAGATCACTTACCTGCCCCATCCAATCATCTGACGCGGCCTTGAAGTCCCAACCGCAGAAATCGCACTGGTATGCCCCCTGGCGATTCCTAAGCCCACAGCGGGGGCATTCCTTTAGACCAGATGACCTATCCATGGACCTGCCTTCGCGTTGCATTATCATCCATTATTATAATCGTTTTGCCAGAAAACTCACCTTTTGAGAGGTAGTTCCTCCTGGAGGTGCGAAGCTCTCTGCAGGAGAGTCCATCCGCGCCTTCCTGGCACCGCGGGAGAAGGCGAAGGGGGTAATTAGCTTTCCTGCTCTAATCAGGACGGATTATAATGATCATGCGGTCGGTTATGGGGCGGTCAGTCAGTTCTCGTCCATTGAAGCTCTCTCATGATGTCGGCAAGGTCATCGGATGTTCTTGATGTAATGCCACCAAAATATTATAAGGAATGTAACTGGATAGGCAATTAGAATGAAGACCCTCGTTCTCTGCGTGGACCGGGACGACGACTTCGGGGTCAAGGCTGGCCTGAACAGCCCCTTCGTCGGCCGGGAGGAGAACCTCAATGCAGCTATAGCCCTGGGCCTGAAGGATGCCGAGGATTCCGACACCAATACCCTCCTGGCGGCCATCAGCCTCTATGACGAGATGGTGAAGAAGGGGATGGATGTGGAGATCGCCACCCTGTGCGGCGACGTACACGTGGGCTACGAGAGCGATCTCGTCCTGTCCACCCAGCTGGAGACCGTCCTTGGATTGGTCAAGCCGGACCGGGTGGTCCTGGTATCCGACGGCGCCGAGGATGAGTACATCTATCCGGTCGTCTCCTCAAGAGTCAAGGTCGACTCGGTCCGTAAGGTCTTCGTCAAACAAGTGCCGACCATCGAGGGGACGTACTACATCCTGATCAAGATGCTGAACGATGAGAAGGTACGAAAGCGCATCGTCGTGCCGATCGGCCTCGCATTGCTCGTCTTCGGCATCTTCGCTCTGCTGGGACCGCTCATCCAGCTGTACCAGGGATCGGTCGAGGTCTCCTTCACCGACATGGGCCTGGCGATGATCTGGGCGGTGGTAGGCTTCTATCTCATAATGTTCGCCTACAAGGCCGGCGACAGAGCGCGGGAATGGTGGAAGTACACCCGAACGGCGGTCCAGGAGGGGAGTACCATGATCCCCTTCGCCGTGCTGGCGATCATGATCTTCCTTCTCGGCATACTGTATGGACTAGACGCAGCCTTTGCGGATCCCGAGACCGAGTTCCTGGAGATGATCGTTCTCTTTGTCGGCGGCTTCATGTGGATGTGCGTGTTCGCCTACTTCACCTTCGAGGTCGGACTGTTCATCAATGATTATCTGTCGAAGGGCGTGCTGCAGTACTCCTACCTGGTGGCATCGGTCACCATTTTCGCCCTCGGGTTCATCCTGCAGGGGGCCCTGGATGCGACGCAGGTGTTCTTCGGGTTCCGGGAGTACGACGAGGCCGTCATATTCATGGAGATCGTGGCCGGGTTCTTGCTGGCGGTATTCGGCGCCCTGCTGAACACTTCGCTCAAGGGACTGAACGGCAACAAGAAGGACTCTGAGACCGTCGAGAAGACGGAGAGCCCCGAGTAGGTGGGCAGATGGACTTCCCGGAGTGGGAACCGCACTATCTCAAGATAGTCAAGGAGTTCGGGTTCTCGATACAAGATGACGAGCGGGCCGCGCGAAGGCTCCGGGAGCTAGCTGCTGGAAAGGTCCAGTGCACCCCCGCCTGCCTGGCCCAGAGGATAGGGGAGGAGGTCACCGTGGTCGGGGATGGCCCCGGCCTCGAGCTGGAGGTCCTCAGGGACCCTCCGCTGGGTACGATCATTGCGGCGGACGGGGCTACATCGACGCTCATACATTCCCTCGGCAAAGTGCCGGACATTATCGTGACCGACCTCGATGGGGACGTTGCCGATCAGTTGTCCGCGAGCGCCCAGGGAGCGGTCGTGGTCGTCCTGGCGCATGGTGACAACGTTCCGGCCCTCGAACGATATGTTCCCTGGTTCACCGGGCCATTGACCCTGACGACCCAGGCGCGCCCGTTCGACGATGTCTACAATTTTGGGGGGTTCACCGACGGTGATCGGGCGGTGATGCTCGCTAGGCACTTCGGTGCGAAGAGGATAAGGCTCTCGGGTTTCGATTTCGAAAAACCGCGGCCGAAAGCGGGAAAGGACCCTGAGATCAAGCGGCGGAAGCTCTTGGAAGCCCGGCGGCTCATTTGGGACCTCAATCCTTGCGACGTCGTGCTCTACGACAAGTGATATCGTCATCGATATTCTTTCGGTTCTCGGATTTTATCTCAAATTTTTATACGTTCCAGCTATCTCGTCATTATTTCGTTTTTTGATAAAAATGGGCCCTTTTTACTGTTATATAAATGGATAGAATAGAAATTAAATATGTGCTGGGTATCTAAGTCATTTAAAGAAATGTCCGATAATTATTATATAGCTTTGTTGTGATATCAAGGCCTAATGTCTGTCCCTTTTTTCACAGGGATGACGTAAGGAGGAAACTGTATGGAAGGTAGTGCTAGTGCACCTGCTGCAAAAAAACGCGGCGTAAGCAAAAAGGTCATCGCTGTCTCAGTGGTGGCCGTATTGGTTGTTGCCGCGGTGGGAGCCGCACTGTTGCTTATGGGAGGGTCGGCAAAGGCATACGATCCTACCGTATTCAGGTACGGCACCATTTCTGGCAATTATGACAGCCTTGATCCCGCTTACGACTATGAGACGGTCGGCGGCGAGATTCTACAGAACGTGTACGAGACTCTGGTCTGGTACAATGGGGGCTCCGGTTCTGATTTGAAACCGATGCTGGCTACGGAAGTCCCAACAGTAGCCAACGGAGGTATGTCGTCTGATGGTCTGAATTACACATTCACCATCCGCGACGGTGTCAAGTTCAGCGATGGAACTCTCCTCACGGCCAATGATGTCAAGTACTCATTCGATCGTGGTCTTATGCTCAACGACCCCGACAGCGCCTTCTGGATGTATGGCAGCGTTCTCATTCCTGACTACCAGGACGCCCCTGCATCTTCCTACAACGCTGACGGCAGCATCGTTCCCAGCATTAACCAGACCGTCCTGGACCAGCACATCTGGGCTCATGACAACCAGGTCCAGTTCAATCTGACCCACCCCTACCCAGCATTCCTGACCACCATAGCCTTCGACGCGGCCTCGATCGTCTCCCAGAAGTACGTTGAGGACCACGGCGGCCTGAACAAGGCTGGCTATGACTGGATGGCGAGCAATGCTATGGGTACCGGACCTTACATGGTCGGGGAGATCAAGACTGACTCCTATACCAAACTGGTTGCGAACAACAACTACTGGAGGGGTGCTCCTGCCCTGAAGACCATCATCATCACCCAATATGCCGATATATCGGCGATGAAGATGGCTCTGAAGAATGGGGACCTTGACGCTGCGGCCATTCCGCGTGCCCAGGTAGCTGATGTTGAGAACATGGCAAATGTAACCATCAACAACAAGAGCATGTCTCTCAACATTGACTTCATCGGCCTGAACCAGAAGTTGAACCTGACCGGTGCTGACCCTAACACGATGAACGTCCCGTCCAACTTCTTTGCGGACCCCAATGTGAGGCTGGCCTTTGCCTACGCCTTCAACTACGGTCAGTACATCAACACTACCTTGCAGGGAATGGCCATTCAGCCGAACGGTGCGATTCCCAAGGGTCTACCCCTCTACGACGCCAGCGTCTCGAAGTACGATTACAATCTGACGATGGCCGCAGAGTATCTGAAACTGGCCAAGAACGGTACCGCCAACAACTGGCTTGATGATGGGTTCAAGATCGAGCTGTACTACAACTCTGGCAACACTGCCAGGGAGACTGCCTGCCAGCTTCTGAAGGCCGGCCTGGAGCAACTGAACAGCAAGATCTCGGTCACCGTCAAGGGTCTGGAATGGTCCGCATACCTGGACTACAGGAAGGGCCACAAGATGCCTGTGATGTTCCTTGGATGGGCTCCTGACTACGCAGATGCTGACGACTATATCTCGCCGTTCTTCCTGTCTAGTGGAACCTATGCTTCCATGGTCGGCTACAGCAACAAGACTCTGGATAGCCAGATTATCGCGGCCGCGCAGGAACTGAACGATACCGTGAGGGCGCAGATGTACACTAACATCAGCATCGATATGCAAAAGGAGTGCGTGTTCATCTGGACCAGTCAGGCCACTAACTTCTTCGTCTCCTACGACTACGTGCACGGATATGTCTACAATCCGCTGTACTCTAACCTCTACTACTACGACCTGAGCAAGGCCGAAACGAAATGAGGCGATGAAGTAGAAACTTCTTCAAACATCTTTCATTTTTTTATTTTTTAAAGACTATAGGTGCATTATTCGAGAGATTTGTCGCGAACTCCTTCCACGATCGTGTCATCAACGTACCTCTTAGCTGTAACTCGTGAACCTGAGGTACGGCAGGAAGAGGTCCTTCCTGCGCTTTCTGATCCCGCAGACATTCTGGAGCTTGTAGGTGAAGTGCATCCTCGAGTTATCGTCGATCACAAGGAGAAGCCACCAGCCGCCCCTAATCATAGTATAATCCCTTTGCCACTTAGTGTTCAAAAGCAAGCGCCCGTAGAACCTCCATCGCGTCCTCGTCCCGTCCCCAGTTCAGGCCGAGGATCCGCAGCACGCGGTGCACTATGACCGCCGTGCAGTCGACCTCGAAGGCGAGCCTCTTGCAGTCCAGGCACAGCGTCGGCCGGAGATCCATGATATTGCGTCTCTTCTCACGTTCCAGCGTATTGAAGTGAAGCGGTCGGCGCGACCTCGCCTTCAGTCGTTCGCGTCCCGACTCGACGAAGCGCTTCATCTAGTGGTTGATCGTTCGTTCCTAGACCCTCGCTTTCTCAGCCGCCCATGCGACATCCTTACCCCTCGCCGTCAGCGCGACAAGGTATTTGGTGTCGTATGTCATTGCCAATCCTAAGTCCCTCTGGCTGAACCTGTAAAGCTCGTTACCTTTATGTGCCCCCTCGCTCTTATCGTGTTCGAGTTTGGTCATGTTCCCAACTCCGGCAAGAGTTCGTGACCACATTCCATTCTGGCAACGTCTAGCTATCAGTTCATTGTTCAATGAACTTTTGACAGATGTTGTCGAATAACGCGAAATGGAATCTCATCCCATAACAAAAATAATTTAAATGCTCAAAAATAAACGGTTTCATATAGCTTTAAGCAACTTAACCGGGATGGTACTGATGCGGCTATCAAGATATATCATCAGGAGATTGCTGTTGATTATTCCTGTGATCATCGGGGTCACATTGATCGTTTTCATGCTGACAAGGATTGCTGGGGATCCGGTGGCAGCATACATCAACGAAAAGATGTCGGATGCTCAGATCGAGCAGGTCCGCGAGAAGTACCACTTGAACGAACCGATCTGGAATCAGTATGTATATTGGTTCCAAGGCATCCTCCAGGGCGATTGGGGATGGTCAAAGGTCGACTCCAAGCCAGTACTAGACGCTATCGCTTATCATTTTCCAGCAACATTTGAACTCGCTTTAGTATCGATTATTATAAGCATTTTTATCGGTATATGGTTGGGCACTAAGTCTGCCATCAAGAAGGACAAACCATTCGATCACGCTACTCGAGTGGTCTCCCTGTTCGGGGTCTCCATTCCTGTGTTCCTTCTTGCTCTGCTTCTGCTCGATCTCCTCTACTTTCAATTACATCTATTTCCCATCCACGGGCGCATCAGTGAATCATACATCGTTGCTGGCACGGTGCCTAACGGTCCGACCGGTTTCTACCTTATTGACTCCCTGGTAGCGGGTGACTTCGGGATGTTCATCGATGTCTGTTGGCATCTTGTCCTGCCATCCATCACCTTATCCCTGGCTGGCATTGCTGTTATCATGAGGATCCAAAGGAACAGCATGCTGGAGGTCCTTGGTTTAGATTATGTCAGAACAGCAAGGGCCAAGGGTCTTGATGAAAAGACAGTCATCAATGTCCATGCCCGGAAGAACGCGCTTATACCTACCACTACGGTCATCGGGCTGGCGTTCGGGGCGCTACTAGGGGGGGCGGTCCTAACCGAGTCGGTTTTCGCCTGGCCTGGCCTGGGACGGTGGTCGGTAAGCTCTATTGGCCGGATGGATACCGCTTCCATCCTGGGGTTCTGCATGCTCGTCGCTTTAATCTACGTGCTTGTGAACCTCATTGTGGATATTGTGTATGCCTACCTCGATCCACGAGTAAGGCTGGGGTGATGGCATGACCACTGTAAAAGAGAAGTTGTCAACAATTAATGCCAACGATAAGCTCCAAACCGAGCATGGGCTCGTTGATAGCATAAGGGCTGAGCTCAAACCCCGGCTGAAGGAGTGGAAGAACTCGTGGTCGATGATCCGAAACAACTGGACTGCGATGGCCGGAGTGATAATGGTCAGTTTCATCGTCTTAATCGCCGTCGCTGCCCCCTTCCTAGCACCCTCTCACAGCGGTAGGGACCCACTTCAGATACCTGCTGATTTTCAATTCCCTAAGCCGCCCTTCCAGAGCGGTCAACCTATCTTCGGCACCGGGGCCAATGGTATAGACATATACTACGGAATAGTTTGGGGTGCGCGTACTACAGTGACAACTTCTTTGTATGTCGTGCTGACCGCTGCACTAATCGGACTCGTCATCGGGGCCATTGCTGGATACTATGGCGGGAAGATCGATGAACTCCTCATGCGGTTCACTGATATCTTCCTGTCCATGCCTGCCTTGATCATGGCCATGGCGATCGCTTCTATTCTGACGCGTAGCCTGGAGAACATGATGTTCGCTCTGATCGTTGTGTGGTGGCCAGCATATGCTCGTTTGGTGCGAGGTCAAGTGCTTACCATACGGGAGAACACCTACGTCGAGGCCGCGAGGGCCATAGGTGCCAAGAGGAACAGGATATTGTTCCGGCACATCATTCCTAACTCCATCTCACCCCTCATCGTCAACATCACCCTGGACCTTGGGGCTGTTGCCCTGACCGCGGCTAGCCTAAGCTACATCGGTTTTGGTGTCCAGCCCGGCTACGCAGAGTGGGGTAAGATGATATCCGATGGTCAGAATTGGTTCATGAGCACCGTCTACTACAACGGGGTCGCTTACAATCCATGGTGGGTGATATTCTTCCCGGGCATCATGATCTTGATTTTCACAATGGGGTGCAGCCTTATCGGCGATGGCCTTAGGGATATCCTTGATCCCAGGAGCAGGAGGTAGGATCCATGGACGCAAGCTCGATAATCGAGATCGAAGACCTTTACACCAACTTCTACACCAAGGGGGGCGTCGTCTACGCCCTGGACGGGGTCAATATCAAGATAAGGAAGGGAGAGACCCTCGGGCTGGTGGGGGAGAGTGGCTGCGGGAAGAGCGTCACCGCCAACTCCATCATGAGGCTGGTTCCAAGCCCTCCGAGCAAGGTCGAGGGCGGACGCATAATGTTCGGCCTGCCCCCAGGATACCGCACCCACCTCGAGAGGATGATGGATCAGGAAGCCTCCAAGGGGCCGAACGACCCTAAGGTCGTGGCCGCGAGGCAGGACTTCGAGAACGCTCTGGCCGCCGGGGAATATCCTGTGCCCGGTCTCGGTGACCGGTACGCCAGCTACCGCGCCCTGGAAGGGAAGAAGGGAAGGAACGATCCTGAGGTCGTGGAGGCCCGAAAGACGCTCATCCAGTCCATGGGCGAGATAAATATCCTGGAGCTTGGGCAGTTAGACCTCCAGAGGATCCGGGGAAAAGTCATCTCCATGATATTCCAGGAACCTATGGCCTCTCTCAACCCAGTGTTCACTGCAGGGGACCAGATTGCCGAGATCATCCTACTGCATGAGCAGAAGGACCTGACCGAGGCGGTGCTGAAGAACCTCGATCGAAAGGAGAAGCTGATCGGTAATAAAGAGGGCGCCCAGATGCTGCCCGGGCACGATGGGGAGATCACCTGTTCAGTGTGCGGGGCCAAGGTGCAGAGGGAGATGGACCACTGTCCGAGCTGCGATCGCTCCTTCCCCATCAGTCACATCCCGGTCATCACCCCTCTGAAGCTAAAGATCGAACGTGACCTGTACACCAGAATGAATGATAACCCTGACGATGGCCTGCTGTGGCTACTGTCGAAGATCCCCATCCTGAAGAGATATAAGCGGTCGATGGAGGAAGAGGCCTTCAAGCGGGCCATAGGGATGCTGCGTATGGTCCGCGTGCCAGACCCGATCAATGTGGCCAACTCCTACCCTTACGAGTTGTCCGGCGGCATGCAGCAGAGGGTCATGATCGCCATGGCCCTGGCGTGCAAGCCCCAGCTGCTCATCGCTGACGAGCCGACCACTGCGCTAGACGTCACCATCCAGGCGCAGATATTGAAGTTGATGAGGGAGCTGCAGAAGGACATGGGGACAACGATCCTCATGATCACTCACAACCTCGGCATCATCGCCGAGATTTGCGATCGCGTGGGGGTGATGTATGCCGGCAACATTGTCGAGCTCACCTCTAACCGGGAGATCTTCAAGGAGCCGCTGCATCCTTACACTCAGGGACTTCTCTCTGCCATCCCGCGCATCGATCAGGATCTCCCGAGGCTGGAGATCATCGAGGGAAGCGTGCCCAACCTATCGAAGCCACCCACTGGCTGCCGGTTCCATCCCCGCTGCCCGTATGCCATGGCGATATGTAGCAAGGAGAAACCCGCGATGATGGAGATAAAGCCAGGCCACTCGGTGGCTTGCCACCTGTACACGGAGATGAAACAATGAGCGACGCCGAGATCCTCATCGAGGTCAGGGGATTGAAGAAATACTTCCCCATCCGCGGCGGCATGATGTCTAAAGATTCGAAGAAGACGGTCAAAGCCGTTGACGATGTTTCTTTCTACATCCGCAGAGGCGAAACGCTCGGGCTGGTGGGGGAGAGCGGCTGCGGGAAGACGACGACCGGCAGGTGCATCCTACATCTCACCAAGCCGACCGGAGGCAACGTCTACTGGAAGATGCCAGGGGACGTCCGCGACAAGTTGGACAAGCTCGAGAACAGGGAAGCCCTGCTGCTGGCCGAACTCGAAGGCGATGATGGCAAGAACGATGACCCGGCGCTCAAGAGCAAGCTGC
Source organism: uncultured Methanomassiliicoccus sp. (assembly GCA_964426205.1). Lineage (GTDB taxonomy): Archaea > Thermoplasmatota > Thermoplasmata > Methanomassiliicoccales > Methanomassiliicoccaceae > UBA6. The sequence continues at coordinate 61,602 of CAYRPG010000008.1, read as the reverse complement.
AGGAGATCCATTCGGAGATGGAGGGCATAAGGGCCGAGTACTCCCTGGAGGGCCGCTCGCCAGAGGAACTGAGGCAACTCAGGAAGAACATGCAGATCGTATTCCAGGATCCTTACTCCTCGCTCAATCCCCGCATGCTGATCAAGGACATCGTCGGTGAACCTCTATTAATCCACGGTGTGGCAAGAGGACAGGAGATGAAGGAAAGGGCACGCAGCCTTATGGAGGCGGTTGGCCTTAATCCTGAACACTTGTACCGGTTCCCTCACGAATTCTCTGGAGGGCAGAGGCAGCGCATAGGGGTCGCCCGGGCTCTGGCACTTAACCCCGAACTCGTTGTCCTTGACGAACCGACCTCAGCGCTGGATATGTCCGTGCAGGCGCAGATCCTCAACATGCTCAACGATCTACAGGACACCTATGGTCTGACGTACCTATTCATCTCTCACGATCTGAGCACCATCCACTATATGTGCGATCGTATCAACGTCATGTACCTCGGAAGGATCGTAGAGTCCGCGACCAAGGAGGACCTGTTCAACAAACCGCTGCATCCCTACACCCAGGCGTTGCTGTCCTCCATTCCGGTGCCCGACCCCGACCTCAAGAGGGAAAGAGTTCCGCTGGCCGGTGAGATACCGTCCCCGGCCAATCCACCGACGGGCTGCCGCTTCCATACTAGGTGCAAATACCGCCAGGCGAAGTGCGAGACCGATTCTCCGCCCCTGATCGACATCGGCAACGAGCATTTCGTGGCCTGCCACTTCTGGGACAAGAACTGATCATGGCGCACAAGCGCAAGATAGTGGTGGAGACCAAATCAGCGACACCGGAGGAGATGGATCTAGAGCCACTGAGCTGGCGGGACTGGTTCCTCCGGCGGTACGCCCGCTACTGGTACTGGGTGGTGATGCTGTTCCTGGACATCATGATCTTCCTTGAGCTGCCCCGGTCCACAGGGACCGGCTACCTGGTCTCAGGCCTGGCCGCCATTGGTGCAGGAGCTTTTCAATTCGTTCTATATTTTAAGATATGGGGCCGCGGCGCTCTCTTGGGCGAGAAGCTCGATTCTGAGGACGAGAAGTAGGGGGACGGGGGCCGCGGACGGTGCCAGGCAGGTCCCCCCTCCATCATTTGCCCCATCTGGTGCATATTTTTCAAATGAGGATCAAGCTAATGATCGCAATATTTAGATATTATTATTGTCCATGAATGATAATCTGGAAAGTTATATAAGGGATTGCTTCCAATCTTAATCCTATGTCGGTGGTCAGTATGGAGGAGCTTGTCTTAGCGTTAAAAAACACGCTGGGCAAGAAGGGGATGCAGGAAAGCGACATCAAGAGGTTGGCCGAGTACACCATGAGCTTCTTCGGCTATACCGACTCGGTAATAGACAACCGCCTTACCTCTGAGGACCGGGACGTGTTCTACATGCTGGAAGAGGAAGGTTTCGTGACCACCACGGAGGAAGAGGTCCATCTCAAGAAGGGGAAGATGTGGCGCATCCATTACTGGATACTCAAGAAGGACCAGATCGTCCGGTTGGCATCGTTGCCCGAGGAGACCAAACCGGAGACCGATGAGGTCGCGATGATCTACGAAAACATCGACAAGGAAGTGTGGACGCGGGAACCCCCAGCCAGTCACACCGACCGATAATCACCAACGCTTTTAATAGTGCAATGGCATTAGAGCGATAGAGGAAGCGGATGGACGGACTTCTACTCGCCCTTTTGATCATCGCGGCATATCTGATAATTTCGGTTCTCCTGAATAAGAAAGGGATTCTGGCCAAGTTCAATATGAGCATGTGGGGTCCGTTCATCATGTGGCGGACCGGCCGCGGCCGCGACATGATCGACAAGCTTGCGAAGCCTTCCAGGTTCTGGAAGGCCTACGCGCTTCTGGGCAAGGGCATAGTCGTGGTGGTCATGGTGGCCATCATGGCCCTCCTGATCTGGGAAGCGTTCCTGGTGTCAAAGATCCCGGCCGACCAGGCCCCCTCCGTCAACATGCTCATCGGGCTGCCGGGCATCAACCCCATCATTCCCATAGGTTATGGAATAATCGGCCTGGTGGTGGCGATCGTCATCCATGAGTTCGCCCATGGCATCCTGACCGTCGTCGGGAAGATGAAGGTCAAGGCGCTGGGGATCGTGCTCCTCGTCGTGCCCATGGGTGCGTTCGTCGAGCCGGACGAGGAAGCCCTCGAGAAGGTGGAGAAGAAGAGGCGGACGTCCGTATATGCGGTCGGTCCGGCCACCAACGTGATCGCCGCCCTCATCTGCGCGTTCCTGTTCTCATCGGTCATGGTGTCCTCGGCCGAGCCGGTCAGGGACAACCCCGTGATCGTCTCCGTGCTCGAGCACAGCCCGGCGGACCTCGCCGGCCTGAAGTACGGTGACCAGATCGTTACCATCAACGGTACCGAGGTCCCCGACGGAGGCTACTCAACAGCTAACGCCCCGGACCCCAATAGCTCGGTCACGGTGACATACTACCACGGAGGTGAGCTCAGGGAGGCCCAGGTGATCTCCGGCGTGGTCATCACCGCCACCTCTCAGGGCCTGCCGGCATACGAGGCGGGTCTCCGGCAGGGAATGATCCTCACCTCCCTGAACGGTACGATCGTTACCAACGAGGCGAGCTTCAAGAGCGCCCTCCTCGCGGTACCGGCCGGGAGCACGGTGCCCATCTCCGCTCTCAGCTACAACTCCACCAGCGGGCAGTACGAGGACGCCGGCGTCACCACCATCACCACCATCAGCAAGAACGACTACTATCAGAGCACCTATGGCCAGTCGTCTGACAACATCTCCTTCATGGGCGTCAACACCGCTTATCTGGGGGCGAGCACCAACAACCCCCATGTCATCCTGGACCTGCTAGGGAGCCCGTTCGCCGGGGCCAGCACCGCGAGCGAGTACGTCACCGACATGCTGCACTACATCGCCCTGCCGTTCTACGGCCTGCAGCCCCTGTCCTCGCCGCTCTCCGACATCTTCGTCCCCACCGGCGTGTTCGCTTGGATGCCGACCAACGTGTTCTGGATCATCGCCAACAGCCTGTACTGGATCTTCTGGATCAACCTCATGGTGGGCATAACCAACGCCATGCCGGCGATACCTCTGGATGGCGGGTTCCTTTACCGCGACTGGATCGACACGATCGTGACGAAGGTCAAGAAGGGGATCGACCCGAAGGTCAGGGACCGCTACGTGAACTCCATCGTGATGAGCACCAGCCTGTTCGTGCTGTTCCTCATCGTGTGGCAGCTCATCGGCCCGAGGGTCCTCTGATCCCCAGAGGTCACTCGCGGACGACCACAACGTCCATGGCGTTGCACTCCGGGCACATGTCATAGTCGAGCGCACGGAAGTTGGAGGCGACCTCATAGATCGAGCCGCACCTCTTGCACTTCTTGAAGGCTATCAGCACCGGGGTGAAGTGATCGCACTTCTCGACGATCTCTCCGTGCTCGTAGACACACAGTTCCGCCGAGCAGTTATCGCACAGGCTACGCCTGCTCAGATTCACCCAAAGGTGCTCACCGACCTTGACCCGTCCCATATCATCACCTCGCGTGATAACGATTGTCAATGCGCCACACAGGTATATAAGGACATGATGGAAAGCATCGGCGGATAGAGAACAAGAGAAAATTTGGGAAAGAGTTTGGAAAAGGCGCAGGTTCAGCCGATGTTGTTCCTGTACCTGTCCTTCAGCTCGCCCATCTTGCCCTTGTTCCAGCCCCTGGTCTTCGAGAAGAAGCCAGTGACACGGGTGATGCCCTCGATGTCCGGGGACCCGCAGTACGAGCATGTTTCGCGAAGCCCCCTGCTCGTCCGGCCGCACGACAGGCAGGAGGTGAACTCCGGGCTGAAGGCGATCTGGGCGTTGGAGGTGTTCTGGAACGTCTTGACCACGAACGCCGCAATGCTCTCCGCTGGGGGCTTAGACTCTCCGAGCCACACATGCGTGAGCGACCCAGCATCGATGAGCGGGTGGAACAGGCCTTCCTGCTTGACCCTCTCGATCGCGGAGATGGGAGCGCCGACGTTCATGTAGGTGGAGTTGGTGTAGTAGACCTCGCCGCTCGACTTGTTCCCCTTGATCACGGTGGCCGACTGCAGCGGGTAGTACTTCATGTCGAGCTTGGCGAAGCGGTACGCGGTCGACTCCGCCGGCGTCTGCTCGAGGGGCATCTTGAGGCCGTACTCGTTCCCGATCCGCTCGGCCTCGTTCTTCATGTAGGCGATGACCTTCAGGCCGAACTTCAGGGCCTCCTTGGACTCGTGCATCTGCTGTCCGGTGTGGTACTGGACCAGCTCGTTAAGGCCCAGGATGCCCACCAGGAAGGAGGACTTGTTGATCCTGTAATACGTCTCTCCGTCCAGGTTCATGGTCAGCAGGGACAGCGGACCGTTCTTGCCCATGTTGAACAGCTGGGTGATGAACTCCCTCTTCTGAATGTGCGCCTGGGCGACCATCTCGAGCCGCTTGGTGAGCAGCTCGAACAGCCGGGCATCGTTCTGGTGAGCGTCGTAGGCGACCCGGGGGAGGTTGATGGTCACATTCTGCATCGCGCTGTACCTCATCTTCCAAGGCGTCTTGGCGTCGTCGAGATCGCTCTGCTCCAGCTTGAAGGTCAGGCGGCAGCACTCCGAGATCTTGGCGGTCCCGCCGCGGTCGAACACGAAGTAGGTGTTGCCCTTATCCGATGCCACCTTGGAGATCTTGTTGAGGAACTCCTCGTGACCCTCAGTGTGGAAGAACTTCTCGGTCATGTGCACGTTCGGCTTGGGGAAGAAGAACGGCCTGCCCATGGCGTCGCCCTCGAGGTACACGTCGAACAGCGCGTTGACGAACCTCTGTGCTTCCGGCAGATAGTCCTCGTAGTTCTTGCCGGTGAACTTGCCATCGGGCCCGATGGCCGGCACACCGACGAAGTGGTCAGGGCATTCCCAGTACAGGTTCAGGTCGGAGAAGATGCTCTGACCGCCACGGGCCACGGCCTGCTGCGCGAACTCGTAGATGAGGATCTGCGCGAGCTGCTTCATCCTCTTGTCGTCGACGTCCACCAGGTAAGGGGCAAGGAAAAGGTTGAACGCGTCCCAGCCGATCGCGCCGGAGAAATGGCCCTGCAGGGCGGCCGAGAACTTTATGATCTGCTCGATGAGCACCTCGGGGTGCCTTGCCGGCTTGGCGATGGAGAGCGCGTTCGGCAGGTTCAGTCCGAACTTCTTGACGTACTCGATGCTCTGCCCCGAGCAGTACGGGCGGTCGACCATGCCCAGGTCGTGAAGGTGGATGTCGCCGCGCATGTGGGCGTCCGCCAGGTCCTGGGAGAAGACCTCGAGGAGGGCGAACTCCTTCTTGATGTTCTCCGCAAGCGTGAGGTTGGTCGCTTCCGGTCCGTGGGGGACATTGGCGTTCTCCTTGTTAGGCGTCATTATGATCTGCCTAGCATCGTACAGGGGAACGCCGAGGCGAGTATGCTGCTTCCTTATCTTTGACAGCCCGTACTCGACAAGCTTCGCGTTCGTAAGTTCTCTGATGAGGGGAGCGGTGATCATATCGATCTCGAGCTCGGATATCATCTTCTCGACCTCGCGCGAGATGATCGCCGCTGCGTCCTCGCTTATGGTCGTTTCCCTCATCAGAGCATCATAGATCTTGGAGCGGTCCCACTTCTTCATTTCCTCATCAGAGGTTCGGACGAATAGAGTAAGTTCGGTCGACTCCTTGTCACCATAGGTATCTGTTGATCGGGTTATAGGGTCTGATGCTTTCATTATATCACATGCCCATCCAAATACATTCGCGATAAGAGGCAAAAAGAGCTATCAAGCCTAAGGTTTAAAGAAATTTTTGAACGCGTTTTGAAGCTGGAACTGGTAACAGAGAAATGCAAAAATGTCCATCGGCGGCCGGCATTGTTACCATGTCTGTTATCAGATAAACTGTCCAGGTATCGATAACTAACGGCAGGAATGCAGATTTAAGGGCGTTAATGCAGGAATGGTCATTATTGTTCCTGATTATCGGAAAAGGTATTCATGCGACTTTTTTGATATGTTTCGCTCAATATAAATAAAGGAAATTTAATTTTGTATCTCCGGATGATCATAAACATGCATTGTTCCTCATTCGCCGGAACCCGATCGGAATGAGATAGGGAACGCCTCCCGAACGCCGGTCCGTGGGTCTTTTTCAAGCACAAAGGGGGCCGAGCGCGAGCTGAGGTCCTTTGGTCCCCTTCAAGGATTCTCCATATCAATATCGGATATCGCAAGGACCAAATTATTTATTTATCATGTTTGTTACCACATTGGTTACCAAATGGCCGACCCAGATAAAGTATTGAAGGAGGAGATTTTCGACATTTTAAAAAGCGACGGTAAGTCCATCAGCGCATTGTCGCGGGACCTCGAAGAGCGTGGGATCAACATCCACCGGCTGATCCTTACCGGCTACCTGCGGGCTTTGACCGACTATAATTATCTCAAAGAGAAGGAGGTCCCTCCTGCGAAGGTGTATGTATCGGTGAAGGGCAAGGAGAAGGACATCTACGAGATGGTCGGTGAGTTCTCCCGAAGGCTTGAGAGCGGCCCGGATGCCGATCTTCTCATACTTTACAGCCTCAATCGTCTGTTCCGCCGCCCAGTCTTCTTCGAGGAGCTCAGGAAGGCGGGGGTCAGGGACATGCCTTCCACCAGGCAGGTGGACATAGAGGAACGACAGGAGGCCAAGAAGTTCATTCAGCGCGCGGGACTGAAGGTCGGCGACCTGAACCTCGCCTACAGGAATGACGATCCGGAGATGGTCTCCCGGTACGAGGACCTGCTGTCGATGATCCTCTGCGACCTGATGTCCTTTTCCAGGCTCGTCAGGGACACCAAACAGACCAAGCTGGACTTCTCTCTGACTGGCCCTTGAGCCATGTCCGAGGCCCAGATAATTTATTTATGCCACCAGGTTATTGCGAGGTCATGGACCTTCAAGCGCTGGTAGATGGCTTAAGAAACTACCCGGGCATCACCCGGAAGAGGACCATCTCCGAGGTCATCAGCTTCTTTCCGCTCATACCCAATAGGAACGTTCTTGCTGCCTATGGCGAGGATGCCGCGGTGATCAAGTTCAATGATGACGTCCTGCTGCTCGCTGCGGACGGCATCATGGAATCGCTGATGAAGGCCGCCCCCTTCTATGCTGGCTACTATGCAGTGCTTGTCAATCTCAACGACATCTCGGCCATGGGAGGGGTCCCCCTTGCCCTCGTGGACATAATATCCATGAAGGACGAGAAGGTCTGCGCCCAGGTCATGAAGGGCGTCGAGGGCGCCGTGCATAAGTTCGGTGTGCCTGTCGTGGGCGGCCACACTCACCCGGATTGCGCCTATAACGCGATCGATGTCGCGGTATTGGGTACCGCAAGCCAGGACGGTGTGATATACTCGCACACCGCCCGCGTCGGTGACGACATCATCTTTGCCATGGACCTTGATGGGTCCTTCCCCACATCCCTGCCGTTCGCCTGGGACACCACGACGAAGAAGGACCCGGAGACGTGCCGGCGCCAGATGCTCATCATGAACGAGATCGGCAGGAAGCACCTCGTCCATGCGGGCAAGGACATAAGCAATCCCGGCAGCATAGGGACGCTGGGCATGCTCCTGGAGACCAGCGGGAAGGGCGGCATCGTCAACATCGAGGACATGCCGCGCCCGGACGGCGTTGACATGGTCCAGTGGATAAAGGCCTACCAGGGGTGCGGTTTCACCGTAACCTGCGATCCTCGCAACTCGGACCGCGTCAAGGAGACGTTCGCCACCGTCGGCGTGACCGCGGCGGTCGTCGGCAAGGTCGACGGAACGAGGCATCTGGTCGTCCGGGAGGGCGATGAGCGCGCGGTCCTCTTCGACTTCGCCACCGACAAGATCACTGGATGCGATCCCAGCAAGGTGCCGAAGGGTGCAGAAAAGCGCTAGGCCGCAAGGGTTGCCGCTCGGATCGGTACGAGTGATCCTGCCACCTTCTCAGCCCCGCACCCCTTTGAGCGTTAGTAGTCCACGGTAAGGCTGCTCCCGTCAGGGCCTGACCCGTTCCCCGTGATCAGGGATAGGCGTGCGACCCTCCGATCGCACCTCCTGTCCGCCTCCAACCCCATAGGACGAGGCCTCATAGTCGATGGCAGGGCCCGCGCCTTTCCGGTTACGACGTCCCCTGCTGTCACCCCCGCTATCGACGTCTGCGGTGTATAAGGGCGTGCCGAACGTCCCGGTCGAGCCTAGCCCTCCTCCTAAGCGGGTGTACCTATTTATTTATTTCCGAACATCTGGACGGTCTCGCCTGACCCGTTCTCCGGTTCTCCGGAGCGAGATGATAGCTCCTTCGGTCACGAGCCGTATCTCATGGGTCGCGGCGGTCGCGTCGGCCGTCCGGTAGCGACCGGTCATCGATGGCGCTCAGAACCTCTTGGGGGAGGTCCGTTCCCCGCCCCGGGTGCAGTAGTGCAGCCCCCTGAACCCGAACTCCGTGTGCACCGGGCACTTGGGGCATATGCACTTGAGCTCCCTGCTCACGCAGTCCGGCGACCGGCCGTAGAAGCAGAACATCTTCTCGTCCCTCTCCCTGGTGCACTCGGTGTAGGTCGGGCACTTGGCGCAGGTGCACTTGGACCTCATGGCAGCGATCTCGGCCTTCCTCTTCTCCGGGGACATCCTGTTGAACTCATCGATGTTGCGCATCCGATCTCACCTTATTGCTTCCGCATCTCCAACTCTGAACCGTTAATGCAGTAATATAGGTTCACCAGGCCTGCACGGCCCGCCAGCGGGCAGTCGGGGCAGTTGCATCCCATCTGTTCCTTTATGCACTCCTTGCTGCGCTCGAGGAAGCAGTATAGCAGCTCGCCTGCGTCGCCGGCGCACTTATTGTATGTGGGACAGTCGGGACAGATGCACTCCTTCCTCAGCTCGTCGATGGCGTCGTCCCTGTCCTGTCCAACCCTCGAATCCAGGTCCTTGATGATGTCGTCGAAAGCGCTCATGTGTTCACCGCCGTTCAATTCCACCCCCGACTATTAAGGGGTGCCTAGGGCAGAGCACGATCCGCTGTTCTCCGGACCGGTCTCGCTGCCTTTTATAACCGGCACGTTACAATATTATCACTCGCATGGTCGAGAGAGGGAAACCGGACTGGCTCAGGGTGAGGGCGCCCACCGGCGATGGCTTTGCCAGGACCAGGGAGGCTGCCCGGAGGAACGGCCTGCGCACGGTCTGCGACTCCTCCCACTGCCCCAACATCTCGGACTGCTGGTCCAGGGGTCACGCGACGTTCATGGTCCTGGGATCGAGATGCACCCGCAACTGTGCGTTCTGCGCCGTCGAGCACGGCGAACCGGAGGCCGTGGACGCGGGCGAGCCGGTAAAGGTCGCCGGGGCGGTCAGGGACCTGGGGTTAGGGCACGTGGTGATCACGTCGGTCACCAGAGACGACCTGCCCGACCAGGGGGCCGGGCATCTCAGGGCGGTCGTCGAGGCCATAAGAGCGATAAGCCCGGGAACGTCCGTCGAGCTCCTCATCCCGGACATGCGGGGGTCCCGGGAGGACATCGATACCGTGGCAGGTGCCAGGCCCGACGTCCTCGGCCACAACATCGAGACGGTGGAGCGGCTGCAGGGCGTCCGTGACCGCAGGAGCTCCTACCGCCGCTCGCTCGAGACCCTTGGCATCATGCGGGAGCTGGCCCCGGACGCCGTGATCAAGAGCTCGCTGATGCTTGGACTGGGGGAGACGAGGGAGGAGGTCCTGACCACGCTCCGTGACCTGCGGAACGCTGGGGTTCAGGTCGTGACGATGGGGCAGTACCTCAGGCCGGCCAACGGAAGGCTGGCCGTCGCCGAGTACGTCCGGCCGGAGGCGTTCGGGGAGCTCGGGGAGGCGGCGAGGGCCATGGGCTTCCGTCATGTCGCCTCCGCCCCCCTGGTCCGAAGCTCGTTCAACGCTCACGAGATGCTGAAGAAAATGGAGACAGAACATGCTGATCGATGACTACGACCCCCATCGGGGCAGGATGCTGCAGGTCCTTGACCAGACCGGACATGTTGTCGAACCGTCCCTCGAGCCGAAGCTGGACGATGCCATGCTGGAAAGGGCGTACCGTACCATGGTCCTCGCCCGGGCGATCGACGAGAAGTCGGTGATCCTGCAGCGGCAGGGAAGGATGGGCGCCTATCCTCCCAACAGGGGGCAGGAGGCATCGTCCCTCGGCCCGGCCATGGCCGTGGGGGAGGACGACTGGATGGTGTGGGCGTTCCGGGAGCTCGCCGGCCTCCTGTGGAAAGGGCTCCCGCTCATAAACTTCTACCTTTACTGGATGGGCAACGAGGAGGGGAGCCGCTATCCTGCGGGTCTGAACGTCACGCCGGCCGTGGTGCCCGTCGCGTCCCAGCTGCCGATCGCGGTCGGCATGGCCTACGCCTCCTCGTTCCGCAAGGAAGGGAGGGTGGTGCTCTCGTACTGCGGCGACGGGGCCACGTCGGAGGGCGAGTTCCATGAGGCCCTGAACGCCGCTGGCGTGCTGCGAACACCGAACGTCTTCGTGGTGCAGAACAACCAGTGGGCCATTTCCATGCCGAGGAGCAGGCAGACGGTGGCACCGACGATCGCCCAGAAGGCCTGCGCCTACGGCTTCAAGGGGATCCAGGTCGACGGGAACGACCTCCTGGCGATGTACATCGCCTCCAGGGAGGCAGCGGAGCGGGCGAGGAGGGGAGAAGGCCCGACGCTCATAGAATCCTACACCTACCGCCTAGGCAACCACACCACCTCGGACGACGCGAGGAAGTACCGCGAGGAGCGGGAGATGAGGGAGTGGGAGCTCCGCGACCCCATCGTCCGCATGAAGGCGTACCTGATCTCCAGGGGTCTTCTCGATGATGGGCGGGACGAGGCCATCTGGAAGGAGGCACGCGAGGCGACGGAGAAGGGCGTGGAGGATGCCGAAGGCTTCCCCGCGCCGACCCTGGACGATGTGTTCTCGTACACCTACGCGGAGATGCCGGCCGAGCTGAAGGCCGAGCTGGAGAAGCTCCGCGATGACCTGAAGGGGGGTGAGAGGTGATGGCCCTGATGAACATGGTCTCGGCGCTGAACTCGGCGCTGGCCAACGAGATGGAGGCCGATCCGTCGGTCATGGTCCTCGGCGAGGACGTGGGAAGGGACGGGGGGGTGTTCCGCGTGACCGAGGGCCTGTTCGACCGCTTCGGGGGCCAGAGGGTCATCGATACCCCGCTGGCCGAGGCGGCCATCGCGGGCATGAGCATCGGCATGGCGCTGAACGGCCTCAGGCCGGTGGCGGAGATACAGTTCATGGGCTTCTCCTACCTTACGCTCAACCAGATGATCTCCCATGCCTCCCGCCTCCGCAACCGGTCCCGGGGCAGGTACACCGTACCGATGGTCATGAGGATGCCGTACGGCGCCGGGGTAAAGGCGCTGGAGCACCACTCCGAGAGCACCGAGTCGCTCTATATCCAGATACCGGGCCTGAAGGTCGTGGTGCCCTCCACCCCCCGGGAGGCCAAGGGCCTGCTGATATCCTCCATCCGCGACCCCGACCCGGTGGTCTTCCTGGAGCCCACCAGATCGTACCGCCTGATGAGGGAGGAGGTCGAGGAAACGCCGTTCACCATCCCCCTGGGCAAGGCGAGGGTGGTGCAGGAGGGCAGGGACGTGACGGTGGTGGGGTGGGGCGCCATGATGCCCTTCGTCCGCGAGGCGGTCGAGGCGGCGGAGAGCGAGGGGGTGAGCTGCGAGGTGATCGACCTCCGGACACTGTCGCCCATGGACAGCTCGGCGGTGGTCGATTCGGTGCGCAGGACGGGACGCTGCGTCATCGTCCAGGAGGCCCCGCGGACCTGCGGCGTGGCGGCCGAGCTCGTCGCCCGCATCAACGAGGAGGCGCTGCTCTCCCTGGAGGCGCCGGTGGAGAGGGTGACCGCACCCGACATAATCGTGCCGTTGCCCAAGGGAGAGAAGTACTATTATCTGGACGCTGACCGGATATATCGTGCGGTCAAGAGGGCCGCGGAGTTCTAGGGGTGAAGTGACATGGCGAAGGAGTTCAGGTTCCCTGACCTCGGAGAGGGGGTCACCGAGGGCGAGATCAAGAAGTGGCTGGTCAAGGAGGGCGACGCGGTCCGCAAGGACCAGTCCCTCGCGGAGGTGGAGACCGATAAGGCGGTCGTCGAGATGCCATCACCGTACTCCGGAAAGGTTCTCAAGCTGAACCACGCGGAGGGAGGGATCGTCAAGGTGGGCGAGGTCCTGGCGACCATAGGGGAGGAAGGAGAGATGATCGCCGCGGCCGAGCCGCTGCCCTCGACCTCGGTGGTGGGCGAGCTGCCGGAATCGGAGGAGGTCGTGAGCTCCAGACCCTCCCCGATGCCCGGCGTCCAGGCGACGCCGGCGGTGAGGAGGCTGGCGAGGGACCTCGGCGTGGACATCGCGGCGGTGAGGGGCACGGGACCGCAGGGCCGGGTGACCGAGGAGGACGTCCGCACGGCGCTGGGAACGGCACCGGCACCCCCGGCGGCACCGGCCGCCGCGCCCCCCACCATGAAGGCGAAGTTCGACCTCTACGGATGGGTGGACAGGGTCCCCCTGCGCGGGATCAGGCGCTCGACGGCCAAGCACATGATGGAGGCGAGGTCCAACGCCGCGCTGGTCACCACCATGGAGGCGGCCGACGTCACCGATCTTGTGGCAATGAGGGAGAAGGTGAACAGGCATGCCCAGGGGTCGAAGGGCGTGAAGCTCACCTACCTGCCGTTCATCATCAAGGCGGTGATCTCCTGCCTGAAGAAGCATCCCTACATGAACTCCTCGATGGACGAGGAGGCCGAGGAGATCGTCATCAAGAAGTACTACAACCTGGGGATCGCGGTCGCCACCGAGGACGGGCTGATCGTCCCGGTGGTGAAGGCCGCCGATCAGAAGGACCTGTTCGCCCTTGCCAAGGAGGTGAAGGAGCTTGCCGAGGCCGCTTCGAGCAGGAAGATCGACCTGGCCGACCTGAAGGGGGGGACGTTCTCCATCACCAACTACGGGGTCTTCGGCAGCACCTACGCCACCCCGATACCCAACTACCCGGAGGCCGCGATACTGGGCGTCGGGCGCATACATGACGCCCCGGTGGTGAGGGACGGGGCCGTCGTCCCCCGGAAGATCATGGAGCTGGCGCTGACGTTCGATCACCGTATAATGGACGGGGCGCAGGCAGCATCGTTCATGACGGACCTGAGGCAGCTCCTGGAGGATCCCGAGCTGCTGCTCGTCGAGCTCTAGCGGGAGAAGGTCCATCCCCTGTCATCGTATCGCGTGCGCGCAAGCTCCGAGGCGCGGGAGCGCTCCGCGGCGCTCAGCGGGCACTCGGTCCAGTCCTTCCCCCTGCAGAAAGCATGGTGCAGGCTATCCAGGAGCTCCGCCCTCCCCGCACCGGTGAGCATGCTGACCGAGGTCACTCTCTCCTCGGCCGCCGCGATGTCCTTCCCCGACAGCTTCAGCCGGTCCACGCGGAGCAGGGAGAACATCCTGCCGATATCGAGGTCATAGAGCACGGTACCATGCTGCAGGAACACGCCCTGTCTCCTCGTCTGCGCGCATCCGGATATCTTCCTGCCGCCCGCGATGACGTCGTTGATGGGGGCGTACTCCGCACGGATGCCGAGCCCCCCGAGCGCATCGGCGACCCAGCCGCACACCTCGCGGTACGATGCCTGGATGTCCCTGCCCATCATCTCCTCGGGAGCGATGACGCTGTAGGTGATCTCCCCCCTGCTGTCGTGGAAGACAGCCCCCCCGCCCGTCCGCCTGCGCACGACGTCCACGCCCTGCCGGGCGCACTCCCTCAGGTCGACCTCGTCGCCGATCCTCTGGAAACGGCCGATGCTGACGGCCGACGGCTCCCACGTGTAGAACCGGATCGTCGGGGGAGCGGTGCCTTCGCCCACGGCCTCGGACACCGCCTCGTCCACTGCCATGTTCACGGCGGCGCGGTGCTTCGTGAACGGCAGGAGGCGCCACATCATCCCAGGGCCCCCCTGATCACCAGGGCGAGGTCTCGGGGCGAGAAGCCCACCGCCGATATGCCGTTCCGCTCCATGACCGATCCGATGATCATCGCCAGCTCATCCTCCCCGGCGGAAAGCGGGGCGCCCACCAGCGCGGCCTCCAGGACGGTGATCGATTCCTCGGGATAAAGAAAGAAGTCGCCCGATACCTCGGCACCGGTGATCCTGAGGCCGTCGTGCTCGAGGCGGACCGAGAGCATCTTGCCCCCGGGGACCTTGAGCCTGGCGGTAGCCTCCAACTGCCTACTCCTTGGCCAGCTTCAGGATCTGCTCCTTGGTGGTGGTCATCCCGCAGAGGGCCTTCCTGGTCCGCTCATTGTAGAGCGCTGGTACGCCCAGTGAGCCGCCGCACGCTTTCTTGAGGACGTCCCCGTATGAGCGCATCAGCTTGGCGTTCTCCTCGGAATGCCAGACCTCGAGCTCGGTGATGCCCTGCCCGCCTTTGGTGGTCAGCTCGGTGCTCGCCTCGTTCACTATGGGGTGCAGCTTCGCGCAGTGCGGGCACTCGCGGCCCCAGAAGAATATCAGCCTGTTGCCTTGTTCCGCCATGTCACTCCCTCTTTACGAACAGTCCACACCAGCACTCCCCCGTCTCCTTGTAGACGGGCTGGATGAAGAAGTTGCAGGGACAGATCAGGTTCAGGTCCTCCTCGAGGTCCCCGGTGGTGATCCGGCAGGGGCAGTACTTCAGGCCATGGTTCTTCTGGTTCTCCAGTTCCCCCCTGGCCAGGGTCTTGACGAACTCAATGTCGGGGTTCAACCTGAACGGTTTCCCTTCCGCGAACTTATCCCAGACGTCGAGCAGCTGGTCAACCTGGTCCAGCCGGTCCCCGCGGTCGATGATGACCTTCTTCGATTCCGGGTAATCGATCAGCGAGAAGGCGTTCTTGGCCCCGCAGGTGGGGCAGATAGTCGGTCCTTTGATGCCATAATGGATGTCGTTGCACACGTTGCAACGCCAGAGCTTCTTCACCGCCATTTTACTCCTCCATTGACAATGTTAGCAATCGAATATAAACAATTTGTAGCCGTTACCCGCAGGGAAGGATTATTACGGGGCCAGTTCGAATAGTTCAATGATCATATGACCATCATCAGATGCCCCATATGCGATGAGTTCATCGAGGGAGACGGGGAGGATGCGCTCACCATCATGCTCAGGGAGCACCTCTCCTCGGCGCACGATATCCTCGAGTCGGGCGAGGTGCTCTCGTCCATCGAAATGCTTAGACACCGCCCCCAGCTGTGGGAGGAAATGAAGCGAGGCACCGTGCCGGTGGAAAGGGATGTAGGAGAGGACGTCGAGGAATCGCTCCTTTGCCCTCTCTGCGGCGAGCGCATGTACGGTCACGATGGGGACGAGCTGTCCTCGCGGCTCAAGGCCCACATGAGGACGGTCCACAACATGAAGACCACGAGGATGCCCGTGACCAAACGCTGATCAGAGCTTCCTGATGACCGGCCCAGGGGTCCTGAACTCGCCGTCCCAGTACAGGAGGACATTGGAGCGGTCATAGTCCTTGGCGATGTCGGTGTGGACGACCTTCCCCATGTACCAGATGTGGTCCCAGTCCCCGCGGTCGACCTGCTCCAGCTTCTTGACCTCGATGTTCAGGGGGCACTCCGCGATGCTCGGCGATCTGATCCTCTTGCTGGGCTGAGGGGTCAGGCCGACTTCCGAGAACTTGTTCATCCTGCTCCCGGAATGTATCCCGCAGCGCACCACCTGGTCCAGGATGTCCTTCCCTGGCACGTTCAGGGAGAAGTCCCCGGTCTCCTCCAGCAGCTTGTAGCTGTATCTGGACGTCTTGATCCCGATCCCTACGATGGTCGGGTCGACCGAGAACACGTTGAACATCCCGATGGTGGTGACGTTCTGCTCTTTCTCTCCAACAGCCAGGAGCATTACCGGGGCGGGCGGCAGCTGCATGACCGCCTCGATAGCTCCCATGTCCAGCTTGAGGTTCTCCTCCGTCATGGTCAGATCACCAATGTTCGAAGCGTTTGCCCGACTAATAATAATCTCTCCTAACCGGTTCGGTCCGCCTCCCGGGCCGCTCTCACGCCACCCCTATGTCGAGGTCGTCGGGCGGGAGGGACATCAGCCTGCGCCAGGTCTGTCGGTCGACCCTGCATATCCTGCCCCCCTGCTCATAATAGTGGATCTGGTAGTAGAACAGCCAACGGTTGTTGAGCTCCAGCATCCTCAGCCGGAAGGATGCCGCATGGTGCCGGGGGACCACGACCACCAGCCTGGCCTTTGACCTCAGGATCATGGAGTACTCGGTGAGCAGGCGCGGGTCGCGCAGCGACTCCTCGCTCTCCACGAACTCCTTGCTGAGAACGAAGCGGCCCTCGCATGCGGTTATGATCCCGCGACCGCCGCAGACCTCGAACGATACCGTGGCGTCCGAATAGTGCTCCCTCACCTCGCGCTCCGCATCATGCGCCCTCCTCCTGGTGACAGCATCGATGATGTCCATCCGCGAACGTCATGAACAACGTCGGCCGCCGTATTTATCCATGAGGCGATGCGTTTCCGATAACAAGGACGGATATCGGGGGAACAAGGATTATTAACCTGGCCACGTTCCCTTGAACAATGGCCAGAAGGAAGAAGAAGGGGCTCAACATCAAGCCGATCCTGTCATCCTTCGTGTGGGGCGTCCTGACCGGCCTGAGCATCGACCCCGGGCAGATGCTTTTCGAGACCACGGTGGAGCACCTGGGGCCGTACTTCCAGATCGCCGCCATCCTGTTCCTGTTCCTCGCCCTGTACTTCTCCTATGACTGGATCGTCGAGGGACTGTCCAGGTCGAAGAAGGCCTTCCGGACGGCTGGGCTGGTGGGCATCGCCGCGATAATCCTCGCGTTCCTGGCAGGCTTCTTCGTGTTCAGCTGGGGCCGGGCGGCCATAATGCTCCTCGTCGCCGCGCTTGCGTGGCTGTGGGCGACCTGGAGATAGAAAAGGGAACGGCCCCGGAGGGCCTAAAGCGTTCTTACTGGGAGTCGATGATCTTGATCAGGTGGTAGCCGAACTCGGTCTTTACCGGGCCGACGACCTCTCCCTTCTTGCCGTTGAAGGCCGCGTCCTCGAACTTCTTGACCATCTGCCCCCGGCCGAAGGTGCCGAGGTCCCCTCCCTTGCTCTTGGACGGGCACTGGGAGTACTGCTTGGCGATGGCCTCGAAGCTCTCTCCGGACTTTATGCGGGCTAGCAGCTCGTAGGCCTTGCTCTGGTCCTTGACAAGTATGTGTGCGGCGTGCACTTTGGTAACCATGGGGTCAGGGCACGCCTGAACCGGAATAAAAAGCTTATTCCGTGACCTTCAGGAAGGTGCAGGACCTTCCTCCAGGCCCCGTTCCTCCATGATCATGTCCTTGATCTCGCTGATGAGAGGCACCTTCCCCTGTACCCTGAGGTGGCCGTTGATCCATAGCGCTGGCTGGGACATGACCCCGCGCTCCATCGCCTCCTGGGGATTGAGGACCTTGTCCACGTGCACGTCCATCCCCAGCTCCTCCAGGGCCGCGTAGGTCGCCGATTCCAGGAGGCGACACTTGCCGCACCGCGTCGAGTAGAAGACCTCGATCTTCATCGTATCCTCTTGTAGACCTTCTCGGGTATTAAGTAATGGAGGAAAAACCGTTAAGTGCGTTCGCCATCCCCCTGTCGGATGCTAGAGAAGGTGCGCGTGCTTACCAAGCACATCCGCCCTATCAACGCGATGCAGGAGCTGATCTACGGCCTGGTGATGTCGCTGGCGACCATCAGCGTGGTGTCCCTGACCGTCGGCCTGAACGAATCGACCCGCACGACCATCGCTCTCGCGGCCTTGGGGGTCAACACCACCTGGGGGATGGCGGACATGCTCATTTTCATCGTCCTGGAGAACTTCGACCGCTCCAGGCGCCGAAAGGTCATCGACTGGGTGCTCAGCGAGCCGGACGAGGACTGGGCGCTCGATGCCATCCGGACCGATCTCGAGGGGACGATCGTGGAGCGGCTCGACCCCATCGACCAGGAGCGCATCTACCTCGACGTACTGGAGAGCGGCTCGCGCTCGCTCGAGCCGCGCCCCAGGTTCAGAAGGACCATCTTGAAGAGCGGCGCTCTCTCGTTCATGATAACCGTGACCGCCTCCCTCCCGGTCTCCCTTATGATGCTGCTCGTGAACCCGGTGGGTCTGGCGTTCCAGGCGGCATCTGCCACCGCCGCGCTACTGCTTTTCCTCACTGGCTTCACCTGGGCCCCGTTCGCGGGGATAGGCCGCTGGCGTGCCGGCATGGCGCTCATGGGCATCGGGCTGCTGATCACCCTTTCCACCCTGCTGATAGGCGGCTAGCCGCATCGATGCTGTCAGCTGCTCGAAACCAAAGTAATGAGTTGGCGGCCGGGCTCGGTCCGATCGCCTTGCCGTTCGAACCGGCCCAGAGCGCAGCAGGGGAGATCCCTCACGGAGGCCTGTGTTTTTCGCAGGGTAACCGGGTCTTGTTGTACCGCTTGTTCGCGGTCCTACAGACCAACGCGCGCTGGCATGCTTGGTCGAACATGACCACCGTTCGCACGATCTCGGCGGTGCGGTCCAGGCGGCCATAATGTTGCTAAACTTCTTGGATCGTGCATGAACTTCTGCCACTGTACGATCTCGGCTACGACCATCTTCTGATCGAGCTTGCGGGTTTCCTTGCGACGATATTATAACCGGAGGCTCCATTCGTCCCTGCGATGTTGAAGCAGCTGGACGTCGAGTCGTGGAGCGCCAAGAGGCGGGGAAGCATCGGGGAGGTGCGCCGCCCGGTGGAGGATATCATCGCCCAGGTCCGCGAGAGGGGGGACGAGGCCCTCCTGGAGCTGACCGAGAGGTTCGACAAGGTCCGGCCCGACCATCTCAGGGTGAGCAGGGAGGACATCGAGGAGGCGTACCGCCAGGTGGACGAAAAGGTCGTCGAGGCGCTGAGAAGGTCCAAGGACAACGTGGAAGCCTTCCACCGCCTCCAGCGTCCCGCCGACATGTGGACCCGCGAGGTCGGGCCGGGGATGGTCCTCGGCGTGAAGACCACCCCGCTGGACCGTATCGGGATATACGTCCCCGGAGGCCGTGCCTCGTACCCGTCGACGGTCATCATGTGCGCCGTGCCGGCGAAGGTCGCCGGAGTGCCGCACATCATCATGTGCACCCCGCCGCCGGTCAACCCGCTTACGCTGGTGGCCTCGGACATCGCTGGGGTGGACGCCGTCTACACCGTCGGGGGGGCCCAGGCCATCGCGGCCATGGCCTATGGCACCAGGTCCATCGATCCGGTGCAGAAGGTCGTCGGCCCCGGCAACGTGTACGTCACCATGGCCAAGATGCTGCTGAGGGACAGGGTGGAGATAGACTCCCCGGCCGGACCGTCGGAGATCGCTGTGCTCGCTGACAGCTCCGCGGACCCGGAGTTCGTCGCTGCGGACATGCTCGCCCAGGCAGAGCACGATCCCAACGCCGCGTGCGTTCTGGTCACCACCGACGAGAACCTGGTGGCCAAGGTCGGAAGGGAGATCGAGAAGGCCCTCCCCCGCTCCGAAAGGAAGGAGATAATCGAGAGGTCGCTGCAGAACTGCGGCTACGTGCTGGCCAGGGACATCGCCTCGGCGGCAGAGCTGATCAACTTCATCGCGCCGGAGCACCTCTCCATCCAGGTGTCCGACCCGCAGGCCGCGCTGCAGGGGATAAGGAACGCCGGCTCGATATTCGTCGGAAAGTACGCCGCGGTGGCGCTGGGCGACTATGCGTCCGGAACCAACCACGTGCTGCCCACCGCCGGTTACGCTCACGTGCACTCCGGTCTCGACGTCATGCACTTCATGAAGCGCAGCTCGGTGCAGATAGTGGACCTGGAGGGCCTCGAATCGATCGGCGACACGGTGGAGACGCTGGCCAGGGCCGAAGGCCTCCACGCCCACGCCCGCTCGGTCACGGTGCGGAGGAAGCAGCGCTGATATGGGTCCCTGCTCAGAGAGCAGGCGACGGAAAGCTTAGAGTAATGCTCCGGGCATCAGGTCACCAACATGGCTAAGCCCACCAACGCACCTGCATCACTGTCATGGAGGCAGCTGAGCGCTACGCAGAGGAACTATGAGCTCGTCTCCGGCGGACAGGTCATCGCATCGCTGCGCTTCGTCAAGACCCTGGGAACGCTGGCCGAGGCCCAGATCAAAGGGGTCACGTACTCGTTCAAGCGGATCGGCTTCATTCACCCGAAGATCACCATCAGGAAGGCACCGTTCGAGCAGGACATCGGTGCAGTGGAGATGAGCTGGAGGGGCACGGGCACGGCGGTCATGAACAACGGCCGGCGCTACCTCCTGAAACGTGCGTCCACGTGGGGCGGCAAGTGGGAGGTCCTCGATGATAATGGCGAGGCCCTGGCAACGATGAAGCTGCGCAGGGGGTTCCTTCGCATCGAGGCCGACGTATCGGTCCATGAGAAGGGCTCCAGGGACAGCGATCTGGTGCTGATGCTCGCCCTCGAGCTTTACATCGTCGTTCTGATCCAGCAGGACAGCGCTGCGGCCGCGGCGGGGTCATCATGAAGGCATCCGTGGGAGCTTCGGAATGGGTAAGGCCCAAGGCATGGAAGATGGACTGGGAGCTGCGGCAGGGGAACGATATCATCATCAGAATGGGCTCGCCCTCGTTCTTCGGCACGACGGTAAGGGCGTCCATCGGCGATGAGGTCTTCACCCTAAGGAAGGGCGGGCTGCGCAGGCCCGGCGCCGCGATATCCAGGCTCGGGGAGAGCGAGGACACCGCCCTGCTCGAGCTCGACTCCCTGGACCGCGGGACGGCATCCTTCGCTGACGGCACCGCCTATTCCTGGCAGCGCAGGGAGCCGGTGGGGACGTGGGCCATGGCCCGGGAGGACGGAACGGTGCTTTTCACCATCTATCGGGATGCCAGGAGCAAGTACCCTTCCGGCAAGGTCGATGTGGCGACCGAGGACAGGCGCAACGACATCCTGCTCCTGCTGACCTGGTTCATGATCTCCACGACCGACATCTGAACCGCCCGGCCACCTCGGATTGTCAAGCTTATTAGCTCCGTTCTCCAATCTAGTAATGAGGAGAGCAGGTGGAGAAGTACCAAGGCACCGCGGTCCAGAAGCAGATACTCCGGAGCCTCAGGGAGTTCTATCCGATAAAGGTGGACGAGATCGTGCTGATCGCCTCGGTCCAGAAGCAGATGGCCGATTCCACCACCGAGCAGATCGCCAGGGAGCTCAGGGAGCTCAGGGACAAGGGCCTGGTGGAGGAGGCGGCGATAAGGACGCCGTTCGGGAAGGCCGATACCTACCGCTTTAAGATATCGCCGTCGGGGATAGAGTACCTGCAGTCGCTCGAGGAGAAAGGCCCGGCGGCTCCCGAGGTCTCGGCCAAGGAGATCGAGTCCCGGCTCGTGGAGACATACGACCGCATAAAGGCGGACATGGAGTCCATGCGCCAGCACCTCGAGATGTCCCAGAAGGCCCTCGAGGGCGACATGGCCAAGATGAGGGCGTCCATCGCCGAGCACGACCAGGTCATACGTACCTACTTCGTGAGGGTCATCGAGACCTTCGGGGTGTTCGTGGGCATCTTCGCCGTGGTGGTCGTGGCCATCATCTCCACGATGAACGTGGCCGAGGCGCTGTCGAAGGACACCATGGGCTTCTCCCTCGTCATCCTGTTCGCCCTACCGATAGTCCTGGTCATCGTGATCGTCACGCTGCTGTACGCGATCCGTGAGCTGGTGCTGAAGATGCCCCG
Organism: uncultured Methanomassiliicoccus sp.; assembly: GCA_964426205.1. Classification (GTDB taxonomy): domain Archaea; phylum Thermoplasmatota; class Thermoplasmata; order Methanomassiliicoccales; family Methanomassiliicoccaceae; genus UBA6. Next base: position 39,672 of record CAYRPG010000008.1, on the reverse strand, counting down.
TACGCCGCGGGAATGAGCGATGGCGGCGAGATCGGAGACGGCCAAAGTTCAAGGCCGACGGCAGTTTGATTGCCCTGATCGGCATCATCATGCCGTGGTCGGCAGGAGGGCGGACGATGTGCCTGACAGGGACGGGAATGAGCAGAGGGCATCCTGGGACCGTGAGTACTCCTCCCCCCACCCTGTGTGGAAGGGACCGCCGGTGGAGCTGGGCATGGAGCTTGGAGGGAGTGTGCTGGAGCTGGGCTGCGGGAACGGCAAGACCGCTTCCGTACTGGTGCGCACCGCTGCCGGGGTCGTGGCCCTCGATTTCTCAAGGAAGGGCCTGGAGGCCTGCCGGAACGCGGTCACGTCATCGAACCTCGAAGTGGTCCGGGGTGACCTGCGGTCCCTTCCCTTTGCGGACCGTTCCTTCGACGGCGTGGTGGCATCGCACGTCCTCGGTCACCTCCTAGAAGCGGAGAGGGAGGAAGCGGTGGGGGAGATCCTCCGCGTTCTCGCGCCGGGAGGCGCTCTCGTCCTCAGGGTCTTCTCGGTACGGGACATGAGGTGCGGGCAGGGACGCGAGGTCGAGAAAGGAACGTTCCAGCGCGGCACGGGCATCAGGAACCACTTCTTCGATGGCGAGGAGATGCTCTCCCTGACCTCCCGTCTCCAGGAGGTCTCCCTCGAGGAGAGTATCTCCCGCAAGCGCTATGGGGGCGAAGAGCATGTCAGGGCGGAATGGGTCGGCATCTACAGGGCCGCCCCGCGCTCGGCCTGAGCCGTCACATCGGGTTGTACGACTGTACCGCCTCCTTGGTCCTCAGAGGGGCGAGGGTCAGCGGGCGCATCATCGCCAGCTTCTTCTTGGCCAGGGAGTATGTGTGCTCGAACACCCCCAGTCCGCAATCCTTCGACAGGACATCGAAGTCGAATATCCTGGCGAAGGCCTCGACCCTGGTCCTGAACTCCTCCGTGTCTCCGAGCCCGTTCTCGAGCCTCATCACCTTGGAGTACTCCATGTGCTCGAAGACGAAACGCATGTTCTCCACCTGCTCGATGATCTTCTCGAGTGGCTTCTTGATCTGCCTCCTGTGCCAGTTCTCTGCGTACCCGGGGCTGACGAAGATCGTCCCCCGATTTTTGACAATAGCATCCAGATACTCCTTCTTTCCTCCCATGTTAGCGCCAAAACAATCATCCACCGGCTCTCCCCTGAGGTCGGTCAGTATCATCATCGGCACACCGACCTCCTCCCCCAGCCGGTCTATGTTCCAGAGGGAATTACGGCACAGTCCGTAGAAGCAAAGACACAGCCCTACGCTGCCGTTCAGGTTCTCCGCTGCTCCCTTGACCGTGGCCCTCAGCTCGGCCTGATTGTCGTGAGGGCCCGCCGGGTTCATCCAGATGAGAACGGAGTACCGGTCCTGGGACCGCGCGCGCTCCAGCTCGTCCAAGGTCAGTATCTCGGCATCGACCTGGTGGAGCGCGAGCTTGTCCCTGAGGACCATGCCCGCCTCGTTCTCTATGATGAACGTTCGGTACAGGTCTCGGTCTCGGGAGAGGATAAAGCTCAGTTCATCGGCAAGAACGATGCAACCGATGATCCCAAGGACGTTCTCGGCCGCCATTGAACGAACTAGGCATCGACCCCCCCATAATACTTTTCTACACGCTTATAATTAAAAATATTTCGATGCATGGCAGCATCATCGTTTGATGATCTTCCGCTCCTTTCCGGGCATTTTTCGCAGCTTCCCGTTGTCCAGTGCCCACTGGAAGTTCTCCTTCTCGGACGGTGCGATGAGGACCTTGTCCCCTGCGGCGTACTTCGTCCTCGAGGCCCAGTCGGTGAAGCCGGAAACGACCTTGTACACCTCTGCCTCCTCCACCACGTCCCTTCCCGGACGCACGCCCTTGTACTGGGAGTAGCTCCCTCTGAACTCGGTCAGCTTGCCGTCCCTGAGCTCCCATACCTCGCTGCAGGTCGAGTCGAGAAGATAACGGTCATGGGTGACGATGATGAACGTCCCGGTGTAGTCGGCGAGGGCCATCTCCACGGCGTGCTTGGCCATGAGGTCAAGGTAGTTGGTCGGCTCGTCCAGAACGAGGAAGTTAAGGTCCATGGAGAGCAGGAGGGCAAGCGCGACCCTCGCACGCTCTCCGCCGGAGAGGGTCGATATGGGCCTCTCGGCATCCTTCTGGGTGAACATGAAGCGGTAGAGGAACGCCCTCGCCCTTGCTCTGGCGTCTCCCTCCAGGGACGTGTTTATCTGCTCCAGGGCGGTGAGCTTGGGGTCCATGAGGTCGTGGCCCTGGGCGAAGTAGCCGATGCGCGCCCCGGGGGCGACCCACAGGTCTCCCCGTGAGGGCAGCTCCCCCAGTATGGCCTTGATCAGGGTCGTCTTGCCGCCCCCGTTCGGACCGAAGAGGCCGATCTTGTCCCCGTTGTCCACGTCGAGGTCGAGGTCCTGGAAGATCACCCTCTTGCCGCGGGTCACCTTCAGCTTCCTCGCGATGACGACGTTCTTCCCCGACTTCTGCGCCATCGCTATGTCCAGGGTAAGGTCCTTCTTCTTGTCCGGCGCTTCCTTGACATCCATCCGTTCCAGCATCTTGAGCCTGGTCTTGTGGGTGGAAGAGAACCAAAGCGCACGGTGCTGCTCATCGGCGATCTTGGTCTGGCGGTCCCTCTCCCTGACGTTCTTCTCGTACTCCTTGCGCTGCCTCTCCAGCTCCATCGCCTTCTTGTCGATGAACTGCGAGTAGTTGCCGGCGTAGTGCCTGAGCCTGGCGTTCTCCAGCTCGTACACCTGCGTGACGGTGCGGTCCAGGAAGTACCGGTCGTGGGAGACGATGAGCACCGCTCCCTTGAACTCCATGAGGTGGTCTTCCAGCCATTCCACCGCATCTATGTCCAGGTGGTTGGTCGGCTCGTCGAGGATGAGGAGGTCGGCCTTCTCCGCCTGGGCGAGGACCTTGGCCAGCATGACCTTGGTCCGCTCCCCGCCGCTCAGCTCGGCCACCTTGCCGGCCAGCTTGTCGTCGATGCCGAAGGTCTTGAGGTGCTCCAGCGCCCTCTCCGCATCGCTCATGTTGGCGGTGCCGGCCATCTCCTGGAGCCTTGCATACTCCATGGAGATGTCGTTCCAGTCCATCCCGCGTGGGAGCTCGCCGGACGACATGATCGCCTCCAGCTCCTCCATCCGCTTCTGCTCCTCGGTACTCGGCGCTGCCACCAGGGTCTCGTTGACCGTGGTCGTATCGTCGAAGGTGGGGAACTGCGAAAGATACACGACCTTGTTGGTCTTCACCGATAGCTCTCCAGTGTCCGGCCTCACCTCGCCAGTGATCATCTTGAGCAAGGTGGTCTTCCCGGCACCGTTCGGTCCTACTAGAGCTATGCGGTCGTTATCGTTGATCTGCATGGAAGCGTTCTTGATAAGGTCCTTGGGACCGAAGGCCTTGGATACGCCTTCCAGACGGACGAGCATGCAACTCTAAAAGGCCACCTCATCATAAGCTTTGCTTTTGGCCGACATGCCTGGGCGTTCACAGGACGCGTTAAGCGACCATTGCTGCGGTCTCGCGAGCTGCCCGAAGCTCAGCATGCCGGGAAGCTGCGCTCTTGAAGAGCCATCAGCGGCCGTTCTCCCACAGCATATGCGGGGGAACGACCGAAAACCAGATATCATTGCTTTTTCTCTTCGGTGGCCGATAGTCCATGAAGATCAAGCGCTGCGATATATTTGCCCATGTTAAGAGCTACGAGTGCAGGAAGGACATGACCGGTTTCCTGGGGTTCATCGACTCACCGATCCGCGAGCTCAGGGTCATAAGGCTGCCGAACGACCGGATCAGGCTGAAGTACATCGACCAGCACGACAACATACAGCGGGTGGACGTGGGCGCTGATGAGCAGGAAGAGATAGAGTTCCCCTGAGCCGGCCAACGGCTTGTTCAAACCCTTCCGACCATCTTCACTATCGACGGGCGGCAGTTATCGCAGTATGCCCTCATCCGCATCATGTGCTGCCTGAACATGATGTCGGACCTCCACCGTCTGATGGCCTCCACGCTCTCGAAGGGCCAGAAGCAGTAGAACAGCCTGGGATCGTCGGTATCCTGAACAAGCACGCCCTCGGAAGCCCCGGTCTTGGATTCCGCGGTCCAGAGGGCGAAATCGTTCCATGCCGACTTGAACTCTTCCTCTCTTCCGGGCTTGATGACCCACGACCCGAAGGAGTAGTGCTTCTTCTCGCTGAGCTCCATCATCTCACCCATGTTAACAATTGTTCTCCATATTGATAATCCTTACACCGTTCCGAGTCATATAGGAATGAATCATCGGGCGAAAATGATATCCATCGTGCTGCTTAGGATACCTCATGCAGGAAGACATGAGGCCGCCCCGCGAATGCATCGTTGACCTCGCTCTCCTCCTCGAGGGAGCGCTCGAGACGGGGGACGAATGGTGTACCGGTGACCAGGTCATGGACGTCCACCATCTCAAGGGACGGCTGAGGAAGCAGGAGGAACGGCTCGACCGCACACTGGGCAAGATCCCCCTGCAGGGCGCAGCGCTGTCCCTCACCTCCCTGCAGAGGAAGGAGCTGCGGAGGGACCTCGTGGACCTGATCGGGCTGTGCATGAACATGCTGCAGGCCACAAATCTGCTGGACCCCTCGGTGCCACTGGAGCGATGATCGGTCCGTTCATCGATCCCATGTTTTGGAAGGTACCGGTCCAGGCGCTCGAGGATGGAGCGCCCATAGGGGCACCCACGACCATTGCGGAGAAGCGATGGGGGCGAAGGTGCCCCAAGGACGAGAATGCCATGATCTGCCAAGCTGCCCGTCCACTGCAGGGATACGACGTCCCCCATCGATCGGGCGCTCCATCTGTAGCTATGGCGCAGGATGCCGTGGACGTCGTGCATGCATGTGCATGGTCCCAGGCGATGTCTCCACGCTCCTCCTGATGGCTTCGGGCAGGCATCAGTACGGACCGCCCGACCATGAAGATGATCGAGCCATGGCGATCACCGGAACGTCATAACGATCCCTGATCTAGACGGTCAGCACCTGGATGTAGTAATCGCTGAGCCCGGTCGGCATCTCCCCGATCAGCCACCCGGGCGAGGTGGTCTCGCAGTAGAAGTAATCCATCCCTCCGTATTGGATATAGGTGCCCGAGTAGTTATTCCCCCAAATACCTACGGCCATATGCCCCTCATCACCTTGCCGCGGGAAGAGCTCGAAGAGCACAGCGGTGTCCTTTATCGCAGGGGATTCCAGCAGGGAGGCGTAAAGGGTCGAGTGGTCCTTGCAATCTCCAACATTATCGACCAAGGTCTCGACCGGATAGCGAGGATAGTCGGTGTAACCGGTCGTGTTCTCGTCAGTTCCGTAGGGGATGTTCTGCACGAAGGATAGGACGAACTGAGCGGTATCATAACCGCCTTTCTCGGAATCATCCTTCAGTTGCTGGGCCATCTGATCTATGACCGGGTCGTTCTTCGTCACGTAGGATGCATAATTGGCCGTTCGGACCTGGTCCTTATACTCGTCAAAGGAGGCCTTGGGTATGGTCACGTTCAGGGTCCATACGAGGTGCGAAGAATAGGGATAGGTCCACGAGAAGGTTGCCGTATAATTGCCGGCCGTGCTCGTGATGTCCTGACTGCTGCCGTTGGTGCCTGACGAACTCGGGAAGATCCATCCCTGAGATACTGCCAACAGCACCATCATGGTCGTCAAGACGATCGCCATGGCGATGACCATGGCGGTACCAGCTGTCCGGCGCCTGCTCGCTCGTGATGCGTATGGACCTCCGGGCGGCGAAAGGCCGGCATCTTGCCTCGGCGGGATCGGATAGGAGCAGGGAGCATCATCCGCTGATGAGGGGTCCGACGGTGGCTGCGTCAGGCCTCGAAATAAACGTGCTCCGCACACTGGGCAGAAGTTGCTGTCCTCTCGGACCTCGGTTCCACAGTTGGAACAGAATGTCAAACAAGCCGCCTCGCAGGTCGATCTAGACCGATCGCTATATATGAGATTTATGAACCAGTCGTCTTCCGTGACGATCGGACCTCTTTTTTGGCGGTTGCAGGGATGTTCCACCTGCTCCATCCGGGGGATCCTACCGCGGGGCCAGTGAGGCTGTCGATGATGCACGTCCAATCATTTATATAATCCAGGCTGGTTACCCGTTTTTGCTCCAAACAACATGTTTGAAGCACGAGAACAGAACACCTTGTTGGGTGAGGTTACCGTATAAACATAGGCTGCTGCCCAGAAACATCGAGAGATGCCAACGGGTAAAGAATGCAATGTCGGATTAAGGCTATGCACGAAGCAGCTGAGTGACCGGTCCCCGGCCATTCACTCTACGTTGTACGGTGCCGAAACCATAGACCAGGAGCGTGTTCGTTACACTTCCGCAGTACGGTCGTTCCCACACAGTATCGCGACCTCCCTGACAGGATTCTGTTTTCCAACTATGGAACCTGGAGGTCAGTTCATGTGGGAGTGGAAGCGGAACCGATCGGAGACGGCGCGACGATCGAAGAGCACCAATGGATCTTCTATACCATACAAGGCTCGTTTTTACTACCACTACAAAAAATTGGTGAAAACCCTCCAGATATACCTATTATTGGCTGGACCAGGGATCATAGTCATGGTGGCCGACAATGATGCGGGCGGCATCACGACGTACTCGGTCACCGGGGCCACCTACGGTTACGGCCTCATCTGGTTCCTGGCCCTCCTCGGTCCGATCGCCTATTTCGTGCAGGAGATGACCGTTCGATTGGGAGCGGTGACCAAGCGCGGTCATGCCGAGGCCATCTTCGATGCCTTTGGCCCGTTCTGGGGATGGTTCTCGCTCGGAGACCTGGCATTGACCGATTGGCTGACCCTGATCACCGAGTTCATCGGCATGACCGCGGCCCTGAGCATCTTCGGCGTCCCGCCTGTCGTGACGGTGATCGTTGTCTCGGTCCTCATGATCGCGCTGATCCTGAACGGCAGATACTGGACCTGGGAGAAGATCGTCATCCTCCTTTGTGTCCTCAACCTGATCTACATCCCCGCGGCCTTCCTGGTGCATCCCGATGTGAACAGGGTGTTCCAGGGGGTCATTCCCAACCTGCCGGGAGGGTTGACGGGCAACCTGTTCTTCCTGCTGATGGCCAACATCGGGACGACCATCGCCCCGTGGATGCTGTTCTTCCAGCAGTCGTCCGTCGTGGACAAGGGCATGAAGGAGAAGGACATCCCCTTCGGCAAGCTGGACACCGCGGTCGGTGCGTTCCTGACGGTAGTGGTGGCGATATTCCTCATAATCGTCACCGGAACTCTGCTCTATGGTCAGCCGATCGACAGCGCGGCCCAGGCGGCCTCGGAACTGCAGGGCGTCAACTACTGGGTCGGGACCCTCCTGGCCATAGGCCTGTTCGATGCCGGTCTGCTCGGGGCGATCGCCATATCGATGGCCAGCTCATGGGCGGTGGGTGAGGTGTTCGGCTGGGCCCACTCCCTCAACAACAAGGTCCGCGAGGCTCCCTGGTTCTACATCTTCTACTTCGCCCTGCTCATCAGCGCAGGAGGGGTCGTACTGATGGCATCCCAGGCCACGCTGGTCATCGTCACCCTGTTCGTGCAGGTGATCGCCGTGACGCTATTGCCAGCGGCCCTGGTCTTCCTATTGCTGCTCCTGAACAGCGAGGAGCTGATGGGCAAGTACAAGAACACCAGGGTCCAGAACATTATCGGCTTCGGCTTCGTCTCGATGATCATCGCGCTCTCGACACTATATGCCATGAGCGTGCTGTTCCCGACGATGTTCGGAGGTGCTTGAGATGGCCACGGAAGAACGAACGGGCATCGTTCGAAGCTTCCTCTACAACAGGTTCCGTCCCTTCGTGGAGATCACCAGGAAGTACAAGACCCCCAGGATAAAGACCACCAGGATGGTCAGGGTGGCCTTGCTGCTGCTGCGCATATACCTGGTCGCGATGGTGGGACTGCTGATCATGAAATTCTTCATGTCCGTCTAGGGTGATCGAATGGTGGAGAACGCATCGGTTCAAAAGGGCCAATCCGGCAGGACGTTCAACCTGAGCGAGGTGATAAACACCAAGGTCGTACTGAACGGCAGGAGGATCGGCAAGCTGAACGACCTGATCATCTCCGAGAATGGGAAATTCCCGAAGGTGACGACCGTTGTGGTGAAGAGGCCGTTTGGCGACCCCATCCTCATGGTCCCCTGGGACAAGGTCTCCAAGTTCGACCTGGACGAGGTCGTCATCGACATCGACGACGTAAAGAAATACCAGCACGAGCCGGGAGATGAGATGGCCCTCCTGAGGGACCATATCCTGGATAAAAAGATACTTGACCTGGAAGATACCGAAGTGGAGATCGTCTACGATCTCAAGCTCATTCTCCGAAATAACTGCCTGTATGTATGTGCTGTCGATTCCAGCCGCTATGGCCGCTTGAGGAGAATGGGCTTCCGGAGGACCGCCGATACGAGGCAGGCGGCAGAGCATGAACAGAAGGACATGATCCCCTGGACCTATGTGCAGCCGCTGTCGCCGACCATGTCCCGGTTCAAGGGGGAGGTCAAGCTCAGGATCCTGAAGGACAAGCTCTCGGAGATGCAGCCCGCCGATGTTGCGGACATACTTGAAGAGCTGAGCCAGGAACAGCGCATCATGGTCTTCGACCAGCTGGACTCGGCACAAGCCTCAGATACCCTGGAGGAGATCGATCCTAACGTTCAGAGGGAGCTTGTCGCCTCCCTGAACAAGGACAGGGTCGCCATGCTCATCGACCAGATGACCCCCGGGCAGGCCGCCGATCTGCTGAGCGTGCTGCCCAACGAGGAGAAGGAGACCCTCATCCCCAAAATAAACAAGGACCTCGCCACCAAGGTCCGGTCGATCATGGAGAAGCAGGAGGAGCAGGCCGTTCACTACGCGACGTCCAAGTTCATCAAGATCCCACCGGACCGCACCACCGATGAGGTGCAGAGGGACTACCCCAAACTGGCCAAGGGCAAGGACATCGTGATGTACCTATATGTCGTGGACGAAGAGGATAAGCTTCTCGGGGTGATGGACATCAAGGAGCTCCTTTCGGCGGCCGACGATGCCCGATTGCGGGACGTGATGGTAACGAACGTGTTCTCCTTGCACCCAGGGAGCACTCTCAGAGAGGCTTCGGTGCTGTTCGACCGCTACGACTTCCGCGCCCTGCCCATGGTCGATGATGAAGGAAGGATGGTCGGGGTCGTACCTTACCGCGACGTGATGAAACTGACGCATCATTTCGTCGAGTAGGGCAAAAAGCCCGTCCCGCTCCTCCGTCGTCCCTTCCTGTTCGTGAACGACATCTGCGACATCGCTCTCGGCAAGGAGGTCATCCGCCACGGAGGGAGCGTGCGTTGTGCCGATGCAGAGCATCGAGCAACAAGCGCTCTGCGACGGCAAGCGCATATCCTCCGCCTCAGGGATGAGGGCGGACATCCCCGACCATCCCCCTTTCTTGATCATGGCCGACCGTGGATCAGGACTTCCTGAAGAGAGATCGCGGGACTTGACGGCCGCTGCTTTTTCCGGATACCGGGCCATCTCATCCTACATGGGGGATCGATGTTCCGACCCTGCACAACGGGCCTCTTGGCGCATTTTCGGGCAGCGTCGCATCGATCTCGCGGGCCTCTGCCCGTGGACCCGTCCCAACCTCTAGGCAGCGCTGGACGGGACATTATGCCACCTATAAGCCGATGAGATACACGCATGGGGGGGCGGTCATCAAGAGAGCGACAACTATATTGAGGACTTCTCAAATCACAGAATATCATGGTCGCCAAAAAGGGCGTAGCAGCAGCCGGAATCGTCTTGGTGGTGGTTTGCTTGCTGTTGCTTCTCGCCCTTATGCCCAGGGTTATCACAAGGGACGATTCGGCGGTCAACTTTCCCGTCACCAATGTTCTTCTCCACGAGAATGCGGAAGAGTCCAATTTCACCATCTGGAACGCCCGCTGGGACCGCTATGATGCCAACCCGGCTAGCGGGGATGACCACTGGTGCCGGACCATGCACAGCTATCATGACGGCAACCACTCGATATATTGTGCCAGGATAGGGTACAACAGCCACTACATGATCCCGATCACCATGGGCGATGGCAGCACAGGTTATGTTCAGCCCTGGAACGTCAACATAACCGGGCTGCCAGACACCACTCCGCAGTCCCAGTGGGTCATGAGGTACGACACCGATCAGGACGCGATAATGCGGAAGGCCATCGCAGGTGCACAATACTACGGCAACATCTCCATGACCTTCTGGTTCTGGTCCCAGACCGGCAGCTCGGATGCCCGACAGCCAGGGACCAATTCCTCTGTCGGGTTCGATTTCCTCAACGCCCTGTACTTTACCGGCAATGGTGATGGCCTGGTGAAGCACGTCCTGTGGACGGACAGCTACCAGCAGGCCACGGCCCAGCAGTGGATAAAGATCACACTGGACGTCCCCAACGATGCCACCATGGTGGGTTTCGAGTTCGTTTCCGGGACGCAGGCCCCCAAGGGAGGCGATCCGTCAAACGCTTTCGCATCGAGCGGTGTCAAGGTGGTCAACGGTGGAATGCTCGAGGGCGTGTACCTTGACGACATCTATGTCAATGATTCGGACCCATCGCCCGACCTGCCCTTAGCCACCAACGTTCAAGAGCTGCCATACTTCCAGAACAGCACCGAGTTCCCGGTAGGCGTAGCGACGAACAACCTGTCGAAGCTCGACCACGTGAACCTGTATTACCGCAGCGACAGCAACAGCGCGTGGACCAAGTACACGACCTCGTCCAACCCGGACGGCAACTTCCACACCAGCCCGATAGAGTTCACCGCACCGGGCAACGGCACATACGAGTTCTTCACCCAAGGGGTCGATCGCAACGGAACGGCGGAGCCTCTGCGGGACCAGGCCGATGCCTGGACCATCGTCGACACCGCGGCCCAGGTCACCACCACAGGGACGAACGGGTTTGTCGCATCGTTGGGGATGTGTGTCGGGCCCATGTCCACCATGTTCAATACCGCCGATGGCGACCTGGGCGGAAAAGGCACGTCCCAGCAGGCAGGTGGCGGCACCTGGACGCTTTACAGTGGTTCGCTGGCCCTCAGCACATCGTGCGCCCGCATGGTGGAGTGGTACTCCCAGGACCTTGTTGGTAGCAGAGATGATCAAGGGGACGGCCCGTAAGATGCCCATTGCTTGTAGGGGATCTCACAAGGGTCTGAGACGAGCCTCGGAACGGCCGCCTTGGCAATGGCCATTGGTGTCTCGGAGCACTTGTCGTATGGTCACGGAATGCCGGCTTCCTTTTAACGTCCCCACCCATGACCGCTATTGCTGGCCAGAGGCTGCGTTCATCCCCATTTTTCAGCGCCTCTTGGAAAGAGCATAGATGGCAAGATGTGATGATGGCCTACCAGCTATCTGGACGGTCTTCAGCTCCTGGATCGAGAAGTACGGGGATAGGAGGTCCTCGATCTCGGATTCCGAGGAAAAGTACAGTAGCGTGCCGATGGCGGTCCTTCGGTACTTGCCGACGCCCCCGAACATGGGGTCCCTTTCACTGAAGCATACGGAAAGGTAGGTCGCCCCCGGGCTCAGCAGCCGGTGCACGTTCCTCACGTACGTCCCTCGATCTTCCGGGAATATATGATGCAAGAGTTCCCAGTCATAGCCAAAATCGTAGGTCCCCCGAACCTCGTGGAGATCGCCGAGGAGGTCGGCGGCGATGAAATCGCATTTGGCGTTCTCCCTCCGTGCGTTCTCCTGCGCGATCCCTATCGCAGTGGGGGAGATATCGACCCCGGTGACCTCGAAGCCCATCTGGGCGAGATATATCGCATAATGGCCCGTTCCGCATCCCAGATCGACGGCCTTGCACGGTCTGACCGTTCCGCTTCGTACTAGGTCGACGAGGGCCTGGGGCGGTTCCTCCCTGTCCCAGGGGATCCTCTCAAGGGGCACGTTCCGATAGATCGAGTCCATATCCACATACTTCATCGCGGGCACCTGTATGCGGTTTATCAGCGGATCCCGCGGTAAAAAATCTTTCAGATCGGTCCCGCATCAAAAGCTCGGGACCGGGAAGTAGCGGAACATGTGTGTGGTCCCATCAGGCTTGGGCCCGTTGCGTCCGAGGTCATGAGCCCTGCTCAACGTCCTATGGGCCTGGTGGCCTACCCTCAGGTTAATCTCTCATCGGCGTATTCACCACCGATCAAGATGAAGAAGGACCTACCCGCGGACCTGGAGGCGAGGCTGGGAACGATGAAGGCCGCCCCATACGCCCTGCACCTCGGGATGGAGACAGTATCCATAGGTGAGAACGAAGCGGTCGTGCGCATGCCCGTGGACGGGCTGACCAATTCGCTGGGCATAGTTCACGGCGGGGCCATATTTTCCCTGGCGGACCAGGCCTTCGCTCTCGCCGCCAACTCGAGGGGGGAGCCCCAGGTCGCCATCAACGCCACCATAACGTACATGAAACCGGGCAAGGGGGACCTGGTGGCCAAGGCGCGAAAGATCGTGGAGAACAAGAGCACCTCCGTGTACGAGGTCCAGGTCATGCAGGGCGAAGAGGTCGTGGCCATCTTTCAGGGCATCGGGTACAAGCTCCGCAGGTCGGAGAAAAAGTAGAATAGCGAGGGCCTCAAAAAGATGCCCTCATGAGAACCTGCATGAAGTGCCTAGCCGAGAACGACGAGCACCAGACGATCTGCCGGATCTGCGGCAGCGACCAGTTGGTGACCAGGAGGGAGAGCCTTGTGCCCTGCAGGCAGTGCGGGGCCGACAACAAGGCCGGGGACAGAGAGTGCTACTCCTGTCACCACCCGCTCGATCGATGAGCCCTGCGGAACGATCTACCAGGAAACGTCAATCGCGCGCGGGGACGCTCAGCTCGAACCGGCGGACCGGGCGGAACAGGTTGTCGTTCTCCTTGGATATGATGGAACCGCTCTGCACCAGGCGGGTGATGGAGTCCCTGATCTCGTCAGCGGTGACCTTCTTCCTCCGCAGCGCCTTCTTGAGCCCGGCGAAGGAGACGTAGTCCAGTCCGACCTCGTTGACCCCGCGGTATATCTCCCTGAGGACCTCCATGTCATGCGGTCCCTGGCGGGCGAAACGGTACTCCGGGCAGTTGTCGGTGGAGATGCGGGACGAGCCCCCGGGCCTCACGTAGTTCAGTCGGAGGTCGGCGAAGAACCGGTAGAGGTCGATGAACCACCGCCTGCTGCGGGACAGCATGTCCTCGTCCAGATGGTCCCGGCGATAGAGGCGGCACAGCGCCATGGCGATCTTGGCCATGGCGTCCCGATCGAAGTCGATGTTGTAACCGGCGAACATGGGGTCCGATTCCTCGAGGATCGAGCCTAGCATGCTCTCTATCCTCGAGATCATCTCCTCGGTCACGACCGGCCGGAGCCACAGGCCGTAGAGCTGGAACTCGATGACGTCCGGGTCCGGCATGCTGGTGACCTGGCGGTAGGTGGAGTTGTACACGATGGTCGGGACGTGCTGGGGCAGCGGATGATGCGACGGATCGACCATCTTGAGGTAGTTGTACGATATCTCCTCGGTCTCGCCGCTAACCACCTTCCTTCTCAGCGCCGAGAGGTCCGTTACCGAGGAGAGGAAGTCCATCTCGTAGCGGGGGTTGGGGCGGCTGAACTCCGCCGGGAGGTTGAGGTCGACCGACCTCTTCAGCCGGTCCAGGACCTTCGGGGCGCCGGACAGGTCGAAGGACTGGGAGCCGATCCCGCCCGGCCCGATGGCCGTCCGCGGGCAGGAGAGCAGCTGAAGCGCGATGGACTTGTCCAGGTGGTCCTCCTCCCCGGAACGCCAGTTCACTATCACCCGGGAGAGGAACCCATCGGTGTCCAGGAACGGCCTGGGCAGCGGGACCTTGAGGCGGGAGATGCCAACGACCTCGAACAGCTTCACGTAGTCATCGGCGACCACAGAACCGCGCGGGAGCGAGCGGACCAGGAAGCCGCTGCTTCCGGTCGAGAGCTCCACCAGCTCGTCCTCGTCCAAAACCATGTCGTCCGGAAGGACATATTCCCTGGAGGGATCAGGCGGCAGGAAGGGGCTCTTGCGCAGCTGCACCTTTCGGCGGCCCACGAACTTCACCCAGCCGGAGTGCTCGGACCCGCCCAGCAGCTCCCTCTCGAAGCCGGCCCAGGGGCCGTATACCCTGTTCTTGAGGGATATCTGCGCCATCCATCCTGATATGACCAGGGGTGATAAAAACGATTGCCTGGGTAACATGGTGAACGCCGCTCTCGGAAGCGGTCGGGAGCGAGAACCGCAGCATCGCCGTCTATACGGGAATGTGTAGCGCACGCCGCCGTTGAACGACAACGGCGGCACGGGACGGAGGAAGCTTCTGGCCCCCTCCATCGGGCCCATGCCATCTCTCCCACACCCTCATTCCTGAGGCGGCGTCATTGCCCTCGGAAGGAGAACGACGAACCTTGCTCCCCTGGTGTGATCGCAGGGTATCCGGTCCTCCACCCAGATCCTCCCTCCGGCCTCGGCGACGATGTTGGACACCAGGAAGAGGCCCATCCCGTGACCCGGGGCCCTGGTGATCCCCCGCTCGCCCCTGGCGAAGAGCCGGCCCTTGATATTGTCCGGGATGCCGGGGCCATTGTCGGCGATGTCCACCCGCGCGTACTCCATCCCCTGCAGATAGCACGGGCGGACCGTGACGACTATGTTGACCTTCCCTCCGGAGTGCTTTACGGCGTTGTCGATCAAATTGATGAAGAGATCGGGAAAGAGCCCGGTGCCGGTGACGATCGCGTCGTGCATGCCGGAGTACATGATCTCGACCCCCTCCCTCTTCGGCAGCACCTGCTCGATGACCTCTGTCAGTATGTCGTCCAGGTCCACGCTCGTCCCGGGTGCCGAGCCGAGACTGTGGACCCTGCGGACGGTATCGACCAGGCGCGCAGAGCCGTCGAGCGATGCCAGCGCCTTCTCCAGCCATCTCGCGGACTTGGCGTCGGCAATGCCGGCCTGGGCGATCAGCTGGAGGTACCCCGAGGCAACGGCTAGGGAGTTAGCTACGTCGTGGGTGAGCAGGTCGGTGTAGAACTCCGATCGCTCCATCTCCCCCACCAGTTCCTGCTCCAGTCGGACACGGTCGGTGATATCCTGCTGTACGCTCATCGCGCCGATGAGCGTTCCGTTCTCATCCTTAATGGGCGCAGCGGAGCTGAGGATCGTTCCACGGGTGCCGTCCATCCGTTCGATCTCGATCGCCTCCCCCAGGGTGGTCATCCCGTACTTGAGGGCCCGGGCGATGGGGCACTCTTCCACAGGATCCCCGGTGGTGGGATACCACGCCCTGATGGAGCACAGGTCGCCCAGCGACGTTGACGGCCTGGGTGTGCCTCCCCAGATCTTGGAGCGGAGGGCATTGGACTCCAGCTGGCGCCCGTCCCGGTCGGTTATCAATACGCCCACTGGAAGGGTGTTGATGATGGTCCTCAGGCGGGACCGCTCCTCGTCCGCCAGCCTCTCGGAGCGCTTCACCGATTCGTACGCCCTCGCGTTCGATATTCCGGAGGCGATGCGCTCGGCCGCGACGGTCAGTAGCGACGCCTCCCTGGGGCTCTCATCGTGGTGTTCCCTCCACTCCACCTCCAGGACCCCGCCCACCTCGCCTCCGACGAACAGGGGGACCCTCAGGACGGATGCGGGCCGACCGCCTCCCTCTATCTGGCCGTAGACAGGTCGGCGCTCCCTCATGACCAGGCCGTAAAGCTTCATGTTCTCAGCGCTCCGGTCCTGCATGTTCTCCCCTGCGGTCCCCGAGTACGCCTTCATCGAGAGGCCCCCGTCGTCCACGAGCAGGAGGGCCGTCCAGTCGGCCATCATCACCGATCTCAGGGTGCTCAGCACCGACTCCATTATGGCCTCCAGGTCAAGGGTGGCGACCGCCGCGCTGGCGACCTCCTGGAGGGCATGCAGGTCGTTCTCGGTGCGCTTCCTCTCTATCGCGAAGAGGATGGAGCGGATGAGGTTGTACGAGTGGATCTCATCCTTGACCAAGTAATCCTGCACGCCGGCCTGGACGGCCGCCCTGGCGAATGTATCGTCCACGTTGCCGGTCACGATGACCACAGGGGTCCGAGGGACCACCTCCTGCACCGATGTCACCGTCTCGAATCCGAAGCTGTCGGGCAGGCTCAGGTCCAGGAGGACCACGTCGAACCTCTCCCTCTTGAGGCGGTCAAGGGCCGCGGCCAGCCTGTTCTCGACCCGGGGCTCGAACGGAGGGTCAAAGGAGGACTCCAGCGCTGTCTCTATTAGCAGCGCGTCTCCAGGATTGTCCTCCACCAACAGTATCCTGACCGCTCCCTTCTCCGGCGGGGCGCGGGTCAGGTCGGTCGTTATCATAGAACTATATCTTTCTTCTTGACCAGGTACGATTTATATCATTGCCCTAGGGTCGGGAAGGTGATAATGACCCTAGGCCATGGGCGGCCGCATCACCGTCGTCAGGGAAGGTACGCCTGGACGCTCGGGGCGGTGACAGCGAGCGGGCCGGCATGGGAGGAAGCTTATTTCCTTGGCCTCCATTACGTAGGTCGAGAGATACAATGGCCGATCCGATCAAATGGGACCTTTCACAGCTTGTTTCCGACACTGATGCCGATTCGATCGTCGCCGCACTAGACACGCTGGTCGCGGACGCCGTGAAGTTCAGGAAGAGATACCAGGGCAAGATCCCCGACCTGGACGCCAAGGGCGTTCTCCACTTCCTCGATGAGAGGGACGATCTTTATGTGCGCCACGAAGGGCCGGTAATGTTCTCCCAGCTCCTGTACAACGCCGATTCCACGAACGCGGTGGCCAAGCGCCTCAACGACGCGGTGCGCAAGGCCGGGACCCGCGCGGGGCAGGAGATGGCCTTCGCGGACATCGAGTTCGGCGAGCTGCTGAAGAAGCGTCCCGAGCTCGTGGACGATCCCCTGCTCGTGGAGTACCGCCACTACCTCGAGAAGGTGCGGGCCAGGGTGCCGCACCTGCTCTCGGAGAACGAGGAGCGCCTGGTGATGGCCAAGGACCAGAACGGTGTGGATTCATGGTCGCAGCTCCAGCAGGACTGGCTCTCCACCAGGATGTTCAAGATGACCGTCGATGGCGTGATGAGGGACCTCGCCTACGGCGAGATCATAAGCTTCTACTCCGACCCCGAAAGGGAGAAGAGGCGCAGCGCCAACAGCATCGTGTACACGGAGCTGGGGAAGGACGACATACTGTGGTCCTCCGCGATCCGCTCCATCTGCGCCGACCACCTCCACATGTGCGAGTGGCGGAAGTACCAGAAACCGGTCGACCCCAGCCTGCTGGACAATGACGTTGAAGCGCCGGCCATCAACGCTCTCATGAAGGTCATGCGCAAGAACGCGGGCGTCTACCGGCGGTACCTGAGGCTGAAGGCTAAGCTGCTCGGGCTGGACGTCCTGGGCAACTGGGACCTCCAGGCCCCGCTGCCGTTCGCTCCGGACACCAGGTACGATTGGGCGAGGTCCCGCGAGACCGTCACCAAGGCCTACCGCTCGTTCGATCCCCAGTTCGCGGAATGGGTCACCGAGATGTACGACCGCAACCACCTGGACGGAGAGCCGCGCAAGGGGAAGGCGAGCGGGGCGTTCTGCAGCTACTGGTACTCCGGCAAGAGCGCGTACGTGCTGCAGAGCTTCAATGGCCGCCGGAGCGATGTGTACACGCAGGCGCACGAGCTCGGCCACGCGATCCACGCCTACCTGGCCTCGAGGGCCCAGAAGCTCAGCAACTTCAGCGCGGGGTCCTGCATCGCCGAGACCGGTTCCATATTCGGTGAGCTTCTGCTCACGGACCAGCTCCTGAAGGACGCGACCTCGGACGAGGAGCAGCTCGCCGTTCTGGACACGGTCTGGGACGAGTTCGGCATGGCCGCCTTCCAGGTCAGTGCCAGGTACCACTTCGAGCAGAGCATGTACGATGCGATCAAGGCCGGCAAGTTCCTCGACGGGGAAGCGGTGGCCGCCCTGTGGACGAAGGCCCGCGACGACGTGTACGGCGACGCGGTGAGGTGGCTCCCGGAGATGAAGTGGGAGTGGACCATGAAGATGCACTACTACATCCCCAACTACCGCTTCTACAACTACCCGTATGTCTTCGCCCAGCTGTTCGTCTATGCTCTCTACAAGGTCTACCAGGAGCAGGGCAAGGCCTTCGTACCGAAGATGAGGGCGCTGCTGGCGGCCGGCGCGAGCAGGTCCCCGGCCCAGCTGGCCAGGGAGCAGGGCTTCGACATCTTCACCGAGGAGTTCTGGCAGAAGGGGATCGACCAGGCGGAGGTGTTCCTGGAGCGCATGGAGGAGCTTGCGAGCAGGAGGGAAAAGGCCTGAGGTCGAGAAGGTAGCGGAGGCAGCGGAATGGCAAAGGCAAACACCAAGAGACTGGCCCATACCTACTCGATAGTCGCCCGCGACCCTGTCACGGGGGAGATGGGCGCGGCGGTGCAGTCCCACTGGTTCTCGGTGGGGAGCGTCGTCACATGGGGGGAAGCGGGCGTCGGGGTCGTGGCGACCCAGTCCCTCGTTAACCCGGCCTTCGGGCCCGGGGGCCTTGACCTTCTGCGCTCGGGAAAGAGCCCAGAAGAGGCGGTGCGAGAGCTGATATCGGCCGACGACGCCCGGGAGGTCAGGCAGCTCGCGATACTGGACGGTTCGGGCAGAGCGTTCGCGTTCACCGGCAGCAGGTGCATACCGAGGTGCGGGCACATCACGAAGGACAACCTCTCCGTTCAGGCCAACACCATGGCATCCGACGAGGTCTGGCCAGCGATGGCCAGGGCGTTCGAGAGGACCGGGGGGCGCCTTGCGGAGCGCATGGTGGCCGCCCTGGAGGCCGCCGAGGGCGAGGGCGGGGACTACAGGGGACGGCAGTCCGCCGCCCTGCTGGTGGTGAAGGGCGCATCGTCCGGCAGGGTATGGGAGGACAGGGCCATCGATCTCAGGGTCGAGGACCACAGTGACCCGGTGGCCGAGCTGAAGCGGCTCTTGAAGGTGCACCGCGCCTACGAGTCGATGAACGAGGGCGATATCGCCCTGGAGAAGGGCGACATGGCGGCTGCCATGGGGCATTACGGGGCCGCGCGCACCAGATGTCCCGACAACGAGGAGATGATGTTCTGGCACGCCGCCATGTTGGCCAACAACGGCCGCTGGGACGAGGCCCTCCCCCTCTTCGCCGGGGCGTTCGCCAGGAACCCGAACTGGAGGACAGCGGTGCCCGACCTCGCCCGCCTGGGGCACCTGAGGCTGACGCCGGAGCAGGTGGAACGCATCGTCAAGCTCTGATCACGCCCGACCCTGCTCAGGGACGACGCGTCTCTTGATGTCCCTGAAGTGAAGCATGAGGAGCGACGACAGCGCTACCACCGCCCCGGCGATGGCCCAGGCCGCCGGTATGCCCGCCCCATCGGCCACGAATCCCAGGAACACGCTGCCGATCAGGCCACCGCCCTGCAGCACCAGCGATTCGAACGACAACATGGTGGAGCGCTGCTCGGTGGGTATCTCGTTGTTGTAGATGGTCCCCCAGGGCGAGTTGGTCATGCCGATGATCATGTACGTGAGCAGGTAGAAGGCTGCGAACGGCAGAATGCTGGACTGAAAGCTCAGGACGATGATGGACGCCCCTATGCCGATGGTCAGCAACGTCATGACCAGGGCGTTGTCGTTCTTCAGCCTGATGCAGACGGAGGTGACCGCGGCCGACCCTGCTGCGGTCACGAAGAAGTAGGCTGCCGCGAGAACGCCCAGCACCCAGGTCTGCGCGTCGCTTCCCATGATCTCCCCCACTCTCGGCTGCCATAGGAGCTCGAGGCCGGTCATCCCGAAGCCCATGGCGGCCATGACCAGCAGCAGGGTCAGGACCGGGCGGCTATGCACGCCGTACCGCAGGGAAGCGGAGATCACCTCCGGCACCCTCCGGAAACCATCGGCGAGGGTGTCTCCGCCGCTCGCGGCCCTGTTCTCCTTGATGATCGCTCTCGTGATTATCATCTGCAGCAGGTCGGCGACCAGGATCCCAAAGAGATTCGCGGTATAGATCGAAACGCCGAACGAAGCGCGCATCGCCTCTCCTGCCGTCATTGGCAGCGCACCACCGAGGAGCGAGCCGATGCCGAGACCGAGGGGAATATAGAAGTTGGCCTTGGCCAGCGCCTCCTGGAGATTGCCCTGGGGGAACCTGGCCTTGAACTCGTCCACGAACCAGGCGTCCATGGAGCCGGAGCTCAGGGCCCTCCCGGCACCCATCGTCAGCGCGGCCAGGGCCACCGTGAGGTAGTCGAAGGAGAACAAGAAGATGACGATCGAGGCCATGTGGACGACGACGGAGAGCAGGTACACCTTCCTGCGCCCGATGCTGTCCGCCAGGCCTCCGGTCGGGAGTTCGAGCAGGACGGTCGTCCCGGAGTAGATGGCCAGGACCGTTCCCGCCTCGAATATGCTCAATCCCTTGTCCAGCACCAGCAGTATGAGGATGGGGAAAATCAGCCCGACGATGAACCAGTGAAAGGTCTGGTTGACCAGGTAAGGTCTCAGGGGGCCTCTCGACGAAGGTCCGTCATCGGTCACACCAGGGCATATTTCTTGATATAGATAATAACCAGCCCGACCTTTGCTCAAGCCAGAATCCTGGTTATCGGCGGGGCCAGGAGGTCACGCATCCCCGCCGCTGATCTTCAAGCCCACTATGCCCAGGACGATGAGGCCGATGCACGCGATCCGCACAAGGTCCTTCGACTCCCCGAACAGGACGATCCCGAGCAGCACCACGCCCACCGAGCCGATGCCCGTCCATACGGCATACGCGGTGCCTATGGGAAGATCCTTGCTGGCGAGCATCAGGAAGTAGAAGCTCAGTATGAAGGAGATCACGGTCGCGATGCTGGGGATGAGCGATCGGAACCCATCGGAGTACTTCAGGCCGATGGCCCAGCCCACCTCGAAGATGCCGGCGATCACGACATAGGTCCAGCTCATTCTCCGCGTGAAAGACCTCCACATATTTAACCGGATGACCGCGACCGGTCGCGGTCCGAACGATCTTCCGTGTCCAGGGACCTTCTGGGGCGGTAGGGCCGCTGATGTTGCGGTCAAGCCATTTATATGTTGGGCGGGGAACATCGAGCTCGGCGGCGCATGCTGCCAGGAAAAGGATGCCATATGGTCACCAAGGAAACCAGGAGGAAGCTCTCCGAGGCGGGGAAGAAGGGAGCCGAGGAGAGGTGGTCCTCGGGTCGCGAGATAAGCGATCAGACGAGGGCGAAGCTGTCCGCGGCCGGACGGCGGGGAGCGGAGGCCCAGCCCAGGGAAGCGAAGGTGCTGGGCGGAGAGAGGGGCGCGGCGGCCCGCTGGGGCTCCGGAGGGGCGATATCCCCGGAGACCAGGGAGAAGCTTTCGATCGCGGGGAAGAAGGGCGCCGTGGCTGAGCCCCGTGAAGCGAAGGTCAAGGGCGGGAAGCGCTCCGCTCAGGGACGCTGGGGCACCTAGAGGTCAAGAGGCCATCAGAACGCCAAATAGCAGTGGGAGAGCGCCCAGGCTCCGACCTCTCGTCGCCCCCAGGGTCGTTCACTTGACGAAATGCTTGACGCCGATCGGTTCGAACGGTGAGCTCATGCCGCCAGCAAGGAAGGGGGAGCTCGGACGCAGGACATGGACGTTAGCGGGCGCGCTCTGCGTCGGGCTCGGCGCGGTCGGGATGGTCCTCCCGCTCATGCCCACCACGCCTTTCCTCCTTCTTGCGGCCGGTTGTTTTGCCAGGGGTTCGCCCAGGGCCCTGCGATGGCTCGTCGAGAATCCCCTGTTCGGCCAGCACCTGAAGGGCTACCGCGAGGGAAGGGGGCTGAGCGCGAGGGCGAAGATCGTGTCCATTGCCGCGGTCATATCCGGCATATGCCTGTCCATTTCCCTCACTGTACCGGGGCCGCTCGTCATGCTGTTGCTCGTGATCGTCGCAATCGCGGTAACCGTCCATATGCTCTCCCTGCCCACTTCGGGAAGGGGTTCGGGCGAGGGACCATGATGGCGGTCGCGCTCATCCCATGTCCTGTCGCGAAGGCAGATCTCTGCGAAAAAGGGGCGGTGCCGAATAGAGGTCGATGGGAGACGAAAAGCTCACTTGCCGTCGGATCCGAACCCGTGTGTGAGCTCCTTGTCCAGGGTCCTCAGTGTCTCCCGCACGATGGCCGGGGGCCTGACCTCCATCGCGAAGGCGTTCTTCGGACAGAGGTGAGTGCACCGGGTGCATCCGCGGCACCTTCCATCGTCGACGACCGCCTTCTTGTCCTCGCCGATGGATATCGCTCCGAACCTGCAGAACCGCTTGCGGACGCATGCGCCACAGCCTATGCATCGCTCCCTGCGTACAAATGCGTGAAGCCCCGGTACCCGGGCATGCCTGACCGCCACGTCCCTGGTCTTCCTCAATGCCAGACGACCGATGGCGGAGATCGGGTTCTCGTATCTTGGATCGATGTTCATGTCGGTTCTCGCCGGACGCGGCCCTTCCGGTCCGCGCCAAGCTCACAACAGAAGCTAGTACTTAGAACTCACTTCTTTTTCCACGATGGAAGACGGCCATCGTGCGGCTCACTGCAGAAGGGCCCTCCGTACCGTCTGCTCGCGCCCTATATGTCGGACCAATAAAAGCGATGAAAATCTATATTAATGATGGCGTGTGTCCATTATGGACATGACCAGCTCATGCGCTGGCCTGCATGATCGAACATGGGAATCAGAATGATGCGGAATATCGGCTCAAGTGCACATGAAAGAACAATGATACCAAAGCGTGGAACAGTTCTCATCAGAGCGATAGGATCGGACCCAAGGGCGGAATCGATGTGACCGGTGGATGCAAGGAGACACCGGGACCGCTGAGCGAGGGTGCATCACCGACGCCGCTCAGGATCCTTCTTGCGGAGGACAACCCGGGAGATGTCCAGCTGCTAACGGTGCTGCTGGAGATGTCGGGATTACCGGTCTCCCTCAAGCATGTGACCGATGGGGAGAAGGCCCTCAACTACCTCAGGGACATAGATGATTCCGCCCTGCCCGATGTCATCCTCCTCGATCTTAGGATGCCTCGAATGGATGGGTTCGACTTTCTGAAGGAGAGGATGAAGGACAAGCGCCTCTCATCGGTCCTCACTGTGGTCCTGACTAGCTCCAACGCCCCCCGGGACCGCAGGATGGCGATGGAGCTCGGTGCGGACCTGTTCATGCTCAAGCCGGATAGGATGGATGAGGC
Organism: uncultured Methanomassiliicoccus sp.; assembly: GCA_964426205.1. Taxonomy (GTDB): domain Archaea; phylum Thermoplasmatota; class Thermoplasmata; order Methanomassiliicoccales; family Methanomassiliicoccaceae; genus UBA6. The sequence continues at coordinate 16,277 of CAYRPG010000008.1, read as the reverse complement.
GGAGGAGCTGATACCATACCTGGAGCGCTTCATCCGGGGAAAGATGAGATCTCAAACGAGCTAGGGATGAGCCTGCTCAGGTCATCAGATCCCGGGAGATCCGGTCGCTGATCGGGACAACGAGCACATCGCTCGTGCGGAACGGTTCCACGAAGCAGCGGCGAAGAACGATCTCCCCGCCGCGTTCTTTCTGAGCAGATGGTACGCGCTCTCGATGAGATGAACGAACCTTTCGTGTTCGTCCCTGAGCTCGATCCCGATGGGCCTCATGACCGGCATGAATCGCCAGGAGGCTGGACGCGGGCAGCTCGTCCGGCCGTCCTGTTGGCACCGCGGGCGTCCCGTTGGCAGGTCCGCCCAATGGCCGATGCTGGAAACGGTCATCAGCGGTCCGCCGGAAGGAAGATCGCAATATGCCCTTTCTGCCACGCTCCATGACCGCAGACCCATGCTGATCGCTCAGCATCGACCGTGGATAGTGGCCATATGGAAGGCGGCGTTCCCGTTCAGCACCTCATGCCCTGATGAGCGGCTTGATGTTGAGATCGCTGTACAGGTAGGTGGTGAATCCCTCTCCCCCGCGGTCGACGGAGGAGCGGTGGAACTCCACGAAGCTCGCGTCCGGGACGACGACGGCCACGGGGTATCCCTCGTCCGCGGCGATGTTGTAGTCCCTCACCGACCCCGGCCTCCTCCAGCTGTCCTCGGTCTCGAAGAACTCCACGCCCACGACCTTCTTGTCCTCGTTCATGATGTGAAGGATGCCCCACTCGTTCCTGTCGTCCGTATAGATCGTGTACTGAACGGAAAGATCGGGGTTCCTCGAGGTCACGTTCTCTGCCCGGGTTGCCAATGCGCTCCTGATGTCCATCATGTCTATCCTGGGACGACGTCCGAGCTCATGGTATAATTAGATATCCCGCCAGGCAGCGCAGCCCTTAAGAGCGGCCGCCGGCCCGGGGAGCGTTTAGATATGGGCACGACCTACTTCCTGTCCTTCCAGAAATCCACCGCGGCATTGCCCATGGCTACGAGGTTCGCGTCCGGACTGTCCCTCGGGGCGTCGCATCCCGGAGCAAGGATAAAGCCGCCGTTCAGGCCGGCCCTCTCGATGCAGGCCATGCTCTCCCTGGTGACATCGGCCGGGGTGCCGTTCAGCATGGTCTTGATCGGATTCACGTTCCCGTGGATGGCGATCTTGTCACCGATCAGTCTCTTGGCCACCTCGATGTCGACCTTGGCATCGACGCTGAAGCAGTCGACCCCCAGCTCGGGCAGGAGGGTCATCGTTTCCACGGTATCGCCGCACATGTGCAGGAAGAACGGGATGTTGAAGCCCTTCTTCATTTTCCGCACCATGGTGGCATAGGGGTCGTACACGAACTCCTTGAACATGTCCTTGGAGATCATGTCCTCCGATGCCGTCGGATCGGCCATCCAGTATACCGTGGCCCCGGCGTCTGCGAACCTTTCCTGGATCCTTCCGGTCCACTCCGCGGACCTCTTCACCAGCTTGTGGACGAGCCCGGGGTCCTGGTAGGTGTCCATCAGCAACGCCTCGACCCCCCGCAGGTACCCGGCGGTGGAGAACGGCCCCCACGAGAAACCGCACAGGACGTAGTCCTCGACCATCATCTTGTTGACCATCGCGATCTTGTCCACGAAGCCCGCTGTGAACCTGGGGCACTCCCTCGGCTCGAAAGGATCGTAAAGGTCCAGCCTGTCCACGTCCTCCGGGGTCTTGCACAGGTCCTCGATGACCCTTCCGTAGTTCTCTTCCGGCATCTTGACCCTCACCCCGGCATCCAGGAACATGACCTGGTTGTCGAGGGCCGGCTTGACGAAGTCGGAGCGCGTCAGCTCGGAGAAGCGGAGGGCGACCTTGGCCGAGAGGGCAGCGTCCCATCTCAGGTCGGCGAGCCTGTATCCGGCGCTGCGCGTGGCAGTGATGTTGGAGAAATTATTGACCGGGGTGGACCCCGGCATCTTCAGTTCCAGTGCAAGCTCTACCTTCTCGCGGTGTCCAGCGTAGCGCATCTTCCTATCTCCACTTCGCGGTCCTGATGGTGCGTCCCGGTAAAAATCTCTCGGCCGGACAGGTGCGAGAGGACGCCCGGCGTCCTGCCTGGACGGCGTCCTGTCGCAGTGATGGTTGGGAAGGGATGCTACTGTTCATGCACCCTCCGGCGGGGGCTCTCCTCACCTCTTCCTCCTCCACCTGGTGTAGATGATCGTCCCGCTGATCAGGACCACCGCCGCCAGGCCCACGATCACCGTTACGGGCATGACCTTTCCGGTACCGGGACCGTTCGTGCCCTGCGCGGCGGGGTTATCGAGGTCAATTACCTTTGTGATGTTCCTCGACGTCCCGACCGAGTCGGTCACCGTCAGGACGATGGTATGGTTCCCCCTGGTGGAGAAGGTGTGATCGACCGTCACCCCGGTGGCGTTCTGCCCATCATCGAACCCCCACGCGAAGCTGAGGCTCCCGTTGCCTCCGTAGGACGAGCTGGCATCGAAGTGGACGGTGTTGCCGCTGACGGTGTAGGTGAACAGGCCGACCGGCGGCATGGTCCACCCCTCCCCTTCCAGGAGGCAGGCGATCACCTTCCCGCCGCTGGAGGCCGTGTAGAGCATGCCGTCCGATATGGAGGGCGACGCGCGCACGTTGATGCCGGAACCGAGGTCCACGCTCTGCCCGATGGCTCCCGTGGCGCTTATCGAGATCAGCCGGCTGTTGGTCTCGTTCGTCACCAGGTAGGTCATCCCGTTGACGGTGACCGGGGATCCTCCTGGCCTATCGGAATCGTATGTGGTGGTCCATTGCAAGACCCCGTCCAGAGAGAGGAGCGAAAGCCCCTGCGAGGATATGGCCACGACACCCTGCTTGAGGACGGCGGCCGATCCGGGCGTGTAGGCGGTGGCGGTCTTCCACAGCTGGGTGCCGTCGAAGGACACCGCGGCGACCCCGCCTCCTGACGGTTCGGTGCCGGAGAGCTCGGAGTAGGTCACGATGACCCGGTCGGTCAGCGCGACCGGGGAGCCCAGGAGCCTGCCGCCGATGGGGGTGCTCCACCCGATACCGCTGCCATCGGCCTTCACGGCGTACAGGGTGCCGTCCCCTCCGCCGACGTACAGCATGCCCTCGAACAGCGCGGGAGCGGAGCTGACCGGCGTCCCCACGCTGAGGCTCCAGGCCTTCTTCCCGTTCTGATCGACCCCCGTCACGGTCCCGTCGTTGCCGACCACGATGATGAGGTTATTGTACACCAGCGGGGACGCGGAGATGGTGCCCGTCGTCACGGTGTAGTTCCAGTAGGAGCTCCCGGTCAACGGGTCGAAGGCGTAGAGCTTTCCATCCGCCGAGGCGGCGTACACGGTGCCGTCCCAGAACAGCGGGGAGGCGACCTGATGCCCCCTGCCCACGGATGCGCTCCACAGCACATTGCCGGCCGTGTCCAGGCAGAAGAGCTTCGAATCCGTGGTGTAGGACTGCCCGTCCGTCAACCCGCTGGTGAGCGCGTAGAGCCTCCCTGCGGCAGAGACGAGCGGGGCGTCGATGGCCCCATTGCCGAGGTCCGCCTGCCACTTCAGCTCCACCCCTGATGCGTTGTAGCTCAGGTCGCTGCCGGTGTTCATGAAGTCGCCCCTTGACGATATCCAGGGGTCGCGGTACTCAGGGGTCGCCACGGGGGGACCGATGTCCGGGTCATGGACGAAGATCATGGCGATGGCGCTGGTCGATGCGGCATCGATGCCGTCCAGGAGCGTATTGGAGAAGTACCAGTCCTTCTTGGAATCGTCCCAGATCCACAGGCGCCAGAAGTCGAAGGGCTGCTGGGGGTTGGAGAAGTTGTAGGTGCCGGTGTAGCCGTCGATGCTGGTGATGGTGTTCCCGTACGGCGCCAGGTAGGTATGGGTCTCGCTGAGACCGAGTGTCTCGGTGGCGTTCTTGAACACGTCGAAACCGGTCATCCCCGCGGTCACCGGGACGTCGACCCACTGCATGCGGCCGTTGCCGAAGTCCAAGAGGAACGCGCAGGTATGCGTAGAGCCGGCAGCCGATGCCGTGCCCACGGCGGTGACCGACACCAGGGAGAGGCACAGGACGGTCGCCAACAGGGCCAGTGATGGCCTGGCCCGATGTGGTCCCGTCCTCGGATTCCCATCCATGGTCTGATGACTAGCCTTTATGCTATTTTTAGATTACTTCTTTTGATAACAACGATTCCATTAATCATGGCCTGGCGCTATGGCGAATCACACTCCATCGCTGATCCCCCATCATGCCCCATCGTCCAGCGCATATGACGGAACCACATCTCGAAACAGGCCAGATGGAGGGCTGGGACAGGCCAGCATCCCGGTCCGAACCCGCGCCGGACGGTCTGGCATGGCGGCCGCCGGGGTGTATTGAAATCGATTCCGATAATGACGCAAAAAAGGTTAATAGTCCCTGACTTCTCGGAGTCGAGATTTGCTTTGAGCAGACGACCGCTGTATTTATTGCTGGCCGCCACAGCATTCGTGTTGATGTTGCTCATTGCCCCCGTCTCTGGCTGGGCCGGAGGGGGAGGTAACAGTAACTACCAGGCGGGTGATTGCAGTTGTCATGGAACGGTGAGCTCGGCTGCCGTCAGCATGGCCGCATCATCAACCGTGCTGTCCCCCGGCGGGGATGTCACCGTTACGGTCACCGTGACCGGAGGTGAGACCGCCAACAAGCCTCTGGGCGCGATGATCCTTTCAAAGCTGAGCGGGAGCAGGACGATGCCCACCGAGAACGGGTGGACCATAGTCTCCGATACCTTCGGCACCGCGGTCAACTACAACGAGGTGCCGTCCTACAGCGGCAGCGCGACGTTCACCTGGAAGCTGAAGGCGCCGGACGCCCCGGGCAGCTACACGCTGTACGCGAGGATGGAGAACAGCGCCAACGGCGTCGGGTACTACAAGGACTACAGCGCCGGCATATCGTTCACCGTCAAGTCGGCGACGGACGGCTCGACCCTCGTCGCCATCGAATCCCCGGCCAACGGCTCCACCCTCACGGGCAGCGTGACCGTGGACACCCTGGTCAACGGCGACAACATCACCTCCGCCCAGCTGCTGATCGACGGCATGGTGGTCTCCACCACCGATGGGGCCGGGCTGCACTACACCATCGATACCACGAACCTGACCGACGGGAGCCACAAGATCGAGATAGTCGCGACCTCGAACGACGGGAAGACCGTCTCCCGGGAGGCCAACTTCACCGTCAACAACCACGGGGCGCTCATCATGTCGGTCGACCGGTCCGATTGGATCCCCACTGACATAGTGTTCCTGGCCATCGTCGGGTGCCTGATCGTGGTGGGGACGGGCGGGCTGAGGGGCAAGAAGAAATGGCTTTAAAACTGTCGAGACCTAAGCTCCCCGCCGAGATGCCCAAGCTGCACCGACCGAACGTGGATATGTCCGCCCTCAAGAAGCTGCCCTCCAGGGCACCCAGGGTCGTCAGGAACAACATCGAGCGATACCTGGGCCTGGCGCTGGGGTTCTTCCTCTTCGTGGGGCCGTTCGCGGTGTTCACCTGGTTCGCATACGCGCTTACAGGCACGAACGGGAATGCGACCATACACTCCATCTGCTATCGTCTCCCGCTCGACTGGCTGTCCGGAGGGACGGCCGCCGGGGTGGGGCCGATCGCCGCCGTGTTCATCATCGGCGTGCTCATCGTAGCGCTGCTGTTCGGACCGCTCTTCTGCGGCCGGCTATGCCCCGTCGGGGCGCTCAGCGAGTTCGTGAGCAGGATCGTTCCCCTGCCGGACAGGTACCGCATGCGGATCAAGGACACCAGGATAACGGCGAGCCTTCGCTATGGCTTCCTGGCCGGCTTCATCATCATGGCCTGGGTGGCCGGCGGGCAGGCGATACAGTGCTCCTACGGCGTGGAACTGGGCAGGTACTGCTCCTCCTCCCTGCTGGAGTACATGTCCCTCGGAATGTTCACCGGGGCCGCTCCGATCAATTACTGGAACACCGGCCTGGTGCTGACCCTGGTGACCTGGCTGGTGCTCGGCGGGGTCATGATGGTGGGCGGCCGGGGATGGTGCCTGTTCTTCTGCCCCCTGGGGGCGCTGTCCGGCCTGTCCCACTGGGTGGGCGCCAAGCTCGGGCTGTACCACATAAGTTTCGAGGAGGACAAGTGCAGGCACTGCCGCAAGTGCGAGGTCAGCTGCCCGATGTGGGCCATCGGCCTCGACCGGAAGGTGGAGCCCTCCCTGTGCATGGGGTGCCGGGAGTGCATCAACAACTGCTCGTTCAAGGCCTACCGCGGCGGGTTCGGCCGCACCGGGGCGAAGATCTCCGGGGCGGTCAAGGACCTCGTCGGCCGCATCAGGTCCACCGGCACCTTCATCCTGGCATCGTCGACCGTGCCCGCTGCGGTCATCGTCACCGGCCCGTGCACCTCGGTGGGATGCGCCGCATGCCCGCTGGGGGGAGCGTGCATCATAGCCATGCCCCTGTTGTTCGGCGGCGTGGCCGTGTGCAACAGCTCCGGGCGCGTGAGGAGATGCCTCTCCTCGCTGCGCTCGCGCCTGCCAAGGCTGAGAAAGAGATAAAGGAGGAAAGCGGACATTGAGTGGGACGGTATGAGCATCGGGGACGTCCTGCTGATGATGGCGGCCCTCTCCGCCCTGGTGGCGCTCGCCACCGGCGGGCTGGGCCTCCGCCGTGACGATGAGCTGTATCGAAGGATATCGCGGTACTCCTCCCTGCTGGCCTTCGTGTTCATGACCGGGGCGTTCCTGTTCCTGGCATACCTGTTCCTGGTCACGGACCTTAGCTACTACTACGTGTGGTCCCATTCGTCCGTAGGCCTGGACGCGCTCTACAGGCTCGTGGGCGTCTGGGCCGGCGGGGAGGGCGGGCTCGTCCTGTGGGCCTGGTTCATGGCCCTGTTCCTCGCGGCCGAGGTGCTCATCGAGAGGAGACGGGGGACCGGGGCGAGGTTCTCGGCCGCGTTCCGCACGGCGGCCTCCAGCATCGTGCTCCTGTTCTCGTTGATACTCCTGGCCGCAAGGCTCTTCGAGGGGACGACGGGAGCGGACCTGGCCCTTCACCCCGAGGGCCTCGGGATGAACATCTCCCTGCAGACGATCGAGATGGCCGTTCATCCTCCGCTCGTCTTCGCCGCCTATGCCGCCTGCCTCATGATCTTCTCCGCGTCCCTCGCCCGTTCCGTCACCGGGGACGAGAAGTGGACGTCTATCGCTCTGCCCTGGGCGAGGATCGCCGGCGTGCTGCTCATCGCAGGCATCGCCGTCGGGGCCGTGTGGGCGTACTACGAGCTGGGCTGGGGCGGCTTCTGGGTTTGGGACCCCGTGGAGACGGCGTCCCTGTTCCCGTTCATCGCGGTGATCGCCCTGTTGCACGCGAGGCGTTCGAAGGGAGCGAGGGAGGGGGCGCTGATGCCCTTCCTGGGCATGCTGTCCTTCGTTCTCGTCCTGCTGTCCTCGTTCATCACCAGGACCGGGGGGCTGTGGGGGTCCTCCGTGCACACGTATGGGAGCACGGTCAGCGGCTCGATAGGGACCCGGTTCGTCACCGTCCTCACCGGCGACATGAGCATCATGGGCCTGTTCACCGTCATCGTGGTGCTGTTCGCCCTCTCGCTCCTCCTGGCCTACCGCATGATGGCAAGGACCGGGGACAGGGGGAAGGTGGATAATCACACCCTGTTGACGGTGATGCTGCTGCTCATCTACATCGTCCTCCTCCTTCTCCTGCTGATAAAGAACAACAGCATGGACCAGGGGACGAACTTCGTCGAGTTCACCGAGAAGACGACCCTGCTGACGTTCGCCATGTCCGTTCCCCTGCTCTTCGGCCTTCTTTCCCCGAGGCTGGGGCGCAGGAACGCCGTGCTGGTCAGCGGGGGCGTCGCCGCCGTGGCCATCGTCCTGGCGATCGCCGCCGCCATCACGGGCCTCCTGCCATGGCTCGTCGCCCTGACCGTGCCCCCGGCACTGGCGATCATCCTCGTGTCCGCGTACCGCATCGCTGTCCTCGACCAGAGGAGCGTGCCTGCATGGTTGGGCAGGGCGGGCGGGCACGCAGTGCACCTCGGGGTCGCGCTGGTCCTCATGAGCTTCATCGTGTCGTCGACGATGCAGGCCTACCTGCCGGACGGGGCGGAGACGATGAGGGTGGGGGACAGCATCACCATCGGGGATCATACGGTCAAGCTTGCCAGCCTCGAGATCAGGCAGTGGACGACCTCGACGGGGGAGCCCGGCGAGGAGCGCGTCGCCACCTTCCTGGTCTACTCGGGCGGTTCCCCGGCAACGGTAACGGTGACCAACCTGTACCAGAACGGCACGTCCGGGCCCACCCTGCTGCGCTCGGGGACCGCCATCCTCAACGGCTTCGTGGAGGACGTCTACCTCAATTACGGGTGGGTGGGCAACAACACCGCATCGGTCCAGGCGAGGGTGGTGCCCATGGTCAGCGAGGTCTGGGCGGGCTTCGCCATCGCCACCCTGGGGATGGCCGCAACGCTGTTCGGCAGGAAACGGGACCTCGCCGCGAACTGACGGAACGATGAGAACAGGAAAGGATTGGTGCGGCGGGGGACCGCGGTCCACCCGCCGGAACTAGCTCCCGATCAGCCCTTGTTCTTGATCAGCAGCACTTCGATGATGGTGACCGCCTTGTCCTCCGGGATCCCAAGGTCCTGCTGGATCTTGGTCAGGATCTGCTTCTCCTTCTCGGCGATCTCGCCGTCGGCGAGCGCGAGGTCGGTGGCCACCGCGAAGGCCGTCTCCTTCATGTCCGGGGACAGCCCCTCCTTCGCCATGCTCAGGAGAGCGTCGATGCCCTGCTTCCTGATGATCCCGACAAGCTTGTTCAGCATCGCTCCCATCTGGTTGGAGTTGTAGCCGGCGAACATCTTCATGCGGACCAGTCCGACGACCATGCCCTGGGCCTCCTCCTCGGTGATCACGCCGTCGGCGGCGATGGCCGCGAGCGATATCGAGGCAAAGGATTCCTCCTTGGTCAGCTTGATGTTCTCCGCTTCCTTCACTCCCTTCACCCTATCGAACAGTCCCATCTTCTTACCTCTTCGATCATTCTCGATATTCGATCCTGGTATGCCCATCGGCCCAGACGGGGGACGGGTGAACGCGGTGATGCCGCCGTCCTGCCTATAATGGTTGCGCCGTGGTTTGTGATATCGAGCACAAGCGGCTGGCGAGCGGGATATGGGCGGAGGACCATGGGATGAAGAGGCACGAGCCGTTCGCGGTGATGGCCCGGCCTCCTGAGCTCCCTATCGCCCCCACATCCTGCCGTCCTTCCGATCCCCCTCGGGGCGGGGACCATCGGCGGATCAGCCGCTCAGAGCGAGCGCGTCATAATCGAAGAGGTGCTGGGGGCACCCCTCCTGGCACCGCCGGCATGCGGTCCCGAGGCACCTTCCCGTGTCGACGACGAAGGTGGAGCTCTCGATGCTCAGCGCCTTCTCCGGGCAGCTCCGAACGCACCTCTCGCACATGTTGCAATCCCAGGAGCCGACGAGCTTGACGCTCGGGTCGATGATCCTGAGGGACTCGCCGACATCCCAGATGTCCTTCTGCCTCCACCGCTCTATGGCCGTGGTGCCATTGGACGGTCCTGGAGGGACCATCCCGAGAGCGGCCAGACCGTTATGGTACATCTGCAGCGGCATGCCCTCGGTCCAGTAGGCGAGCTCGAGGACGTAGAGGTCGGAGAACGTTCTGGACGCCGCGAACATGATGTGGTGAGCGAGGATCTCCTTCCTGATGGCGTTCAGCTCATCGACCATCTGGGGATCGAGCGCCAGGTCCTTGGCCAGCTCTAGCGACGTGTTGCCTATCTGCACCACCCGCTTGGCCGATGGCGGGGCCAGGCCGACCGCCTGGGCCTTGGCTGCATCGATGTAGGTGCCGCTCGCCCCGGCCATGTACATGTTGCCGAGGTCCTGGTGGCCGATGCCCGCCTCGGCCATCAGGGTCATGTGGCCGGCGCGGATGGCGCCGATGGCCTTCCCTGCCTCCATCAGGTCCTGCCTCGTGAACCTGATCCCGCGGGCCAGGGTGATATCGCCCTTCACGATGTTCGGAGGAACGATCCGTTCGTCCATCATGCCAGCGTACACCAGCGCGATGACCCCGGTGCCGGTGATGCCCCTGGCCTGCGCGCCCTCGTTCCTGAGGATGCCCGACCGAAGGTTGAGCATGTTGCCATCCTGGGGGTCGAGCCGCTCGTCCAGCACCTTCACCCGCCACCCCTCGGGATAGCGCATCAGGTCGCTGATCGCCCCGGGCGAAGCGAGCATGCCGGCCGATATCTGCTGTCCCTCCAGCGCCGGGCCGGCGGCCGCGGAACCGGTGTATATCTGGTCACCGACCTTCAACGCCATCTCCGCGTTGGTACCGTAGTCGGTGACCATGCAATTGTCGTCCTCCAGGAAGCCGGACTTGAGCATCATCGCCAAGGCGTCCGCCCCTATCTCGTGCCTCACCGCCGGAGGGATGACCAGGTCGGCGCTGAGGTCCAGACCGACATCCTCGGTCCGGATGATCTTGCCCTCCCTGGAGGGCGGCACGATGTTCCGGGACCTCAGGGCGTTCTCCCCGGCGTATGCCAGGTCCCTGGCCTCGATGCCCTCGAACAATGATAGCTGGATGGGGTTCCCGCAGATCGATACCCTCTCCAGGCAGGACGGCGAAAGCGTTTCGATCACCTGTGCGGTGCAGCGGACCAGGATGTCGTGGGCGAGCTCCTGTCCGTTCTCAATGGCGAAGCTCAGGTGGTCCATGACGTTGGCGCCGGGGATCGGGTTGCGCGAGGTCATGCAGGTCCTTATGACCCTTTTCCTCTCCAAGTCCAGCAGCTGCCCCCTTATCCCGCTAGTTCCCAGATCGAGACATATAGCCTGCATCACAATGCCCCAGCCGGTGCTGCACGGAGCGCCCGCTCACGATGGGCTCCCACGCTCGCACCGGACCATGATGCAGTTCTGACCATATACTTGCGATGTGCCCGTTCTACCCCGGTGCGATGTGCATGTGACGATCCTGAGCGCAAGCACCTCACATACAATGGCCGATGTCTCCGAAGAGGGTGGGTCGATGGAGGGAACGACGTGCCTCTGGGGAAAAGGGGCGGTCGTGCCCGATGTGCTTGTCGCTTCTGGCATGAACGAAGGGCGGTCCTGATCGCTATCATCGGCCGACCCAAAATGATGGTGAGAACCTTTATCTACATTCTCTATCAAGATAATATTAATATCCTAACGATTCTGGGCCGCGGTAATATGCATGGCAGTCACGGAAACGAAGGGAGCCCCGTTGTCGAGAGCATCGTCAATGGGCTTCCTGGCGCCGCCATCTACCTCTCGTCCGATGGGCTGAGGATCAAATATGTCAACGAGGCCTGCGACTTCCTCCTCGACCCCCTGCTCAGGGGGGTGGACATCATCGGTCGGAGGCTCAGGGAATGCCTGCCTGGAGGGGAGGACAACGGCATATTTGCTGTTCTCAGGGAGGTCATCATGACCGGAAGGAGGGCAGAGCACAACGAGCTATGGATGCTTGATGGGCAGGGGGACGACCTATGTGCCGATGTCTCCGCCCTCCCGGTCGACGAGGGCACGTCGAGAAGGAACGTCCTGGTGATCGTCCAGGACATCACCGGGCGGAAGAGGACCGAGGAGGAGCTGAGGCGCTCGGAACAGATGCTCAAGATCGTGATCGACCACTTTCCCGGAATGGTCTACTGGAAGGACCGCAATTCCGTGTACCTCGGGGTCAATAGGGAATCGGCCATCATCGCCGGTTTCTCCGATCCCTCCGGGTACATCGGCAGGACCGACTACGACCTGCCATGGGCCAATACCGAGGCCGACGCCTATCGCGCGGACGACCGTGAGGTCATGGAGAGCGGCGAGGCGAAGCTGCACATCATAGAGAGGCAGAGGAGGGTGGACGGCAGCGTCGCATGGCTGGACACCAGCAAGGTGCCGTTGCGCGATTCGCAGGGCAACATCATAGGAGTGCTGGGAACGTCGCGGGACATCACCGCGATCAAAAAGGCCGAGGAGGCCCTCAGAGAGAGCGAGGAGAGGTTCCGGGTCATGGCCGACGGGACGCCCGGCCTGCTGTGGGTGACCGACGAGAACGGGAAGAGGATGTTCGCTAACAAGTACTACCGGGATTTCTTCCAGCTGCCTCCAGACCATGAGGTGAACGAGAAATGGTTCCTGGCCATCCACCCTGATGATAAGGCCGAGTATGTCGAAAAGATGAACGAGGCGCTCATCGAGAGGAAGCCGTTCAGCGCCCAGGCGCGCGTGAAGCGGGCGGACGGGAAGTGGCGGTGGCTTGAGTCCAACGCATCGCCCAGGTTCTCGCCGACGGGCAAGTTCCTGGGGTTCGTGGGCATAAGCAATGACATCACCGAGCGCAAAAGGGCGGAGGAGGCGTACAGGGAGAGCGAGGCACGCCTCCGTTTCTACATCGATAACGCCCCCCAGGCGGTTATAGAATGGGATTCGGACCTCCGGGTCACCAGGTGGGCGGGGGAGGCGGAGAGCATGTTCGGCTACACCGCCGACGAGACCATCGGCAGACCGATCATGGAGCTCAACATCGTACATCCAGATGATGTCTCCATCGTCGAGGGAGTGATCTCCAGGTTGACCGGCAGGAACGATAGCTCCAAGGTCATCGTGATGAACCGCAACATCACCAAGGACGGGCGGGTGATCTACTGCACCTGGTACAATACCGTGCTGAAGAACAAGAACGGCAGGATGGCCTCGGTGTTCTCCATGATCGCGGACAACACGGCCAGGGTGAAGGCGGAGATGGAGCTGAAGCGCTCGAACGCCGACCTGCAGCAGTTCGCGTACGTGGCATCCCATGACCTGCAGGAGCCGATAAGGATGGTGACCGCCTATCTCTCGCTCCTGGACAGCAGGTACCGCGAGCAACTGGACAGCAGGGCGAGGATGTACATCGACTACGCCATCGATGGCGGCCTGAGGGCAAAGGACCTCATCCAGGACCTGCTCGACTACTCCCGGATCGATACCAGGGGGAAGCAGTTCGAGCCGACGGCCATGGAGGATGTGCTCCGGAAGGCCGTCAACGTCCTGCTCCTGCAGATCAACGAGGAGAACGCAGTGATAACCCACGATCCCCTGCCCACCATCCTGGCGGATCAGGCGCAGATGGTCCAGGTGATGCAGAACCTCCTCAGCAACGCCGTGAAGTTCCACGGGAGGGAGCCGCCGGAGGTGCACGTGTCGAGCAGGGACGTGGGGCGGGAGTGGCAGTTCTCGGTGCGCGACAACGGCATCGGGATCGATCCCCGGTACTCCGACCGCCTCTTCGTGCTGTTCCAGCGGCTGCACACCGGTCAGGAGTACAAGGGGACCGGGATCGGCCTGGCCATAAGCAAGAAGATCATCGAGCGGCACGGCGGCAGGATATGGTTCGAGTCGCGCCCGGGACAGGGGACGACGTTCTACTTCACGGTACCGAAGGGGAAGGTGATATGACCGAAGTGCTCCACGTGCTGATCGTCGAGGACAATCCCGCCGACGCGTTCCTCATCTCCGAGATCCTCAACGGGATCGACATTCCGATGGACATCGCCGTGGTGCGCGACGGCCAGGCCGCGCTTGACTTTCTGGGCGAGAAGGAGGAATGCGGAGCAGAAGGCTCGCTGGACATCGTGATCCTGGACCTGAACATCCCCAAGGTCAACGGCTTCGAGGTTCTCAGGTGCATAAGAGCGTCCCCGGCGCACCGCCAGCTGCCGGTCATGATCATGACCGGCTCGCTGAACAAGGACGACGAGATGAGGGCACGGGAGATGGGCGTCACCGATTTCCGCATCAAGCCTGCCAGCACGGCGGAGATGGATGCGATAACGCAGTGGCTCAGGAGCAACCTCGTGGTCCTGGCCGGGGGCTAGTCGCGGCGGCCCGTGCCGGAGGAGATCGAACCTTCGTCCCTTGGCCGCAGTAAGCCTGCTAAGCTCCTGGTGCTAAAGTGCCGTCGTGGACCTTTACCGGCCTGAGGGCGGTATCACGATGAGCAACGTCGGCCCATAGAAAACT
>CAYRPG010000008.1:0-2037 GCA_964426205.1 uncultured Methanomassiliicoccus sp. | reverse complement strand
CCTTTACCGGCCTGAGGGCGGTATCACGATGAGCAACGTCGGCCCATAGAAAACTTGCATCAGGCCGGAGCAATAATATTAGTCTCCTTCGCTCTATCGTTGTTACGCTCGCGGTCCCTCATCACACGGCTCCATGCTAATGATCAGGGAGTGCCGCGCGACGGGATGAACCATGACGGACCCCAAGGAAAATACGGATAAGAAGCGCCTCGGCACCGTTCGGAAGCAGACCTCCAGGCGCTCTCCCGTGGTCCTGGCGGCCCTGTTCTTCGGTACGCTGCTTGCCACGAGCATGTACAGCTACCTGTTCTTCCACAGCCTCGTGGAGGTGACCATCTCAGTGGTCGCCCTGGGCGTGTTCGTCATCGCCTGGACCTCCCGCCCGTACATGGAGAACAACTATCTCATGCTGCTGGGGGTTATGTACCTGTTCGTGGGGCCGATCGGCCTCATCCATCTTCTCGCGTACAAGGGCATGGGCGTCTTCCCTGGCGATTCGGCGAACCTGCCTACCCAGCTGTGGATCCTGAGCAGATACATCATCGCCTTCTCCCTGGTCGCCGCGCCTCTCCTGATCTCCAGGAAACTTGACTGGGGCCTGGTCATCGCCTCCTATGCAGCGGTGACCTCCATCGGCCTGGCGGCCATCTTCCTGGGGGTGTTCCCGACCGCCTTCGTGGACGATTCCGGCCTCACCCAGTTCAAGATCTGGAGCGAGTACCTGATCTCCGCGCTCTTCATCGCTTCCATCTATCTGCTCTACCGGAAGCGGGATGTGTTCACCACCGGCATATTCGGCCTCCTTGTCACCTCTACCAGTTTCGCCGTCGTCGGGGAGCTGTTGTTCACCCTCTACAACGATCCGTACGGCCTGCCGAACCTTCTGGGCCACCTCTCCATCCTGGCCTCCTTCCTGCTGATCTTCATCGCCATCGTGAGGAACGGCATAGTCCAGCCGTATGCCACGATATTCCGCTCGCTGAAGATGAGCGAGAGCTCGCTACGTTCAGAGAGGGATTTCGCCGAGGCGATCATCACCAGCGCACAGGGCATCATCATGGTGGTCGACCTCCGGGGCCGCATCCTCCGGGTGAACCCGTTCATGGAGGAGGTGTCGGGCTGGAAGCAGGAGGAGCTCGCCTCGAGGGAGTGGGCAGAGGCGCTCGTCCCGAAGGACGAGGCAGAGATGGGCAGGAGCGTCGTGTCCGAGATACTGGACCGCTCGATCAGGACCGCGTTCTCGGGGAGCATCCTGACCAAGAACGGAGAGATCAGGGAGGTCGAATGGCGGCTCAAGCTCCTGGAGGGCGCGCACGACCTTCCGGAGGGCATACTGTTCATAGGCCACGACTTCACCGAGGAAAGAAGGCTGGAGCGTGCCCTCGCCGAGCGGGCGAAGGACCTGGCGAGGTCGAACTCGGAGCTCGACCATTTCGCCTATGTTGCCAGTCATGACCTCCAGGAGCCCCTGAGGATGGTGACCTCGTACCTCGGGCTGCTCGAGCGGAAGTACGGGGACAGGCTGGATGATGATGCCAAGCTATACGTGCACTACGCGGTCGACGGCTCCATGAGGATGAGGGACCTCATCCGGGACATGCTGGCATACTCCAGGGTGGAGTCGGGAGGCGGTGAGTTCGCCGAGGTGGACATGAACGAGGCGATGGCCACCGCCCTCAAGAACCTGGACCATTCGATAAAGGCGAACCGGGCAAGGATCGAGGTCGGCAATCTGCCTACCATCATGGCCGACCGGACGCAGATGACCCAGCTCCTACAGAACCTGGTGGGCAACGCCCTCAAGTATCACGGCAACGAGGGCCCGATGGTGCTCGTACGCAGCAGCGAGGGGCCCAATAGCTGGACGTTCTCGGTGAAGGACAACGGGATCGGTATCGCCCCGGAACACTATGAGAGGATCTTCCAGATGTTCCAGCGCCTTCATACGAAGGACGAGTACGAGGGGACGGGCATTGGCCTGGCGATCGCCAAGCGCATCGTCGAGAGGCACGGAGGAAGCATCTGGGTCGAGTCGGA
>CAYRPG010000007.1:0-101884 GCA_964426205.1 uncultured Methanomassiliicoccus sp. | reverse complement strand
GCCGCCTATCCCTCATCATGTATAGCGCCTCTAGGTTCGTCTCCAGCGTGTACACTGACCCATCTGATGCTCGAATCACTACTCCAACAAAGGGAGCGAGTACGGTTTGGTCGTGATCGTCTAGAGCCGTCCCGACTGCGTTACGATAGCGACCAATGATCGATGCCTGTCGTGCGTTCGGTACTGGGACATAGAGGGATTCACCGCCAGAGTGTATTAGGATCGACATCTCGCTCCAAGCGGAAGCCTTCGCACGCCATCGACCATTGACCTTGACGAATCCGTTAACGTTCTCCCTGACGGTTTCTGGAGAGACCCCGAATTGCTTAGCAGCTGCCGCAAGGGACCAACCATGTTTTTTAATCAGGGTGAGGGCCCCATGACAACGGATCCTAAGCTCTTGCTCCTTGGGAGTTAGAGCGTCCCACCCCATCTTGGAGATGGGACGCTTGTGGAGACGTCCTAGAGGCGCTCGCCGTTTTTTGGATGCCTCCTCAGCTGGTCCAGCGTGGCGTCAGGGTGCATGTAGTGCAGCCTGGCGATCTGGTGCTTGTAGGGCGTGTCCCGGGCGTTCCTGTGCCAGTCCTCGTAGGTGGCGTAGTTATCGCTAAACCGCTTAGCCATCGGCCACCTCCGTCGGCCCCTTCGTTCCTACATCCGTTCCATCCCGATGGCCCATAACGGCGGCCCTGGGTCTCGGGAAAACGACCCCAAGGCGCCGATACGCATTTAGGCGCATGATTAAATCTGGTTGTGAAGTGACATAGGCGTTCACTTCACAAAATTTGATCACTGGCTCGTCGAAGCTGGTCAAAATTGGTGCACAAATGAAGAAAAAGACCTGCAAAAAGACCTGCAATTATGCCGAGGCTCTCAAGATCATATTAGCAGTCATAGAAAGAAATGGTCCGCTGACATCAAAAGAAATCTCTAAAAAACTTCCGAAGAAGGACGGTGAGAATGCAGTAAGGGAAGGCCTCTTCTATAAGGTGTTGAAGATGGAATCTAACTCTGACATTGGGCAAATCATTAAGACAGAAATGCCCGGCATGACATATTATCACACGGTCCGTCAGGGAACACTTCTTATCGAAAGAATTGTGCGTGATATGCGTGATGGGGCAATCAAGATCCAAGCCCGAGCCGATGTCTTAATATCCCATTCAGAAAAAATCAATGGCATCTTAGAGGGAATACTCAATCAGTTGCCGTCAGTCACACTCGACCCCGAATATCCGGCCGGCGGTCTTCAGTTGCGGGGACAAACGACGGTGAAAAGAAGAAGCGGTTTCAACTCAAGGTGTGATTTGAAGGGACCAGAGAATCTACCCATCGAAAATGATGCTCTATTCACCCACATATTCGAGCACAACGAGATTGGTCAACCCTTGCTTGATGAATACCATCGTTTGATCGAGGCCCTGATAAGCTTCGAGAAAATGAAGGGGAGTTTGTACTGTAAACTTGACCGTATGATACGGGAAAGGATGGCATTGGTGAATGATAAATTGATGATTGGTGAATCGTTCGCTACTTCCCTTTATGATATGCTAGTCACCAAGAAATACACGTATGAGGAAATGGTCAATTGGAAGCTGACCATGGATGGCACATATTACAGGATCGGTCGAGGAGACGGTGCACTTAATGAAAGCTGGCTTTCTACAGGCGATGTCGCCATCCTCAATGAAAGGCTTGAAAGGGATGTTAACCTCGATTACCAGGATTTAGTCGAAGAGATTAATAACGGGCCATATCAGAGCGACATCTCGACAATTAGAGCCGAATATGAAAGGGTAACAGATGCCAGGGCTCATCTCGTTCAAAGGGTCGAACATCTCCGGTTGCGGGAAATATTCTCGATGTGCTCCCTTGTGACAATCTTGCCTTGATTGGAAGAATAAATGCAACCATCGGGACAATCACAAGGCCTCTAATTTCTCCTTTACCTTGCCGTAAATCTTGAACGGCTCGTCCTTTCGGGCGTTGGCCTTCAGATAATGAAGCGTTCCTTTGCTGAATCCCATGGATTTCCAATCGGCATAAGACATAGACAATATCTTCCGCCTTAGCTCGGCCGAATCATCCCTGACTAGCATGGGCATAGGGGCAGCGAAATCTAGTTCCTCCGTCGTGCCCTGCAAGTAATCAACGAACTCGGCCGTCTTCTGGGTCAGAACATTACCCCATTCCCAATTCTTGCCCCTAAACTTCACTTTGGTCGTGAACTGCTCCTGAACTGCTCCGACTAACTTGCGAGCACCTTCGGACCGAAGACGGACGACATAGCTGTCAGTACGTACGAAATCCTTCTTGGTAAAGATGTTTTGTTCTAGTGACTTGATGACCGCAATATCAACCATCCACCGGAACGGCTCCTGTAGATCGTATGCTAACGGCGACTTGCCCGGGGCCATTTCATGTACGAACCCGATGTACGGGTCCAGGCCGTTGGCGTTGATTGCTCTGATGCAGTGAGATTCCAGCAACGAGTATCCGTAGTTAAACAGGGCGTTGATTGGGTCGATAGCAGCCATTGGCCTTCCAGTCTTGCCGAACGCCCGGCCTTCGAACTCTAGCTTCTTGTCGAACGTCTCCGCCAGTATCAACCAATAGTTGCGAGCGACCATGCCCTCGATGCCACGGACCTTCGCGGTTGTGTCTGCCTCGGGTAGCTTATCCTTGTATTCGTCAAGCTCCTGGAAGCATCCCTTCCTTGTCTCCCTTACTTCAGGATGCCTTTGAGCCACCCAATCCAGGACTGCTATGGATGTTCGTATCTTGGCGTCGATGAACTTCATGCCAATATCCACCCGGCTCTTGCTGTTGAACGCCCGATATTGGGCGAAGCGATTCGCCCCCTGCTTTGGTTCAGGGATTGTGACACTGGCGACGAGGCTACCATCCCAATTCAGTATGGTTAGCTGGATGTTTTGTCTGGATAGCCACTTGATTGCCTCCAGGGTGATGTTGCCGGAGTGGCCATAAATCACAATATTGTCAAACTCATCATGCTTCGGTTTTAACTCGTAAGTCATCGGTTCCGGACGTTCGAACTCGCACCCGTCCCGAATCAGCAGGTGTGAATGATCGACCCGAATCGAAATTCCGTGACCTGAGAGATAGAGTGTTCTCATTGAAAAATGCCCCCATTTAATGGACCATTACCTAGGCATTTGGCATCGTATTCACTAAGTATACAAGCCCTCAATAACGGTGCCACAAAGTAACATTGTAGCAGCCCATATAAAACGTCTGGCTAGGCCTAAAAATAGGGGAGAACGAAGCGGTGAAAAGTGGAACATTTCGAAAAGATATCTATTACCCCATACCAAATGGTGCGGGGGGAGGGATTTGAACCCACGAACCACTAAGGACGGGATCTTAAGTCCCGCGCCGTTGGCCTGACTTGACTACCCCCGCAGGTGGCCTTCCATGGCCGGGTTGATATTTTATCCTTTGGTGCGCCCCGCTTCCCCAGACAGGCAAACTAGACGTCAGGTAGATCCGCCTCGCCCGCCCATCCAACTCGGAGCGGAGCTCGCTGTATGTCTAAAGGATGAAGAAGAGAAAGGAGCGGACTCGTTGAATCGGAACCTCACTCCCTGTTCTTTTTGTTCCTGAACCCTTCGTCCTTCCCGTGCGCACCATGGCCGGCCTGCCTGGCCACCACGAGCCCGGCGGTCACCGCTGCAACGGAGATCAGGCCGAGGCCTCCGAGCATCACCCCGCGGTTCGTCTCGGCCTGCTCGGCGGAGATCGCTCCGCTCACCTTGCCGGCCGGCCCCTCGTCGTCGACATCGTCGATCGGCGGGGGCACCATCACCACCGAGTCGTTGCGCGGGAACGCCAGCTCCTCGGTCGAGTTCTTCCCGACCCCGACGGAGTTGTGCGCCGCCACCGTGAAGGTGTACAGCTCGTCGTTGTTCAGCCCGGTGATGTTCGCCGTGGCGTTGGTGACCGTCGTGCTCTCATTGCCGTTCATGTAGACCACGTAGTGGTCTACGATCGCGCCACCGTCGTCCGCCGGGGCCTTCCAGGACAGCGTGGCGCTGTGGTTGCCGGACACCACGACCAGATTCTGCGGGGCGGTGGGCCTGATGGGCAGGCACACGCTCGGATAGCCGTTCCACATGGGAAGCGAGAAGCCGGTGGCGCCGTGGTAGTAGTACATGGTCAGCGGCGCCGCCTGAGGGATGGCGGTGCGCATATCGTCCCACTTCGCCTGCATCACCGGCGCGTTGCCCTCGAAGACCATCGAGCTCAGCGCGAAGCAGTAACTGAACGAGCGCCTCTCTATCTTGGCCACGCTGGCCGGGATGTCGATGGACGTGAGCGCGAAGCAGTAGGCGAAGGTGCTGTCCCCGATGACCGTCACGTTCTCGCCCAGCGTGACCGACTCGAGGTTGAAGCAGCAGACGAACGTGCTGTAGAGCTCGGTGACCCCGTTCCCCACGGTGACCGAGGTAAGCGAGGTGCAAGAGCCGAACGCCCCGTCGCCGATGAAGGTCACGCTGTCCGGGATGACCACCGAGGCGATCGGTGCGCCGTAGAACGCCGAGTAGTCGATGCTGGTGACCCTGGCCCCCTCGATGGTGTCTGGGATGACCACGTCCCCGCCCGGCCCGGTGTACCCGGTGATCCTTACCGACTCCTCGCCGGTCCACCAGGTCCGCTCGATCGTGTACTCGAAGTCGGCACTGGAAGCGGGGTCCGCGGCGGCGGTCGGGAGCTCCATGGGCATGAAGGAGACGATCGAGAGGAGCATCAAGATGGCCAATGTGACTGTGAGCGGCTTCGTGCGCATGCTAGCACCAGACGATACTGTCGTACTGCGCCGTCAACATAATTATCAGACTATTTATAATAAATAGGCGATGATGTTGATTCGAGAAACGGAGAGCGGTGATGGCCTCCCCCCTGCACCATTTCTGCCATTTTTCGTACTGTTGGTAAAGTACCGTCGAGAAAGGTATTGATACCCGTCGGGCGAAGGTATTCACGGTGACGAAGATGACCTATGCCAGATTGGTAGACCTGAGGTTCAGGCCGGGCAAGAGGGAGGAAGGGATGAACACCATCTCGGACATCAGAAGGGACGTGATGGAAGGGTTCGAGGGAATGCTCATCCTCCTCGCCACGGGCGACCAGGACCGGGTGACGTACGTGACCTTCTGGGAGTCCGAGCACACCATGAACGGCTCCTGGGAGCAGATCGTCCCGAGAGCCACCGAGGAACTGAAGGACCTGCTTGCCGAGCCGGCCATAATGAGGACCACAAGCGTCGGCGAGGTGGAGAAGATAACCGTCCCCGCTTGATCCCGCAGCGTTCGACGGCCCTGCGGAGGCCTACTCCCCCTCCGCAGGCTCGGCCGGTGCCGAGCCGAGGATCTTCTTCAGCGCGACGCACAGCAGGAAGATAGCTATGCTTATCAGCACTATCGCCCCGCCGGTCGCGACGTCGTACAGGAACGAGGACACCAGGCCGAGCAGCACGGCAACGATGCCCAGGACGACGCTGATGACCACGGTCCCGCGGAACGACCGCGAGAGCTGCATGGCCGACGAGGCGGGGATGATGAGCAGCGCCGAGATCAGCAGCGAGCCGACGATCTTGATCGAGACGACCACCGTGAGGGCGAGCATGACGTTGAACGCCAGGTCGATCAGCCCCGTCGGTATCCCGGACAGTCTCGCTCCCTGCTCGTCGAAGGTCATGTACATCAGCTCCTTGTAGAGCAGGAGGACGAAGGCGACCACCGCCGCCGACAGCACCAGTATCAGCTCCAGATCGCCGCCGTTTATCGTCAGTATGGAGCCGAAGAGGTAGGAGAAGAGGTCCACACTGAACCCCCCGGCCGCGCTCGCCAGCACCGCCCCGAGACCAAGTCCGAAGGCGATCATTATCCCAATGGCCATCTCCGAGTACACGATCCTCTTCCGCTGCAGGTAGGAGATGCCCAGCGTGCCCAGGAGCGACAGCACCAGGGCGGTGTTGAGCGGATAGACGGAGAGGAACAGGCCGAGGGCGATGCCCCCGAACGAGAGGTGGGCCACGCCCTCGCCGATCAGCGCGGAGCGCCGGAGCACGATGAAGACCCCCAGGAGCGAGCACAGCACGGCGGCGCACAGCCCGCCGACGAAGGCGCGCTGGAAGAAGGTATAATCGAACATCGAAAGTATGTCGACCATCATATCACCCGTTGCGTATCAGGCAGTTGTCGCGATCGTTGTGGAACACGAAGGTGAAGTGCTCCCCGTACGCGTCGCGCAGCGCGCTGCTGACGTCCTTGCCCCCGGATATGTCGGTGAGCTCGATCCTGCGGTTCACGATCGCCAGTTTGTTCGCCTGGCACATCACGCCGGAGAGGTCGTGGGACACCGTGACGATGGTGACCCCGGTCTCCAGGCTCAGCTTCTTCAGCAGGCTGACGAAGCGGTCCTGGACCGAGACGTCGAGGCCGCTGGTGGCCTCGTCCAGCACCAGCAGCTCCGGCCGCTTCACCAGCGCCTTGGCGATGAAGATGCGCTGCTTCTGCCCCCCGGACAGCTCGCTGATCCTCCTGCCCCGAATGCCGGTGATGCCCACCAGCTCCATGGCCTCCTCGACCGCCTCCTTCTCGCTGGCCCCGAGCCTCCTCCCCAGCCGGCTGCGGGAGACGCACCCCAGGCGCACGATCTCCTCGACCGTGGACGGGAACAGGGGGTCGAACTGTATGGCGTGCTGCGCCACGTAGCCGATCTTCTGGTAGTCCCTGAACCTCGAGAGCTCGGTGCCGAACAGCCGCACCTCGCCCGAGGCCAGCTTGACGTTCCCCAGGATGGCGTTGAGCAGCGTGGTCTTGCCCCCACCGTTGGGGCCGACGATCCCCAGGAAGTCGCCCTTCATCACGTCCAGCGACACGTGGTCCAGCACCGGCACGCCGTTGTACCTCACCACGATGTCCCTGGCCTCTATCACCTTTTCAGGCATCTTGACATCTCCATGCATCGTGCCCGTCCGCGCCCAGCAGGCCGCGGGGCTCAGGCGACCTCCAGCCCGATCCTGAGCTGCTCGAGGTTGGCGTACATGATCTCGAAGTAGTCCATGTGCGCGTGGACGCCCGAGCGCCCGTGCACCCCGTCCAGCACCAGCACCGTGGTCCCGGTCTCCGAGGCGATGGTCTCGATCACCGAGTCGCTGTAGATCGGCTCCGAGAACACGTAGTGCAGGCCCAGCTTGTTGACCAGGTTCACCAGGTTCACCAGGTCCTGGGCGCTGGGCTGGGAGTCCGCGGAGATGCCGGTGGCCGCGTAGGCGGTGAAGCCGTAGCGCGCGGCCAGGTAGTTGAAGCCCTCGTGGGTGGTGATCACCGCGTTCTTGGTGCGGCCGGCCAGGCCGTCGACGTAGTCCTGGTCGAGCTTGCTCAGCCGCTCCGTCAGGTTGGCGGCGTTGGCCTTGTACTCCGGGGCGTGGTCCGGGTCGGCCTTGATGAACCCATTGAGGATGTTCTGCACCTGTACCTTGGCCCTCACCGGGTCGAGCCAGAAGTGCGGGTCGTTGAGACCGTGCTCGTGCTCCTCTCCCCCGCTCTCCTGCCCCGCGACCATCACCAGGCCGGTGCCGGTCGAGGCGCTCGAGCTGAAGTGGAGGGTGTACTCCTCCCCGCCCGCCAGCTCGACGAACTTGGAGCCGTTGAACATGGGGTACGAGGACACCGCGCCGTTGTCCAGCTCGTACTCCACCTCGGTGCCGTTGGACGCCGAGATGGTGAGATCGGTGGAGTTCGTGACGAAGAACCTCAGGTCCCCGCCGCTGGCGGAGACGACCTTGATGTACCCGCCGTGCCCGCCCGGCATATCGGCGAGCTCGACATTGACCAGCCCGGAGGCGTTGACGGTCGGGGCCGACGATGCGTCGGGCGAGGCGGCGACCGTCGGGCCGCCTGCGTTCAGGGCCTCGGCCGCAGCGTCGTACATCTCGCGGACCTCGTCGGACATCAGCAGCCCCATGCCCTTGCTGGTGTCGACGAGCACGAGGTCAGAGGTGTTCACGGCGCCGAGCACCGTGCCGATCCAGGGCTCGAACCCCGCGCCGTTGTAGACCATGATATCGGCCTTGTCCACGGTGATCATGTCCGATGCTGTCGGCTCCCAGGAGTGCGGCTCAGAGTTGTCCGGTATCAGCATGGACACCTTTGCCAGGTCCCCGCCGATCTCCGAGGAGAAGTAGTAGAGCGGATAGAAGGTGGCCACCACCTGCAGCTTGTCCGAGCCGGGGGCGTTCGCTGTGGACAGGAGAACGGCCGTGCCGGCCACGACCACGACGGCCACGAGGGCGACCGCGCTGATCATCCTTGCTCTCTTGCTGAGGTTCATATGAATTTCACTTTTGATATGATATGATATTAACAAATATAGCGATTCCTATTAACTTGTAGGCATCATTTTATAAATACGCTATTAACCATGACCGGTCCGTGCGCAACATGACGGTCATCAGCGTCTCCCTCACCGACAAGAACATCGAGGACCTGGACCAGCTGCAGGAGATGCTGGGGCTGGCCGGGCGCAGCGAGGCCATCAGGGTCTGCCTCCGCTCCGCCGAGGAGGAGATCAAGGAGAGGGAGAAGATGGAGGGGGAGGTCGAGGGGATCATGATCTCCGTCCACAGGAACGACGAGGGGCACGGACCGGACGAGCTGCGGCACAGGTTCCAGAGGAACATCAGGACCCAGGTCCACTCGCACCTGAAGAACGGCAAGTGCCTGGACGTGTTCCTGGTGGGAGGACCGGCGGAAGAGGTGAGGGACCTGCTGGCCGCGTTCCAGAAGGATGACTCGCTGGAGTACATCAAGTTCGTCAGGTCCTGACGGCCAGGCGGTAGGCGCCTGCCGGGGACGCCGCACCTGGGCCCGACATACCGACGCTCGACGGCTGATTCTCACGGCGTAAGATTATTATTTCCCGGTTTTTTCCAATCGAACAGGTGTTGAGCTCACGCTCGTGTATTCCCCCAAGATCTGGATGCTCATCGGCACTTCCATCGTGGGCATCGCTCTCTTCATGTACAGCCGCCGCTATGCCCGCCTGCCGGAGACGAAGTACCTCCAGCTACTCTGCGCGATGGCCGCGGCGTGGGCCATGCTCCAGGCCATCGACGTCTGCGTGATCGACCTGGAGGGCAAGGTCCTCCTGACCCAGCTGAAGTTCATCTTCGCCCCCTACGTCTGCGTGGCCGTCTTCGGCCTGCTGATATCCATGAACGGCCGCGGGGACTGGTTCGACAGGAGGAGCCTGATCGCCATCTCCATCGTTCCGTTCGTCACCACCGTGCTCGCTCTCACCGTGCAATGGCACACGCTGTTCCTCTACGACTTCGCCCTCGCCGGCCAGGACCCCGTGGTGCTGCGCTCCTCGGAGGGCATCTGGTACGGGTTCTACCTCCTCTACTCCTACGGGCTGATGATCGTGGCGCTCATCGTCCTCGTGGACTCCACCATCGGGGCCAACGCGCTGTACAAGAAGCAGGCCGCCATAATGGCCATCTCCTTCATCCCCCCGTTCCTGTCCGACGCCCTGCAGAACTACCTGCAGACGTTCGAGGAGGTCGACGTCGCGCCCATGATGTTCATCTTCAGCGGCACGCTGATGGCCTGGGGGCTGTACCGGTACCGCATCCTTGACATCCGCCCCATCGCCCGCGTCGAGGTGGTGGAGAACATGACCGACGCCATGCTGATGATCGATGGCGATGGACGCCTGATCGACATCAACCGCTCGGCCGGATCGCTCCTCTCGGTGCCGGCCGGGAAGGTGCTGGGGGTCCCGGTCTCGGACGCGTTCCCCTTCGGCGGCGAGATCGCCCGGTTGATCGCCTCCGGGGGACCGCGCGGCGAGATCACCGTGGGCAGCGGCCCCTCGCGCCGGACCTTCGACGCGTCGGTGATGCCCGTGGAGGTCAAGGAGGAGCTGCGCGCCCACATGGTCCTGATGCGCGACATCACCGAGCGGGAGCGGGCCGAGCGGTCGCTGAAGGCCGCGCACGAGCGCCTCGGGCTCCTCTCGTCCATGACGCGCCACGACCTCCTGAACCGCCTGACGGTCATCGACGGCTACGTCGATCTGGCCATGCGGGAGACGGACATCGACAGGATAAGGACGTACCTGGAGAGGACCGAGCTCTCGTCGGAGGCGGCGAGATCGCTGGTCGAGTTCACCGGCGACTACGAGAGCTTCGGCATAAACGCTCCTTCTTGGCTCCTGGTCGACGACGTGTTCGCCCGCGCCACCGGGCAGTTCCCGCTGGACCGCATCGCGGTCTCCTCGGACGTCGGGGGCGTCGCGGTATATGCGGACGTCATGCTGGAGAAGGTGCTGTACAATCTCGTGGACAACACGCTGCGCCACGGCGGGGCGGTCTCCAGGATCTCGTTCGGGCATGAGATGCGCGGGGGCGGCCTCGTCCTCGTCTACCGCGACGACGGGGAAGGCATATCGGACCGCGCGAAGCCGCACATCTTCGAGCGGGGCTTCGGCTCCCACACCGGGCTGGGGCTCTTCCTGGCGCGCGACGTGCTAGCCATAACGGGGATCGAGATCACGGAGCGCGGGGAGCCCGGGAAGGGGGTGAGGTTCGAGCTGCTCGTGCCCCCGGGAGGGTTCAGGACCGAACCGCAGGGGGACGCGCAGTCGCCGACGTCCATGCGATCAGCGAGGGCCTGGGCTCAGCGCACTGACCGGCTCATCTCTTCCGGCCCTCCATCCTCCCCCACCATTCGGTGAGGATCTCCTCGAGGTCGGGCCTTCCGATCTCCGACACCTCGTACCTGGCGCGGACGATCGGCTTGTTGACCTTCAGGACGCGGCGCAGGTCGATCGGCGTGCCGGCCACCACGACGTCGCAGTCGGCATCGTTGATGGTCTCCTCCAGCTCGCGGACCTGCTCGGGCGAGTAGCCCATGGCCGGAAGGACCCTGGTGAGGTGCGGGAACCTGTCCAGCGTCTCGCGGATGGAGCCGACCGCCCCCGGCCTCGGGTCGCAGATGATGGCCCCGTTGTCCTCCGCCGCGATGAGCCCGGCGCCGAAGGCCATGCCGCCGTGGGTGACCGTGGGGCCGTCCTCGACCACCAGCGCCCTCTTCCCCCGGACCTGCGCCGGCCTATCGATGGAGATCGGTGACGCGGCCTCGATGATCGTCGCTCCCGGGTTCAGCCGCTTGCAGTTCTCCTTGACCCTGAGGATGTTGTTGCGGTCGGCGGTCTGCACCTTGTTGATGATGATGACGTCCGCCTCCCGGACGTTCACCTCGCCCGGGTAGTACGATGACTCGTGCCCCGGACGGTGGGGGTCGGCGATGACGATCTTGAGGTCGCTGCGGAAGAACGGGAAATCGTTGTTCCCCCCGTCCCACACGATGACATCGGCCTCCTTCTCCGCCTGGCGCAATATGACCTCGTAATCGACGCCGGCGTAGACGATGATGCCGTTGTCGATGAGGGGCTCGTACTCCTCCCGCTCCTCGATGGTCGTCTCGTAGCGGTCCAGGTCATCGTACGAGGCGTAGCGCTGCGAGATCTGCTTGCACAGGTCCCCGTAGGGCATGGGGTGGCGCACCGCGACCACCTTGAGTCCGCGGTTGCGCAGTATCTTGCAGATCTTCCTGGTGGTCGGCGATTTGCCGGAGCCGGTCCGCACCGCGCACACGCTGACCACCGGCACGCTCGACTCCAGCAGGATGCGGGGATCGCCCATGAGCCGGAAGTCCGCTCCGTTGGCGATGACCAATGATGCCTTGTGCATGACGTCCGCGTACGACAGGTCGGAGTACGCCAGCACCACCTGCTCCACGCCGTGTCGGCGGATCAGCTCCGGCAGCTCCTCCTCCGCCACGATGGGGATCCCATCAGGGTAGCTGTCACCGGCCAGCTTCCTGGGGTACCGTCGCCCCTCGATGTCCGGGATCTGCGCCGCGGTGAAGGCGATGACCTCGTACCCCTCGTTCCCACGGAAGTAGGTGTTGAAGTTGTGGAAGTCCCGCCCCGCCGCGCCCATGATGATGACCTTCGCCCGCTCCATTCGTTCGCCTCAGGAGTATAAGGGACCCTGCGGTTTATCAGCTCTAGCCTCGAGCGGTCATCGCATCATCGCCCTCTGTTCTCGAAACGGAAACCGGAATCGCGTTTCGTCGTTATGCCGGAGCGACGATAACGACGAACGCCGTGAGTGATTTTCAATCCTGATTTCCATATTAATCCGCTTATAAGCACTGACCCTTTTGGACCACCGCCCTGGCCCCCCAGGCTTTTCAGAAGGTATCACCATGCGAACGAGGACTCTGCTAGCTGCATTCATTACATTGGCGCTGCTCATGACCGCGGCCATCACCTTGGCCCCCACCGGAACGGCCCTGGAAGCCTCCGGGCCGATCATCATCGACGGCGACGAGGACCTCGCCGCCCAGGCGGCAGCGCGCAACTGGACCGGCGCGGACCGCCTGGCCGACGGCTCGGCGGAGAGGCCGTTCAACATCACCGCTCTCTCGTTCGACATTCCGGCCGGAGCGGCGGGGATCTCAATCAGCAACACCACCCTCTATCTCAATATCGATATGTGCGAGTTCACCAGCGCCGGCGGCGAGGCGGTTCTGCTCTCCAACGTCAGCAACATTGCCCTGATCGATAACCGCTTCGACGGCAACGTGCTGGGCATCTACCTCCACTCCGCGTCCCGGTGCGTGGTAGCCGGCAATACCATCTATGACTCGGTGAACGCGAGCATCTCCGCGGAGTCGTGCAGCAACCTGACCATCGTGGACAATGCGATCGACGGCGGCCAGGAACTTGTGAGCTACCAGGAATACGGGATCTACCTTCACAACGATCACGAGGACTACGAGCACGACGCGGACGTGGTGCCGTCGGAGAACAACACCGTGGCGAGGAACGTCATTACCGGACAGATCAGGTTCGGCATATGCCTCGAGCTGTCCGACCGCTGCGTCGTTCAGCAGAACGTGATCGAGAACATGGAGACCGAGTGGGCCATCTGTCTTTACCGCTCTAACTACAACTCCGTTATCGCCAACTCCATCGGCGATGTCGCGGGGGGCGGAATCTGCATCGACGTGAGCAATGCCAACCTGGTCGAGAGGAATGAGGTCACAATGGCCTTGAGATATGGGGGCTACGGCATTATGGTTGCCGGCGATTCGTCCGGAAGGCTCATGGAACCGGCCTCGGAGCACGATGCCTGGAGCGCCACTGATAACCGGGTGATCAACAACACCGTGAGCGGGGGCCTCGTTAATGGCATCACCGTCTACTCGGCGTCCGGCAATCTGATCGACCGCAACACCGTGCACGGCGGGGAAAGGGCGGGCATCTCCATGGAGTATGCTGGTCAGAACTCCGTTACCGGCAACCTGATCATGGATTCGGAGAGCGACGGCATCTTCCTCCATAATACCGAGTCCAACCTCATAGCCGGTAACACCATCGAGTCCTTCGCAGGCTACGGCTACGGCATCAGCATAGATGGCGGTCACGAGGACCTGATCTCCGGGAACACCATCGCCTACACGGACTATGGCGTATGCCTGTACGACTCGTTCGCCCGCATCTACGGCAACACCATCACCGTGACGAGAGGGGTGGGAATATCCCTCAACAACTGCCCGGGGGACCTTCAGGGCAACGTGCTCATCGACTGCGGCATCGAGCTGTACTTCGAAGAGGGCTACGACCCCGAGGACCTCTCTCCCAACCTCGACATCCTGCCCAACAACACCGTCAACGGCCGGCCGGTCCTGTTCATCAAGGACCGCGACATGGGCGGTCAGAGCTCGCCGGCCAGACAGGGGCAGATCATCCTGTTCAACGTCACCCGCTACAGCGTCGCCGGCCAGGACATGGACCACGGCGGAGTGCACTTGTTCTTCTCCGACAACGTCACCGTGAGCGGCAACACCGTGGCGGATGCGGAGGTCAGCATCAGCCTTGCCTTCTGCGAGAACTGCACGATCGAGGATAACGTCATCGCTGTCACCTTCAGCGGGCAGGACTACCAGGACGCCAAAGGCATAACGGCGGACGATTCCTCGAGGTGTGTCATCCGGCACAACAAGATCACCCTGACCACCCAGGCCGGGGGAGCGGAGAGATATTTCGATGGGATATGCGCGGATGACGTCGCCTGGTTCACCATCAGCGGCAACACCGTGACCATCGAGTCCGCCGGCGGAGCACTGTACACGACCGGCATCATCATGTTCGAGGCGAACGACTGCACTATCGCCGGCAACCACTTGTCCGGAACGCGGTCCGTCTCCGAAGGAAGCGGCATCTATCTGCTGATCTCCAACCGGATCGGCATCTACGGGAACGATATCGTCAACATGACGTACATCGGGGTGAACCTGTTCGGCACCCACTACAGCACCGTGGCCGGCAACCATATCGCCGATAGCGGCTACTATGCGATCAGCCTGACGGCCAGCACCTCCAACCTGGTCAACGGTAACTGGCTGGGGGACAACAACTGGAGGTCCATGAGCGTTGGGCAGCATCAGGCCTACGATGACAGCAACAACAACCTCTGGAACGGTCCTGGCTTCGGCAACGTATGGTCGGACTGGACCGCCCCCGACGCCGGCCGCGATGGCATCGTCGACCTGCCCTACTCCATCGTGGGCGGCAAAGCACAGGATGCCTTTCCGGTCGTGGTGACGCTTAACGTCACCTCGCCGTCGTCGTTCCCCCACTACGTCACGGTGCCCAACGTCGCCCTGAGCGGCGGCGCGCAGGACGCGTACGGCATAGTGTCGGTGTCCTGGTTCGTCGTGGAGAGCGGAGCGTCCGGGATTTGCGCCGGCACGACCGAGTGGAGCGCTTCCGTCCCCCTGACCCCTGGCGAGAACCACGTCCGCATCGTGATGGTGGACGCCATGGGCCTGCGGTTCGTCCAGGAGCGACTGGTCGTTTGCGCTCCCGGCCCGGCTATCGAGACCACCCCCGGCCCGCAGCACTACACCAACCAGAGCACCATGCTGGTGGACCTCAAGGTCAACGATTTCGCGCCCATCACCAGCGGCAACTGGACCCACCTGCTCGATGGGGTGGAGGTCGCCCGCGGCTCCATCGAGGTGACCGGTGCGCCGTTCACCTTCTCCCTGACCAGGTCCTGGACGCTGGCCCCGGGGACGAACGTGATCGTCGTTCAGATGAACAACAGCGCCGGCGGCGAGACCGTGTACCGCCTCACCGCGGTGTACGACACCGCCGTGCCGTCGGTGCAGCTCGACGGCCCCGCTGGCGGCGCGCTCCTCGGCACCGGGGACGTGACCTTCACCTGGAGCGGCAGCGACGCGCTGTCCGGCATCCTGAGGTACGAGGTCAGCATCGACGGGGGCGAGTGGGTGGCGGCCGACAGCGGCTACCTCGCCGCGGGCCTGGCAGACGGCCTGCACGTCATGAAGCTGCGGGCCACCGACCGCGCCGGCAATTCCGCCGAGGCCGCGGTCGAGTTCTCGGTGGACACCACCGCTCCGACCGTGATCATCACCTCCCCCGCCGAGGGCTCGTACGCCAGGGGGCCGAAGGTGGTGGTGGAGTACCGGGCCGCTGACGCCCAGTCCGGGATCAAGGCCGTCGAGCTGCGGATCAACAGCGGCGAGTGGACGGACGACTGGACCGTGCTTGAAGGCCTGGAGGACGGGACCTATCTCATCGAGGTCCGGGTGACCGACAACGCCGGCCATACTGCCGTCGATGATGTCACCGTGACCGTGGACACCGTTGCTCCGACCGTCACCTCCTCCTCGCCCTCCGGCAGCGAGGTCGTGACAGGCATGGTCGTCAGCGTGACCTTCTCCGAGGCCATGAACAAGAGCTCAGTGAGCATCGTCGTGGACGGCGTCGCGGGCACCGTGGCCTGGGACGGCAACGTGGCGACCTTCACCCCGACCTCGCCGCTGGCGGCCGGGACCGCGTACACCGTCCGGGTGAGCGGGGCCGACAACGCCGGCAACGCCATGGAGCACTCCTGGCAGTTCACCACCACGGGCCGCGGGGAGATCAGCGGCCAGATCGTCGATGGCGACGGCAAACCCATCGCCGGGGCCACGGTGATGCTGGAGAACGGCATGACCGCGACCACCGACCTGCAGGGGCGGTTCACCCTCACCAACGTGCCGCCGGGAGAGCACACCCTGACCGTGAGCAGGGAGGGCTACGCCGACCGGACCATGCTGGTGACCCTGGCCCCCGGGCAGGCCTACGGGCTGGACAGCCTGGAGATGGAGTCCGTGAGCAGCGGCTCGCCCGACGGCCTGCTGATCGTCGGCGTGATCGCCGTCATCGCCGCGCTCGCCGGCCTGGCCGTGCTCATGGTGCGCCGGAAGAAGTAATGCGGGGGCCCCCCTCCCCACCTTTTCTCTCTTTCTCTCATCTCCTGCTTGCTTCCTTGCGAAAGCATCGTATTGATTATACGCCTCGCGAACGTTATACCGGAAGGACCGTCCCGGACGGTGCGGAGAGGAGGCGGAAGCATGAAGGGGATAGTCGCGTACGACAGCGTGAACGGCAACACCAAGCAGGTGGCCGAGGCCATGGCCCAGGAGCTGATGTCCCTGGGGCACGAGGCGGAGCTCATCTTCCTCGAGGACGGCGCTCCCAGCCCGAGCGGGGACGTGCTGTTCATCGGCTCTCCCACCAGGGGCGGCAAGATGACCAGGGGCGCGGCCAAGTTCATCGGGTCCCTTGACGGTGGGTTCTGGAGGGACAGGCCGATCTTCGTGTTCGACACCGTGGGCCCGCTGTCCAAGGACCTCGACAAACGCAACCGCCAGCTGGAGATGGTGGCCAGGGGCGACAAGAACGCCGCCTCGCGCATGATGGACCTGGCCGTGGCACGCGGGCTGCACGTCCGCCCGCCGGTGATGCACTTCGCCGTCACCGGCATGTGGGGGCCCCTGGCCCCCGACGCTCTCGAGCTGGCGAAGGACGCGGCCAAGAGGGCGCTGGCGAGCGTGATCGAGCAGCGACGATAGCAAGCATCATTAAGGTACTCCGCGATGGAGTAGCATGAGCTACCGCGTGCCAACGGCGGAGGTTTTAGCGGTAGCTATTGCCGATGTGCTTCGTGAGCACGGCGCGATAACCTCTCAGAAGCTTTTCGCCCGCTTCGTCCGCGAGAAGCTGCACTGCCTGGACAAGGATTACTCGGTGACCGAGGAGCGCGTGCGGATGATCGCCATCCAGTCCGGGCTGGTCACCGTGGAGGTCGAGACCCGCGACACCGGCATCAGGGTGCGGGGCGGCCGGTGCCCGGTGTGCGACTCCCGCATGCGCAAGGTCCGCAACAGCACCCTCTATGGCGGCTCGGTGATCCTTGGCTACCGGTGCACCTCCTGCCCCTACAAGATGGGGACCACCAAGCGCGTTCCCGTGAGATACACCTTTCACGATGCTCTCCCCCGCGTGCACTGCCGCAACGAGCACAGGACGACGCAGAGGACGCTCTGAGCTCGAAGGCTCATTTTAATATAACGCCGGGCAATCCATCGGTCATGTGCGAGTCGACCGTGTACCTGAACGAGGATGGAAAGACCAGGGAGGTCATGAGCGGCGCGACCAGGATCGTGATGCGCGGCGATGATGCCGTCTGCACCAACGTCATCGGTGAGCAGGTCACCCTCCAGGGCGTGGTGTTCTCGGAGGCCAACCTCCTCAGTCACGGCATCGTGTTCAAAAAGATGTGAGAAAAGGGTTGGGGAAGGGGTTTTCTCAACGGTTGCTGAGCAGCTTCCTGGACGCCACCACGCTGATGACGATCATGATCGCGGCGATCGCCATCAGCCCGATGACGTCGAACCACAGGCCGTGGATCGGCGTGGCGTCGACGAACGCGAACTGCCTCAGCGCATCGGCCGCCCAGGTCAGCGGGTTGTAGTTGGCGATGTTCTTCAGCCACTCCGGCATCATGGCCGTCGGGAACAGGGCCGCGGAGGCGAACATCAGAGGCAGGTTCAGCAGGTTGATCACGCCGAACAGCGTCTCCTGGTTCTCCACCGCCAGGGCGATCGTGGTGAACAGCGAGGCGAACGCCACCGACAGCAGGAAGAGCACGAAGAACATGCCCAGCAGGTCCATCATGCCGAATCCTGTCTTCAGGCTCAGGCCGGTGAGCCCGGGCACGTACAGGAAGGCGAGCGCTATCACGAGCACGATGCCCACCTGGATCAGCGAGCGTATCACGGTGGCCATGATCCTCGACAGGGGGATCGCGCCCCGGGGTATCGGGGCGACCTTCAGCTTGTTGAGGAACCCGAACCGCCGGTCCCACACGATGCTCATGCCCGAGAACATGCAGGTGAACAGCGCGTTCACGGCGAGCATGCCCAGCGCCATGAACGAGAAGTAGTCCGGCGCGCCGGAGAAGAACACCGGGAGCATCTGGGGCGGGACGAAGCTCCCGATGTTGAACGCCTGGCCGAAGAGCCCCAGCCACACGATCGGCTGGATGAGGGTCATGAATATCTGGACCTTGACGCGGTACCAGTGCTTGAGCTCCCTGACCGTCAACGCCCAGCTCTCGCGGAGCATCCTACCGCCTCCTTCTCATGGCGCGGGCCTGGGCCCGCGCATCGAACCCGCCGCTCTGCTCGGCGTCCCTCATCGACCGCCCGGTGTACTCCAGGAACGCCTGGTCCAGCGTCGGGTGGGAAAGGCTGACGGAGGTCACCGTAACCCCCTGGCCCCACAGCGCCTTCAGGACGTTGGGGGTGACCTGCTCGCCGTTCGGCGCCTTGATGCGGTAGCTCCCGTCCTCCTTCCTGACGCTGAGCACCTCAGGGACGCCCTGTATCACGTCGGTCAGGTCCCTGTCCGATGCGATCGCAAGGCTCAGGACGTCCCCGCCCACCGCGTGCTTCAGGTTCTCCGGCGTGTCCAGGGCGATGATCTTGCCGTGATCGATGATGGCGATGCGATCGCACAGGCCGTCCGCCTCCTCCAGGTAGTGCGTGGTGAGGAACACCGTGATGACGTTCTCCTTCCTCAGGTTCCTGATGTACTCCCAGATGGCCGTCCTGGTCTGGATGTCGAGGCCCAGCGTGGGCTCGTCCAGGAACAGGATGCGGGGGCGATGGATCAGGCCCTCCGCGAGCTCCAGCCTCTTGCGCATCCCGCCGGAGTAGGTCTTCACCCGGCGGTCCGCGGCGTCCTCGAGGTTGACGAGCTTGAGCAGCTCGTCGATGCGCGTCCTGGCATCTCCCCTCGGGACATTGTACAGGTCGGCCTGGAGGTACATGTTCTCCCGGCCGGTCAGGTCGTCGTCCACCGTCAGGTCCTGCGGCACCAGGCCGATGACCTTCCGCACCTCGTCCTGGTGGTGGGCCACGTCCAGGCCGGCCACCATGGCCTTGCCGCCGGTCGGTTTCAGCAACGTCGTCAGCATGTTGATGGTGGTCGACTTCCCGGCCCCGTTGGGGCCAAGGAAACCGAAGATCTCCCCCTCGTTCACGGAGAATGAAATGCTGTCCACGGCCAGCACGTCCTCGCTGAACCGCTTCGACAGGTTCTCCACTTCCACTATCGCTGTCACTTCACCTGCCTCCTTTAGTTCGTGTCCCCGGTGTCGATATCGCTGAGCTCCCTGTCGATCTCGGCCAGGTGCCGGACGATGTGCTCCCGCGCATGCCTCAGCTTCCGTTCCCTCTCCGCCGCGTCCATGTCCCCCTCCTTCTCGAACTCCTCGGAGAACCTCCCCGGCGGCTCCTCACCCTCGATGTGGAGCCGCCCGGCGGTTCGCCCCAGCAGCTCGAAGTACTTCGACAGGAGCCTGATGTCCTTCGGCGCGTGGCTGAGCATCTCCTGGACCCATGCCGTCCCCTCGTCGGTGAGGGAGTAGTAATCGGTCCCGTCCCTCGGCTCCGAACGGACCAGCCCGGACTCCGCCAGCCGCTTCAGCGCGGGGTAGATGGACCCGGTCTGGGGGGTCCAGACGCCCTCGAAGTGGTCCCTGAGCTCCTTGAGGACCTCGTAACCGTACATGGGGCGTTCCGTCAGGACGAGCATTATGACCAGCTGCATGGGGCTTATCTTGCATCCCTTGTAGGCCCGGCTTCTTCCGAACATGATGTTATCCCTTCCTAGTAGAGGGCTACTAGGTACTGCTCTACCTAAGTAGTTAGCTACTATATATACGCTATCTTGACGTGCCTGCCCTGACCATCAGGATGTCCGTGGCCAGGCGGATCGCGAGGAGGCGGCCGCCCTGGTCAAGAAGCATCTCTCGGTCCATGCCAAGACCTGCGGCCTCGGGCCGATCGTCGTTCTACGGGAGGATGCCATGAAGCGGTCGAGAGCCATGATGGGGGTTGCTGGCATGACCTCTGTCAGGTACCTCGCCGCCCTCGTTCCTAGCTCCAGCATGCACTCCGTCCTGGAGGCCATCGATGCGCTGAAGGGGAGGGATCGGGACAGGAGGAGCGGCTGCCGTTAGTTCGTGCGCTCACCGCTTGCCAACCTTTATCAAGGTCGAGGATATTTGGCGTTCCTGGTCAGCATATGAGGCTCTGGCAGTTCGGAAGGTTGCACGGGAACAAGATCAAGATCGACGAGGAACTGGGGGAGGCCCTGGGACTGGTCAACGGAAGCCAGGTCTTCAGCGCGATGTTCCGCTACGACCACAACGGATCGACCTCCTACGAGCTGGTCCTGTCGACCTTCGGGCCGGAGAACTACAGGCAGCTGTGCCAGCTCACGATCCAGATGATCGACAGGCCGGGCGCCTGCGCGCAGGCGGCGAAGTTCCTGTCGGACAGGAACGTGGACATCCTCAACTCGGTATCGCTGAGCAACATCTCCGGCGTCTCGATGACCTGGAAGATGCTCGCCGACCTCTCCTACTACGGGGAGCCGAGCGAGCTGAAGGCGGACTTCGACGCCCTGAAGAAGGCGCGGAGCTTGTCGCTCGATCTCGTTGACAACCTGGACATCCAGGTGTCGCACATCGCCGATCGCTACACCAAGGGCGCGGCCGCCGGCTCGAGAACGGTGAAGACCAAGCCGATCAAGCGGAAGCACAAGGCCTCCACCATCATCGCCAACGGCGAGTTCGAGGTGCCCCAGGAGTTCCTCGATGAGGTCGAGGGCCTGAAGGACGGGCAGCCCCTGATGATGGTCGGGGACATGGAATCGTACGTGCTGTCGGTCACCCTGCTCCAGCCCGAGGTCAAGCTCGTGCGCGCGTCGCTGGTGATACCGGACAAGCCGGGCGCCATCGCCCGCGTGGCCGAGGTCATGCAGAAGAACGGCGTCAACATGATCTCCCTGGAGAGCGAGGTGCTGGTGTTCTACGAGTCCATGACCCTGGACATCGTCGCCGACGTGAGCGCCGCGGGCATCGGCCCGGAGAAGCTGCGCTCCGCCCTGGAAGAGACGCTCACCATGGAGAAGGGCAGGTACTTCGTGGACCAGCTGGAGAGCATCGACATCTGATCCTCCGCTCGGCAAGGCGAACTACGGCGAAGGGTTGAAGTACCGCGGTTCAATGGTAAGTGGGCCTCTCGGAGCGGCGGTCCTCGCCGCATCGAGCATATAATGCCCACCTGGATACCGAGCCCGAAGCCCGGCGCTGTCGGGAGGACCTCTCGTGACCGCTCTCATCTCCAACCATGACCTGTTTGCCCTCGCCATCAGCGGGGGGCGCGTAGCTCTTGACCTTGCTGACGATGCGCTCAAGGATGCGCTTTCGAAGTACGGGGCGGACCGCCCGGTAGAGTACCCTGAAACGTGCTACGAGCTGCCGGCCATCTACGCGTGGGACGGAAGGGAAGCGAGGACGCTGGGGCAGCTCGGTCCGATCCTCGATTCCTATCGCTCGAAGCTCGCTGACGATCCGACCGTCGGCAACGCCCTGGCCGCCGGCGAGGTGACCATGATCGCCGCCGAGGTCATCGAGGCGCTGAAGTACATCGAGGACCAGCGGCCGTACGAAGGTACGGGGCACATGGGCTTCGTGCCGGACAAGATCATCCGCGAGCTGGGCTTCGCGTTCGTCGACGACACCATACCGGGAGCGGCGGTGCTGGTCGGGAAGTGCCCGGACGCCGACGCGCTCGTGAAGATCGTCAGGGACCTGCAGTCCAAGGGCATCCTGATCATCGCCTCCGGGGAGGTCATCGAGCAACTGGCCTCGAGGAACGTGCAGATGGGCGAGCGGTCGAGGCTGTATCCCGTGGGCAACGGCACACAGATCGTCCATGCGCTGAACTTTGCGATCCGGGCGGCGCTCTCCTTCGGCGGCGTGCAGAGGGGGGACCGCGAGGGCATCGCGGCGTACCTCGCGAAGAGGCCGAAGGTCTTCGTGCTGGAGTTCGGACCTCTCGACGCGGTGACGGCGGGCGCTGCCTTCGCCGCGGTGCTGAACGGCGCGTGCATCGTGACCGACCAGCCGGTGGAAGGGATACCTGAGAAGCTGGTGCAGGTTCCCGAGCCGGAGAATATGGTGCAGTCCGCCCTCGAGCTGAGGGGCATCAGGGTCAAGCTGGCACCGGTGAACATCCCGGTGGCGTACGGCCCGGCGTTCGAGGGCGAGGTGGTCCGCCGCCCGGACACGTACCTCGAGGCGGGAGGCGCGGCCAAGACGCTGGCCTTCGAGCTGCTCAGGGCGCGGCCGGAGAGCGAGGTCCAGGACGGCAGGATCGAGGTCATCGGTCCGGACGTGGACTCGTTGCCGGAGGGGAGCAGGATACCCATCGCCATCCTGGTGGACGTCTACGGCAAGAAGATGAACGAGGACTTCGAGGGTGTGCTGGAGCGCCGCATCCATCTGTTCGTCAACTATGCCGAGGGAGCGTGGCATACCGGGCAGAGGAACATACTGTGGATCAGGCTGAGCAAGCCGGCGGTGGCGTCCGGCCTTGAGCTGAAGCACTTCGGGGACATCCTCATCACCAAGCTGAAGGAGGAGTTCGGGAACATCGTGTCCCGCGTCCAGGTGACCATCGTGACCGACGAGAACGAGGTGAGGAAGCGTCTTCCGGAAGCGCTTGATGTGTACGCCAAGAGGGACGCGAGGCTGGCCGGCCTCACCGACGAGAGCGTGGACAGTTTCTATACATGCTCGCTCTGCGCCTCCTTTGCCCCGGATCACATCTGCATCGTCTCCCCCGAGCGGCTGGGCCTGTGCGGGGCGGTGAACTGGCTCGACGCCCGCGCGGCGGAGGAGATCGATCCTCATGGGCCGAACAAGGGCATCGTGAAGGGAGAGTGCCTGGACGAGACCAAGGGGCAGTGGGTGGGGGTCAATACGGCGGTGTTCGAGGGCACGCACCACAAGATCGAGCGGTTCAACGCCTACACCATGATGGAGGACCCCATGACCTCGTGCGGGTGCTTCGAGGTGATCGTGGCCATGACCGCGGACGCGCAGGCGGTCATCGCCGTCAACCGCGAGTACGCCGGAATGACGCCGATCGGGATGAAGTTCTCCTCCCTCGCTGGCTCGGTGGGCGGAGGCAGGCAGACCCCGGGCTTCATCGGCATAGGAAGAAAATATATTACCAGCCGGAAGTTCATCCCTGCCGACGGGGGCTTCCTCAGGATCGCCTGGATGCCGAGCGAGCTCAAGGAGGCGATGCGCGACGCCCTCCAGAAGAGGGCGGAGGAGCTGGGCGAGCCGGACTTCGTGGAAAAGATCGCCGACGAGACGATCACCACCGACGCCGAGGGTCTCGCCGAGTGGATGGTCAAGGTCGATCACCCCGCGCTCAGGATGCCCCCGCTGCTGTCATGATCAGGAGGAATCATCATGGTCGATGTACCGGTCCCCAGGGAGAAGTGGTCAGGAAAGATCGGAGCCGTTAGGCTCGGCGCGCCGCCGGCCGAGGGCGGGAGCCGCCAGGCCGTCGAGGTCGGAGGGGCCGCGGGCATGCCGTTCCTCTCGTTCGAGGGGCTGGGCAAGCGGCAGCTGTTGGCCGGGGAGGTCATCGACGACCCGTCCCTCGTCACGGAGCTTGCGGTGCGCTCGTTCGGCGATGCCGTGAGCGCGCCGGCGGAGTGGGCGAAGCGATGGGTCGACGAGTTCCAGGCGGACCTCATCTGCCTGAAGCTCAAGAGCACCAACCCCGAGGGGCT
Source organism: uncultured Methanomassiliicoccus sp. (assembly GCA_964426205.1). Lineage (GTDB taxonomy): Archaea > Thermoplasmatota > Thermoplasmata > Methanomassiliicoccales > Methanomassiliicoccaceae > UBA6. The sequence goes on along the minus strand of CAYRPG010000007.1, from coordinate 77,764 downwards.
GAACGCGTCCTCCGAGGATGCCGCGAAGACCGTGGTCAGCGTGCTGAAGGCGGTGAGCGTTCCGGTCATCGTCTACGGTGGCGGCCATGAGGAGAAGGACGCCAGGACCATGGAGACGGTGAGCAACGCTTGCGCCAACGAGCGCCTGCTGCTCGGGCAGGCGGAGGAGGCGGCGTACAAGACCATCTCCGCCGCGGCCATGGCCAACCACCACGCGCTGGTGGCGTTCTCGAACCTCGACATCAACCTCGCCAAGCAGATGAACATCCTGCTCGCGGACTTCGGGGTCAAGCTCGACAACGTCGTGATGGACCCCCTGATGGCCGGGCTGGGCATGGGGCTCGAGTACTCGTACTCGGTCAACGAGCGCATCCGCATCGCAGCGCTGATGGGCGACCGCATGCTCCAGGCGCCGATGGTGTGCGACATCACCTCCTCCTGGGAGGCGAGAGAGGCCACCGAGGAGAACATGCAGTGGGGCGAGGCCGAGGAGCGGGGGACGTGGTGGGAGGCGACCACCGGGCTCGCCGCTCTGATGTCCGGTGCCGATATGCTGATAGTGCGCAGCCCGCGGTCCATGGCCGTGCTGAGGGAGGCCATCGACGGCCTGAGGGGTGGTCAGTGATGCCGACGGCGATCGAGATATTCAAGTTCCTTCCGAAGAAGAACTGCGGGAAGTGCAACTTCCCCACCTGCCTGGCGTTCGCGATGCAGCTCGCCAACTCCAAGGCCAAGCTGTCCGACTGCCCCTTCGTGACCGAGGAGGCGAAGGCGAAGCTGGAGGCGTCCTCCGCCCCGCCCATCCGCCTGGTGAGCATCGGCGGCGGGGAGACGAGGTTCGAGATCGGGGACGAGACCGAGCTCTACCGCCACGACAAGAAGTTCTTCCACCAGACCCGGTACGCCATCGTCATCTCCGACAGCGCATCGGAGAAGGAGATCGCAGCGAAGCTGAAGCGGGCCGCCGACCTCAGGTTCGAGCGCGTAGGCCAGATGCTGGCGATGGACATGCTGGGGGTGCGTAACGATTCCGGGGACGGCGAGAGGTTCGCCTCCGTGGTCGCCCGGGTGGCCAGCACGAGCCCGCTCCCTCTCGTGCTCATGAGCGGCAACCCCGGGGCGATCAGGGCGGCCGCTTCGGCCGTCAAGCTCTCGAGGCCGCTGATCTATGCCGCGGACCAGAGCAACTGGCAGGAGATGGCCGCCGTGGCGAAGGAGCTTAGGTTCCCTCTTGCCGTGAAACACCCCGAGCTCAACGGGCTGGCGGACATCGTGGAGAAGGTCCGCGCCGCGGGGGTCGAGGACATGGTGCTCGACCTGTGCCCCCAGGGCCTGCAGCAGCTGGTGGAGAGGAACACCATCGTGCGCAAGAACGCGGTCAAGAAGACCTTCCGGGGGCTAGGGTATCCCATCGTCACCAACGCCTGCGGCAGCGGGCAGGCGCTCCTGATGGCACTGACCTCGACGATGAAGTACGGCGGCATCGTGCTGCTGGACGACCTCGATCCGGCCCACGCCATCCCGCTCTTCGTGCTCCGGCAGAACATCTACACCGACCCCCAGGTCCCGATCCAGGTGAAGGCCGGGCTGTACCCGATCAACAGCCCTGGAGAGGACGCGCCGTTGCTGTTCACCACCAACTTCTCGCTGACCTACTTCACCGTGGCCGCGGACATCGAGAAGAGCCGCGTGCCCGCGTGGTTGCTCGTCGTCGACACCGAGGGCCTCTCGGTCATGACCGCCTTCTCCGCCGGAAAGCTCACGGCCGAGGGGGTGGCCGAGGCGCTGCGTTCGAGCGGGGCGCTGGAGAAGAGCAACAGGAACATGGTGATCATCCCCGGCATGCTGTCCCGGATGTCCGGCAAGCTGCAGGAGATGATCGGCATCAAGGTCGTCGTCGGGCCCAGAGAGTCGTCCGGCATCTCCAAGATGCTGCGCTCGATGTGAGCGGTGGGAGGCCGCCTAGGGGCGGCCCCCCTGCCGATTCAACAGGCCCATCATCCGTGCGGACCACGGCCGGTCCATGCGCTCCCGGGAGAACAGCAGCAGGCCCAGCGCGGTGAACGCGATGAAGAACCCGGCGGCGAGCAGGACGCCCTCCCACGGACCGTACAGCTGCGCGCCCATCGATGTTCCCATGAGGTACGTGCTGCCGTAGGTGAGGACCATGGGGTTCCCGTAGATCAGCAGCTTGTACTCGAGGGGAAGCGCCTCGGTGTAGTTCTCATAGGTGAGGCTCGGGTCGGCCCGCATGGCCGCGGCCGTCCCCATGCCGACGGAGATGGGGAAGAGCACCGACAGGATGAAGAACACCGCGATCGCCGCGGCCACCATCGCTCCCTTCTTGGTCCCCAGGGTGGAGATGGCCAGGCCGAGCGACGAGAAGACCAGGATGCCCAGGAACGGGAACGCCATGGACGAGGCCAGGCTGCCCAGGTCGAGCATGGGGACGTCCATGAACGAGAACACGATCACGTAGACCGCCAGGGCGGTGACCATGGCGATCGCCACCATGAACAGGATCACCACCAGCTTGCTGAGGTAGAAGATCGGGCCGCGCACCTTGTGGGTCATGGCGTACTTGGTCATCCCGCTCTCCTTCTCCGCCCCCATGGCCATCGACGATGCGCCCATGAACATGGCCGTGAACAGGCCCCCCACCGTGCCCCAGTAGCTGACCAGCGCGGCGGTCTGGGCCGCCTGCAGTGATGCCTTGGTGACCACGGTCATGCCGTAGGAGTTCTGCTGCACGTAGCCGGCGCAGGTGGTGAGGGCGATGATGAAGGAGATGATCGCCATCATCAGCAGGAAGATGACGAACAGCGAGTCCGAGGTCAGCAGCTTGAGGTCCTTCCTCAGGTGGATGGCGAACTCGTTCATGTGGTCACCTCCGTCCGGAAGACCTCGGTGTACAGGTCCTCGGCCTTCACCTGCGCGGGGCGGAACTCGACCACCCGCCCCCCGGCGCGGACGGCCTCGGCCACGACGTCAGGGACCTCCTCCCTTGGCGCTTCCACGGTTATCACGGAGCCGTCGCCGGACACCGACCTCCTGGTCCACCTCGACAGGGCCTCGACCACCGCCTCGCTGGGCGCGGCGAGCGTCAGCTGAACCACCGCCCTGGGCTTGGGCCGGTCGAGGTCCTCGCGGCGAATGACGCTGCCGCTCTTGATGAAGATGATCGAATCGCACAGCTGGTCGATCTCGTTCAGCTCGTGGGAGGACAGCAGCATCGCCATGCCGGTGGCCTTCAGGCCCTTGAGCAGGCCTCGGAGCTCGATCATCATGCCAGGGTCCAGGCCGGAGAACGGCTCGTCCATGAGGAGCACCTTCGGGCGGTGGACCACCGCCCGGGCGATGGCCAGGCGCTGCTTCATCCCCTTGGAGTACGAGGAGACGCTATCATCCCCCCGGCCCTTCAGGCCGAACTCGTCGATGAGCCTCCTGCTCGTTCCCTCGGGGTCCTGGACCCCGGTCAGGCGTGCGAAGTACAGGATGTTGTAGTAGGCGGAGAGGTCCTCGATGAAGGTCGGCCGCTCAGGAACGTAGCCCAGCGCCACCCGGGGGTCCGCGCCGTTCATGTCCACGCTCCCCCCGTCCTTCGGCTCTATGCCCATGACCAGCTTAATGAGCGTGCTCTTGCCCGCGCCGTTGGGGCCGACCAGCCCGCATATCTCTCCCTGGCGGATGGAGAAGGAGGCCCCGTCGAGCGCTCGCACGTTGCCCCTGGTGAACCTGTTGCCGTAGGTCTTGGAGAGTCCCGTGCACGAGAGCACGGCCTCAGTACTGGACATAGTACACCTCCGGCTGAGGCTGGTTCACATGATAGCTGAGGACCGACCAGAACCCGAACGCGTAGGTCGTCTCCCCGGCGATGAAGTAGGCGGACATGCTGGTGGTCGCTGGACCGTAGGAGGGGTCCATGGCCGGGTAGGTCATGGTGACCGTGGACGTCTCCCCGGGCCTCAGGTCCAGCGTCTCGTTGTGGTAGACCGTCGTCGAGTTGTAGGGCACCGAGTGGTTCGGCACGATGGTCGTGAACAGGCCGGTCATCGGCCCCGCGTCCGAGGGCAGGGAGAGCTCGGTCCGCACCGTGAACATCGAACCGTGGAGCGAGACGTCTTGGCTGACCCTCAGCCCGTCCATGTAGAATATGGAGGCCCGGTCGAGCATGAACTTGGTGACGTGCCCGTACTCCCAGCGGTACTCAGGGTACAGGGCGTAGTAGCCGGCGGTCGCCCTGTTCCAGACCTGCCCGCCCTTCTCGATATCATACTGCGGGATGGTGCCGTTCCAGCTCAGCCTCAGCGGCTCCCCGGTGGAGTTGTACACTGGTATGGGTATGACGGGCACGTTGCCGGAGTGCACGCGGGAGCCCAGGTTGTAGAGGGCCTCGTTGTCGTCCAGGAACGTGCCCGGGTCGATGCCGTCGGCCAGCCTGACGACGTACACGCCAGATCCATCACGCTCTCCGGAGACGGTGAACTGCACGTTCTCGGTGAGCGGGACCAGCGAGAAGGTCACGTCCTCTCCCATGGCGTAACTGTCCTTGTCGGCCTTGACCGCCACGTACGCAACCCTGGACCCCTGCACCGAATCGACGACCCACGACGCCAGCAGCGCCGTGAGGACGATCATGACGACGATGATCACTGCGAGATACTGCTTCTTGAGCTTCGTCCTTCTTCCCCCTCATATAATAATGGGGTGGATGAAAACCAAGGCCATTAAACTTGCCCAGCAAGAAGCGATCGGCGATATCGCCGCGTGACGCTACCTCATCCCGGCGGCCATGCGGTGGACGGCCGATGCCGCCGCGCTCCTAGCGGGAAGGGCGGAGAGGGGGCCTCCGGTGGCGGACAGGTCCTCGATCGACGGGTCGTGCGGTATCACCACGACCCGCTCGAAGCCCGGAGGGACGGCGTCCCTCAACGCCTGGGGGAGCTCGCCGCGCACGTTGTTGATGACGAGCACCGCCGTGCCGACGGAGATCTCCATCTCCCTTGCCAGGCCGAGGATCCTGCCGGCGGTGGCGAGGCCGATCCTGGTGGGGTCGGAGACGACGAGCAGCACGTCCATGCGCTGGCACGTCCTCCGGGACAGGTGCTCCATCCCCGCCTCGTTGTCGATGATGACGTACGGATAATCGTCCATGGTCGCGTCGAGGTAGGTGCGCAGCAGGTTGTTGATGTAGCAGTAGCAGCCGCGGCCCTCGGAGCGGCCCATGGTCACCAGGTCGAACTCCCTCCCCTCGACCATCGCCAGCCGGAGCTGGTACATCATCGCCTCCTGCTTGGAACCGCCGGCGGTCAGCTCCTCGGAGCGGCGCAGCAGGTCCTCGCGCAGATCGCCGATGGTCCTCTCGACCTCGACGCCCAGCTTCTCTCCGAGGTTGGAGTTGGGGTCCGCGTCGACCGCCAGCACCACCCTGCCGGACCGGGAGGCGAGCTCCCGGACGAGGAGCGCGGATATCGTCGACTTCCCGACCCCGCCCTTCCCGGCCACCGCAATGATGAAGGCCACGGTCACCCCAGGGAGTGCTTGGAGACGAGGGCGTTCGACACACCGAGCAGCAGGTCCATGACATCGGCGGCACGGCGCTCCTCCAGCCCGATGAGACCGCACTGCGGCGTTATCACGCTCTGCCGCATGAGGAGCTCGCGGTCGACCCCTTTCGCCTCGAGCGTGGAGAACATGCTCTCCATCGACGCCACGAGCGAGCTGACGCTCTCGCCCGCCAGCTTCTCCTCGCTGTTCGGCACCACGCCCCAGGCCAGCGATCCTCCGCTCTCCAGGAAGGCCTGGACCTCTTCGGGGTACAGCACGATGGTGTACCCGTAGTCGTAGGCGTCGAACGACAGGAAGTCTATCCCCAGCGACATGACGAACGGCCAGTCGGTATTGGCGCAGCAGTGCACCCCGGTCATGCCCTCCAGGCCGGTCCTCACCTCGGCCATCCACGCCCGGAAGTCGGACTGCGACACGCTGGCGAACGGCGTGCCCATCATCGAGAGGTACGGCTCGTCCCAGAAGATCAGGGTCTGCGGGCACTTCTTCCTGAGCTCCCGCTCCTGCCACCTGGCCATCAGGTTGAGGCACCTGCGTATGATCTCCGCGTACGTCTCGTCGTACAGCACCGGCCGGTCGTTCTGGTCCGTTATCTGGAGGCCCATCGACATCGGTCCGGTGACCTGGCCCTTCACCGCCTTTGCCGTCGGCGGCAGGTCGCGGGACATGAACTCGTGGAAGCCGGCGAAGCTGTCCGGAGGCAGGGAGAAGGAATCGACGTCCTCGGACAGGATCTTCATGTACACCTCCTCGGGGTCGTAGCTCCCCAGGTCCACGTGGATCTTCTTGCGCGCCTCGTCGATCAGCACCCCCGGCAGGTAGCGGGCGTACTGGGCGTACATGTTCTCCCGGAAGCCCATGTTGGGCATCTGCGGCCACGTCGGTATCGAGCGCAGGCTGTCCACGATGAGGTCGACTGCCCTCACGGGGTCGGTGTGCGGTAGCGACCCAATAACGCTGGGTGCGCAGTTCCAGGCCATGCTTGCCGTACCTTCCGCTCATCTAATAAACATTAGGGAGATGCCGCTCACCTCGCCTTGAACGCCGAGATCAGGACGAAGAAGTTGTCCAAGAGGACGCAGGCGTCGATCACCTCGTAGCCGATGACCGCCCTGGCATGCTCGGACGCGTTCATCACCAGGTCCTGCATCGCCCTCTCCGTGGGCGGGTCTACCATGTCGGTGAAGTGGGACAGCGGCATGCGCTTGCGGTAGGGGCGCAGGCCCAGCGCCTCCAGGCCCGTGGCGCTGATGAGCGAGGCCCACTCGCAGGGGGTGCGGTCGCGCACGTGCGAGGGGTCGTGCAGCACGTCAAGCCCGTTGATGAGCGCGTCGACCTCGTCGTCCTCCGGCACGCTCCGGTCGTCGATGATCAGGCGGCCCCCGACCCTGAGCACTCGGGCCATCTCGCTCAGCGCCCTCTCGAGGTCGGTGAAGTGATGCGCCGCCCGGCGGCAGGTAACGATGTCGAAGCTCCGGTCCGGGTAGGGCAGGGACATCGCGTTCCCGATGCGGAAGCGGACGTTCCCTATCCCCCGCTTCCGGGCGAGCTTCCTGCCCTCCTCGAGCATCTCCTCGGTGACGTCGATCGCCTCCACCCCTCTCACCCGAGGGGCGAGGGCCATCGCCGTGTGTCCGGCCCCGGTCCCGACATCGAGGGCCACGTCGCCGCTCGCCGGGGCAGCGGCGTCCACGAGCCAGGACAGGGTCTCGCGGTCGTCGTGCACCTTGCTGGTGGCATACCTCGATGCCCTGCGGGAGAACACGTCCTCCGGCCGGGAGGAGGGGCGGTGGGCCTTCATCGGCATCATTGATGCTCGAGCGGCCTATAATATTCTGGCCCTGAACTGCGGGCGGGAGCTCAGGTACCCTGCGCGGCCTCGGGCATGGACGCGATCCTGTCGAAAAGCGGGAAGAGCTCGTCGAAGGCCTGGAACACCCTGTCCTTAAGGTCCCCGGGGATGGAATCCTCGGGCCATGCCTTTGCCAGCACGGCGTCCATGCCCCACGAGCCGCCCGGTCCGTGTGAATGGAACGAGGGATTGACGAACCCGTCGCAGGACAGCGCCCAGGCCAGCGACCGCACGGAGGGGTCCCGGAGCACCCCCTGGACGAACCTGCTGCCGTCGCCCTCCGGCGACGGGAGGTAGTGGAACCCGCAGGCCACGCCGAACCTCTGCGGCCTGACGAAGCTCAGCGTCCCGGCCTCCAGGAACAGCTCCGGTTCGACATGGGCATCGCCCCTGGAGAACCCCTTCCTGAGGATGACCGCTGAGCATCGCGTGCCCACCGAGGAATGCCAGTTGAACGGGGTGCCCTTCACCACGTAGCGGCCGCCGTGGCCACGGGAGCCGACGTACTCGCCGAGCACGTTCTTCAGCATGTTCCAGTAGTTCACGCCATGCCGCTCTGTGAACTTCCTGTCGGCGGGGCCGATCAGCTCCGCCACGACCCCCTCGGCCTCGGCCTTGGTGGCCCGGTCGCCGGTGCGGCCGGAGCAGGATATCGACCTCGCCATATCTATGATCGAGCGGCAGGGGGACTGCGGGCCCTTCATTGGTCTCACCTCAGAGATCATCTGCATGTGTGAAACCATTCCAGTTCCGGGAGCCTATTTCAAGCCTCCTGCCGATTTGAGCACGATATGAATCATCGGCCCGTGCTCGATGCCCGTACCGCGCCGATCGCTGCTCGGGAGCGATCCTAGACCAGGTCGCCGCGCGCCCGACCCCTTGCCAGGCGGTCCCTGACCGCCGGGAACTGGCCCATGTCGGTGTGCGGCAGGAACAGCGCCGACGAGTATTGATCGAAGAACGCCGTCGACGACGAGAGGTCCAGGTAGGTCATCATCGAATAGATGTCACGCGCCTCCTTCCTCATGGCCTCGGACACCAGGCACAGCCTCGCGCCGCCCAGGGAGGCGTTCCCCAGGAGCTGGAATTTCTCGCGCGGGAGGTCCGGGAGGAGGCCGATGGTCTGTGCGTTCTCGATGCTGATGTAGTTGCCGAACCCTCCGGCGATGTAGACCTTGTCGAGATCGGAGAACTTCCTGTCCACGGTCTGCAGGAGCACGGCGCACCCGGCGTAGATGGCCGCCTTCGTTCGGATGACGCTGGCTATGTCATCGTCGTTCACCGCTATCGCCTTCCCCCCGGGCTCGCGGTGGACCACGAACTCCATCCCCCGGCCGGTGGAGCGCACCCTCTCCGAGACCTCGGTGTCGATCCTTCCCTTCTTGTCCAGGTACCCGCGGGCGAACATCTCGGCGATGAGGTCGATCAGCCCCGAGCCGCAGATGCCCCTCGGCCTGGCGTTGCCGATGGTGGTCACGCTGACCTCGCGCTCGCCGATACTGATCCTGTCGATGGCGCCGGTCATGGCCCGCATGCCGCAGGAGACCTCGCCGCCCTCGAAGGCCGGGCCCGCCGAGGTCGAGCAGCCGATCATCCAGTCCCTGTTGCCCAGGACGACCTCGCCGTTGGTGCCGACGTCTATGAGCAGCGCCAGCTCGTCGCTCAGGTGCATCCCCGACAGAAGTATGTCGGAGGTCACGTCCCCGCCGACGTAGGCAGCGCGGCCGGGCACGCAGTGCACCGGCGCGTCCGGGAGCGCGCGCAGGCCGATCTCCGAGGCGGCCATCACCGGCGGGTCGTTGGAGACGGGGATGTACGGCGCGTAGCGGATGTTCTTCGGGTCGAGGGCGAGCAGCATGTGCACCATCGTGGTGTTCCCGCTGACCACGATCGAGGCGACGTCCTCAGCGCAGGTGCCGGAGTGGAACCTCCTCTTCTTGTCCCTCTCGGCGCACAGCTGGGCGATGAGGCCGTTGACCGTGTCGACCACGAGCTCGGTCAGCCGGTCGAGGCCCTTCTCCTCGGCGTAGGCGATGCGCGAGAGGACGTCCTCACCGCACACCAGCTGGCGGTTGTAGTCCGAGGCCAGGGCGACCGTCCGCCCGGTATTGAGGTCCACCAGCTCGGCGGCCACCGTCGTCGTCCCGATGTCCACGGCCATGCCGTAGTTGGAGATGCCCTTGGACCCCTTCTCGAGCGCCAGGACCTTTTCGATGCCGTCCTGCCGGGACAGCATGACCGACAGCTGCCATCCGCCCTCCCGGAGCGTCGCCGACAGCTCTCGGAGCAGGGGCAGCGAGATCGCCAGGTCGGGATTGCCGAGCGCGCAGGCCACGCGCTCCAGATCGGCAAGGTTGTCCTCCAGCGTGGGGGCGTTGAGATCGAGCTTCCTCACCTCGGTGAGCGGGGTGAGGTCTTTCGCTTCCCTCCCGTGATAGGAGGCGAGTATCTGGTGATCGCTGATCCGCATCTCCTCGGGAATGAACACCGACATGTCGCCACGGACCAGGGTCTTGCATGCCATGCGGTAGCCCAGCCTGTACTCCTCGGGGCTCAGCGTTCCGGGCTCCGATTCCGATGGCCCGTCGACGATGACCAGGCACTTGCCGCAGGTCCCCTTCCCCCCGCACACGCTGTTGACCTGGACACCGGCGGCGATGGCCGCGTCGAGAATGGTCTGGCCGTCCTGAACCTCGATGGGTATGCTGCCCGGGAAGAAGATAACCGTGTGGCCCATGGCCCTCAAATTCCCGGACGAGCTATTTAATGACACGACCTGGCTACCAGCTCAGCCCAGGAACCCTCTCAGGTGCGCCGCGCGCAGCACCGCACCGTCCATGCCCTTGCCGGTGCTGTTCTTCAGGTTCTCCATGATCAGCGAGGTGGTCTTGAGGTGCTCCTCGTTGATCTCGTAGTCCAGGCCGAGGTTGTCCACGGACATGCGGACCTTGAGCGGCAGCATCTTGATGGATGCGGGGTTCATGAACTGCAGCGCGTCCCTCATGTTGTCGTCGAAGTGGGGGCTGACCTGCCTGATGTAGCCCAGGTCGCTGTCGTCCAGGGCATCGAGGCCGAGGATCTCCGGAGGTATGCCGATGGAGTAGAAGGCGCAGCAGAAGCCGATGGCCCTCGGTAGCACTATGCCCTCTAGGCTCCGGGAGTAGCCGAACAGGCCGATGTGCAGCTTCCTCTTCCTGCGGCGCGGGACGTAGCTCGCGGCCTCGTTGATCAGCGGCGCAAGCCTGACGATCTTCTCGCGGTACGAGGCGGAGCACTTGGCGATTATCTCATTGCAGCGCTTGACGTCGACCTCCATGGCCTTCGAGCGCTTGCCGTCGTTGATGGCCTGGATGCCCTCACGGACGTCGTCGTGGGAGTAATCGTACTTGAACGCTGACTGGACGGTGAACGTCTGGACGGAGGGGTACTCCTCCATGATGTGGTCCACGTTGCTCGGCTTCAGGTTCCCCCGGAAGGGGGCAGAACCGACCCCGATGATCGGCTGGATGCTGACGCCCGTCTCCTCTTCCAGCAGCTGGAGGTTGTAGAGGGCGGCCTTGTTCATGAGGATGGCGCTGGCCTGCCCGTAGTTCATGGCCGGATCGGAGCGGGCCAGGAACACCCGCTGGTGGGCGAGGTCCTTGTCCTTCATGTACTCCCTGGTGATGTCGTGGGCGCTCATCATGTGCTCGAGGTCCTCGAACAGCGGGATGACGTTGATCCTGTCCGGCTCGAAGGTCCCGATCCAGTTGGCAAGGGTCCCGTTCCCCTTGCCGAAGGACATGTGCTGCTTGCCGATCACGAAATCGTGGTAGTAGCGGTAGATGCGGTCCAGGGAGGTCGCCGAGGCGGTCATCGGCAGGATGACCTCGAAGATCGGGGGGACGTCGTTGTTGTAGAACAGCTTGGCCGTGTCGAAGGAGCGGGGGATGGACTCCAGCGTCTCCAGCAGGATCTTGGCCTCGTCCTTCTCCACCGAGGGGTTGGGGACCCTCAGGGTGAGGAAGACGTCCTTTCCGAGCTGCTTCTCCTTGAAGTACCAGTCGTACTTGGACAGCAGCTTCTTGACCACGAAGTTGTCGACCTCCTTCCCCTCGCAGTCCCACATCTGCTCCTCGCAGTCCAGGTGGGAGAACACGTAGAACGCTTCCTGGATCTCATCCTCCCCTCCCATCTCCGAGCTCTCCGCGAAGAAGGGGGCGTTGACGTTGTCTGGATGCTGTGTGCTCATGCAGCGAGGTATCTTTTGGTCCACATCCATCACCTGTATCTCCGGGCCGTAGCTCCCGGCGCCACGGGCCGTGTCCCGGAGCACGGCCGGCGCGCACCTAGGGGAGCACCGGGTTGTGGCAAGCGCGTTTTTCCTTTTTAGTCTTACTCTATCACATCGGGCCTCGCTCCCTGCCTATGGGCCGGGGGCAGCACATCGCGGCGCCCTGCCTCTCTCACGCTCCTCCGCGCCCTTATCGACGGCGGCGTGGTCGGCCGCTCCGGCGGCTCAGGCCCGCTGCAGGTATATCGCCCCGTTGTCCGAGCCAAGGCCGAGGTAGGTGTTGTTGTCCGTGTTCGTCAACTTTCCGGTCGCCATGTCGGTCAGGAACTCGAACTCGAACACGGTGTTGTAATCCTTGAACATCAGCTTGGTGCTCTCGTAGGTCCCGTCGATCCTCAGGTTGTTCTTCGGCTCCAGCGCAAATATGTCGGTCAACGGCGTCTGTGAGGTCGGGGTGATGGTCAGCGTTCCCGTGGCGTGGTTGCCGTCCAGCGTGATCTTCATCTCGAAGGTGGCGTTGATCAGCACGGCCTTCTCGCCGAAAATGTTGTAGTTCCAGATGGAACCGGAGCCCTTCCACTCGCCGGCGATGTCCCTTGCTCCCGAGAGCTTGCCGGAACCTACGTTCAACCAGCCCATGGTGGAGGCCAGGACCACGACCACCACGATGATCACCGCGGCGGCGGCCACCGCGGGGACCCATGGCCTGATCTTCGGTGACGGCCTCGGCAGGGGCGCGGGGGCCGGGCCCTGCACCGGCGCACCGTTCGCCGGCGCGCGCTGCTGCGCCGGGGGCCGCTGCATCCCGGACAGCCTGTTCTGCGCCCCCTTCCGCCTCATGACGAGCACCCCCGCCACCGCCGCGATCGCGATCACCGCGGCGACGGCGATGATCGGCAGCGTGTCCTCCAGGGAGAACGTGTTCAGGATCGCATCGGCCTCGGCACTGCCCCCGTAAGGGTACGGATCGCTCGAGGACCAGTCGCTCCATGTGTTGCCCAGGCCTCCGTGGCTCCAGGAGTTCGTCCCGCGGTCGTAGGCCTGGGGGTGGTCGGTGCTGTACTTCGCCCCCGCACCGTTGTTGCCTGCGAACGTGTTCCCGTAGATCAGGTTCCCGTCGCTGCCCGACAGCTCGATCGCGTAGCCTCCGGAGCCGGTCACCGTGTTGGAGGCGATCGTGTTGTTCGAGGAGGAGCTGATCTCGATGCCGTTGTGCTCGGTGTCGATGACGCTGTTGTACGAGATCAGGACGTGCTGGGAGGACAGCAGCTGGATGCCCGTTTGGCATCTGGACAGGGAGCTGTTGGTCACGGTGCAGCCGTCCGACGAGTAAGCGAGGATGCCGCAGAAGCAATCGTTCAGCACGGAGCCCCTGACCGTGACGTTGGACGCCCCGGTGATGTCGATAGCGAAGCTGGTGGTGTTAGTGATCTGACAGCCCTCGATGACCAGGTGCCTGGTGGTCCCCGAGACGAAGATGCCCAGGCCGTTCGCCGGCCGGTCCATGACGACGTCGGAGATCACGTACGGGTCCGAGGACGAGCCGCTGCCCGGCCACCCGTTGGAGGCGGCCTGAGAGGCCAGATCGGCGTCGCCGCTTATGGAGATCGAGCCCGTGGAGGAACCGGACACCGTGCCCGCGTTCATCATCGATAGAGCGAAGGTGGCCGCCAGCAGCAGGACGGCCAGGGAGATGGTTGAGATTCTAGCGTTCATGAGAGGGACCTCAGGCCAGAGTGAGCCCCTGCCGCCCGAGGAGGGCGACGGCAGGGACGCTCCGAGGAACGAAAATGTCCATGTATATTAGACAGCCTTTCCACGGATCTGCTTTCAAGAACAGGCAGCGGTGCGCTCATTATATCTTCCCGGTGAACTTAATGGAGCACGGGGCAGAGGACATGGAAAGGAGGACGAGGGACGGCAGGACGTTCGTGAGGAGGGACCGGCGGGACATCGAGGAACGCCTGGACCGCCTCGAGGAGAGGATGGAGCGGCTGGAGCGGCCACCTGAAGAGCAGGTCGTGAGCCCCGAGGGAGCGAGCGGATGCTCCTGCTGCGACGATCTCATCGGTTGCCTGGACGATTGCGTGGAGGACGTCAGGGAGCTCAGGAAGAGGGTGAAGGATGTCCGGTCCTAGGCCCGTGGTCGTCGATACCAACGTGATCATTGACGCTTTCGTGCGCTCCGGCGACGCCCGCAGCCGCGGCTCGATCGGACTGCTGAGGCGCATCGAGAAGGGCGATCTCCTCGGAATACTCCCCACGCCGGTGCTGGTCGAGGTCTACTACGTGGTGCTGGACGTCACCAAGGACCCCGTTCGGGCGAGGAAGACCCTGGGAAAGCTCCTGGCGCTCCCGAACATCAAGGTCCAGCCGGTGGAGAGGGAGCACGCCATGATCGCCGTCGACCTGATCCGGGAGAGCAACTACTTCCGGCTCGGAAAAGAAGGCAAGCTCGGCCGCAGGTCCGAGGGGCTCTCCATGGTCGATTCGCTGATACTCGCGATCGGGCGGACGATCCCGGAAGCGGTGGTCTGCTCGAACGAGGGACGCTTCTCCCAGGTGCGGTCCGTCCGCACGATGAGGCCCCTGGAACTGGCCGGCGAATAAAGGGAAGGGATTGGGACCGGGAGGGCCCGGTCAGTGGCGGAAGATCCTGACGCCGGTGAACACCATCGCCATGTTGTGCTCGTTGGCCGCGTCGATGACCTCCTGGTCACGGATGCTGCCGCCGGGCTGGATGATCGCCGTGGCGCCAGCCTTGGCCGCCTCGTCCACGCCGTCGCGGAACGGGAAGAAGGCGTCCGAGGCGATGACCGACCCCTTGGCGTTCTCCCCGGCCTTGTGGGCGGCGATGAACGACGAGTCCACCCGGGACATCTGGCCCGCGCCGATGCCGACGACCCTCTCGCCCTTGGCGAGGATGACGGTGTTGGACCAGATGTGCTTGCACACCCGGTTGGCGAACAGCATGGTCTTGATCTCCTCTGGGGTGGGGGCGCGCTTGGTCACCACCCTCAGGTTCGCCTCGGTGACCTGGGAGTTGTCCGCGGTCTGCACCAGCATGCCGCCCTTGATGTACTTCATCTTGACCTTCGGGGCGTCGGCCAGGGTGATGGGGCCAGGCGTGGTCATGAGCCGGATGTTCTTCTTCTTGCTCAGCAGCTCCAGCGCTCCGGGCTCGAAGGAGGGCGCGAACACTATCTCGACGAAGTGCTTCGATATCTCCTCGGCGGTGCGCATGTCGCACTCGCGGTTCAGCCCGATGACGCAGCCGAACGCCGCCAGGGGATCGACGTTGTAGGCGACCATGAACGCGTCGTAGATTTGGTCATCGCAGGCGATGCCGCAGGGGTTGGTGTGCTTGATCACCACGGCGCAGGCGCGGTCCTCGAACTCCCTCAGCAGGGAGAGCGCGGACTCGATGTCCAGGATGTTGTTGAACGACAGCTCCTTGCCGTGCAGCTGCTTCATCTTGGAGACCGCCACCCCGGTGACGAAGGGATCGCCGTAGAAGGCCGCCTTCTGGCTCGGGTTCTCGCCGTAGCGCAGGTCCTGGACCTTCTCCATGCCCACGGTGAGGGCTCCCGGGAACTCGGGACCGGGGAACGAGCCGGCGAGGTGCTGGGCGATCATAGCGTCGTAGTTGGCGGTGGAGCGGAACGCCTCCAGCATCAACGCCTTGAGCGTCTCCTCCCCGATGCTCCCTCCGCTGATGCTCATCTCCTCGAGCATCGGCCCGTATCGGGCGGGGTCGGTGACGACCGCCACCGCCTCATAGTTCTTCGCCGCGGCCCTTATCATCGAGGGGCCGCCGATGTCGATGTTCTCCACGACCTCGTCGAGCATGACGTTCGGCTTGAGCACGGTCTCCTTGAAGGGGTAGAGGTTCACCACCACCATGTCGATCTTCTTTATCTTGAGCTTCTCGAGCTGCCTCATGTGCTCGGGGCGGTCACGCCGGGCCAGGAGCGCGGCGTGGATATTGGGGTGGAGCGTCTTCACCCTACCATCCATCATCTCCGGGAAACCGGTCACGTCGGATATGCTGACCGTCTTGATGCCATTGCGCTCGAGGAGCAAGGCCGTGCCGCCGGTGGAGATTATCTCAACACCATGGTCCTTCAACCCGCGAGCGAAATCGACAATACCGTCCTTGTTGGACACGCTTATCAGGGCGCGTTCGATCTTGACCAAATCATAGCCTCCAAAGCGAGTGAGGCAAGCTGATAGAACAGTTTGCCGAGGGAATATCCCGAAGTTGTTAATGAAGGTTGTCGGCCGGGGGTTCGTCCCGGCGGCACGACATTTTAGAGGTTTTCGGCCTCCCTCACCGCTCCGGAGCTCTCCAGCAGCCTGAACAGCTCCACCAGGGGAAGGACCACGGTCATCTTGTCCATCATGATATATATCTCACCATCAGAGAGGAAAAGATCGGCCACCTGGCGCTGGAACTCGCCGGGAGGGAAGCTGGATACCCAGTCGAGGACCCTCTGCTCCTCCTCGGGCCCGTCCTCGGGCTCGCCGAACGCGACGTCCACGACCGCGTCCTCGGCCATGACCGGCTCCTCTACCTCCTCTTCGAGGTCCTCGTCCTCTTGCTCCAGGCCCTCTTCCTCGTTCCGCTCTTCTTCATCGTAGTCGCGCGGCATGATGCCTCACCAAGGCAGACCTATCCTGCGACGGCCATAACTACCTTTGGTCTGCACGCACGCCATCTCTGCCGAACATGGGTCTGGCTCTTAGGGCGGGGGAGGAACCCTTTTATCAGATAGCGACCTTGTTCGCATGGATAATCATGCTCATCATATCAGAGAGGATCAACGGACTGTTCACATCTGTCGGAAAGGCCATCGACCATAGGGACGCTAAGTTCATCCAGGACCTGGCGGTGAAGCAGATCAATCATGGTGCCCAGGCCCTGGACATCAACGTGGGCCCGGGGCGCGAGGACGGCCCGGCGGCCATGGAGTGGCTGGTGTCCACGGTCCAGGAGGTCGTCTCGGTGCCGCTCTCCCTCGACACCTCGGGCCCAAAGACGATGGAGGCGGGGCTGAAGGCCGCGAAGAACGGGGTCATCATGAACTCGACCACCGCAGAGGCGAAGCGCATGGACCGCTTCTTCCCGCTGTGCAAGGAGTACGATGCGGAGATCATCTGCCTGTGCATGGACGAGCGGGGGGTGCCCAATTCCGCCGACGCGCGCGCGGAGATGGCCATGCTCATGATGACCAGGGCCATGGAGCATGACATCATGCCCGACCGGCTGTACCTCGATCCCCTGGTGCTCCCGACCAGCGCGGCCCAGGACCAGGGCAGGAAGGTCATCCAGGCGGTCCAGATGTTCCAGGCGTTGAACGACCCGGCGCCCCGCACGGTGGTGGGGCTGAGCAACGTCTCCAACGGCACGAAGCAACGCAGCCTCCTGAACCGGACGTTCCTCGCGATGCTCCTGGGAGCGGGCCTCAGCGCAGCCATATGCGACCCCGAGGACCCAGAGCTCATGTCCACCATAAAGGCCGGACAGGTGCTCCTCAATGAGAGGCTCTACTGCGACGACTTCCTCAGGGCCTGATGCAGGCACTAACGGCGATCATGATGCTGGACAGCGACCGGCGCTCCCTCCCGGGAGCGCTCACGGCAGGACGATGAACATGGCCGACGGAACGAGGTCCGAGAACATCTATTCCCACTCCCGGCTGAGCTGCTACGAGCAATGCCCCCGGAGGTACCAATACCGGTACGTGGACAAGATCGAGGTCGATGAGATGCAGGGCATCGAGGCGTTCACTGGCAGCATGGTGCACCTGTCCCTGCAGCACCTGCACGAGGAGGCGGCCGAGGGGAACGTCCTCTCCGCCAACGAGCTCGTCGAGCATTTCGAATCTGTGTGGAAGGAGCACTATGACGGGGCGTGCGTCAAGATAGTGAGGAGGGGAGCGACCTGCTCGGACTACCGCATGTCAGCGAGGGTCGGCCTTCAGGCCTACCACCGCCGGTACCATCCCTTCGACGATGGGGAGATGGTGGGCATGGAGCGCGAGGTGAGGTTCACCGTTGACGGAAAGCACCGCTTCATCGGCTACATCGACATGCTGAGGTCTATGGGGGGCGGCGTTTACGAGGTCCACGACTTCAAGACCGGACGGAGGCTGCCCTCCCCGGCGGACCTTAGGGCCGACCGCCAGCTCGCCCTCTACGAGATCGGCGTCCGGCAGAACCTGCCCCACGTCCAGGAGGTCCTCCTAAAGTGGCATTACCTTGCGCATGACAGGGAGATGATCTCGTCCCGGACGCCCGAGGAGCTGAGGTCCTTGGAGGGCCGCGTCTCCGATCTCATCGACAGGATCGAGTCCACTTCGTTCTTCCAGTGCAACCGCGGTCCGCTGTGCCGCTGGTGCGAGTATGCCAATATGTGTGAAAAATGACCAGGCGCTACAGCTCGCTCGGTATAAGCCAGTCATTATTATTCTGGCCATTATGTTAGGCCGAGTAGCATATCTTTGGTTAAATAATAAAAAATCGCGAATAGTAAGTATTATAAATATTTGGCTCCCAATATAACGCAGAAACCTATTGGGGGGTTTGAAACGAGAAGTAAAACGAGAATAATAGCGTTAGCGGTAGCTTTGGTCGTAATGATCAGCGCCGTCGCGATCATCGCAGTAAAAGGCCCGGCCACCTTGAGCCTCGCGGACCAGGGTGGAGAGAACCATCAGAGCGATGACCAGACCTCGTGCGCTGACAACAATAACGGCCAGGCTCCTGCTGACAACGGATGCACCGATCAGGTGGACCAGACCACCAACAATCTTGCTCCGTGCGAGACGACGATAACCGCCGCGAAGACCGCTACCGGCTTCTGGGAGAAGGCTACGACCTATACCTGGACGGTAACGAAGGATCTCAATAAGGACGATCAGGTGACCACCAGCTCGAACGGGAACAACATCCAGATCGAGCCGGGGGAGAGCGCCTGTATATCGTATATCATAACGGCGGACCGCTCAGGACCCTGCGTTAAGGACGTCTATGGGGTCATGGGAACGATCACGGTCACCAACACTGGCTGTTTCGACACCAAGGACCTGACCATCTGTGACACCGTCCAGACCGCAGCGTGCAATGGAGAATACTCTGATTATGCGACGTTCAAGGTCGACACCTCCTGCCACCCAGTCCTGGCGGCCGGGGAGTGCTATACCTACAGCTATGAGTTCGAGTTCACCCCTGCCGGGGATGTCTCCTACCGTAACGTCGCTGACGTTCAGATCTCCAACTTCGTCGACAGCAACGGAAAGATGGCCGGTGTTAGGGCCTGCGACGAGTTCTCCCTGCCCTGTGCGCCGGAGACCACCGTGATCGATGAGAACGCCTGCCTGACCGACGTGTTCAACGTTCCCTGCGGATTTAAGGTCGTGGCTCTGACCGACACAGGCCCGTGGAAGCTTATCGGCGACAAGGGCGACCACTTCGAGTTCATCGTGAACCTGAAGGTCACCAACGTCGATGCGCCCCGCAACTGTGCCTACAACCTGCAGAACAAGGCCATACTGACCGGGGACTCCGGAACCGTCGTGACCGACTGCGTGTCGCTGTGCATCTACAGCGGCGCGTTCGAGACCACGCTCGACGTCAGCAAGACCGCCGATGTCGCCTGGTCCGAGAACATCAAGCTGGGCCTGAACTTCCCGGACGGGAGCACCGTCGCGGATGTCCAGACCGAGCTGGTCCAGTACGCTGAGGACGGCACACCCGTGCTCTGTGAGCAGTATGTCATCAGCGACAAGGGTCAGTTCACCGTCTGGGGGACCATCACGGTGACCAACACCGGTGACTATGCCACCCAGGGCCTGTTCGTCACCGACACCGTGCAGATGTGGGATGGAAGCTGCTGGGTCGACCTCGTCAGCATTGACGTGGACACCTCCTGCATGCCAACCCTGTGCCCCGGACAGAGCTACACCTATTGCTACAAGGTCTCGTTCACGCTCGATAACGTGGCGATGATCTCGTTCGAAGACAACCCGCTCCAGAACGTCGTGTTCGCCGGCGCGTGCAACTATGATGACGATGTCGCAGGTGCGTCCTACTGCCTGCCTCTCGAGGTCCCCTTCCTGCCTGAAAAGGTGACGATGGAGACCGATGTGACGTACAACTGCCAGACCGTGGCGCCCCTGGAGGCTACCTGCGAGGGCTCCACGATGACCTTCGCTACCGAGGTGTCATACCACCAGTACGTCGAGATCACGTTCTGTGACGAGAAGGTCAGCCTGAGCGTCGTCTGTGACATCAAGGCCAAGTCGACCGTGACCTACAACAGCAACTGCGACTGCACCTCCAAGGCCGTCGAGACATCCATCCACTATGAGGGATCCTCGTCCGTTACCGGGGAGGGAGCCGTTGCCCAGGTCTCCTTCCAGTCCCACGACTGTGACAACGAGGTCATGAACATCTGCATCCACCACCAGCTGGTGGAGGTCGACCTGCACGCCCTGCTCTGCGCAGCCAACAACGTTAGCGTCTGCTACGACAAGAACGGGTTCGTCATCAACGACCAGCAGCTGATGTTCTACGGCGCATACGCCTGCTTCGAGATGCCGGAGGACGGTGAGGCACCGGCGCCCGCCTAAGCTAGGTGAACGTCCGGAAGAACATCCAAACCATTTCCCACTTTTTATATTATTTTCTATAAATTTATACAAATTCGATTATGTTGTTCTCCGCATTGGAGTGTAATAATTTTCGGCATAATTCTGACAAATGGAAAGTTGTATGGCACATAATCTTTGTAAACGTGATAAAAATACAATAAAATTCTTACTATTATCTATTAAGAAACCAATATATACAACCTGTTCCAAAGTAGAGACGGGGCCCCAGAGGGGGGGCGAATTTGAAGGAGGTGAGAACTGTGTTCGAGATGGTATACTTCACGGGATCCGTGATATTCTTCGCGGCTACCTGGACCTATGTCCGGATCAGGTCAGGTGGGCGCCGCTGAGGCGGCCCCGCGACCTCGAAAGACCACCAAACCTAACGGCGGCCCGCAAGGGCCTACCGTCAGTTTTACATCCCCGCCGCTCACCACTTCGAGTAATTTTCCCTTTCCGGATAGTTCAGCTTCTTGATCCGGGTGAGGACATCATTGCCGTAGGACGGCACCTCGGGCACCGATACGCTCAGCTCGCGCTGCTTATAGAAGTCCTCGTACCTGGCGACGAGCTCACCGAGCTTGGAGGGCCCATCGTTCCCCTCCCCTAGGTAGAGAGTGAGGGTCTTGCGGTCCAGTATGCCGAGGCCAGGCGCCTGCTCGAGCAGGTGCGAAACCGGGCGCTCCAGGGAGCGGTGGTTGAAAACGTTCATCTCCTGGGACAGGTCCCAGAGGGTGATCGGCGCTCCGGCGTAAACCTGCTGGATCGCCAGGAGGACGCGGTATGCATCGTCGGGGAAGTCCGCTTCCAGCTTCTTCTCCTCGGAGCGGTAGCGCTCCCAGAACCGGGCGACCGCCAGCTCCTCGGTCGCTGGAGGGTAGATCACGCGGTACGGTACCGCTCCCCGGCCATCCTCGGACACCGACGTGAGGGCGGTCTCCAGGCTGCGGCAGACGCGGCAGACGCTGATCGTGCTGCACTTCCGGCCCACGATGGCGAACCGCCGGTCGTCGAACGAGTGGACCTCGTCCTCCGGGGCCCCCTTCCTGCGGAAGTGGCGGCTGTGGGGCACGTCCCCCGGCCTGACCTTGTCCACGCCGCTGACCCTGCCGATGACCTCGACATCGAAGAACATCTCCTGCTGCTCGTCCCAGAAACTCTCCGGGAGCGCCTCGAGCAGCTCCCTCCTTCCGCGGCGGCAAAACCAGCAACGCTTCTCTTCCATGGTAACAGGGTGAATATGTTAGAGCATGGATATAATTTTGGCATAAGCCGGCCCGTATAATATTGCTTACATGCCGGGCCGGGGGGGCGGGCACGGACACCGCCTGGCCGATCACTGCCTCGGGACCAGGCCGCATTCCTGCACGACGGTGGGCACGATGCTCTCCCACCCGA
This sequence comes from uncultured Methanomassiliicoccus sp., assembly GCA_964426205.1. Classification (GTDB taxonomy): domain Archaea; phylum Thermoplasmatota; class Thermoplasmata; order Methanomassiliicoccales; family Methanomassiliicoccaceae; genus UBA6. The sequence goes on along the minus strand of CAYRPG010000007.1, from coordinate 56,019 downwards.
TGGCCATGATGTGCACGCCGTGGACCCCCTCGATCGCCCTCAGCCGCTCGATGGTCTCGACGCAGATGCGAACGCCTTCCCTCTTGGGGTCCTGGGCGCTCTTCATGCGGTCCACGACCGCGTCCGGCACGCTCATGCCCGACACCTTGGTCCTCATGTACTGGGCGGCGTTGGCCGAGCGGAGGGGGATCACCCCGGCCAGGATGTGCGTCCGGCGATCGAGACCGCGCTCGCGCACCATGCTCATGAACCTCTCGAACCGGTCGAGGTCGAAGATCGCCTGGGTCTGGATGAAGTCGGCACCGGCGTTGACCTTCTTCGCCAGCCGGGCCACCCGGAGCTCGAACGGATCGGCGAAGGGGTTGGCGGCCGCGCCCAGGAAGACCCTGGGCCGCTCATCGAGGTCGTCGCCGCCCCACACCTGCCCCAGGTCGCGCATCTGGCGGAACACCATCAGCTGCTGTATCGGGTCGAGGTCGTAGACGTTCTTCGCCTCCCTCTGGTTGCCGAACGTCTGGTGGTCACCGGAGATGCATAGCACGTTCCTCACTCCCAGCGCCGCCGCGCCCAGGAGATCGGACTGCATCGCGATCCTGTTCCGGTCCCGGCAGGTCATCTGCATCACCGGCTCCGCGCCCTCCTGGAGGCACACCACCGAGGACGCCAGGCTCGACAGGCGGACGATGGCCGTCTGGTTGTCGGTGAGGTTGAAGGCGTCGGCGCAGTCCCTGAGGACACAGGCCTTCTTCCTGACCGCTTCCGCGCTCGCCGACTTCGGAGGGCCGATCTCGGTGGTGACGGCGAAGCGCCCGCTCTCCAGGACCTTCTCGAGGTTGCTGCCGGCCTTCATCTCTTCTCCTCCTCGCCCTGCACCATCGGGGCACGCACGATGCGGCGCGGACCTCCCGACCTGGAGGGCAGCCAGTTCTTCGGAGGGATGTTGACCTCCAGGAGGTCCAGGCGGCCAAGCCTCTCGAGGCTGTGGTAGATCTGGTCCCATCCGCAGGGAAGGTCGCGGTTCACCTCGCACCTCCCGCCCTGGGAGCCGCCGCACGGGCCGTTGAGCAGCGACTTCGAGCACCTGGCCACCGGGCAGATCCCGCCGGTCAGGTGGAGGACGCAGTCGCCGCACCCTCCACACTTCTCCATGTAGATGCCCTGCTCCTCCGGCGCCCCCATGTTGGAGGTGTTGAGGCCTGGCACGACCATGACCTCGGGGTACATCTCCTGCATCACCTGGACCCCCACGCCGCAGGCCATGCTGAGGACGATGTCGCTTTCGGCGACCATGCGACCGATCTCCCTGACCCACTCCTTCTCGCACTGCCTCTCCACGGTGACCTCGGCGACGCTCACCTCGCGGCGCTCGTGCTCCGCCTGGAGCCTCACCGCCTCTGCCAGGGTGGCGACCTCCTTCTCCCCGCCGGCATGGCAGATCGACACGCAGGAGCGGCATCCCGCCACCAGGACCCTCTTCCGCCCTTCCAGCATCCTCAGTATCTGTCCCAGGTCCTTCCGCTCGGCGATGATCATCTGTCACCCTCCAGTATCCTGATCGGCCCCATCCTTCCGGCCGACTCGCGCATCGTGTCCATCGCGTCCATCAGCCAGGCGTGCTGGTTCGAGGCCACGCTGAACATCCTGACCCTCTCGGGCCCCAGTCCGAGCTGGGAGAGGATGGAACGGACCTCGTCCACCCTCCTCCTGGCCTGGTAGTTTCCAGTGCGGTTCTTGCAGTTGCCGTCCAGGCAGGCCACCACCATCGCCGCCCAGGCCCCCTGACGGAGCGCCCTGAGCACCATTACCTCGTCCACCCGGCCGGAGCACGGGAGCTCGATGACCTCGAAGCCCGGGGGCACCTTCTCCGTGCCGTCCGGACCGGCGAGCGCCGCCCGGGCGCTCCTGCATATGAACATCGCGATCGTTGGCTCGGTCATGGGCGGCCTCCCATGAGCATCGGTCTCCCGTTCTCGATCGCCTCGCCGTAGCTGGGCAGGGAGAGGGCCCGCCCGGGGCACGCCCCGACGCAGATCCCACAGGCCTGGCACAGCGCTCCGTCTATCGTCGCCTTGCCCTCCTCGGACGGGTGCGCCGCACCGAAGGGGCAAACACGGGCACAGGTCAGGCAGGCCACGCACCTGTCACGGTCGACGATGGCGGCCTGGGAAGCGCGGTCCAGAGGGAACATGGCGAGGGTCATCGCCCTCGTGGCGGCGGCCCTGGCGCCGGTGATCGCCTCCGCATCCAGCCTTCCGTCCTCCATGCCCGGGGACGATACGCCCTCGCGCACCGTGGCGACGGTGCCCATGCATGGCGAGCCCCTGAGGACGGCGTAGCCGCCTGGAGCCGCCCTGATCGCGTCCGTCCCCAGGAACGCAGGGACCTCCACCACCAGCAGGTCGGGGGAAACGCCGACCTCCGTCCCCGTCACCTGGTCCGTCGCCACCACCCGGTCCGGGCCAGTGGTGACCCGGGGGTCGGACGAGCGGACGAACAGCACGCCCTCGGCCTGAGCCTGGCGGTACTCGATCTCATCCGTTCCGCTGGCGGTCATCTCGCCGGCGAACACCGTGATCGACGGCCGGGACGCCCCGGTGCGCAGCTCCCTTGCCGCCCTCACCGCCCCGATGAACGACGACCGCGGCGAGCCCTCCCGCAGCACGAAGGCCACGCTCCGGACGCCCTCCGGAACGCTCCCTGAACTCAGCTCATATAGGGACATCGCACCGGTGGCCGGGCGGTCCTCCGGGCCGGGGGCGAGGACGATCGCGGAGCATTCGACGACGGGGCCGCCGTCCACGCTGTCCAGCCTTGCGCGGAACCTGCCGGGGGAGCCTTCCACGGACACGAGCTCGCCCTCGATGACCTCGAAGCCTGGGGGGGTCCGCAGGGAGCACTGCCGTCCCGTCCTCCCCGAGCGCACGAGCACCGCTCTCCCGCCCTGGGCCACCACCTCCCGGGCCGCCTCCACGGCCGCCGCGCCGGAGCCCGCCACGAGCACCACCGGTGGGCTCACGACCTCGCCTCCAGCAGCACGGCCGCCCGCCCCGCCGCGGCGGTGCCTTCCTCGATGCTCTCCCTCAGGTCCATGGGGCCAGCGCAGGTGCCCGCGACGAGCACGTCCTCGACGCTGGACGACAGGAACCCGTGCTCGTCCACACCGATGCCGAAGGCCTCGGCCAGCCGGGGGTTGTCCGGCCTGGGGACAAGACCGACGGACAGCATCACGATGTCGAAGCTCTCCTCGGCCGTGTCGTCCGTGGCGGTGGCGTACCGCACCGCGGGCCGGTCGCCGGCGATCACCTCCGACGGCCTCGCCCGGACCACCCTGACCTTCTCGTCGCGGGCCGCCCATGCCTCCGGTGTTTCCTCCGAGGGGTCCGTCGGCCTCCAGTCCATGTAGAAGAAGGTGAGCCTCATCTCCGGGTACAGGTGGCGGAGCCTTCGCCCGAGCTTCGAGGCATACTTGCAGCACGCCTTCGAGCAGTATGGCATCCCGCGCCCGACGTCCCTCGAGCCCACGCACTGGACGATGGCGATGCTCTCGGGCGCCCTGCCGGTGGAGGGGACCGTCAGCGCGTTCGTCAGGGCCAGCGCCCTCTCGACCTCCAGGGAGGACATGACATCGGCGCACTCGCCATGGCGGAGCCTGGCGTCCCTGTCCGGATCGTACGGGAGGGAGCCGACGGCAAGGATCACCGCGCAGAAATCGTAGTCCTCGCAGCCCTCGGGGCTTCGTATCGTCGCCCGGAACCCCTCCCCGGTCCTGACCACATATCCAAGCTCCGAGGAGGCGATCATGTTGATGAGCAGGCTGTTCGACGCCTCCCTCCTCAGGTCGATGGGGTGGCACGCGTCACATCTCTGGCAGGAGGGGGAGCCTTTGCAGGCCAGCTGGGAGGCCATGCCACCTGCGGACGGCGCGCTGTCCACGACCGTCGAGGCCAGGCCTCGGCGCGACAGCTCGACCGCGGCGGCAAGCCCGGCAGCGCCGCCGCCCAGGACCAGGACCTGCTTCATGACCACTCCCGCTTGAGCCTGGCTTTCTCATCGATTTTGCCTATGTGAACCACCCCGCCCTCTCGAGCGGAGCTTCCTGCATCATCCACCGAACGCCTCCATTGAGGTCTTACATGATGTCAGCCAGGCGTGAATTCCGGTCGTTCCGACCGTACTATCGTCGGAAGCATGGTCAGGATATTTACGTCTTATGAGGAGGTGACCGTAAGTGCTTCTTTTAGTGCACACGCCTGCTTTTGCAGGTGTCCCGCTCGTATAAAGTTAATCATGGTGTTCTTTCAAAAGCTGAAACAGTTATTTATCGTGGCATCCATGCATCGGCATGCGCTTCGCCGCCTTCACCGTGGACGTGGACCGTGACGTCAACGAGCCAAGGGCAGGAACGGTGGAGTCGTGCTGCCGCGGCGAGAGCGCACCGAGGTACTCTTCCACAAAGGAAGGCCTCGAGCGCCTGGTGGGGATGCTCCGCGAGCTGGGGGTCAGCGCGACGTTCTTCTGGGAGGGCAGGGCCGCAGAGGTGCTCTCGTCGGAACTGGACCTCCCGGGCCTCATGCGCGGGCACGAGGTCGCCGCCCACGGCTACGAGCACGAGGACCTCACCGGGGAGAGCACCGGGATAAGGCCGTCGGGGGAGTGGCTTGACGCCATCATCGGTCGCTCCCTGGCCGCGGCGGAGAGCGCCCTCGGCGTCCGTCCGGAGGGCTTCCGCTGCCCCTACCAGCACATCGACGGCACGGTGGCCCGGGTGCTCATGCAGCGCGGGCTGAGGTACGACTCGACGCTGTTCGGGGATGTGGGGACGGGCATCCGGCCGTACCGGCTTGAGGGAGAGCTCCTGGAGGTCCCCCTGGCCCAGTGCCGGGACGCCGCCGGACGGAGGCTTCAGTCCTACCTCTGGCCGATGCACGAAGGTCGCAGGGGACCGGAGGACTACCTGCGCCTGATGTCCGGGCACGAGGACGGCCTGCTCGTGCTGGCCGACCATAGCTGGCACATCGCCGAGTCGCTGGGCGGGGAGCGCGGCGGGTCGAGGGCGGAGCGCGAGGTCGGCAACGTCAGGAAGGTCCTCGAGGAAGCGATGGACCAGGGGATCGAGCTGGTTACTGTGAGCGAGTACCTGCGCTCGAACGCCCCGGACCGCTGAGGTGCCCGATGACCGACGGATACCGGGTAGCACTTGATAAGGCATGGAAGGCGCTCGCCGCAAGGAGCCTCGAGGTGCAGGCGGGGAACGCCGGGGGGAGGGCGGAGGACGGGAGGATCGTCATCGAGGTCCTGGGGCGGCGGTGCACCGTCGATGCCTCCGAGCGCCTGGTGTACATGGGCGGGGAGGTCGCCGGCGTGGTGGGGTCGGTGCTCGTACTCCACTACCTGACCAACGCGATCGGCGTCATGCCCTCCGGCCGCTTGGTCTCCTACCGCCAGCTGCCCGGAGGCGACGTCTACTATCCGGCCTTCAGGAGCAGGGTGGTGGACGTGATCGGCGGCACCTACGATCGCGATCCGGCAGGCGTCATCGCGGCCCTGGGGAGCATGAACGCCGAGAGGCGCGCAGGGGGCGGCAATGCCTTCGTCGTCCCCGCGTTCCCCAGGCTGCCGGTGACGATCGTCCTGTGGAGGGGCGATGACGAGGTCCCGGGGGCCGCCGGCGTGCTGTTCGACGAGACCGCCCCGCTCTTCCTCCCCACCGAGGACCTGGCCGAGGCCGGGTGCATGATCGCCGACAGCCTCCGGCCCCAGCGGCCCGCGGTGTGATCAGCTGAGGCCGATGTACCTTCCGTCGTTGGTGTACTCGATCCGCTTGGCCGCCGGCTCGGACGGCAGGCCGGGTATGAGCATGATGTCGCCGCACAGCGGGACGATGAAGCCGGCGCCCGCGGAGAGGAGCACCTCCTTGACCGTGAGCGTCCATCCCCTCGGAGCCCCCTTGAGCTTCGGGTCGTCGGTTATGGACAGCTGGGTCTTGGCCATGCATATCGGGAGCTTGTCGTTCCCGGACAGCTCTATGGCGCGGATGTCCCGCTGGGCGGTGCCGATGTACCGCACACCGTTCGCGCCGTAGATCTCGGTGGCGATCGAGCGTATCTTGTCCTCGATGCTCAGGCCGGTATCGTACAGCGGCCGGAAATCGCTGCTCTGCGTCCTGAGGACCTGCATGACCGTCTCCGCGAGCTCCCTCCCCCCTTCTCCGCCCCGGGTGTAGACCTCGGAGAGAGCGCAGGGGACGCCCAGCTGGGCACAGTGCTCCTTTACCGTCTGTATCTCCTCCTCGGTGTCCGTGGCGAACCTGTTGAGGGCGACCACCGCCGGGACCCCGTACTTGCGGACGTTCTCGATGTGCTTGTCCAGGTTGGAGAAGCCCCTCTTGAGCGATGCAATGTCCGGTCCCTCGCACCCGACCGCGTCCTGCAGGCACGCGCCCCCGTGCATCTGCAGCGCCCGGATGGAGGCGACGACGACCGCGCAGTCCGGGTTGAAGCCGGCCTGCCGGCATACGATGTCGAAGAACTTTTCCGCCCCGAGGTCGGAGGCGAAGCCCCCCTCGGTTACCACGACGTCGGCGATCTTCAGCGCGTACCTCGTGGCCAGGAGGCTGTTGCTTCCGTGGGCGATGTTGGCGAACGGGAAGCCGTGGACGAAGACCGGCTGCCCCTCGAGCGTCTGGACGAGGTTGGGCTTGATGGCGTCCTTCAAAAGGACGAGCATCGAGCCGACGCAGTCCAGCTGCCCGGCGCGCACCGGCTCGCCCTTCATGTTGTATGCCACCACGATCCTCTCCAGCCGCTCCCTGAGGTCGTCGATGGACGTTGCCAGCGCGAGAATGGCGCTGATCTCCGATGCCGCGGTGATGACGAACCCGCTCTCGCGCGGGACCCCGCCGACCTTCCGGCCCCCGAGGCCTACGACGATGTCCCGCAGCTCCCGGCAGTTCATGTCCATGGCCTTCCTCCACACCACCCTGGTGGGATCGATCTCCAGCTCGTTCCGGTGGGTGATGTGGTTCTCGACCATCGCCGACAGTAGGTTGTGGGCCGAGGTGACCGCGTGGATGTCACCGGTGAAGTGCAGGTCGATGTCCCACATGGGGTATACCTGCGCCCGACCGCCGCCGGTCGCACCACCTTTGATGCCGAAGACCGGTCCCATCGACGGCTCCCGGAGCGCGCCCATCACGTTCACCCCGATGTGCCCCAGTGCCTCCATGAGCCCGATGGACGTTACCGTCTTTCCTTCACCAGCCTTGGTGGCGGTGATGGCGGTGACGAGCACGAGCTTTCCGTCCTTGCGGTCGTCGAGACGGCGAAGCACATCCAGCGGAACCTTCGCCATGTACCTGCCGTGCAGCTCCAGGTCGTCCCTCGACAGCCCCACCTTGGCAGCGATGTCCTCGATGGGCTGCATGACGGCCTCCTGAGCGATGTCGATGTCGGCCTTCATCTTGCTCACCGGGGAAAGGAAGAGCGGATAATAAAGCGTTCTCAGCCTAACCGCCGGGAAGCGGCAAAGTATAATTCAGGCGAAGGGATAACCTCGAACGGGTCCCACCAATGGTTGCCAACATCATACACGGCCCCGAGGTCGCGGAGCAGATCAGGCAGGAGCTGAGGGTCAAGATCGCGGAGCTCAAGGGCCGGGGCGTGACCCCGGGGCTCGCCGTCGTGCTGGTAGGGGAGGATCCCGCATCCCAGCAGTACGTGCGCAACAAGGCCAAGGCGTGCGATGAGCTGGGCCTCTATTCCCGCACCATCCTGTTGCCGGAGGACACCCCGGAAGCGAAGGTCCTGGAGGTCGTGGACGGGCTGAACGGCGACCCCGCGATCCACGGGTTCCTGGTCCAGCTTCCGCTCCCGAAGCATATCGACGAGAACAAGGTCATCATGCGCATCGACCCCAACAAGGACGCTGACGGGTTCCATCCTATCAATGTCGGCAGGATGCTCATCGGCAACCCCATGTTCCTTCCCGCCACGCCGCACGGCATCCAGGAGATGCTGGTCCGCTCCGGCAACGATCCGGAGGGCAAGCACGTGGTCATCGTTGGCCGCAGCAACATCGTCGGCAAGCCTGTGGCCGCCATCCTCATGCAGAAGAAGAAGGGCGCCAACGCCACGGTCACGCTGTGCCACTCGCGCACCAGGGACCTCGCTTCGATCGTGCGCATGGGGGACATCGTCGTCGCAGCGATAGGCTCCCCGAGGTTCATCACCGCGGACATGATCAAGCCCGGCGCCGTGGTCATCGACGTCGGCACCAACCGCGTGGACGACCCGTCCGCCAAGAAGGGCTACAGATGGGTGGGCGATGTCGACTTCGAGGCGGTGTCGGAGAAGGCCTCGGCCATCACCCCGGTCCCGGGAGGGGTCGGGCCCATGACCATAGTCATGCTCATGAAGAACACCGTGATGGCGGCCTGCCGGACCGCCGGCATCGGGTACTGATCTCCAACCTAGTCGATGCGGAACAGGCAGGCCCTCTCCGGCGCCTTCAGGGCCTCACCGCTTTCCCTGCCCTCGAACAGCCTCCATGCCTGGAACAGGAACTCGTAGCCATCGTCCCCGGGCCCGAGGACCTCGAAGGTGCCGTCCACCTGCCTCCCGCACAGCTCCGGCGGCCCGCCCATGAGCACGAGCGAGCCCCTCAGCACCTCGACCTTCCGTCCCGCATCGCTCCGGGGCACCAGTCCTCCGATGGTGGCAGGGTCGAAGTTGCGGGGGTTGGAGTAGAACCACAGGGTGGACTCGGCCATCACCTCGGGGTCCTTCCTCTGGAAGGCGTCCCGGAAGAGGTCGGTGAACTCGCCGATCACGTCCTCGCGGGGCAGCGGGCCCATGTTCACCGAGACGGTGTCCGCGGGAAGGGCCGCTGTCCCAGCGGGCAGCATCACCGGGATGCTCCCGGGGCACCGGCCGCGGTCGGAGGAGCGCTCTCCCCTGAAGACCCGGTTCATCGTCCTCCGGTCAACTGACATCCACCTCAGCAGCTGGGCGGGAAGGGCTGGTTCTCTCCCGGCGCTGTCCGCGCTGCGGACCGGGGCGCCTGCCCCGGCGAACTCTAGGCCCGGCATCGTACCCAATTTGCACTATCGGTCGTATATAGGTTTCTACATTTTTTGATTATCATATATAATAATTATAATAGATTAATATCTCTCCTACATTAATGCGGGAACGTCAGGTCATGGAAAACTTTTAAGAAATAGGGTTCATTCCCCATGCAGATGCTGAGAGAGTGCACTGAACACGGATACTTCCGGGGTGAAAGGTGCCCGGTATGCGGGGAAGAAGGCAGGTTCCTGATGAGCGACGAGGAGCTGGAGCGCATCGGGAGGACCATGGCCGGAGCTCTCCGCCACTTCCCAGACAAGTTCAACCTTAAGATGGACGAGCAGGGCTTCGTCCCCCTTCGTGATTTCATCGCCGCGGTCAAGAGATACAACGCTCGCTACCACTGGCTGAGGCCCCATCACATCATCGCTCTCATCGAGACGGACCCCAAGGGGCGGTACCAGGTCAGCAATGACCTGATCCGTGCGACCTACGGGCACTCTCTGAACCTGGACCTCAGGCTGCCTACGGACAACATCCCCGAGGCGCTGTTCTACCCGACCACCCCCGAGGAGGCCGACATCATCCTGGAGACCGGCCTGAAGCCGTCCGACCGCAAGATGGTCCATCTCTCCAAGACCTATGCCGACGCGTTGAAGGCGGGACAGGTCCGCACCGACGAGCCGATAATACTGGAGATCGATGCCGCTGCCCTGATCGCGTCGGGCGTCGAGATCCAGAGGGCCGCCCGCACCGTGTTCCTGGTGAAGGAGGTCCCGGCGGAGTTCCTCCGGAAGGCCGAGGAAGAGGAGATCGTCGGCGAGGATGAGTCGGACTGAACGACCGACCGGAAGGATGATAACCACACCCGGCAACTCTTGAAGCATGCCCGGACGTGCGGTTCAGGACCAGGACCCCAAGGTCACATTGGACAAGCACGTCCTGTCGTTCCACTGGGAGGATTTCGATCCCCATCTCGTTTTCTATGATCTCAGGGCGCGCAGGGTGGACGAGCTCCCGCTCGACCGTCTGGCACTGATGGTCGGCGGGGACCGCTCGTGCGTCGGGCGGTTCGGCGTTGATGGATACCATCCCTGCCCGTCGGGGAGGAAGGTGGGCAGGTTCGAGACCTGCCAGGCATGCGCCGCTCCCTGGATACCGGTGCTGAACTGCGTCTTCGAGCCCCAGTGCGACGGGGACCTGTGCGATCATCCGGAGTTCTGCGCCCGGAGGCACTTCGTGTACCTGGCCTCGTTCGGCAACCTCATCAAGGTCGGAATGACCAGCGCCGGTAGGCTGAAGGAGCGGGCCATCGAGCAGGGGGCGGACGCGGTGCGGCCGCTGTTCGAGTGCCGGGACCGCAGGGAGGCGAGGACATTGGAGAAGGAGACGTCCATGCGGTTCAAGATACCGCAGGAGATCCGTGCCGCCAGGGTGGCGAGGACCTGGACCAGGCGTCCCTCGGAGGAGGCGATGCGGAACGTGCACGAGCATTACCTGGAGCGCATCGCCCGGTGGCGGGAGCCCCTGGGCTCCGACATCATCCTCCTCGACCGGTACCCTATGCGCGAGCTCCCGAGGACGCCGCCCGAGGCCGCGGGCACCGAGGGCGTGCACCGCGGCGAGGTGCTCGGGATAAAGGGCCGCTTCATGCTGTTCCGGGACGACCGGGGGCGCTCCCGGCTGCTCGACCTCAGCGACCTTCCGTCCCGGAGCATTTGCGTACTGGATTGAGGCCAGTGAGGGATTGTCCGGAGTCCGGATGGCGTATAGGTCCACGGAAAGTCTTTTTATGGGCATCAGTATTAAAGGCCGTCACCCGCTGGAGGGCGTGTCCCCTATGTCCGTTGTATTGACACCAGACCAGATAACCAGCAAGTACGGCAAATTGTTCTGTAAGGGCATATATACCCTGGTGGACGAGAAGAACGGAGTGGCCACCATCATCGAGGAGTGCATGGCCAAGGGCCCAGTGGAGTGGGACGCCGCGAACCGGAAGAGGGCCGGAGGCGCCCTGACCGGTGTCCGGGTGGAGGGTACCACTCTCATAATGGACGCGATCATCGGCGAGAGGGAGGTGAGCTTCGGCCCGGCGTCCAAGGATGTCGGCGGGCAGGGGCTCAGGTCGCTGAGGATCGACGGCGAACGGGTCATAACCACCTGGGTGGGACTGGCCGGTGCCAGCGTGGGCATCGGGGCCTGCATGCCCCAGGGCCCCGGGACCATCGAGGCGGTGTACCCCGACGATGTAAAGATCGGTGGAGCTCACCGCGTCGAGGTCAGCGTTGTCACCCCCAGGCTCGTAAGGGTCATCTACGCCGTGGACGACACCGATACCAAGGAGAAGGGCGCCTCTTGGGTGCTGATGCTCAAGCTGGCCCGCGAGATGAAGATGGGTCACTACCTCGAGCACAAGATCGTGCAGCTGAACCCCAATGTCCCGGAGAAGACCACCAATTGCGTCGCGGTGGGCGTGTCCTTCGCCGTTCCGGAGAAGGACGTTCCAGCGCTGACCGAGCAGGTGATCAGGTATGTCAGAGACAATACATACAGCGAGAACACCACCCTCGCCGTATTCCAGGGCCTCAGGATACCCGAGGAAGTGATCGAGTACGGCAGGAGGGCCAAACGGGAGATCCTAAAGGTCGAGGACGCCCGGAAGGTGGCCGAGCGCAACGGCGTGAGGCTGATCGAGGTCACCGGCAAGCGTGGCACCATCGGTGCGGTGGCGGGGATCGGCTGTTTCGACCTGGGACTTGAGGCGGCAGGGCTGCCCGAGGACTTCCCGTAAGGCCGTGGAAACCGTCATGTCCGAAGAGAACGGTGGAGAAGGCAAGGCGATCAAGGACGAGATCTCCAGGGTGATCGCCAGCACCGCCTACAACACCTACGAGAAGCGCCTGATGAAGGAGGTGCGGGAGGGCCGGATGCCCCACCATGTGGCGGTCATCATGGACGGCAACCGCCGCTTCGCCAAGGAGTTCGGCCTGACCACCGCCGAGGGCCACGCCAAGGGGAAGGACAAGCTGGAGGAGCTCCTGGACTGGTGCATGGAGCTCGACATCAAGGTGCTGACGGTATATGCTTTCTCGACCGAGAACCTCAAGCGGGACGTCGAGGAGGTCGAGAGCCTGATGAAGCTGTTCGAGGACAACTTCTACCGGCTGGGGGACGACGAGCGCGTCCACCGTCACCAGATAAGGGTCACCCAGCTAGGCCAGAAGGACATCTTGCCCGACAACGTGACAGCGGCCATCAACTACGCGGAGCAGAGGACCGCGCAGTACTCCAACTACTTCTACAACATCGCCATCGCCTACGGCTCCCGCCAGGAGATCATCCAGGCCATCAAGCAGATCGCCCAGAAGGTCAAGGACGGGCAACTGGAGGTCGACGACATAGATGAGAAGACCTTCTCCAATTACCTGTACACCGCGGACTTCCCCGATCCCGACCTCATCCTGCGGACGTCGGGGGAGGAGCGCATCTCGAACTTCCTGCTGTGGCAGCTCGCCTACGCCGAGCTGTACTTCACCGATGTCTACTGGCCAGGCTTCAGGAAGATCGACTTCCTGAGGGCCATCCGCTCCTACCAGCTTCGGCAGCGCAGGTTCGGGAAATGACAACCTATTTGTAGCGACCGACCTTAGCCCAAGGGTCTAGAGGCGGTCCAATGCACAGGGAAGACGTCATCTTCTTGCACGCTCCCAGCGTCTATGATTTCAGGAAGCGTTCCATCTTCTACGGCCCGGTCAGCGACCTCGTTCCGTCGACCCCGGTGTTCGAGATGTACCCGTTCGGCTTCACCACTATGGCCAACCGGCTGAGCAAGGACGGCTACCGCGTCCGCATCATCAACCTCGCCAGCCTGATGCTGAACGATCGCAGGCTGGACGTCGAGGCCCTCATCCGGAAGCTGCGGGCGAACGTGTTCGGCATCGACCTGCACTGGCTGCCCCATGCCCACGGCTCGCTGGCGATCGCCGAGATCGTCAAGAGGCTCCACCCCGACTCCAAGGTGCTGTTCGGTGGGTTCTCGTCGTCATATTTCCACGAGGAGCTCATCACGTACCCGCAGGTGGACCTGGTCATCCGGGGGGACTCCGCCGAGGAGCCCGTCGCCGCGCTCATGGCCGCCCTGGAGAAGGGCGGGGACCTGTCCAAGGTGCCGAACCTCACCTGGAAGAAGGACGGCCGGACGGTCGTCAACCCCCTTACCCACGTCCCGGAGGACCTCGACGGCCTGGACATCGACTACAGCTGGATCATCAAATCGGTGATCAGGCACCGTGATCTCGAGGGCGCCAAGCCGTTCAAGGACTGGGACCGGTACCCGCTCACCGCGGTGTTCACCGTGAAGGGATGCAGCCAGTGCTGCGCCGTTTGCGGCGGCAGCTGTGGGGCGATGCGCAGGGCGCTGGGCCGTTCGAGGCCGGCCTTCCGCAGTCCAGAGAAGGTCGCCCAGGACATCGCCGACGTGCAGTCGTACATCGATGCCCCCGTCTTCGTGGTCGGCGACGTCCGGCAGAACGGGGACGGCTACGCGGACCGCTTCTTCCGCGAGTGCAAAGAACTGGGTGTGGACCACAACGTGGTGCTCGAGCTGTTCACCCCGGCCCCCGCCTCCTACTTCGAGGAGGCCAGGCGGACCTTTGACCACTACTCGATCCAGTTCTCCCCCGACTCCCATGAGGAGAAGGTGCGGTATGCCCTGGGGCGTCGGTTCGACAACGCGTCGATGGAGAAGTGCATCACCACCGCCCTGTCCAACGACTGCCGGAGGTTCGACATGTTCTTCATGATCGGCCTGCCGCAGCAGACCCCCATGTCGGCCATGGAGTCCGCGAACTACACCCGCAAGCTGTACTCGCAGAACGGCAACGACCATCGCCTCATGGTGTACACCTCCCCCCTCGCCCCGTTCCTGGACCCTGGCAGCTTCGCCTTCGAGGACCCCGAGAAGTATGGCTACCGCCTTTTCGCCAGGACGCTCGAGGAGCACCGCGCCAGACTGGAGAACCCCAACTGGAAGGACGTGCTGTCCTACGAGACGGTGAACCTGAACCGCGACCAGATCGTGCAGGCATCATACGACGCCGCGGACCGCCTGAACGACGTCAGGGTGGAGGTCGGCCTGATGACCGCAGAGGAGCTGAGGGAGCGCGAGGCGAGGTCCATGGACGCCCGCCAGCTCATGATGGAGGTCGACATGGCCATGCGCATCAAGGACCCCAAAGAAAGGGAGGGGACCCTCGCCATGCTGAAGCAGAGGGGCGAGGACCTCATGGAATCGACCATCTGCCAGAAGCGCGACCTGGAATGGGATTCCCACAGTGTTTTCCGGAGCATACCCAGGGCGATGTACTCCCTGGTGTTCCGGAGAAGGACACGGTCCGGTTAGCTCTTACCGAGCTCGGCCGACCGCTTTGCCGCGGCGTCCACCGCATCGATGAACGCGCCGCGCACCCCCGCTTCCTCGAGCACCCTCATGCCCTCGATGGTGGTGCCCGCAGGGGAGGTGACCATGTCCTTGAACTGCGCCGGGTGGCCCTTGACCTCGAGGACCGTCTTGGCAGCACCCAGAACGGTCTGTGCCGCGAGCGTCTGGGCCACGTCCCTGGGTAGGCCGGCAAGCACCCCGCCGTCCGCCAGGGCCTCTATGACCAGGTAGATGTACGCCGGGCCGCTACCGCTGAGACCGGTGACGGCGTCCAGAAGCTTCTCGTCCACGGCGAAGGCGACACCCACGGAATCGAGGATCTTCTGCACGGTTTCCTTGTCCTCCTTCTTGGCCGTCCGGCCGAGGGCGAAGGCGGACGCGGAGGCGCCCACCAGGCAGGGCTGGTTGGGCATGACCCGGATGACCCTCACTCCCCAGTTGAGATGGGCCTCGATGAACGAGATCTTTACGCCGGCGGCAATGGAGATGACGAGATGGTCCGCGCCCAGCATCGGCTTCAGCTCGTCGAGCACCGGGGCGACGATGTTGGGCTTCACCGCCAGCACGATGGTGTTGGCCTCCTTGACCACCTCCACGTTGTCGGCGGTCACCGAGACGCCCATGGTGCGGGCGATATAGTCCCTGCGCTCTGGTATGACCTCACTGGCGATGAGCTCGCCGGGGGTGCAAACGCCAGAAGATATCATGCCTTTCATCATCGCCTCGGCCATATTGCCGGCACCAATGAACCCGAACTTCTTGCTCATCCTATCACCGTAGATGTGACGCCCTTGAGGCGTGTAGACATGGCACTAATGGCCGAGCACGACTTAAACCTGTCACCCGCTTAGCGGCCACTAGCCGAGACCGAGGTCATCCGCTCCTGCTGGGCCTCCCGGCCGGAGCCGAGGTAGCGGACGACCTCGATCATGAACGCGGGCAGGTCATCGGGCTTGCGCGAGGTTATGATGTTCCCATCGACCACGACCTCCTGGTCCAGATAACGGGCCCCGGCGTTCATCATGTCGTCCTTGAGCGTTGGCCAGCAGGTGATCTTGCGGCCATTGAGGATGCCCGCGGACGCCAGGACCCAGGGCCCGTGGCAGAGCGCGGCCACCAGTTTGCCCTCGTCGTGGACGAGGCGCACCATTTGAGCGAACTCGGGCTGCAGGCGCATCTGGTCAGGCGCATATCCTCCTGGAACGATCACCGCGTCGAAGTCCGCGGCCCGGGCGTCCTTGATCGACATGTCGGCCCTGTTCGGGACGCCATGCTTGCCCTGGAAGGACTCTTTCCTTCCCGATCCGATCACCACGGGCCGATGCCCGGCCTCCTTGAGGCGGTAATATGGGTACCAAAACTCGACATCCTCGTACAGGTCCTCGGTGAATATCGCTACCTTCATCGTCCACCCTCCTTTCGTCCTCTAGAATCATCTTGCAGGCCGGAGAACTTATACTTTCTACAAGCCCCCGGCCGCGGAGGGCGGGCGAAGGGTCGGATTATCATATTACGTACTTTGATAATATGTGTTATAATTTTCCCTAATAAACCTCTGTTCCAGACCCGTTCTGAGGCCTGCCCAGATGGGCCAGCAATATTAACGGCTGATAACGTATTTATAGAGGCTTACTATTCTCGCATCAATGCTCTTGGACACCTATTTGCCAATAGCAATCTTTGTTGTTATAGCTCTAGTGGTCCCCGCATTTGCATTCTGGCTAACGAAATTTTTCAGGCCGACCAGAATGACGGCACTTAAGCGGGAGACCTATGAGTGCGGAGAGGTGCCAATCGGAGTGGCACGGGTCCAGTTCCATTTCCAGTTCTATATGTACGCAATTATTTTCGTAGTTTTCGACATTGTGACTGTTTTTCTCATGATCTGGGCTTTGGACTTCACTAACCTTTCCTTTGACGCAAAGATGCTGATGCTTGCCTTTTTCGGATTGCTCCTGGTTGGGGTATTCTATGCCCTGAAGAAGGAGGAGAAAGTATGGATTTGAGCGCGTTCCCAAATGCTATCGCTATGAGCGCAAAGGAGTTCGTGGACTGGTCCACGAACGTCATGGACGACATAGTCCGTGCCACTGGCGTGAAGAAGGCGCTCGACAAGACAATGGACCCCCTCATCAACTGGGGCGTCCGCAACTCCATGTACCCGTTGCACTTCGGCATCGCCTGTTGCGCCCTGGAGATGGCCGCCTGTTCCGGTCCCCGTTACGACAACGAGAGGCTCGGGATGGTCTTCAGGTCCTCCCCCAGGCAGTGCGACGTCCTGCTGGTCAACGGCTGGGTGACCAAAAAGCTGAGGCCGAGCCTTAGGCGCCTGTACGAGGAGATGCCCGAGCCCAAGTGGGTCATCGCCATGGGCGAGTGCGCGATCTCTGGCGGACCGTGGTATGATTCCTACAACGTGGTCCAGGGTGTTGATACGTTCATCCCCGTGGACGTGTACATCCCCGGCTGCCCCCCGAGGCCGGAGGCCATGATCGACGGCTTCCTCAGGCTGCACCAGAAGATCAAGAAATCGAAGATCGGAACGTTCATGGACGACTGAGGTGGGAGCATGGAAGATAACATTACATTTACCGTGGAACAGGTGAAGAGCAAGATCGCCGAGGCTTTCCCCACCGCCGTCAAGTTCGAGAGCAAGGCCAAGCCGCGGCGCCTGTTCATGACCGCCGACAAGGGATCCCTGCTGGACCTCGCCAAGTTCATGAAGGATCAGCTCGGGTTCGAACAGTGCAGCCTGGTCAGCGGCGTTGACCGCTGCGACCGCATGCAGGTCGTCTATCACTTCACCTCGTATTCCAGCAACATCACCGTCGAGATCGTGGTGGACCTGCCGCGCGACAACCCCGAGATCGACTCGATCACCCCCCTGTGGGGAGGAGCGAACTGGCATGAGAGGGAGGCCTACGACATGTTCGGCATCATCTTCAAGGGCCACCCCAAGCTGGAGAGGCTCCTGCTTCCGGCGGACTTCACCTTCTTCCCGATGAGGAAGGACTGCGAGACAGGGAGGGAATGAGATGGCAGAGATGTGGATCAACATGGGTCCTCAGCACCCCATGACCCACGGGTTGTGGAACATGAGGATCAAGGTCAACGGTGAGACCATCACCGACGCCGAGCCGGTCATCGGTTACCTGCACCGCGGCTGGGAGAAGATGACGGAGGACCGTCGCTACCCCCAGATCATACCCATGGCCGACAGGCTGTGCTATGGTTCCTCCTTCACTTGGAGCCACGTGTACTGCATGGCCATCGAGGACCTGATGGGCATCGAGGTGCCCGAGAGGGCCAAGTACATCCGGGCCATGTCCGACGAGCTCCAGAGGATAGGCAACCACCTCATGTGGCTGGCCGCCATCGGACCGGACCTGGGAAACCTGACCATCTTCCTGTACGCGTTGCGCGAGAGGGAGGCCTTCCTGGACCTGTTCCAGAGCCTCTGCGGCGCCAGGATGACCTATAACTATTGCCGTATCGGCGGTGTGAGGAACGCCGCTCCCCCGAACTGGGAGCGCGACGTCATCAGGACCCTCGATTACTTTGAGAAGAGGATTGACGAGTACGAGGACCTCGTAGACCGCAACAAGCTATTCCGCATGAGGATGGAGGGCCTGGGATACATGTCCGCCAAGGACGCGACCAACCTCGGTGTCACCGGTCCCGTCCTGAGGGCCAGCGGCGTGAAGTACGATATCCGCCACAACGACCCCTACGAGATCTACGACGAGCTCGATTGGCACATGTGCACTGCTGAAGAGTGCGACACCTATGCCCGTTACCGCGTGCGCATGGATGAGATGAGAATGTCCTGCCAGATCGTCAGGGACATCCTGAAGAAGATGCCCAAGGACGGCCCCATCAGGGTCAAGCCGCCACGCAACGCGCCGGTCGGCACCGGGATGGCCAGGATGGAGGATCCACGTGGCGAGAGCTTGATGTACGTCATTGGTGACGGCACCGACAAGCCCTACCGCCTGAAGGTCAGGAGCCCGTTGTACGTGATCCTTTCGGCATCCCCCAACCTGCTCAGGGGCCACAAGATCGCCGACCTCCCCTCGATCCTGGGCATGATCGATGTATGCATGGGCGAGACGGATAGGTGATAACGATGTACCTGGATATTTGGCAATTATTGACCGGTCTCGTTCACTGGCTGATGGTCGACATAATCGGAGCGATAATAGGATGGCTGGGCTTCCACGGCGTTGAAAGCTGGCTCGGCAGCCCCGGTGTCCTGAACTTCGTGACCATCCTGGTAGTGGCCGTGATCATACTCATAGTAGGCATGCTGGTATCGATCACCCTGATCTGGCAGGAGAGGAAGGAGCTGGGAAGGCTCATGGACCGCCGCGGTACACAGGTCGGCCCGATCGGCCTGTTCCAGAACTTCGCCGACGCCCTCAAGGTGCTGGTGAAGGAGCACATCGTTCCCGAGGCGGCCGACAGCCTGATCTACAATGTGGCCCCGGTGCTCATCATCGGCATCTCCATAGCGATGATGGTAACCATCCCCTACAGCCCCGGGTTCTACATGTCCAACTCCGAGCTGGGCGTCCTGCTGACGTTAGCGCTGTTCGGCATCATTCCGTTCGCCGTTCTCCTCGGTGGCTGGGCGTCCAACAACAAGTACACCCTCATCGGAGGCATGCGTGCGGCGGCCCAGATCATCGCTTACGAGGTGCCGCTGTTCCTTTCCGTGGTCGGCGTGGTCATCCTCACCGGCAGCCTAAACTTCTTCGAAATCGTGCAGTGGCAGCAGGAGAACATCTGGCTCATCGCCCCCATGATCGTTGGGGCCATTGTCTTCACGATCGCCATGGTGGCCGAGCTGGAAAGGGTCCCGTTCGACCTGCCGGAGGCCGAAGCAGAACTGGTCGAAGGCTGGCAGACGGAATATGGCGGAATGAGGTTCGGCCTCATCATGATGTCCGAGTATGTCAGAGGGTTCATCGGAGCCTCTCTTATCACCCTCCTGTTCCTGGGAGGGTGGAGCATGCCTGGCTTCCTGAGCTTCATTCCTGACGGGCTCTGGTTCCTCCTGAAGATGTTCCTAGTGTTCGGCGTCATCATCTGGATAAGAGGAGCGATGCCCAGGATCAGGACCGACCAGATCCTGGACCTCGGCTGGAAGCGGCTGCTTCCGCTGGCCGCGATCAACATCGCCATCGCCATAGTGTTCAAGACCGCGGGGTGGTTGTGATGGCGGAAAAGAAGAAAACCAACAGACAGAAGGAGCTCGGTCTGACAGGCTTCATCTTCAAGCCCATGTGGCTGACCCTGAAGCAGACCTATAAGTCCAGCAGACACCGGCCCAACACCGTGCAGTATCCCTGGGAGAAGCTTGTTCTCCCGGACGCTTTCCGCGGCAGGCCGGGACTGAGGTTCGAGAAGTGCATCGGCTGCGGCATCTGCATGCGCATGTGCCCGACCCGGTGCATCGACCTCGTAGAGGTCGACGACCTGAAGCACGAGGAGGGAAAACCCCCAGCCAAGGTCAAGAGGCCGAGGGTCAACGTCGGCAGGTGCATGATGTGCGGATATTGCGCCGAGTACTGCCCGACCAACGCCATGATCGTCACCCCAGAGTACGAGCTGGCATCCTTCACCCGTGAGGAGATGATCTACGATCCGTACAAGCTCCAGTTCGAGGGCGTTCCCGGCAACGAGGTGCACATCTTGGAGGTGCTGCCCTCCGAGGTCAACAAGGGAGTGGCCCCCAGAGAGCGCATAAAGAACGTGGACATCCCGGTCGTGGAGGACAAGAAGTGCATAAGCTGTTCCCGGTGCGCCAAGGAGTGCCCGGTGGAGGCCGTTAAGATGGTGGAGGTCGGAGTGAACGAGAAGGGCAGGCCGATCAAGAGGCCGGTCTTCGACAAAGAGAAGTGCGTTTCGTGCGAGACCTGCGTCGAGATCTGCCCCAAGGACGCCCTGACCATGCAGGAGGTGCAGTGATGCCGCTACAGTGGGATCTCATCTTCTTCCTGTTCATCGCGGCTGTTGCCATCGTCTCGGCCATCCTTGTCATATGGTCCAAGGAGATAGTGCGCAGCGTCATGTGGCTGACCCTGACCTTCCTGTGCGTGGGGTTCGTCTACATCTTCCTGAACGCCGAATATCTTGCGATCATCCAGATCACCATCTACGTCGGTGCTGTGTCGGTCCTGATGCTGTTCGGTATCATGCTGACCAAGCGCCGTCTGCTGGGAGGTAAACGCGATGAATAAGCGCAAAGTCTATGTCGGGATCACCCTCGGGCTGTTCCTGGTCGTCGTGGTAGGAGCGCTCCTGACCGCCCAGTGGCCGGCAGGGTCCCTGACCACGACCAACAACGATGACCTTAGCAGCATGATATTCAACGAGTACGGCCTCGCCGTGCTGGTCGTCGGGATTGTGCTGTTCGTTTCCATGCTGGGAGGAGTATTCATCGCCCAGGAGGAAGAAGAATGATAGCGATCGAGTACTTCATCGGCCTTTCGGCCATCCTGTTCGTCATCGGCGCGATCGGCGTCCTCACCAGGAAGAACGCCATCGTGGTGCTCATGTGCATCGAGCTGATGCTGAACGCCGCGAACATCAACTTCGTGACGTTCTCGGCGTTCTCGGGCAACCTGAACGGAATGGTCTTTGCGATCGTCTCGATCGCGATCGCCGCCGCGGAGGTCGCGGTCGGTCTGGCAATAGTGTTGAACCTGTACAAGACCAGGGATACCATCGGTCTTGATGAAGTGAACCTGATGAGGTGGTAGAGAGATGTACTGGAGCGAGCTAGCCTGGTTGATCCCCATACTCCCGCTGGTCTCATTCATCGTGGTCGGATTCCTGGGCAACAAGGTATTCAGGAGGGCAGAGAACGGCGGATACTTCGCCATAGCGATGGCGGCCTCGGCCTGTTTCCTCTCCCTCATGGTGGCGTACGAGATACTGTCCGGAGGCTACCCCGGCGGGACGTTCATTCAGTCCATGAACTGGATGGCCGTCCCCGGGTTCACCTTCAACATGGGCATATACATCGATACGCTGACCGCCCTGATGCTGATCGTGGTGTCCTTCGTGGCCACCCTGGTCGTCATCTACTCCGTCGGCTACATGCACGAGGAGGGCGAGAAGAAGCGCCGCTACTATGCGGAGATCTCCCTGTTCATCTGCGCGATGCTCGGACTGGTCCTGGCATCGAACTTCCTGCAGATGTTCATCTTCTGGGAGATAGTCGGACTGTGTTCCTACCTGCTCATCGGGTTCTGGAACACCAGGCCCTCGGCCGCCTCCGCGGCCAAGAAGGCGTTCCTGGTCACTAGGATCGGGGACATAATGTTCATGCTGGGCCTGTTCATCTTCTTCGTCGGTTTCCAGGGCAACCTGGACTTCAGCTATATCTTCAACCACGTGGAGGATTTCGTCGGAGGGAACGACCTGCTCACCCTGGGCACGTTCTTCATCTTCGGCGGCGCGATCGGCAAGTCCGCGCAGTTCCCGCTGCACGACTGGCTTCCCGACGCCATGGAAGGCCCGACCACCGTGTCGGCCCTTATCCACGCTGCGACCATGGTCAAGGCCGGTGTGTACCTCGTGGCGAGGTCCTACCCCGTCATGATACACACCCCGGACACGATGCTGCTCGTCGCCATCATCGGCGGCTTCACCGCGATCTTCGCCGCGACCATGGCCCTGAACAACCCCAACATCAAGCGGGTCCTCGCCTACTCCACCATCAGCCAGCTGGGCTACATGTTCCTGGCTCTGGGGACCGGCGGATACCTGCTCTCCCTCGGTGAGGCCAACGGAGGCTACACCGCGGGCATGTTCCACCTGATGAACCACGCGTTCTTCAAGGCCCTGCTCTTCCTGAGCGCCGGCGCGGTCATCCACGCCGTGCACACCGAGGACATGAGGCTGATGGGTGGACTGGGCAAGAAGCTGAAGCTCACCTCCACGGTGATGCTGTTCGGCTGCCTTTCGATCGCCGGGTTCCCGCTCCTCAGCGGGTTCTTCTCCAAGGATGAGATCCTGGCGGTCGTGTACGAAGCAGGGGCCCACAATCCCCTGTTCTATCTGCTCTACATCATGGCGCTGGTCACCGCGTTCCTCACCGCCTTCTACATGTTCCGCCTGTGGTTCATGACCTTCAGGGGCGAGCCGAGGGACCACCACGCCTACGAGCACGCGCACGAGGCGCCCAGGGTGATGACCTCACCTTTGGTCATCCTCGGGGTCCTGGCGCTTGCCTCCGGCCTGATCGCCATAGGGATGGGCTTCGAGAACCTCATCGTGCCCCTTGGCATCGACATCGAGTTCGAGCATGTCCTGCCCCTGGACACTATAATCGAGACCTTCACCCACTGGCTCACCTATCTCTCGATAGTGGCCGGCCTGGGCGGCATCTACGTAGCGTATCTGTACTACGGGAAGAAGTCCCTCAACCCGGACTCCTTCACCGCCACCCCGGCCCGGAAGAAGATCTACGATGTCCTCCTGGCCAGGTACGGCTTCACCGCCGGCTACGACTGGATCGGACTGAAGGTCGTCTACGGGATCGCCAAGGTCGTGGACTGGATCGACCGCAAGGTCATCGACGGAATTGTCAACGGGATCGCTACCGTGACCGTGAGGACGGGCAACTTCCTCCGCAAGGGGCAGACCGGCTTCGTGCAGTCATACGCGACCCTCGTTGTGGCGGGGGTGTCGATCATCGTCATCCTCCTCTTCCTGTTCGGAGGTGTGATCTAAGATGTTCGAGAACATTCCGATACTTTCCCTGCTGCTGATCGTTCCGTTCATAGGAGCTCTGGCAACGTTCGGGCTGGGCAAGAACCCCAAGGTCGCCAAGTACCTGGCCTTGGTCTTCTCCGGGATAACCCTGGTGCTCGCCACGCTCCTCCTGATGAACTTCGATCTCGGCCCCATGCTGGGCACGAACTTCCAGTTCCAGGAGCAGTATGAGTGGGTGCCCATGCTGGGCATATCCTACCACCTGGGAGTCGACGGCATAAGCATACTGATGGTGTTCCTGTCGGCCCTGCTCGTCTTCCTCGCCATCCTGTTCTCATGGGACGTCGAGGAGAGGACCAGGTCCTACATGGGCCTCATGCTGTTGCTGGACCTTGGTGTGCTGGGCGTGTTCACGGCCCTGGACTACTTCCTCTTCTACATATTCTGGGAGGTCGTGCTCATCCCGATGTACTTCCTCATAGCGATATGGGGAGGACCGAACCGGGCCTATGCGTCCATAAAGTTCTTCATATACACCCACGTGGCCTCGCTGGTCATGCTGCTGGGCATATTCGCCCTGTACTTCACCGCGAGCCCCCTGCTGGGCCATCCCAGCTTCGATATGGCGGCCATCCAAGGGGTGGCCGGCGACTTCGGTCACGCCATCCAGGTGATCATCTATGCGGCCCTGTTCTTCGGCTTCATAGTCAAGATGCCCATGGTGCCGTTCCATACCTGGCTGCCGGACGCGCACGTGCAGGCCCCGACCGCCGGGTCGGTCCTGCTGGCCGGCCTGCTGCTGAAGATGGGGTCCTATGGTATCATCAGGATCTGCGTCTGGACCTTCCCCAACATCACTCAGGAAGGCCAGGTGCTGATAGCGGCCATCGGCGTGCTGTCCATCATCTACGGTGCCTTCGCCTGCCTGGCGCAGACCGACCTGAAGAAGATGGTCGCATACTCTTCGATCAGCCACATGGGCATCGTGCTCCTGGGAATCGCCACCTTGACCCCTCTGGGCGTGGCGGCAGGAGTGTTCCAGATGTTCGCCCACGGCCTGATCACGGCCGTCCTCTTCATGACCTGCGGCATGTTCCAGCACAAGGCGGGGACCAGAGAGATCCCCATGCTGGGCGGCCTGGCCCCGAAGATACCCATCGTGTCCACCGTGATGATGATGGGCTTCATGGCCTCCCTTGGGCTTCCAGGCATGGTGGGGTTCATGGCCGAGTTCTCGGTCCTCACCGCCACCTACAACGTGTGGGAGCTGTGGGTCCTGATACCGATCGCCAGCGTGGCGCTCACCGCAGCGTATTACCTGTGGGCCATGCAGAGGTCGATATTCGGCAACCTCACGACCAAGATCGACACCGAGCACATCCACGATGCGTACTGGTTCGAGACCGTCCCTCTGGCGGTCCTGATCGGCCTCATCGCGCTGTTCGGCATCTATCCCCGTCTGCTGATGGACGTGATCGTGCCCTCGATCCCCCGCATCCTGGCGGGGCTGGCTGGGGTGATCTAAAATGGCTATGGATTATAGCGCGTTGTATCCCGTGCTGATCATGGTGGTCTTCGCCGCGGCCCTGCCCGCGGTGCACCTGGTCGCCAAGTCCAGCCGGGCGCTGGCCGGGGCATCCCTGGTGGGCATCATAGCCTCCATGGGCCTCGTGGTCTACTACATGATGAACGGATACCCGGTGTCGATGGGCGGCCCGAACACCCCGCTGCTGCAGCTGGACGTGTTCGCGGCCCTGTTCGCCCTGGTGTTCCTGTCCGTCGCCCTGTACGTGGTCCTGACCTCGGCCAGGTATATCGAGAAGGACCGCCACAAGGCGGAGTACTTCTCCCTCATCATGCTGGCCACGGCCGGCATGATGATAGTGGCCATGGCCGTCGACCTGATCACCCTGTACGTCGGTCTGGAGGTCGCCTCGCTCTCCTCCTTCGCCCTCGTCGCCTTCCGCAAGAGGGACAAGAGGGGTGCTGAGGCGTCGGTGAAGTACCTGATCATAGGCGGGCTGTCCTCCGCGCTGTCCCTGTACGGCATATCGCTGGTGTTCGGGATCGCAGGGACAACCAACCTGGCGGGCATCAACACCGCCCTGGCCTCGATGTCCTCGGGACTGAACCCAGCGGCCTGGATGGCCATCGCTCTCCTGATCGCCGGCTTCGGTTTCAAGGTCGCCATCGTGCCCTTCCACAGCTGGGCCCCCGACGTGTACGAGGGTGCGCCTACCCCGATCTCCGGCCTGCTCGCAGCGGGCTCGAAGAAGATGGGCATGGTGCTCCTGTTCAAGGTCTTCCTGATCGGGCTGATCGCGCTGAAGGCCGACTGGCAGGTGCTGGCCGCCATCATCGCCATCCTGACCATGACCGTCGGTAACGTCGTGGCCCTGCAGCAGACCAACATGAAGCGCATGCTGGCCTACTCGTCCATCGGACAGGCAGGTTACCTGATCATAGCCATAGCCGTGGCGACCCCCTTCGCCGTGCAGGGCAGCATCTTCCACATCATAACCCACGCCTTCATGAAGGGCGGGGCGTTCATGATCGTGGCCGCGCTGACCTATGTGGCGCTGGGTGAGAACCTCTCGGACTACAAGGGACTGGCCCGCCGGGCACCGCTCATCGCGCTGTCCATGGCCATCCTCCTGTTCGCCCTGGCCGGCATACCGCCGCTGTCCGGGTTCTGGTCCAAGGTCGTGCTGTTCTCCTCCGCGATCGACGCCTCCCAGGTCGCCGGTCAAGGGTGGATGGTGTGGCTGGCCATAGCCGGTATCCTGAACAGCGCCCTGTCCCTGTACTATTACGTACGCGTGATCAAGTACATGTTCGTGGACGACGGCACCACCACGGAGAAGCTGAAGGTCCCCCTGTCGATGGCCGCCGCGATCGCCATCTGCGTCATCGCGACCATCGCCATCGGTGTCTGGCCCGACCCGGTCATCAATGCCTGCGAGCAGGCCGCCAGGACCCTGTTCCCCGTGCTGGGCTGAAGGCTCAAACCTTTTTCTTCCAACCTTTTAATGCGTCGAGGACGGAGATCGTCCCGACGACCTCGTCTTTTTCATCCACCACCACGATCTGTTGTGCCGCCCAGGAGTCCATCACCCGCAGCGCGTTGATCGCCGTATCGTCCTGCCTTATCTGTACGCAGGGCTGGTTGCCCGTGAGCACGCAGGCGGTGACAAAGTCGCGGACCAGCGCTTTCTTGATGTCTACCCCCTTAGCCACCAGGCGCCCGATGTCGGTGTCGCCTATCAGCCCCACCAGCCGTCCGTCGTCCATCACCAGCACGCTGTTGCGGTCCCTTTCGATCATGACCTCCAGGGCATCTTCCAGTGTTCCCTCGTAGGGCACAGTGGCCGGGTCGGGCCTCATGAGCTCCCTGACGCGCGCCTCCTTGACCTGCTCCGTGCTTTCCATCATATGTTCCAATTCGGAACGGAGCGGTCATAAAGGTTGCCGAAGGCGGCGGAGAGGGCTCCGCTAGTGATTTTTATCGGCCCAGATAGAATCGTTCCCCGGTACGGCTGAGAGGACCGGAGAAGCGTTAAGTAATCCCTCTCTATTATCACGCTCCATGGTAGCAAGCTGGGACGCTCCAATTATGGACGACCTCCGCCTTGTGGAGGCGGAGATCATGTCGAGCGTCCGATCCCGACAGCCACTTCTCACCGAGATAGCCACGCACGTGATCAGTTCAGGGGGCAAGAGGATGAGACCGGGCATCGCCCTCCTCTCGTTCCATAGCGTGGGAGGAAAGGACAAGAAGCGGATCATCCAGCTGGCCGCTGCCTTCGAGCTCATCCACTCGGCCACGTTGGTCCACGATGACATCAACGACGGCGCGGACACCCGCAGGGGGGTCATCGCCGCGTACCGCAAGTACGGTCTCCAGCGAGCGCTCATCGCTGGGGACTTCCTCTTCGTGCAGGGGTTCCGCCTGGGCGGATCGATGGAGGCCCAGGAGATCGTGGACATGGTCGCCGACTCCTGCTCGGCCATGGCCGAGAGCGAGATCCTTCAGATCGAGGTCGAGCACCGCTCGGAGACTCCCATCGAGACGTACATGAGCATTATCGGCGGCAAGACCGCGAGGCCCATCGAGGCGAGCGCTCGCGTGGGAGCGTACATCGGCGGGGCCTCGGTGGACCAGATAGAGGCGCTGGGCCGCTTCGGCCTCAACATCGGCTACGCGTTCCAGATCGTCGACGATATCCTGGACATGACCGGGGAGCGCAACGCCCTGGGAAAGCCGCAGGGGATGGACATCCTGGACAGCAAGGCCAACCTTCCACTGATGATCGCCATGCAGGGGCGCTATCCCGGATCGGACCGGATCGCCGAGGTGTTCAAGAAGGGGAGGAAGACCGCCGACGAGGTCAACGAGGCCCTTGAGCTGGTGAGGGCGACCGATGCCATCGCACGGTCCAAGGAGCATGCCGTGAAGCTGAGGAACGAGGCCATCGATGCCCTTGAGGACATCCCTCCGTCGGCATACCGCGACGCGCTGGTCACCCTGGCGGGGACCGTGCTGGAGCGTACCTACTGATGAACACCGACTTCGACGTCGTCATCGTGGGCTCGGGGCCCGCCGGCTCGAGCACCGCGGAGCATGCCGCCCTCGGGGGCGCCAGGGTGCTGGTGCTGGACCGGAAGAAGGCCGTCGGGGAGCCGGTGGCGTGCGGCGAGTTCCTGCCCACGGTCGAGGAGATAAAGGATGCCTTCCCCAAGGCCGAGGACATCGATCCCGTCTTCGATATTCCCGCGAGCCTCATATCCAGGGAGATGGACGTGTTCCGCATCGTCTCCCCCAGCAGCCACAACTTCGATGTTACATTCCGGGGATACACCACCGACCGGGACCGCTTCGACAAGCACCTCGCATCGAAGGCCGAGAAGGCCGGAGCGGTCATCCGCACCTCGAGCCTGGTGACCTCGGTCAAGGAGGGAGAGGTGAGCACACGCGATGAGACGTACCGCGCCAAGGTGATCGTGGGCGCGGACGGCCCCATATCCCGGGTGGCCATGGGCCTCGGCCTTCCGAGGAACAAGGACCTCTATCCCGCCGTTACCTCCCAGGCGGTCGGCGACTTCGAGCCGATCATGGAGATGCACTTCGGCGGGCTCGCTCCGGGAGCGTACGCCTGGGTGCTGCCCAAGAAGAGCGGCGCGAACGTCGGGGTGGGCGTAGCTCCGAAGTTCTCCGGCGGCCGGGTGGGCGACTACTTCCAGGACTTCCTCAGGATGAGGAAGCTGGAGGTCACGGGGCGGCTCACCGGAAAATACGTTCCGTCGAACGGCCCGCTCCCGCGCACGTTCACCTCTTCCGGCCTCCTGGTGGGCGATGCCGCCGGCCACGTGATGGCCGTGAACGGCGGGGGCATCCCGGTCGCCATGATCTGCGGCCGCATCGCCGGCAGGACCATAGCGGACCACCTGAACAATGGTGTCCCGCTCTCGAGGTACGAGGAGGACTGGCGGAGGCAGGTCTACAAGCCGCTCCGCACGGCGGTCCACACCAAGATGCTGGCATCCCTGTTCTTCGGAGGCCCCAGGAGGCTCGAGTTCTCCATGCGGCTCCTCGGGGAGAGGCGCATGGGCAACATCATCAGGTGCCGGCCGTCATTTCCTTGATCTCGAGGAGCGCAGCGGGCTGCCGCAGACCGGGCAGTCGGGGTGGTTCTCGTCCCACTCCCTGCGGCATCCGGTGCAGCGGTA
The DNA here is from genome assembly GCA_964426205.1 of uncultured Methanomassiliicoccus sp. Lineage (GTDB taxonomy): Archaea > Thermoplasmatota > Thermoplasmata > Methanomassiliicoccales > Methanomassiliicoccaceae > UBA6. The sequence continues at coordinate 27,063 of CAYRPG010000007.1, read as the reverse complement.
CTTCCAGCGGATCACTTCTCTTATCTCCTTCATCCCGATGCCCCGATACCTAACGCCGATCACCCTGGAGAGGTTCTGTATCGAGTAGTCGTCGGTGAGCAGCTCGGCCTTCAGCTCGAGGGCGAGCGCGAGCACCTCCATGTCCGTCGGGGACAGGCGGGCGTCGTCGCCGGTCCGCACCGCCGCCTTCCTCACCGCGTCCATCGCCTGGGGCGAGGGGGAGGCCACCTTGAGCATATCCTCCCAGTACCTCAGCCGGGGATCCTCGTATTTCCTCAGCTCGGCGATCACCCCCGGCGTCACGTACACCTCACCGGGGGGCAGGTCCTGCATGGAGAACAGCGCGGATGTGTCCAGGACGATCCTCACGAAGAGGTCATGCCGGCAGGGTGGGAAATAACTTCGCAACCGCTAAATATGAATGTTTTAATGCTACCGCATGCAGAGCATCTCGGTCGACCAGGAGGTCATTGACTTCATTCGGAAGAACAAAAGGGACTACAGGGTCTCCACCTCCTGTTCTGGACCTGTCATCGTACCCACCTCGGTCAAGGCGCCTAAGGAGACGGACCTGAAGGTAAAGGTCGGCGACAACACCCTTTACATCTCCAGGGTGCAGGCGAGATATATAAACCGGGTCACCCCGGACATGCTGGACGAATCTAGGCTCGAGAGCTGCTCGGTCTTCTGAGAACGAACGCCTCGTCCGCCGCGTGCCGGGCGATCTTCTCGACGTCCAGCCGCTCCTCCTGCGACATCATGAGCTCGGGAGTGGCCATGGTGGCCGGGCGATGGGGCACGATGGTGCACGGCGAGCCCTTCTGTATGGATATCTCGTAGGTGCCTATCCGCTTGGCGATGGCCTCGATCTCCAGCTTGTCCAGCCCGATGAGCGGGCGCAGGACGGGGAACCCGAGCCCCGATTGCTCTGATACGATATTGTACAGCGTCTGCGACGCCACCTGGCCGAGCGATTCGCCGGTCACCACCGCGTCCGCGCCGATCCGCCTGGCCAATTCCCTGGCCACCTTGAGCATGGTGCGCTTGCACAGCACGCACTGCAGGTTCTTCTGACAGCGCTCGTGTATCAGCAGCTGGTTCACGCCGTGCGGTGCCATATAGAGGTCGAGCGGCCGCCCGAGAACGCTCTCTATCTGCGACGACAGATCAATGGCCTTGTTGACCACCGAGCTGTCGGCGTACGGCCGGTTGTCCATGTGCAGCAGCGCGATGTCCGCGCCGTTGCGGCCCATGACGTATGCGGCCACCGGAGAATCGATGCCTCCCGACAGCAGGCACACTGCCCTCATCGTTCACCACCGACCATGAGAAGCGACACCATCGATCGGTTCAGTTGTTGAGCCGGGGGACGTCCTGGATGAAGGTGGGATACTCGATGTCGTCGTCATCCCCTTCGTCAGACTCGACGACCAGCGAGAACAACACGTTCAGGACCTCCCTCATCTGCTTCATCTCATTCCGAAGCTCATTAATCTCGCGTATGAGGTCGTCGTTGCTCTTGGTCATGTAAAGCCTCGTTTTGCGATTAACAACACCCTGCGATATAAGGATAACTAAAGGCCGTAACCCCGTACCGCGGCGCGGGGGCGGGCTGGCTCCGCCGGCGAGGCCGGCGGGAGGCCTTTCCTAGAACCTTATGTCCCCGTAATCGTCGGCGACCTTGCGGGTCTCGGTGCGCTCGCACGGCTCGCAGCGCAGGTTCCGGCCCTGTCTTCCCATGGGTTGCCGGCACTTCCGGCACAGCGCCTTCACCACGCCGAAGTGGGCTTCCTGGGTGGACAGCTGCACCGACGGCTTGGTCTGGATGACCTTAGCGCGGATCAGATCGCCAGGGCGGTACTCCCTGCCGACGTCCTGGACGTACTCGGAGGAGAGCTTGGACACGTGGATCGTGGCCGATGTCTCCCCGGTGATCTCCCGCTCCTTGCCCTCCGCCGCGAATATCTCGCAGATGGCCATGCTCGCCCTCACGTCGGTGATGCGGCAGAACACGCTATCCCCGTTCTTCAGGGTGACCAGGGGGTTCTTGGGAGATACCTTTGCCACCTTCTCCTCCTGGTCGAGCTCAAGCTCTCCGGCCAGACTTGACAGGATCTTTCCGTCCTGCTCATAAGTGCCCTCAGCGGGCATGTACTCCTCGGCGACCGCTACCTCGTCGCCGGGTAAGACCATCTTTTTGCTCATTTTGTCACATCCAATGAACTTATGCACAACAGTGCGACCTCGATCTCTTTTTTCCTCTTGTCGTGGAACTCGAACATGTGAGGTATCTCGAATTTATATCTTTTCTGGAAGAAGACCTCGCATCCCATCGCCGACACCATCCCCGCCAGGAACTCCACCGTCCTGGCGTTGTGCAGCGAATACACCCGTGGAGCGATCCGCACCGCCGCCTCGAGGAACGGCCGGTCGGCGTTGCGGCGCTGGGCCCCGAAAGGAGGGTTCATGATCACGGTATCCGCTCTCAGGTCCACGTCCCTCACGTCCATCTGGAGGACCTCGACGTCCACCCCGGCCTCGGCCATGTTCCTCCTGGCATCGGCCACCGCCTCAGGGTCTACCTCGATGCCGGTGACCCTGGAGGCGCCGAGGAGCGATGCTCCTATGGACAGGATCCCTCCCCCGCAGCCGAGGTCCACGACCGCCCGCCCGCCGATGTCGCCGAACGAGTAGGCGGTGAACAGCATGTCAGCGGCCACCACCGCCGGCGTGGAGTACTGCTCGAGATCGGCCCTCGGCCGGGTATGGGGCGCCACTCTCTGAAGTTTCCTCTCCAGATCGTTCTTCTTCATGACATCAGTGCAGGCCGAGGTCCAGGAAGTCCGCGCTCGTGAGTATGCCGACGATCGTGCCGCGCCTGGTCACCAGAACCGCCTCATCGCGCTGCAGGTGAAGCGACGCCAGCTCGATCGGTGTGTCCTCGGAGAGGATCGGGAAGGGCGCTTCCATGATCACCTCCACGCGGGTCTGCATGACCTCGTCGTAGGACATGCGCTGGTTCCTCGTCTGCTCGATCGTGTAGTCCCTGATGCGATCGTCGGTGACCCCGCCGACTATGCGGTCGCCGACCATCACCGGCAGCTGGGTGAACCGACCCTTCATCATCTTGTCCACCGCCTCGGCCAGCGTTGCCTCCGGGGAGATCGATATCACTCCCCTGGTGGCCAGGTCGCCGACGGTGAACCGGGCACCCATGTTCTTGCCCTCCAGCGCCCTCTTCTTGAGGATGCCCTCGAAGGCGTTGAAGATCTTTCGAACGTTTTCGTATGAAGGGTCGATGCTGCCCTTCTCGATCTTGGCGATCAGTGATTGGGATACTCCGGCCAGGGATGCTAGTTCTCTCTGTGAAAGATCAAGGCGCTTCCGCATCTGCCTGATCTCTTCCAGATCGGGGAGCTGGGGGATTAGCGTCAAACTGAGGGACGACATTGCACTAACGACCTGTATATCGTATCATAACGACCTACTGTATAAAGATTCTTATAATACAAATCGGAGCGAGATCGGCAATTATCTCCTGTTGAAGAATAATCGTGCTGGCCAGTGAAAATACGGAGGAGATGCTCATTCCTGGACGACTCAAAAGGAACGAACGATGTGACATTTTAAGAATTTTCGTGGAAGAGAAGCCTTCCTTGGCGTACCGCAGGCGCGGACGGGGCAGGCGGTTAGGCCCTTCCCCTAGGTCAATCTGCTTCCGATAAAACTCAATCTATCGGCATAATAGATAAATATCTATTTTGATTAGAGGCTAATAGATGTAACCCGAGTAGAATGGTTGCAAAATATACGAATCACGAACATTTTAAGTCATAACAGAATCACTTAACCAACAACGGTTAAAAATCGGAATGTTGTCGAATATATACCGCGAGAAACAGAGAGCGCTTAACGGACGAGCATGGGGTTGAAGGTATGAGGTGCGACGAGAACGAATGGGCCGGGAACAGGAACGAGCTGCCGTTACTGCCGAGCTACGGGGCGGCGAGGCCGCCCGGGCTCACCTACATGATGGGAGGCTGCGGGATCGCTGGCACCATCGACGTGACCGGGGGGAAGATGTCCGGCGAGGTCGTCTCCAGGATGCTCACCACCATGCGGGAGCGGGAGAACGGCCTGGGCTCCGGCTATTCGGCCTACGGCCTCTTCCCCGAGGGGCTGAAGGACCACTACTGCCTGCAGTTCTTCTTCGACGACGAGGAGGCGATGTGCCGCGTGGAGGAGTACCTCAAGGACCGCGGGGACATCGTCAGGGACGAGAGGGTCCCCACCCGCAAGGTGTCGTCCATGAGGCCGCCGTACCCTCTCGTGTGGAGGTACTTCTTCCAGCCCGATCCCCTCTCCGCGAGCTACCTGATCAAGGGCCAGGAACCGGACGAATGCGTCGTGGACGTGGTCATGGGCATCAATGGGAGGATACCGAACGCCATGTGCGTGTCCAGCGGCAAGGACATGGCGGTGTTCAAGGGCAACGGCTACTCCTACGAGGTGGCCGATTTCTACGAGCTCGACCGCTACTCCGCCCAGATGTGGCTTTCCCACTCCCGTTTCCCCACCAATACGCCGGGCTGGTGGGCCGGCGCGCACCCCATCAGCCTGCTGGACTGGTCGGTCTGCCACAATGGCGAGATCACCTCATACGGGGTCAACAAGAAGCTGGTGGAGATGAACGGTTACAACTGCTCCCTGCTGACCGACACCGAGGTCGTCACCTACCTTTGGGACCTCCTGGTCCGAAGGCATGGTCTGCCGCCCCAGGTGGCGGCGTTCGCCCTCGCACCCCGCTATTACGCCGAGATAGGGCGGATGGACCCCCGGAGCCGGGCGCTGGCGGAGCAGCTGAGGATCACCTACAAGGAGGCGCTCCTCAACGGTCCGTTCTCCATACTGGTCGGCCGGGGGCAGCCGGACATCACCATGCTGGCCATGGCCGACCGGAAGAAGCTCCGCCCGCTGCTGTTCGGGCGCAGCCCTGACGACAGCAGGCTGTTCGCCGCGTCGGAGGAGTGCGCCGTGCGCATCGTCGAGGAGGACGCCGAGACCTGGGTGGGGGACCCGGGGAGCCCCATGATCGCCACCGTGGGGAAGGGGCTCGTCCGCCGTGGCACCGAGGCCCCGTTCGAGGGGGTGCTGTGATGGGCTCCCCTGTCCACCAGTCCCTCGAGGGCCGGGAGAAGGTCTTCGACCGGATAATCCCAGACAAGTTCCGCCCGGTCATCGACCGGGACGCCTGCCTCAGCTGCAAGAGGTGCATCAAGGAGTGCAGCTTCGGCGTGCTGGAGTGGAAGGACGACCGCGTGGTCAACAAGGGCGGCTGCGTCGCCTGCCAGCGCTGCGCGGTCATGTGCCCGGCCCGGTGCATCGAGATCGCGACCGTCCCTTCGGGCCTGCCGCCTCACGCAAGCTATACCGAGAGGGTCCGTCAGGAGATCAACGCTCAATCGTCCTCGGGCGGGGTGCTGCTGTGCTCATGCGGCACGGACATGCCGTACGGCATGATCTTCGACGATCTGATCCTCGATGCGGCGCAGGTGACCAACCCGTCGATCGACCCGCTGCGCGAGGAGGTGGAGACCCGGACCTACGTGGGCCGCCGCTCCGCCCGCGTCGTCCTGTCCGACGATGGCCACGTGGCGGAGGGTCACTCCTCCAGCCCGGTGGTGGCCATGGACATGCCCATCATGTTCGGCCATATCTCGCTGGGCGCGGTGAGCTACAACTGCCAGAAAGCGCTGTTCCAGGCCGCCAAGGACCTGAACGTTCTGGCCGGCTCCGGCGAGGGGGGGCTGCACGCCGACTTCCTGCAGTACGCGGACCACATCAACGGGGAGGTCGCCTCCGGCAGGTTCGGCGTGACGCCCGAGTACCTCAGGTGCACCGCGGCGGTCGAGATCAAGGTCGGGCAAGGGGCGAAGCCGGGCCACGGCGGCCACCTGCCGGGGGAGAAGGTCAGCGAGCTGATCTCGCAGACCAGGATGATCCCCCTGGGCACGGACGCGCTTTCCCCGTACCCGCATCACGACATCTACTCGATAGAGGACCTCCAGCAGCTGATAGCCGCGCTCAAGGAGAGCACGGAGTACCGCGTGCCCGTCGGCGTCAAGATAGCCGCGGTGCACAACGTCGCGGCCATCGCATCGGGCGTCGTGCGCGCTGGGGCGGACTTCATCACCATCGACGGGTTCAGGGGCGGCACCGGCTCCACGCCGAGGGTCATCAGAGACCACGCTGGCCTGCCCATAGAGGTCGCCACCGCGGTGGTCGACAAGAGGCTCAACGAGGAGGGGCTGAGGAACCGCGTCACCGTCTGCGCCGGGGGCTCCATACGCAGCTCGGCGGACATGATCAAGATCATTGCTCTGGGGGCGGACGTGGCCATGGTGTGCACCTCTGCCCTCATCGCCATGGGCTGCCAGGTCTGTCAGTCCTGCCATCGCGGGCTGTGCGCCTGGGGCATCGCGACCCAGAGGCCGGAGCTCACCTCCCGCCTCGACCCCGAGATCGGGGCGAGGAGGGTGACGAGGCTGTACAGTGCCTGGAACGAGGAGCTGAAGGAGGTCATGGGGGCCATGGGCATAGATTCCGTCGAATCGCTGGTCGGGAACCGGGACCGGCTCAGGTACTTCGGCCCCAACCAGAAGATCGCCGAGGTCATGGGCGTGAAGCACGTCGGTGAGGGGTGGGGGTGAACAGATGAACAGCGGATTACAATCAAGGACCTCCGTCGGCAACGACGGGAGGAAGGTAACGATCATCGACGCGTCAGGCCGCGACCAGTGGGGCCGGCCGATAGACCAGAGGATGCTCAACATGGAGGTCCGCAGAGCGATATCCAGCGGTGCGGACCGCATCATGCTCGAGGGCGTGATGGGGCAGAGATACATCGCCTCCGCGGCCACGAGCAAGGGGCTGTACATCGGCATCCGGGGTACCCCGGGGAACGACCTGGGAGCCTTCATGGACGGGCCGACCCTGGAGGTGTTCGGCAATGCCCAGGACATGACCGGGAACACGATGTCCTCGGGCCGCATCGTCATCCACGGCAACGCCTGGGACGTCACCGGTCTCGCGGCGAGGGGCGGCCGCATACTTGTCAGGGGCAGTTCCGGCTACCGCGTGGGCATACATATGAAGGCGTTCGGCCGGTCCAGCCCGTCCGTGGTCATCGGCGGCCGCACCGGCGATTACCTGGGCGAGTACATGGCCGGCGGGACGGTGCTCGTCCTGGGGAACGGCGTCCCAGCGGACGAGTCCCCCGTCGGCACCTTCGTCGGCGCCGGCATGCACGGCGGCGTCATCTACGTCCACGGCAAGGTGGAGGCGCACCAGCTGGGCACCGGGGCCAAGCTGTGCCCTGTAGAAGATGAGGACCGGGCGGCGATAGAGGAGCTGCTGGGCGACTTCGAGCGGTCCTTCGGCCTCCAGGAGAAGAGGGACTGGGAGAGGTACTCGAAGATAATCCCGCTGTCCTCCAGGCCGTTCCGTGGCCGCTTCGACCCCACCATGGTGTGGCCCTAGACGCCGGGGAACCGCATCACCGACTCGAGGACTATGCGCACCTCCACGTCCTTCAGCCCCAGGGGCATGATGGCCGTGGCGATGGTGTTGTCCAGGGTATGGTTGTCAGGCGCGTGGAGGCGGACCATGACCCTCTTCCCTCCGCTGACCAGGAGCACCTCCATGACCCCGTCGACCTCATGGAGCTTGCGGAGGTCCTTGACCGACACCCCGTCGCCGATGTTCGCCAGGACTATCGCATCGGAGCGCATGCCCATGAGCTCGTTGTTGACAATGGCCGCGTATCCGAGGACCACCTTGTAGTCCTCCATCCGCCTGATCCGGTCACGCACCGTGGACGGTGACCTGCGCAGCTTGGAGGCTATCTCGCGGTAGGTCATCTTGCCATCCATCATGAGGAGCTTCAGGATGCGATGGTTCATGTCGTCGACGGCGACCATTGCTTGCCTCCATCGTTCCATTGAAGAGCCAGCGATTTATACCTTTTTACTCCGGCAGCGTTTTTCGGCGTTTTTCACGCCGCGACGTCACCCGGGCGCGGGAAAAGCGCTGGTAACGTGCCCCGGAGGAGGGCCAACGTCCCGCCCCCCAGCACTGGCGCTATGAAGGAAACAGCGGTCCGGCTCACAGCCCGGAGATGAACATGGGCGTCTCGGGACGGGGGGAGTAGCAGGACTCGGTCGTATCGTCCACTGCGAGCGGGAACTTCGAGGGCAGGGACTCCACCGCCCCCCTCATGATCTCCCCGAGGCGCCTGGGGGGCGCCATGACCCGCGCGTTCACCACGAGCCTGGCCTCCTCGCTGAGGTACCTCGAGCCACGGACGCCGTCCGTTTGAACGGAATCGGCCACCAGGGACATCTTGGCCCCGACCTTCGGAGAGGTGATCATGACCTTGACGTGCGCGAGGTCGTCCACCGGGAAGGAGTCGGCCGCCGCCCTGAGCACGGAGGTCGCCAGGTCGTAAAGGTCCACGCGCTCCGACGGGACCACCCGGCTGGTGCTCGAGTACCAGGACATCGAGGACTTCTCGGCCGCGAACTTCCTGTGGTCCTCGCTCTTCCGCACCTTCACGCTGCGCTCTGCCGAGAGCACCAGCGAGGCTATCCCGTCCATGCCCTGGCCGGTGAGGGCGGAATAGGGGATCATCTTGGCATCGGGCGCGAGGGCCCTGACCGCTTCCTTCGCCTTCTCCACGCCCGCGTCGTCCAGGCGGTCCACCTTCGAAAGCAGGACGAACTCGGCCTCCTTGACCTGGTGCGATGGTATGAGGCGCTTCGAGCTCTCTATCCCCACCGCCCGGGTGGCGTCGACGACCACCAGGAAGGGGGCGACGTCGAACTCCTCCGGATACTGGGCCCTCAGGGGCTCCACCACCGAGGAGAGGATGTTGGTCGACGTGCCTATCGGCTCCGCGAGGATGACGTCCGGCCTGCTGGTCTGCACGATGGAACGGGCGTTCTTTACGAACTCGGGGAAGGTGGAGCAGAAGCATCCGCCCATGACCTCCCGGACGTCGAAGCCGGCTTCGGACGCATACTTGGTGTCCACGAGAACGTGGCCCTGATCATTGGTGATGATCGCGACGTTCTTTCCGTGCCTTTCCTTCAAGAAGCGGGCGAGGCCTACCATCAGCGTGGTCTTTCCCGCCCCAAGGTATCCGCCGATAACTGTGAAACGCGTCCTCGAGGTCATCCCACCGGCCATGGCGTAGGCGGATAAATCCATTTCCCACATCAATCGTTAATGCCCTCGATCCTGATGGCGCGGCGCATGAACGGGCAGTGGTCGCAGGGGATGCTCACCGCGCACGCCTTCCCGCTGGCCACACCCTTCATGGAGCACAGGATGGCGAGGTCCACCGGGCGGATGTTGCCCTCGCGCCCGTTGGCCAGGAGGGTCGCCTTCTCATCAGGGGTGGGGTCGGCGGAGAAGCAGCAGCCCTTCCTCACGTAGCTGAGGCAGCGCTCCATCTCCTCCTGGGAACAGCCGTCGCAGCGCGTTCCCACCTTCGAGAGCGGCCCGAACAGATTGGCCAGGGGGTCGACGACGAACACCTTGCCGTCCCTCCCGATGGAGATGAATATCGTTCCCGGGGCCGAGGGGGAGAGGTACTCCTGCCTCGTGCCCCGCACCTTCTTCTCGTCCACCACCGTCCAGAAGTCTCGGAGCTGGTGGGTGAGCTGGTAGACGAGCTGGTGATAGCCGATCCCTGTCCGGTCGGCCAGCTCCGCCTTGGTCACCGGACGGTCCAGGGCCATCGCGTAAAGGTTGCGGAGGATGGAGCGCCTCATCTCGTGGTTGACGATGGATGTGTAGACATCCGGGTCTATGTAGGAGATCTCGATCCTGCAGCCGGCCATAAAATTTGATATGCCTCTCAAATATTTGAAAAGATTGACCGGCCGCAGGTGGCCAGGTGTGCCTACTTGGTCATCCTGTGCGTCGGGTTGGGGCGGGACGGGGAGAAGCAGGTGTCCTCGAAGCTCTCCACATCCACACGAGGGGCGTCCAGGGCGATATTGACCGCTTCGCGGATGATCTCGGTGAGCTTCTCCGGCGACGAGACCACGCGGGCGTTGAGGTTCAGGACCGTGGCGCCCTCGCCGTATCGGGAACCCTTCACCCCGTCGACGTTCACGCTGCCGTTGACGAGGTTCATCTTCAGCGCGTTCCTCTCCGATTTCAGGATCAGCTTCACGTGCGCGAGGTCAGCGTCCCCGTACTGCGCGGAGATGTACCCCATGAGCTTGAGGGCGACATCGTACGAATCGGTCTTGACGGGAAGGGTGAACCTGAAGGTCCCGTTGTACCATCCCAGCTCCGCTTCCGCGGCGGCGTAGCGGTCGTAGTCGATGTCCACCGGGGCACGGGGGGTCCTCCTGCCGGAGCGGACGACGTCCAGGATGGCCTCGAACCCGTCCCCGCTGACCGCCGAGTAGTTGATTATCTCGGCCGAGGGGTTGCACTCCCTGATGATGTCCCTAAGCCCGGGGATGTCGTCCGGCTCGACAGTATCGGTCTTGGACAACACCACGACCTCTGCCTCCTCGATCTGATGCTTGCGCAGATATCCGTTCAGGGTCTCCGCGTCAGGGGCCGCCTCCTTCAGGGAGCCGGCGTCCACGAGCACCATGAGGGGAGCAACCTCGAACTCGTCCCCGTAGATGGACCTCAACGGCGCAATGACCGTCGCCTGCAGGTCGGTGCAGCTTCCCACCGGCTCGGCGATGATGAGGTCGGGCTTGTGGTCGGCGACCAGGCCGCGGGCGGACATGATGAGGTCATTGAACTTGCAGCAGAAGCAGCCCCTGAGCACCTCGGCCACGTTGAAGCCCATGGCCCTGGAGTACTGAGTATCGACCAGGGTCTCGCCCTGGTCGTTGGTGATGAGCCCGACCTGGCTGTCGGACCCGGCGAGTTCGGTAGCGAGCTTGATCATAAGGGTGGTCTTCCCCGCGCCGAGGAACCCGCCCAGGATTGCGATCCTTGTGGTCATGATATCTACTTAACGCCCGTCAACGCCCGGCCCCGATAAATGTTTTGCTCCCAATAATTAGACTGGAAGAAAAAGGGCGGCGGCGGGGGCAACGCCGCCGGGGACGAACTATTCACCGCTTGATCATCTTCAAGGTCGTCTGGTGGTCGAACACCGGGAACACCCTGCTGATACAGAAGGCCAGGGGACCGGACGCCACCGGGTCCATCATCATGGCCATGAGGTTGTCCATGCTGGGCGTCTCGTAGAGGGCGTACACCGTATGGGCCGCATGGTCGTCCCAGGAGCCCATGAACTTCACGCCGAACTTGGCGGCGATCGCCTCGATCTTCTCGTACCAGTTGACGGTGAGCTCTCGGAACTGGTCGTGGTACGCCGGGCAGGTATCCGCTGGATGCCTTGCTATCTGCATGACGAGCATCGTTATCCTCCTAGAGAATATACTTTAGCCAATGGTATAATAAAGATTCTATGTAATGAAAATAGTTACCCTCCGGCCTCCCAGACCATCCGCTGCCAGCAATGGTGACGGCAGGTCCTCCGGAAGATCGGCGAACGGACGATGACCTTCTGGACGATGATTGAAGCGCTCCTGCCCGGTCGTTCCACATGCGCCGAGCGGTCGGGACCGGCGGCCATTGAAAATACCGGAAAGACCATCTACCATGTGGATAGGATGTGGTGGGAACCATGGTCAACGAGATCTCCTGCGAGAACCTAGCCAAGGTGTACGACAACGGGAAGGAGGCGCTCTCGGCGGTCAGCTTCACCATCCCCACCAAGGGCATATTCGCCCTGATCGGCCGCAACGGGGCCGGGAAGACCACCCTTACCAGGATCCTGTCCACCCTTCTCGAGCCGAGCTCCGGGAGGGCCACGATCGACGGCCTCGACGTGATGGCCGACGCGACGAGGCTGCGCGACCGCATGGCCGTGGTCCCGCAGGAGGGCAGGGTCATCCCCTGGATGTCCCCGGTGCAGATGATCACCTCGTACCTGCTGTGGCGCGGGGTGAGCTACCGGGAGGCGAGGAGGAAGGCGAGGGACGCGGTCGCCATGGTCGGCATCGAGGAGCACGCCGACCGGCTGAACCGCACCCTGTCCGGCGGGATGAAACGCAAGGCCCTCGTGGCCATGGTCATAGCCTCCGGGGCGGACCTCATATTCCTGGACGAGCCGAGCACCGGCCTCGACCCCATTTCCAGGAAGGACCTCTGGGACCTTCTCACCGAGATCGCGCAGGACCGCTTCCTGTTCATGACCACCCACTATCTCGAGGAGGCTGAGGCCATCGCCGACCGCATCGGCATCCTGGACAGCGGAAGGCTGCTGGCGCTCGGCACCATGGGCGAGCTGAGAGCGGGGATCGGCCACCAATACGTCCTCAGGTTCCCGGCGGTCACCAAGCTCCCGCCCTTCGAGGGCGATGTCATGGTCGGGAGGGACGGGCTGGCGCAGGTGATGACGACCGAGGACGGCTCCCACGCCCTGTCAAGGGCGCTTATATCCAAGGGCGTGAGCTTCTCCCTCAACCCCGTCACCCTGGAGGACATCTTCTACCAGGCGGTGGGCAGGAGGCTGGAAGCAGAGAACGGGGAGGCCGCGGATTGAGCAGGGTGACCAGCCAGCTGCTCGCGTCCATCCTGGTCAACGCCATCTACGAGATGAGGAACTACCCCGTGATCCTGATCAACACGCTGATGTCCCCGCTGTCGTTCCTCGCCCTGATCTTCTTCGTGAGCCGGGGCGAGCTCCTCGGCGTGGCGATCCTGGGCGGCATGATCATGACCATGTTCCAGAGCGGGATGTTCCTGCAGGCGGACCTCTCGCACCTCAAGAACGACTTCAAGCTGCAGGAGATGGTCGTCGCCTCGCCCACCGGCGCCGGCGTCTACGTCGCAGGGATGGCGCTCTCGGAGCTCATCTACAGTTCCCCGGCCCTCATCATCCTGATCGTGCTGTTCGCCCTGTTCGTCCCGGTGACCGCGCTGCAGGCCATGACCATCGCCGTCGTCCTGCTGCTGATGTTCCTCGCCTCGGTATCGCTGGGCTTCGCGCTGGCGACGGTGTCGTCGGACATCGTGCAGAGCTTCGGGTTCTCCCGGCTGATCACCACCCTCTTCTCCACCCTGGCCCCGGTGTACTATCCCCTGAGCCTGATACCGGAGCCGTACCAGGTTCTAGCGTACCTCTCGCCGACGACATACACCGCGCGCCTGGTCCAGGCGCTGGCAGGCTTCGAGGACGTGCCCGTAGGAACGATGGCCCTCGACGGAGCGGTCGTCTTCGCCCTCACCGCCGTCCTGCTGTACATCGGGATAAGGAAATCGAGGTGGAGGGAGAGGTGATCCCCCTCCCCTTTCAGCGGAGCAACCTCAGCGCCTCCTCCACTGTCACATCCTCGTGGACTATCGAGGCCACAGCCCTCAGCATCGCCACCGGGTCATTGGCCTGGAAGATGTTGCGACCGATGGCCACCCCCGCCCCTCCCGCCTGGATGGAATCGTGCACCATCTCCAGTATCTGCTCGGTCGTCTCCATCCTCGGGCCGCCGGCGACCACCACGGGCACGGGGCAGCCCCTGGTCACCTCGCGGAAGGTCTCCACGCTGCCGGTGTAGTTCGTCTTCACGATGTCCACGCCCAGCTCCGCCGCCACCCTGGCCGCGACCTTGACATAATCGGCGGACTTCTCCGCGGTGATCTTCCGCCCGCGGGGGTACATCATCGCCACGAGGGGCATCCCCCATTCCCGGCATTTCATCGCGGTCATGCCCAGCGCTCTCAGCATCTCCCCCTCGGTCTCCGCCCCGAGGTTGATGTGCACCGAGACGCCATCGGCGCCCATCTTGAGCGCCTCCTCCACCGAGGTCACCAGGACCTTGTCGTTGGGGTCGGGGGCCAGGCTGGTAGAGGCGGACAGGTGCATTATCAGCCCGATGTCCTTGCCGTGCCGGCGGTGCCCGTGCAGTGCCAGACCGACGTGGCCGAGGACCGCGTTGGCTCCTCCCTCGGCGGCCTGGTCCACTGTCGCGGCCATGTCCACCAGGCCATCTATAGGCCCGACGCTCATGCCATGGTCCATGGGGACGATGACCGTCCTCCCGGTGTCCCTGTTGATAATCCTCTCCAAGCGAACCGCTTTCCCAGTATAGCTCATGCCATTTCACCTCATGTTCAATGGATGGAACGATCGGGCCTGCCGCGTGCTCACGCGCAGGCCGTCAAAAAACAAAGCTGAAGCTGCTGAAGCGGGTCGAAGAACTGATTTGATCGCTCCGGCGGCTCATTTGTTCCAACCTAAAGAGTGGAGAGATTCCCGGCTATTTCTAGATGATTCCCGCCGCGGCGAGGGAACGTCGGAAAAGATTAGATAGCCGTAGGATCGAAAGTAACAATGCTCCAGGACCGGAGGCGGGCATGAGCAAGCTGTTCATCACCATACTGTGCATCGTCGGAGAGATCGCCGTGGTAGCGGCAGGGTTCATCCTCTACCTGATGTACGCTTGACCGCCCGGCCTCAGCCCCTCGCCACGAGCTTGATGATGTTCGACGGGCTCCCCTCGACGTCCCAGGTGCTGGTGGGGAGCGTCCACACCTTGTCGGACACCCTCTCCAGGCCCCCGGCGCTCGTGTTGTTCACGATGAGGGTGAATATCCTCGAGCGGGTGCGGTGCTTGAAGTCGTTCCACTCCCGGACCAGCTCCTCGTCCGAGACCTTCGATTCACCGTCGGTGAAGAAGAGCACGTCCGCCTCCTTCCACTTGCCCACCTTCACCGCGTCCAGGCCGACCCTGAGCGCGGAGTTGAAGTCGGTGTACCCCTCGAAGCTCAGGCACATGGTGTCCAGCAGGCTCTTGGCCACCTTCATCTTGTCCGCCAGATTGATCTCCAGCTTCCAGTCAGCAGCGGAGAAGAGGATGACCTTGATGTCTCTGCACTCCCGCTCCATGCGCTTCGCGAGCATCATAATGAAGGCCTTGGCGATGATCTCCGGCTGTCCCCCCATCGAGCCCGAGGCATCGATGAGGGCGATTATCGGCCCCTTCTTCCTCTTCTCGGGAACGTCGTTCCAGTTCAGCCCCCGCAGTTCGTAGGTGAGCAGGTTCCCCTCCAGCATCTGGGAGAAGAAGAGCACCTTGAGGATGGGCACCTTGAGCTTCAGCAGCTCGACCGGGAGCACATGACGGAGATCGCTGGACAGCCCGAGGTCGTACGCCTCCGAGGGGGCGAAGCTCCTTGCCCGCTCCTGGGTGGCCCCGTACTCCACGTCCAGCTTCCCCATGAGGTCGATGACCATCTGGATGTCCTTGCTGCGCTTCAGGAGCTCGTTCATGCGGTCGATGTTCCTCATGTACTCGAGGAACACCTCCTCGATGAACGTCTCGTCATCGCCGGAGGGGAGCATCCGCTTCATCATGGCCAGCATCTCCGTGTAGTGCTGCATCTCCTCCACCACGCCCGAGAGGCGGACGTGGAGCGCCTGGTGCAGGGCGTCCCTGGCCTCCCCGCGCACGTCAGCGGCGTCCAGCTCCTCCACCCCCCTGGCGAGCTCGTCGATACCGACCGAGGTCCGCCTCTGCCAGGCGACCTGCGTCAGGGCGATCAGACCGTTGAGGCTCTGCTCGGCGTCAGAGGACGAAGGCAGCGGAGCGGTGCGATCCAGGATATCCAGCACGGTGGCGATCGCATGCCTCAGGGTGAGAGCGGCGATGATGTCGCTCCTGGCCGCCAGGTCCCTCAGCCTGGCCCATTCCCGCGTGTCCCTCAGGGCCCGTAGAACGACGTGGAACGAGCCATAGCGGCCAGCGTGCCTCCGCACATCCACTATCGTCCTCCCTCCCAGGAGCTCCTGGGCCAGGATGGCGGCGACCTCCTCCCTCTTCTTCCTGGGCAGGCGCCTGGGCTTGCCGACCGCGAGCCTCACGGAGTCGTCGTTGACCGCCTTGCGCCAGCGTACACCGCCCGCTTCGACCATGGGCCTCCTCAGGGCTCCACCTCATCCTCGGAGAGGATGATCTCCCGGGTTTCGGTGAGCATTCTTCTCATGTCGCTCATCGCCATGGTCTTGGTGTCGTACTGGGCGAGCACGTCCTCGCGGTCCTTGGGGGTGAGCCATAGGTTGCCTTCCAGACGGCGGACCAGCGCGGTGCGCTCCTTCTCCAGGTCCGTCTCCAGGCTTCCGAGGTCGTCTTCGAAGCCCTCCACCTCGCCGAGATACAGCTCGCGGTCCTTTGCGCTCATGCCGAGCTTGACCGGCTGGCCCCGTGAAGCGAACAGCTCGACCAGGTTGGGCAGCAGGCGTGGGGATATCCGGTGCTTCCTGGCCTGATACAGGCCCTCGACCTCGGCCAGGGAGTAGGCATGGTCGGGATGCACCGACACGTGCTCCTGCAGTTCCTTCCAGGAGGTGAAGCCCCGCTCGCACGACGTGCAGGTCGCTTCGAGCGGCAGGGTGAAGTCCTTGATCAGCACAGCGGAGGCGTGGAGGTCCTTTAGGTCCTTCTGCTCCCGCTCGATGTCTATGCCCCCGGCCACCGACATCTCGATCAGCCGCTTCCGGAGCGTCACCCGCTCCTCCGGGCGGTTCCACAGCATGTGCTGGAGGATGGGCAGGAAGGTCCTGTCCACCCTGTCACGGCCGATCGCATGGGCCGCCACCTTCAGGACCCAAACCATCTTCTTCCACCGCCGGTCGGAGATGCTGGTCCCGGTGTTGCGGAACTCCTTCCTCAGGGTAACGATGGAGTCGAGGACATCATCGTCGATGCGCACGTTCCCTGCCTCCTGCTGGATCTTCTCGATCTCGTCCACGGTCAGCCGGACCGAGGGCGTGAAGTTCTCCGCG
Source organism: uncultured Methanomassiliicoccus sp. (assembly GCA_964426205.1). Classification (GTDB taxonomy): domain Archaea; phylum Thermoplasmatota; class Thermoplasmata; order Methanomassiliicoccales; family Methanomassiliicoccaceae; genus UBA6. The sequence continues at coordinate 10,178 of CAYRPG010000007.1, read as the reverse complement.
TGCCCCAAGATCAGCTCGACGAAGTTGGTCTCGTCCTGCACGTAACCGATGTAGTACCGGAACAGGAAGCGATCGTAGAGCGCTTCGAGGGATTCGTTCTCCTCGGGCAGCTCGTTGGAGGCGCCGAACACCGAGATCAGAGGCACATCGAGTATCTCCGAGCCGTTGTGGTACTTGCGCTCGTTGAGAATGGTCAGCAGGGAGTTCAGGATGGAGGAGTTGGCCTTGAATATCTCGTCCAGGAAGGATACGTTGGCGGACGGCAGGTACCCGTCGGTATTGCGGCTGAAGATGTCCGCCTGGAGCGAGGACAGCGACAGCGGACCGAAGATCTCGTCGGGGGTGGTGAACCTCGTCAGCAGGTAGTAGAAGAAACCGCCACCCTCTATGCACCCGCACATCTCCCTGGCCAGCATGCTCTTGGCCGTGCCAGGGGGCCCTATGAACAGCACGTGCTCCCCGGAGATCATCGCCAGGAGGGAACCGGCGATCTCTTCGTCGCGTTCCTTGAAATTGCGGTTGATCTCCTCACTGAGGGTCCGGATCTTCGGGGTCATCCGCTCAGATTCGGCGTGCTGCGTTATAAGCTTACTCTATGAACGCATAGAAGATGTGATATTTCTGCCGTGCCAGCATTACCTGGCACGGGACCCGATGGTCTGGAAATGGGGATCGGACAGTGGGTCTCGGGGCGCCGGGGCACCGATTGCGCAGGGGTCCGGAGACCGTTCGATGAACGGAAAATATGTAGAAGCGAAGCGTTCCCTGCTTATATAGGGAAATACCTACCCGCAACGGGGCATAGACATAACGAACTACGAGATACAGAACATAGTAGCATCCGCGAGCCTAGGATGCGAGCTTGACCTCAGCAAGCTGGTCCAGTCCATGCCTGGATCCGAGTACAACCCTGAATCGTTCCCCGGACTGGTTTTCCGGCTGAAGCAGCCCAAGACCGCCACCCTCCTGTTCCGCAGCGGAAAGTTGGTGTGCACCGGGGCGAAGACGCTCAAGCATGTCCAGATCGCCGTCGACAAGGTGACTGAGAGCGTGAAGGCGGCGGGGGTTGATGTCGGGAAGTCACCGACCGTGGAAGTGCAGAACATCGTGGCCTCATCCAATCTGGAGAGCCCCATCAACCTCGCCTCGGTCGTCATCACGCTCGGCCTGGAGAGGGTCGAGTACGAGCCTGAGGTGTTCCCCGGGCTCGTCTACCGCATGGACAATCCCAAGGTGGTGATCCTGCTGTTCGGCTCTGGAAGGTTGGTATGCACCGGCGCCCGGAGGCCAGAGGACGTGGGCGTCGCGGTGGAGAAGCTCGCAGAGGAGCTGAGACAGGCCGAGCTCCTGGCGCTGTGATCGGCACGCGGGCAAGGTCATGACGGTGCGTGAACCGGCCTGCTGAGCGACGGCCATGGCCGTCAGGGTCAAAGGCCCTTCCGGCGCGGCCGCTCGTCCCGCAGCAGCCCGAAGTACCACTGGTCGACGAACCGGCCCTCCAATAGCTGGCGCTGGCGCAGAACCCCCTCATGCCGGAAGCCGAGCTTGAGAAGGACGTGCTTCGATGCCTCGTTGGTCGCCAGGGGGTTAGCCTCGATGCGGTGCAGCCCGAGGCCGTCGAACGCATAATCCAGGATGGAGGTCAGGGCCTCGGTCATCAGGCCCCTGCGCCAGAGCTCCGGACGGAGCTCGTAGCCTATCTCGGCGCAGGTACGGCTGTCGTTGAAGTTCCACAGGCAGCAGGCCCCGATCACGTCGCCGGCATTCCTCAGTTCCAGTACCCAGTACGATACCGCACCTCGACGCTGGTCCTCGATGCTCCTCAGCACCCATTCCCTGGTGCGCTCGATGCAGCGGTGAGCCTCCTGACCATAGCACCTCGTGACCTTGGGGTCCGACTTGAGGATGAAAAGCGCTGCGGTGTCCCCGGCCACCATGGGACGTATGTGCAATCGCGCTGTGGTCAGCGTCGCGGGCTCGGACGGTCCTTCATGGTCCATCATCACCTGGAGCGTGTTTCCAGCTAAAAGAACGGCAGGTCGGCCGCATCGACGGGATGGACAGACCGCCCGATGCCCGGTCGCCATGCCCGAGCATCGCACCACCCGGACCATCAGCATTTGTAAATATTTCAGGAGCCGATATGAACCCCGGAGGCCCGGAAGATGTCCAAGTGCGCCGATGGCATGGAAGAGGCCGATGGCGAGCCTGCAACATGCGAGGAGCTGTTGCCCCCGGATGAGGAGGAGAATGGATCCAGCATATGGCTTCTCATAGCCCTGGCGGCCCTCGCCCTGCTGCTGATATGGATCATTCTGGGGGTTTGGCGCTACCTCCAGGTGCTGGGCCATGGGGCCTTCTGAGAGGAAAGGAGCTGGATGGAGGAAGGAGCGGGCTCCACCGGGACCACCCCTCGCTCGTGCCGGATGATGCTGTACGAAATTCAATTGTCAAAAATAACGCGGAGCCAGCTAAAACATTCTCTACATTTTCTCCCGAGGCGTTAGCTCATGCATATCGGTCCCGCTCGACGATCGTATCGATCGGCCATCGAGCGGATCTTGGGCCCGCGCAGAACCAGTGGTTCGGTAAGTGTCGGCAGCGCGCGATCGTCCCAACGTCCTTGGGGACCATATCCGTTGTTTCCTGCGCGGCCATTCTTCCCGCCTGTCATGTCCGGTAACGCTCGATCTCGTAGGCGTCTGGCAGCCTTTCGCCGTTGCGGATGGCCCGTTGAATGAACTGTCCGCAATTGCTGCCGATCCTGTTCTCCTCGACCTCCCCGATGCTGAGGATGACCTCGAAGCCCTCCCTTGTGAAGTCATCGACCAATGTTTGTGCGGTCCGAGGCGAGCCGGGATCGATAGTTGATCTCAATCTACCTTCGGACGACCGCATCGTTGGGTTCAGGGGGGTCAGCTTGATCAGGAAACGGTCCGGACCGAAGTGCTCTCGGATGACCGAGGGATCGATCGGATAACCTGTCACCGGGGCGAAGTTAAGGGTCACCTTGCGGTCCCCTTCCCAGGGATGGCAGAAGCGCTCCCCGAAGTCCGCCATCTGTTCGAAGGTCCAGGTCTTGATCGGGATGAGGTCCCGTCGCCTCTTCATATCGGTTGTGTGGATGGAGAACTGTAATTGGAGCCTCCCCGCACTGTAAAGGCCTTCCTTGATACCGATCAGCTCGTCGAAGAACCGCCCCGCTCGCTCCGGGGCCACCGTTGAAAGGGAGACCAGGAGGCCTGGGGCACCATAGTGCGATGGGAGGAGGCGAAGGGCCTCCAGGACCGCGGGGTTGAGCGAGGGCTCTCCCATCCTGGCAAATTGGACCTTGAACTTGGAACAGGGCACCATGCGGTCGGGATACCGGCGCGATACCAGCTCATCTATCTGGGACAGTATCTCCTCCTTGGTCAAAGGCCCGAAGTAATCCCCTCCGGCATCGCACATCGCACAGCCGACAGGGCAGCCGAACATGGATGACACGATCAGTACCCACTTGTCCTCGCGAGGGATGGGGGGCTGCACGGACTCCACGAACTCGACCACTGTATGGGGATCCTCTCTCAGCTGGGCCACGTACACCCTTGCAAGCTCATCATTGCCGTACTTTGACAAGATCTTCATATGGACCCTTCCTCAAATATCGCTCTACCAGCATCGCTGCGTTCAGACCGCTGCCAACGGCGATCCCGACCTGCCTTCTTCCATCGGCCACGACATCACCTGCCAGGTTCAGCCCTGGGACACCTGCCACCGAGATTCGGTCACCGGATGCCGATGGTGGAAAGAGGGACGGGTCCAGGATATTCGAACGAGGCGTCCTGCCGCAGGCGACCAGCAGACGGTCTGCGTTGATCGCTTCCATCCCCTCCAGCTCCAGAACGAGCCCTTTTTCGACCGTCACCCTCGTGATCGCATGCCCTTCCACCACCTGCATGCCGTTGTGGTCCGCCCTTTCCCGGAGCAGGGGCAGGCAGCTAACTTTGGAGCGGCACAATAATGACACCTCATGCCCCCTTCGACAGAGGTTGAGGCCCATGTCGAACGCGGCGTCCCCGCCGCCATAGACCGCTATCTTTTCCCGATGCCCCACGGCCTTCAGCAGCTGCAATAGGTCATAGAAGGCCCTGTGGCCTTCAGCGTCCTGCAGCCCCTCGACCTCGATCCTATTGGCCTTCGTTCCGGTGGCCACGATGACCGCATTCGTTCGATGCTCACCGGAGTTGGTAGTAACGAGGAAAATGCCGCCATCACATCGGACGACGTGGCTTGCCGAGGCGCTCGTAACAGAACCGCCCAATGTGCGGAGCTGCTCCAGGAACAGGTCCGCCAGCATGGCAGCGGCGATGCCCCCTGGGAACCCAGGATAGTTCTCGACCGTGCCAGCCCGCCGCAGGAGGCCGCCGGGGACATCCTCTTCCAGAAGCAGCGGCTCGAACCCTGCCCTTTGAAGGTATATGGCCGCGGCGATCCCGGCCGGCCCGGCGCCTATGATGATCACTGGCCTGACCCTATCCATCGGCACACCTCCTCGGTCGTGGCTAGGATCGAGAAACCGTCCGCCAAGGCCCTTAGGCTACCGACATGCAGTTCCTCGTGCTTGGTGGCGGTGGCATCGACGACGAAGAACACCTCATAATCTCGCATGAAAGCGTCGCGGGCCGTGGACTCGCAGCATAGGTGGGTCATGATGCCAACGATGACCAGCCTGGTGATGTTCGATCGTTTCAATAGCCCGTCCAGGTTCGTCCCGACGAAGGCGCTGTAATGAGTCTTGCGTATGACCGTTTCCGTTGTCAACGGCCTCAACCGCTCATCGATCGCTGCAAGAGGGTCATCAACGGTAAGCACATCCCCCCACCAGCGGCCCATTCCCCCGGGGTTCTCTCCCTTCTCCAACGCATGAGCGGTGAAAAAGATCGGGAGGCCTTTCGCCCTGAACTGCTCAATGACCTTCTGGACGTTCCCTACGATGGCCTCAACCTGTGGAAAGTAAGCATGGGATCGAGGATCGATGAAATAGCGTTGCATATCGATGACGAGCAGGGCTGAGCCATCGGTCCTAAATGGATGATCGGCCGCTCTGCGGTCTCGCACGAATCGCCTGACCTCGCTAATCCGATCGGCCTGTCTCGCTACATCACTTGGGGCGGTCATGATCGTTCTGCCGCCGATGAACGGCGGAGTGGTCCGCCGTTTCCTATTATTTGGCGAGGCTGGAAAACGGAAAACAATGCCTCAGTTTCTTACTTCGTCCGCTAACTCCATCGAGCATAATAAACATTCTCATGCAGCGGCCAGGGCAGCCCATATCGGCATCGTCGGGACAATAAAAGTGGGCTCAGCCGGGACCACTCCTCACCCTATCCAGATGATGAAAATTGAAATTCAACTATTTCCATAGAACACGGGCCAGTTCGAAAAAACCCATTTTTCCTATTTTTATTCTATTATTATGCTCCACAGAATATTGCATCGTTCGAGCCATCATCTCTGGAAGCCAAGCTCCTGCTCAACGTACTTACGGAAACCCCTGTAATACGCCCAGCCCCAAACAGGTGTTTTCCTGCAATAATAGATCCGCTTCGCCTTGGGGGACACCAGGACAGGAAACTCGAACGCAGACCAGTGTTTTTCCATGAGATGTTTCTCCGTCCACATCTTCAAATCCTCGCTGAAGTCGTCGGAAACAAGAACGGGGATGGAGAGCAGACTGCCTCCAAAGCCCCGAGGAAGTGCGGAGTTGCGGTTCTCTAATGCGTACTTTGTTGCGTGGGATGAATAATCTTGGAATTTGATGGTATCGACGTTTTCCAGGGTTGAGATGATGATGAAACGAGCCATTTTGCCAAATTTTGTCACCTCAACGGCACTCCGAGAAGCTACCACATCGAAGTGGTACTCATCCGAAGCCACGTCCTTACCGATGGAGTATCCCTCCCTCGATAGTTTTTGAGAGAGTTGGTCAAAATATGCCGCATATTGGCCCATGATAGTGAATTAATGGCCAGATGTAAATATTTATTCAGATCACAATCCTTTGTGAGATAAACCCCTTGCCCACCATTGTTGATGGAACAGTCTCCTTTTCCGAACCATTATGAATCGATATAATCGCATGTTTATTGACAAGCCAGTTATGAACGTCAAAAGCGTTTGAATTGAATCTCAGTAATTATTTTCTAGATAAGTATAGAAGTGGGCTCAGCCGGATTCGAACCGGCGATCTCCTCCGTGTGAGGGAGACGTCATAACCGCTAGACCATGAGCCCGTAGCGCTGAACCCGCTGACCATATATGAATTTTTGGCCCATCGACGGGAACCACGTGCCTGCCTATGCTCCCTCGGCCGTAGGTCGTCACCCTTGGCCGCCCTTTCTCCGTCCCTGCCATCAACGATATCCTTATCTTACCACGGTTCAAATGAAGAAACAGAAGAAAAATGGTAATATGATGAATGGCATCTTAAATCGGACCTGAGAGGCCATTCTTTTAGGACAGTGCCATTGGGGCCAAGGATCGGAATCACATGAACGAAGAACATTTAGCGATAGATAGTCAAGACAGGGGGATCGAAGAGGACATGAGGATCAGCAGGCACGGGGTCTCGATCTTCGAGTCGATCCACACCGACCACCTCAGGAAGCTTGATCCCGAGCTGTTCGAGCTCCTGTCCTCGAACGAGGACCCCGAGGAGGTGAGAGTCAAGCTCTTTGGCCGCCTTTCCCGGATGGAGTACGGCTACCATGCCTCCTCCTGGAAGATCGACGCCCTGGAGAGGGTGAACGCCCTATACTGCATCCAGGTGCTCAAGAACCTGATCTCGGCGAGGAACGAGAAGGTCACCGGGTGCAGCACCCTGGCGGAGATGATGCGCATCGTCCGCAGCCCTCGCGTGGAGGAGGGGGACCGCGCGCTGTTCCTCGACTTCTACCACATAGTGAAGGGTGCGGTCGGCAGTTCGGGACTTTCCAGCGGGGAGGCCCCCGACCTCTCCAAGAGCTTCGGGCGGGAGGCGGCGAGGAAGCGGTCTGACTTCCTGGACGTGCTGTCCCAGAGGTGCTACGACCGCATAGCCTCCTACCCCAGCGGGATGGAAGCGGATGTCGTGGCCAGGAGGATGGACAACAAGAGGCGCATCATGGATGCGCTCGGTGCCAGCGAGGAGGACTGGAACGACTACCGCTGGCAGCTACGCCACGTGCGCAGGAAGGCCTCCGACCTGGAGGGGCTCATAGAGCTCACCGCCGACGAGCGGGAGGCGATAACCCAGGCGGTGGAGAACCACATGCCCTTCGGCATCACCCCGTACTACCTGTCGCTCATGGACCATGAGCCGCACCGGAGGTACGATCACGCCATCAGGGCGCAGGTGATCCCTCCGCTAAGCTATGTCAGGGGCATCCTGGAGGCGAGGCGGAGAGGCTCCCTGGACTTCATGCGGGAGGGCGACACCTCGCCCATAGACCTGGTGACCAGGCGTTACCCTATGATCGCCATCCTGAAGCCGTACAACAGCTGCGCCCAGATATGCGTCTACTGCCAGAGGAACTGGGAGATCGATGACGTCCTGAGCCCCGCGGCGCTGGCGGGGGAGCAGAAGGTGCGGGAGGCGCTTCATTGGTTCGAGGACCATCCTCTGGTCACGGAGATGCTCATCACCGGGGGGGACCCCCTGCTGATATCCGACGATAAGCTGAAGAGGCTGCTCGACAGGGTGGCACGGATCGAGCACATCAAGCGGGTGAGGCTCGGGACCCGCCTGCCGGTGGTGCTGCCGATGCGCTTCACCGACCAGATGATCGAGATGCTGGGGAAGTTCAACGACCCGTCCAAGAGGGAGGTGTGCCTGGTAACCCACTTCGAGCACCCCTATGAGGTGACGCCGGAGACGATGGAGTGCATCCGCCGGGTACGCCGGAACGGCCTATCGGTGTACAACCAGCAGGTCTTCACCATGGAGAACAGCCGGAGGTTCGAGACCGTGGCCCTCCGCCTCCTGCTCAAGCAGATCGGGGTGGACCCCTACTACACGTTCAACACCAAGGGGAAGGAGGAGACGGAGTGGTACAGGGTGCCCATCGCCCGCATACTGCAGGAAAGGAAGGAGGAGTCCAGGATGATCCCCGGGCTCGCCAGGACCGATGTCCCGGTGTTCAACATCCCTGCGCTGGGGAAGAACAACCTGACCAACTGGCAGAACCACGATCTCATCATGATCTCCCCCCGCGGGGAGCGGATATACGAGTTCCATCCCTGGGAGAAGAACATCGTGGCCGCACCGACCTACGTGTACCGGGACGTTCCCATCCTCAACTACCTCGCGAGGCTTCAGGAGAGGTCCGAGGACCCCGCCGAGTACTCGAGCATCTGGTACTACTTCTAGGGACGCCCCCAAACCCCTTCCAGAAAATATTATATAGAAACAAGAACACATTTGTTAATTGACAACCTCAGGTTGTATAGATAGCAAGGGAGATTAGACATGTCAATAAGGAAAAGGGTCGGATACCTTGTCCCCATGGGGTACTGGGGCACCACCAACGTGCTGAAGGAGATGGAGCGGATGGTCGATGACCTCAGGGCGGGGTTCAACGAGATGATCCCCTACGGCAACCCGGAGGACCGCGTTCCCATGGTCGATATCTTGGACGAGGGTGACAGGTACGTCATCGAGGCGGAGCTCCCCGGCATGAAGAAGGAGGAGGTCTCCATAGATATCGGCGAGGACAGCATCACCATCGATGCCAAGCGCGAGTCGGAGATCGAGGAGAAGAAGGAAGGCTATGTCCGCAAGGAGAGGGAGAGCATGTCCTTCTACCGCCGTGTTCCCCTGCCGGACGATGCCGACAGCGAGAAGGCGAGCGCGAAGCTGGAGAACGGCCTCCTGACCATCGCCCTGCCCAAGAGGGAGAAGGCGCAGGAGAGCAAGAGAAAGCTGGAGATCGAGTGAGCGCCCACGCGCCCCGCGGGGCGGGATCCCCTCTCATTTTTTTACATTGGGCCCGCTTGCGGAGGGACTGCGAGCTCGGTGCCGGTCGTGCAGATGAGGGGAAGGACGGGGGCGAGCCCCGGACCCCCGAGGCTTGAGACCATCACTCGGTGATGACCTGGGTGGCGCGGAACTTGCCCTCGGCGAAGAGCAGCGAGAAGTATCCGGTCTTGTGGTTGGTGCTCCTCAGCTTGATGCACCTGATGCGCCTCTGGATGTCGGTCTCGCCGATCTCCTGCAGCTTGAGCGATATGACCCCGTCGGCAAGGTAGCCCTCGTCGAACCGGTTCTCGAACATGTTGTCCGGGGTGGTCTCGGAGATGAGGAAGGAGGTGACGCCGAGGTTCCTCAGCCAATCGAACAGGTAGAAGAGCTCGGAACGGCGGTTGTCCTCCATCTGGGCGGCCATCTCCAGGACGTCCAGCGAATCGACCACCAGTATGCCGTAACCGAAGCTCTGCTTCAGGTTGTCGGCGTACATCTTGAACACCTGGAGCCAGGTGCCCTTGGCGCTGAGCTGGGTGAGGTTCTTGCGGATCAGGCCGAGGTCGAGGATCTGGATGTACTCCTCGGCGCGCTTGTCGTCCATGCCCAGGGAGTTCATCTGCTGGAGAAGGTTCTCCCTGGACTGCTCCAGGGTCATGTACACCGACCTGATGCCCTTCTCCAGGGCGTTATAGTAGAGGATGCTGTAAGCGACCGAGGACTTCATGGTGCCGGGAGTGCCGGTCAACAGGACCACCTGGTTCGTGGGAATGCCTCCCTGAAGGTTCTCGTCAAAGTTCTGGATATACGTCCTCAAGCGCTCGATCTGCAAGGTTTTTTTCCTCCGCTGGCTAAATTATGATTTCAATATTTAACTTATGCGAGCTGGAAGTCCCCCAGTGAAAGCGGGGGGTGAGAGCAGCATGGAACGCACTTTCGGTTATCTCCCCGAACGATGTTTATATGCTCAAGAACTTATGAAAATATGGGAGGTATTGCTCGCCTACAAGTTCCATCCCTATCCGAACAAGGAGGAAGAACGGAAGCTGCTGTGGACCATGGGAATATGCAGGCGCGTCTTCAATCGCTTCCTCGAACTATACAACGCCAGCGAGCACCATCGGTTCAAGCCGCAGGCTCTGATGCCTATGTGGAAGTAGAGCGACGCCGACCTCCGTGGCGTGCACTCAAAGGTGCT
>CAYRPG010000006.1:0-103295 GCA_964426205.1 uncultured Methanomassiliicoccus sp. | reverse complement strand
TCGTCATCCTCTCGCGACGAGATCGTGGCCCGCTCATCCGAAATCGAACTTGCTGATGACGGTCTTCCCGTCACGCAGGACCTCGCCCAGCATTGAATCGACAGAATCGGCATCCTCGACCGGTATCTCGTTGAGGGAGCAGATGACCTTGAGGATGGACCTCAATGCCGGATTGAACCCCCGGGACTGGCCATGATAACATTCGGATATCAGAGCGCCCAAGCAACCCCATATCAGGATGTAATCGAGCCTGTACCTCTCCATTTCCTCATCTGATGCGAAACCGTTCAGACGGCTCTCCATCCAGTCCATCGCCCGGTCCACCAGTCCGTTCATGACCTTCCATGAGGAGTGGGCCTCGAACAGCAGCTCCGAAGCACGGGGATACTTGTACGCGGCATACAGCTCGAGGGCCGCGGGGTAGCCGACCGTTATTATGATGTCCTTCTTGCCCCTGAGATATCTCTCGGCCTCTTCCAGCGCTTCGTTGTAGATACTGACCATCACGTCCTTCAGAATATCCTCCTTCGTCGGGAAGAGATGGAACAGGCTGCCGTTCAGGATCCCAGCGGCCTCGGCGATCTGACGGGTCGTGGTCCTATCATAGCCTCTCTTCACGAAAAGGTCCTTGGACACGCTGATTATCTTCTCGGTGGTCTCGTTCCTGCGCTGTTCGTTGAGGCCGATCAATCCGCCCTTTCTGCCATCCTCACGAACCTTGGTGAGGATCGACTCGATCTTTTTTCCCATGGCCAACTGTTCTCCGATACCCACACGAGCGTTATGAGCGTTGTGGATGGATGCTTCTATGGCCGTAGATAGCATAACTTCTATTTGAGCATAGTCAAATGTTGAGCAGGCTCTAAGTTTGAGCTTACTCAAAAATGTTTATATACGCATTAGCATTTGACCCCATTCTAAAAATCCCAGGTGTCAGAATGTTGGACAGATTGGCTAACACCATCATCAAACACTCCAAGGCCATCGTAGCCATCTGGCTGGTTGTCCTCCTGGTCTCCGTTCCGGCGCTGTTGCAGGTCGACAGCGTCGTGAACTATCAGATCACTGAGGGGGCATCGGCCGACTACGAGTCCTTGAAGGCCGCAGATATCATAGAGAAGAACTTCCAGACCTCCGTTGCCAATGGCACGGTGATCGTCGTCCTACAGTCGGACAATGTGACCGACTCGGAGATGCGCGACTTCGTGATCGCGCTCGAGGAACGCATCAGGTCATCCTCGAAGATCACTTATCTGGAAAACGTATCCTCCGTCTACTCCGTCTCTGACCTGGTCATAGCGACCTACGTTCAGCAGCTGGGTCCGAGAATGTACGAGGCCAAGGAGCAGGTCAACACTAGCGCGTTCCTGCTCTATGGCGTCCCGTACATCCACGAGCAGAGCTGGGAGCACATCCACGCGACGAACCCCGGACTGTCGGTCGGCCAGACCGATGCCGCCGCCTTCACGGCGACGAGCTCGTACCTTGACCAGTACCTTGCCGCGGCCGACCCCTCCACCAAGGCCATGGCCTATGGCTACTACCACGGCATCACCGATGCGTGGAACGCCACCGCGGCCTCTCCGGCCCTGGCGGCAGACCCCATGGCCCGTGCGAACTACTCTATAAGCACGGTGGCACCGGTGTTCATCTCCAAGCTTCCGTCCGAGTACCAGCCGATCATGAACGCCGTACTGGGCACGTTCAACATCGCCATGTTCTCGAACCAGGCGGCGGTGGAGGCGACCGTTCAGGCGTTCACCCTGAACCTGGTCGGACAGACGGCGGGCATCACCAACATGACCTTCCTCCGGGAGGTCTATGATCTGGGCCCGGCCTACGGTGCGGCCGAGGTGAAGGCGTACGCCCACTCGGTCATGACCAACGGCACGCTGTCCTCATACCCCGTGCAGGTCCCGGCCACGTACCTTTCCAGTTTCGTTGCGAAGAACAACCACACGATGCTGTTCATGGCCACGTTCTCGGTCGACATGGCCTATACGACGGACGACGGGGACAAGCCCCTGATGGATGATGTGGGAGCGATCCGGGACATCATAGCTGACCTCACGAAGGGGACCGACTCTCCGATCACCACCTACGTCACTGGTGACGCGGCCATAGCCGCAGACATGAAGTCCAGCTCGGTCAGGGACCTGGCCATCATCGAACCGCTGACCATCGTAATCATCATCTTGCTGATGGGCGTGCTGTTCCGCTCCGTCCTGGCACAGTTCATCCCGCTGGGCGCTGTCGGCATCGCCCTGGGCATCAGCGAGGCAGTGGTGTTCCTGATAGGCTCCTATGTCTCCAACGTGATGTACTTCATCATCACCCTCCTGATAGTGGTCCTGCTGGGTGTGGGCACTGACTATTCCATTTTCCTCATGACCAGGTACAAGGAAGAGAGGATGAAGGGAGCGACCAGGGAGCAGGCGGTGCACACCGCGGTCTGCTGGGCAGGCGAGTCCATCATCACCAGCGGCGCTACCGTGATCATCGCGTTCCTGGCGATGTCGACCGCCTCATACTCCATGGTGCAGACGATGGGGCTCATCCTTGGGCTGTCGATCGTCATTGCGCTTCTGGTAGCGCTGACGCTCGTGCCTTCGCTGATCGTGCTCCTGGGCAACCGCATCTTCTGGCCCAACAACGGCAACCGGTGGAAGAGGTACTGCGAAAGGTCCAACCAGAAGAGAGCGGCGGGCAAGCACGGTTACTTCCACCGCGCCGCGTCGTTCGCCGTGAAGCACGCCAAGGTGGTCATGGTGGTAGCGATCGTTATCTCGATACCTGCCGTCTATGTCTATGCGACCGCCCCGACCAGCTTCGACTTCATCGGCAGCATGGGCTCGACCGAGAGCACGGATGGCCTGGACGCGATGTCCAATGACTTCGGTGCCGGTCTCATCACGCCCACCTATGTCGTGCTGGACTCCTCGGACGTGACCATCTACAACGGGACCGCACTGAACATGGAGTACCTGGACGCGGTCGAGCACCTCACAGCGACGGTCGCATCGAACGCGAACGTGCAATCGGTCACCGGCCCGACCCGTCCATACGGCGAACTGGTCGACTATCATAACTTCACCAGCCTGCCGACCGAGACACAGCAGAAGATCCTGTCGATGATCGGCACCAACAACCAGACGGTCCTCATCACCGTCACCCTGATCGACGAGCCGATGAGCACCACGTCGGTCGACCAGATGCCGGTCCTGAGGAGCGAGCTGGCCAACGCCGCGGGCAACGAATCGATACTGTCCGGGACGAACGTTCTGGTGGGCGGCGAGTCCGCGATCATCCACGACATCAGCGTCGACATAAACCATCAGTTCACGTACATCGAGGTCCTGGTGGTCATCGGCATATTCATCGTCCTGATGCTCGTCCTAGGATCCATACCGCTGCCGGCCTTCGCGATCGTCTCGATCGCCATGAGCATCGCATGGTCCTTCGCGGCCACCTACCTCGTGTTCGGCGTATGGTTGGACGCGCCGCTCCTGTTCCTGGTGCCCCTGATCCTGTTCGTGATGCTGATGGGCATAGGAATGGACTACAACGTGTTCATCCTCACCCGCATCAGGGAGGAAGCGCACAAGGGCAAGAACGCCAAGGAGGCCGTCGTGGACGCGGTGGAAGCGACCGGCGGCATCATCACCGCGCTTGCGCTCATCATGGGCGGTGCGTTCGGCTCCTTGATGTTCTCCGGGAACACGATGCTGCAGGAGTTCGGGTTCGCTCTCGCCCTCGCCGTCCTCTGCGACGCCATGATCGTCAGGACCTACGTCGTCCCCGCCGCCATGTCGCTCATGGGGGATAAGGCCTGGTGGGCACCTGGTAGGCTCCAGCGCGTTGGCAAGCGGGAGAAGCTCGAGAAGAAGGACGGATCGCAGATCGAGCAGTGAACGCCCAATGGTGCGGCATGCTGTGCCGCACCATCAACCCTTCCCTTTTTTTATGCAAGTCGAGCCGCGATCGTGAGGATCGAAGCATCATACATTTCAATACCTGCTACCGCGCCCATAGCATCCGCTGCTTTCCCTGAGCTCATCGTCGTCCGTCTGCTCATCGAGGGGAGTCGCTATAGAAGAGTTCGGGGACGACCACGGAGCGTACAAGGCTGGACGGGCCGGCCGCTGCCTCGTTCCCCCGGGTGATGGGCGCATGCGATACCTGATCGAAGGGCCCGGTGCGATGGGGTCGGGAAAACCTGCAAGGTTGACGGGTTATGACCTTGACCTATTATCTGAAAGGCCGTTCATCCACAACCATTGCAACCGCCAGCGTATAGCTGGACCAGGGAGTTCTTGCTCCCTCTCTGTGATATAGTACGAACGCTCTTTCCCTCCACTAGACGAACGTGACATTATGACGCCGTCAGCTGATTTTAAAGAGAACATACTCCAGACGATCGGCAACACTCCCCTGGTCAGGATAAACAAGCTCAATCCGAACAGGAACACGACGATATATGCCAAGGTGGAGGGGTTCAATCCTACTGGCAGCATCAAGGACAGGATCGCGCTGGCCATGGTTGAGCAGGCCGAGGCAGAGGGCAAGCTGACCAAAGGGAAAACCATCATCGAGCCGACCTCCGGGAACACCGGGGTGGCCCTGGCGATGATCGGTGCGATCAAGGGCTACGACGTGGAGATAGTCATGAGCGACTCCGTCTCGGTGGAGAGGCGGCAGATGATCAGGGCGTTCGGCGGCACGGTGACCTTGAGCGAGGGCAAGTACGGCACCGACGGCGCCATAAGGAAGGCGAGGGAGCTGGTCCGTATCAACCCTGACAAGTACTTCATGCCGGACCAGTTCACCAACAAGTACAACAAGATCGCGCATTACAAGACGACCGGGGACGAGATCTGGAGGCAGACCGGGGGGAAGGTGGACTACTTCGTCTCGGCGCTGGGCACCTCGGGCACGCTGATGGGTGTGGGCATGGCGCTGAAGGAGCATAATCCAAACATCAAGATCGTGAGCGCTCACCCGGTCAAGGGGCATTACATCCAGGGGCTGAAGAACATGGAGGAGGCCATCGTCCCGGCGATATATGACCCCACGCAGATCGACACCACCATCATGGTGGAGACCGAGGTCGCCTACGAGATGACCCGCCAGATCGTCAAGAAGGAGGGGATCTTCGTTGGCATGAGCAGCGGCGCCGCGATGTACGCCGCCGTCGAGATAGCCAAGCAGATCGAGTCCGGTGTCATCGTGACCATCCTTCCGGATAGAGGGGAGAAGTACCTGAGCACCACTCTGTTCCCTTGAGCAGGAGACTGCATCTTCCTGAGGTTTCGCCTCGCCATCTCCCTTGCTCCTCGCTGCGTTCCTTGCGCTTCAAGGGAGCAGGCGTTTGGTCTGGTGGTGAGGTTCGCGGCCGCTGTGCTGGAGCGCCAGTTCTGGATCCAGATACGGAGCCATGAGACAATGTAAGAAAGTGAGAGCACGGTCATCCGTGATGGCCTCGAGATCGAGAGCGCAGGGCAGGACCTTGCATCGATGTTGTTGTTACACCAAACCTATCCCTTTTTTCGAAAAGGGTGCGATGCTCACAAAGTCAGGAAAATGGTGGACAGGGGGGGATTTGAACCCCCGGCCTCTACCATGCCAAGGTAGCGATCTTCCAGCTGATCTACCTGCCCAGTGTTACCTGGCAAAGAGATGCCCCTAATTAAAGGTTTTCATGAGGACCCAGACCGGAGCATAGTAACGACCGTCGGGGAGAGTTATCATCCCGTTCGCAAATGTGCTCCCTCATGGAGCTGCAAGAGAGGATGCCCCGCCTGGTGCGGAGGCTCGGAGGGGACCTGTACGGGGTCGCCGACCTCGGCCTGGCCAGGCAGGCGGTCATGGAGCAGGGAGGGATCGACGTGGATGAGTATCCCCGTGCGATCTCCATCGGGATCCGGCTGATGGACAGCATCATCGACCAGCTGCCGGAGAAGCGGGAGACCAGGGCCATCGGGGTCACCTACCAGACGGAGTGCTATGAGTACGTGAACCGGCGGCTCAACGACATCGCGTCCCGCGTGGCATCGACGCTGCAGGGCGCCGGGTACCGGGCGCTGCCCATGCCTGCGAGCGAGCGCATCGACGACGAGCGCATCTGCGCGATGTTCTCCCACAAGCTCGCCGCCCGTCTTGCCGGGCTCGGATGGATCGGCCGCAGCTGCCTTCTGATCACCCCGCAGTTCGGCCCCCGGGTCAGGTGGGTATCGGTGCTCACCGACGCTCCCCTTCCGACCGGCACGCCCATGCTGGGCGATGGCTGCGGCTTCTGCCGCGCCTGCGTCGACGCCTGTCCGGTGAGAGCGATAAGGGGGCTGGCGTTCAGGGAGAGCGAGCCCAGGGAGGCCCGCTACGACGCCCTGGCCTGCCAAGAGCATCTCAGGGAGCTGGAGAACAGGAAGGAGCGCGGGGTGTGCGGCATGTGCATCGCAATGTGCCCGCACGGGAGGAAGAAATATTAGATGTCCAATTTCTTCTGGAACCGCATCTTCTCGCCAGGTACGTTGGTGGGGTACTCACCGTTGAGGCACGCGAGGCAGAGATCGTTGTCGGGGATCTGCAGCGCCTCCTCCAGCCCCCTCATGGAGATGTAGCCCAGGCTGTCGGCCGTGAGGTACTCGGCGATCTGGTGAACCGTCTTGCCGTTGGCGATGAACTGCTCCCGGGTCTTCATGTCGATGCCGTAGTAGCACGGAGCACGGACGGGCGGGCAGCCTATGCGGACATGGACCTCCTTCGCTCCGCCGCGGCGGAGCATCTGCACGATCTTGCGCAGCGTGGTCCCGCGGACGATGGAATCGTCCACCACGACGACCCTCTTGTCCTTGATGGTGGACTTGATCGGGTTGAGCTTGATGCTGACGCCCTCCTCCCTCTGGGACTGCTCGGGCATGATGAAGGTGCGCTCGACGTACCTGTTCTTCATCAGCCCCTCATCGTAGGGGATCCCGGAGCCGATGGCGTATCCCAGGGCGTGGGCGCGGCCCGAGTCCGGGACGGGTATCACCACGTCCGCATCGGCCGGCTGCTCCTTGGCGAGCACCTTGCCGATGGTCTTGCGGACGTCGTATACCTCACGGCCGTCGATCACCGAGTCGGGGCGGGCGAAGTACACCCACTCGAACATGCAGTGGGCCCTGTGGGCCGGACCGGCCATCCTCGACGGGGTGAAAGAGTCCTTGGTGATCTCGATGATCTCCCCGGGCATCACATCACGGATGAACTGGCCCTGGAGGACATCGAACACGGCGGACTCGGAGGCGAGGCAGTATCCGTGCGATAGCTTGCCGATGCAAAGCGGGCGAAAGCCCAGGGGGTCGCGCACTCCGAACACGCGCTCCCCGATCATTATGACGAGGGAGTACGCTCCATCGAGGAACTTCATCGTCGAGCGTATCGCCTTGATCGGATCGACCCCCGTCTTGAGCTCGTTCGCCAGTATGCGGACGATGATCTCCGAGTCGGTGGTGGTAAGGAAGGCCCATCCGATGCTCTGGAACTTGGACCTCAGCTTCACCGAGTTGACGATGTCGCCGTTGTGACCTAGAGCGACATCTCCGACCGACGAGGTGACGACGATCGGTTGAGCGTTCTGCGAGCAGGCCGATCCAGTGGTGGCATAGCGAACGTGCCCGATGCCGACGTTGCCCTTGAGCGCCTCGTAATCCTTGCCGGCGAGCACCTCGTGCACGAGACCGGCGCCCCTCACGAAGGAGGTGCGATTGTTTTCAGAAACCACTATGCCGGCGGCCTCCTGGCCCCGGTGCTGTATAATTCGTAAAGAACGTTTGAGCTCGGGAGTAGCGTTGGTGTCCAACGCCATGGCGACAACCCCGCAGTAGTGCTTGGGTTTGTCGTCCATGCTCTCGACCAGGGGCCTAGTGCTGCTTGGCCCAGGAATAGGACCTCAACCTCGTGGTCTTACCATATCCGCAGGAGGCGCAGACTCCCTTCTGCATGTTGTAAGCGCTCCTGCCACAACGGCGGCAGGGGATATGCGACTTGCCACTTGATCTCTTACCCATTGATGGAGTGCCCTTGCTCATTTCCTCATCTCCTTACGGTGAAATGTAAATAACATTGTCCCCGCGCACGATGGTAACATCGAGCTTTCTCACCACTTCGTTGTTGATGAGCTCTTCCGCGTTCTTGAGGACCAGGTTCATGTGGGGGTCGTATCCATCGAGGACGCCCCTGTATTCCCTATTGGCCTTCAGCTCGACGATCACGGGACGGTTGATCGCCTGGTTAAGAACGGTCAGAGGTTTCTGCATATTACAGCCACCAATCTGCCCCATAAACCGAGGAGTATTTTAAGCTTACTAGGATGGGCGTCAGATGAACGCCCCGATGGTTGGGGCGTCCAGACGGTCCATATCGTAGGCGATTATGCCCTCGATCATCCCCTGCCGGTCCAGTTTCCCGTTGCGCATATACGCCACCAGGGAGGAGCGCCACAGCAGGTCCAGCGCGGCCGCGGCCAGGGCGCCGAAGTAGGTGTTGGCGAGGTTGTCCTCGTAGCCGTAGTCGTCCACGAGGTAGCAGGCGTAACCGAACATCGAGTCCCTGCGGTTCAGCGTCCCCATGTAGGCGCGGAAGATATCGATGCCCTCGCCCTCGGGAGCAAGCAGGGAGACCTGCCTCGGGTCGATGGAGCGGACCGGCGCGAGATCGCCGTCATCGTTCATCACCGACCAATCCACCTTTCCGTTCCTCGAGAGGAGGAGGTTCCACCTTCCCGCGGGATCGCAATAGACCGGAGCGGAGAACACGTCCTCGGCGCTCAGCGATTCCAGTCCGGTCTCCCGCGCCGACTCCTCCAGCTCCTTCCTATCGTACTCCGGTGCCTTCAGGGGCTCAGGCATGGCCTCCATCTCATCGTCCTCCGCCGACAGGTCCAGGACCTTCGCCAGGTACTGGACGTCCGCAAGTTCGGCAATGCGGGCGGAGACGTTACGGCGCAGGGCCTCCGGCGCGCGGTAGATGCCGGCATCGACGCAGTTGGCCTCGAACTCGCGGTAAACCTCCCGCGACTCCTGGAGCGTACGGACCAGCGCTTCGCGGTTGTCCGCCACCATCTTGCCGCCGACCACCAGGGCGTCCTCCTTGCCGCCGTACCACACCCCCCTGCATGACAGGTCAAGCTCGACCTGGACCCTCGTGCCGACGTAAAGGTGGAAGGGGAACTGACGGCAGTAGTGCGGCCTGTCCGCATAGATCTGGCACCGGCGGTTCGGAGCGAGGAAGGTGCACGGTCCCTCCCCGCCCTTCAGGGCCAGGGCGACATGACGGTGAGGCTCGCTCTTCATGACGATGCACGACGGGTGGTTCTTCTTGAAGAAGGGGACCTCGTGAGGCAGCACCTCGGCCTGGCACAGGCAGCACAGTCCGCACTTATCGTCACAGGTGAAGGCCCTGCCCTCCAGCTCCGACATATCAACATCTAGGTCAAGCAACGATGTCCCTGCCTGCCCTCTCTCCGGTGACGCTCCCATCCTCCACCACTACGCTCCCGCGCACCATGGTGGCATGAGGGAATATCGCGTCGAACCCCTCGTAGAGGGTCCAGGCGCACTTACTATGGAGGTTATTAACCTTTATGCCTCCCATGGCCCGGGTGTCCACGATCATGAGGTCGGCGTCCCTGCCCTCCTCGATCTTTCCCTTGTTCAGCGCGAAGACCTCTGCCGGCCGCTCGGCCATCGCCCTCACGAGGACGTCCAACGGAAGGACCCCTTTCTTCACCAGTGCCAGCATGAGGGGCACCTGCGTCTCCACCCCAGGCATCCCGGAAGGTGCGGCGGAGAACTCCTGGTCCTTGTCGTCCATGGTGTGCGGCGCGTGGTCGGAGCCGAGCATCTCGATCCTCCCGGCTATGAACGCCTGCAGCAGGCCCAGACGGTCCTGCTCCGTCCTCAGCGGGGGGTTCACCTTGGCGTATCCGCCCTTCTTCGAGTCGCGGTCGAGGAACATGTGATGCGCGGTGACCTCCTTGTTCAGCTTGAGCTCCTCCGCTGCCCCGAGCCCCTCGAGCGAGGAGACGTGGCAGACGTTGATGCGGCATCCCAGGGCGGGGAGCTTCCGGATGGCGGAGACCTCCGCTTTGGCCGGCCGGTTCTTCATGTGGTCGTAGAGGTCATGCTCGTCCGCGTTCTCTATGAGGGACTCGTCCTCAGCGTGCACGCTGAGCACCTTTCCTGTTCCCTTGACCGCCTGGCCGATGCGCCGCATGTCCTTCTCCTCGGTGACCAGAAGCTTTCCCGTCGAGGAGCCCATGAACATCTTGAACCCGACGACGTGAGGGGCCATCGGCTCCAGTTTCCCGCCGGGCACGCAGCCGGCGAAGAGCCCATAGTCCACCCACGCCTTGCGGGCGATCGCCTCCTTCTTCTCCTTGAGGTCCAGCAACCCCGTCGACGGCGGCAGGGTATTGGGCATGTCCAGCACGCAGCCGACGCCCCCGAAGGCGGCGGCCAGGGTCCCGGTGGAGAAGTCCTCCTTGACCGTGAGGCCCGGATCCCGAAGATGAACGTGGGGATCGATCGCTGCAGGGAGCACGAGCATGTGCCGGCAGTCCAGCCTCTCCTCTCCTTTCAGGCTCTTTGCCAGTTCGACGATCTTCCCGTCCTCGATGCCGATGCACCAGTTCGACAGCCTTCCCTTTACGAAGGCGCGGCCCTCAACGACAAGCTCCATGTGTGATCTCCTTCCTGACCACCCGTCCCCGGGGGCTCTCCTCGGCGAAGATCTCGCCGCCGAACCGGTAGAACCGGGTGCGCTTGTCGAGCCACATGTCGGGGGCCATCCCCGCCTTCATACACGTCTGCCCCAAGAACTCTTCGGCGTCCCAGCCCCACTCCACTGGCACCTGTGGAAGAAGGAGGCCGCGGTACGGACCGTACTCGGCGATGAGGCCGTCCCTGCCTATCTCGACGAGCTTGGGGAGATCACGGCGGTCCGCCGCCTGGATCTCCTCCGGAGGCGTGAGTATCGTCACCTCGATCACGTTGGTGTCCAGCTCGTCCTTCTGAAGGTCCTCGAACCTGGGATCATGGCAGGCGTGCTGGGCCGCCTGCAGAATGGCGCTCGCCAGCGAGAAGATGGGCTCCGGGAAGCCGATGCAGCCCCTGAGAAGGTGGTCAGGGTACGAGCTCAGGGTTACGAACACCCCTCTCTTGTCCCGGAAGCTCTCCGGGGCGTCCACGTGGCCCTCGCCCTCTCCGGTCACCTCGGCCTCCACCGCCTGCCTCGCCATCCTCACCGCAAGCTCACCCTCGCTGTCCTTCATGTATTGACCCATCATCGAGAAGCGAATGGGACATTTATCATAGTTGCGAGGAAACTCCGCCTTGCGGGACCAATGTTTTTCTACCGCTCGTACGCATCTTAATATCATGGCCATGGAACGCGCGCGGGACATCTATGTCGAGGAGATAATGAGCAAGGTGCCGGTGGTCGGCAGCCCGGACCTCACGGCCAGGGACCTCGCTATCCTAATGCGGGCCATGAAGGTCGGGAGCGTGATCATAATTAGGGACGGCTCCCCCGTGGGCATCGTCACCGAGAGGGACTTCGTCGAGAAGCTGGTCGCCGAGGACCTGCGGCCGGGCGAAGTGAGGGCCGAGGACATCATGTCCGCCCCGCTGGTGACGATCAAGCCCGGGGAAAGCGTGGCCGAGGCCGGACGGAAGATGGCGAGGCTACAGCTCCGCCGATTGCCGGTGGTGATGGACAACCGGCTGGTGGGCATGCTCACGGAGAATGACATCACCAAGCTGTCGCCGTCCCTGATCGAGATAACCAGGGAGTGGAAGAACATCAACGCCCCCGCCGAGGAGGAGAGGGACACCGAGACCTTCAGCGGGTACTGCGAGAACTGCGGCAACTACTCGTATAGCCTGAAGCAGACCGGGATGGCGTCCGGACGCGGCCCCCTCCTGTGCTCGGAGTGCCGCGACATATTCGTCCGAGAGCCGATCGAATGATCACTCCAGCTCGATCTTGCGAAGCCCGGTCTCAGGGGGCTCCTCCTTGTTCTCGATGTCCCGGACCATCCCGATCTGGGCATCGATCACCGACCTCACCAGCAGCAGGGTCTCCCGCTTGGCGGCCAGGAAGTGCTGCTTGACGTCCTCGGGGATCTTGTCCCTTGGGATCATGGAGTCGATAGCGAGTATCATCTCGGTGCTCGCCCTGATGAGGTGATCGCGGGTGTCCTTAGAGAACACCGTCTCCCCCATCCTCTCCGCCTCGTACCTGATGCGCCTCTGGTGGGTCATATCCTCCTCGACCCCCTGCTCAGCTTGTTTTTCGCTTTCCTCCATCCGTATCACTCCTGAACATGATGAGCAACCGCCCGTCCTTGAACTCGGCCTTGCTCGGTTCCTTCCTGGCGAACGTCGTCGGCAGGGATATCGACCGCCTGTACTGCCCCACCTCCACCAGGAGGTTGTCGCCGGACATGTACAGGTGCACCGCGTCCTTCATGGCGAACGGCAGTTTCAGAGATATTATGTCCATGCCATCATTGGAATAGATGTCCATGGGCTTGTCGGTGGAAAAGTGCACGGTCGGGTCGATGTCCTCGAAGACCATTTCCCCGAGCTTCTCCAGGGAGCATATGCCGACCAGCTCCAGAGGAAGCTGGGAGGCCTTGAGGATCTTGAGCGGGTTGAAGGACTCGTAGATTATCTGCATGTACCGCTCCTGCTCCTCAAGCTTTTCCTTGAAGTAGCCGTTGTCGATCTCCGGGATAAGGCGGTTCACGACCAGGCAGTCGACTGTCAGACCGTACAGGCACATGTAGGTGAAAGCCCGCTTGGTCTCGTTGATGACCATCTTCTCGGGGTTCACCACCAGGCGGACCGAGGTGATCTCGGGATCCATTAGGATCTTCTGGACCGAGTGCATGCGGGAGCCGAGCAACTCGAGGTCCCTGAGCAGCTCGTTCGAGGGGAGGGGCGTGCTCATGACCTTCCCGACGGTGAAGCGCGCCAGTTTGATCATGTTCTTGACGATGCCGTACATCCGGTCGATATACCATTCCGAGACGTCCGGGAAGCTCAGCAGCCTGAGCGTCTCCCCGGTCGGCGCGGTGTCCATGACGATGACGTCGTATAATTTGCGCTCGTTGAAATCATCGATGTAGAAGAGCGCGGACATGAGCTCCATTCCAGGCAGGACGGCCATCTCCTTGGAGGTTATGCCGTCCATCCCCTGTGACATGAAGAAGTCCGAGATGTACTTCTGGATCTCCTTCCACCGGGTCTCCAGCTCGTGGAGCATGTCGATTTCTATGGCATCCAGGTTCTCCTCGACCTTCGTGATGTTGCCCGACAGGGGGATCTCGAGGGAGTCCGACACCGAGTGGGCCGCGTCCGTGGACATCAGTAGCGTCCGGTGGCCCAGCCGGGCGCACCGAAGGGCGGTGGCTGCGGCGACCGAGGTCTTCCCCACGCCACCCTTCCCGGTATAGATAATCAACCTCAACGCTTCACCGGGCTTTAGCTATCTTGGTCCATATACTTGAAAGATGCGCCAGCATGAGAACGCGTGGCCGATGGCCCGCAGAAGAAATGGAATAAAGGGGCTTTCGCCCGATATGAAGGTTAGTGCCGGGGATGGGCTTTGAACCCATGACCTACGGATCTCTCGGACCCAGGCATGTAGCCAGGACCTTATGAGTCCGTCGCTCCACCAGGCTGAGCCACCCCGGCATTGTTCAGTCTTATTCCTTGCTCTCCTCTAGGCTCTCCTCGTCTTCGGAGGGCTCCTCGGCGACCTCTTCCTCCTCGACCGGGGATTCCTCCTCGGCAGGGGCAGGGGCCTCCTCCACGGACGCCATGGCGGCCTGCGCGGCAGCCTGCTCCGCCGCTTCCTGGCCGAACCTCTCCTGGATGCTCGGCTCGTCCGCGGCGGCGGTACCGGCCTCGAGGACCTCGCTCCTGCGGATCTCGATCCTCTTGATAGGGATAATGACCTTGGCAGCGTTGGACAGGTCCCTGGACAGGTCACCGGTGATGATGGCCTTCACCAGCTCGGAGACGGTCATGTTGGATGCCAGGTCGTTGAGGGTGCTGCTCATGATGTTCCTGATGGCGGTCTCCTGGGCCGCCTGGATCCGCTGCTCGGTGATGCTCATCGGCTTTATGCGGACCTTGAACCCGTCCTTGGTGCGGACATCGACGACATGGTCGGTCTTGGTCCTCTTCCTCCGGGTCAGCCTGCGCACGTAGTCGCTGGTGAGGTCATGACCGATGAAGTAAGTATGGGCCTCCAGACCGCGGATGTCGTTGACGCTGAAGCGGATCTTGATGTGCATCTTGGAGAAGTCTCCGGTCAGCTCGTGAACGGTGACCTCCGTGATCCTGCCCATCAATGCAGCGGGGTCGGAGCTGGGGGTCTCGCCGAGCTCCACCTGGTTGAACATACGGGGAGCATATAGCTTGTACCACTCCTTTGCCTTCCACTTGTCCTTGACCTTCCGCGCTGCAGTCTTCGCCTTCTTAACCGCCATGAGTAAACCTCCGTGATCGTGCAGCGGTCCACAACATCGTGGGGCCGTCATGCTCGGGTGAACGGGATAAAGGTCGAAGGTACCACTTTTATAAAAACCTTTGCGTTCCCGGGCGAGGATTGCTCCTATATCGCCGAGGAGAGGAATACGACCCTTCACGACCTAGCGAGCTAATCGTTCGGTTCGGGGCTCCCGATCGACGGGCAGATCTCTACTTCGTTTTTACGGTCTTCTTCGCGGCCGTCTTCTTGGCAGGTGCCTTCGCGGCCGTTTTCTTGGGGGCTGCGACCTTCTTGGCGACGGCCTTCTTAGCCTCGGTCTTGGGGGCTGCGACCTTCTTGGCGACGGCCTTCTTCGCTACAGGCTTGACGGCTACGGCCTTCTTGGGGGCAGCCGCTTTCTTCGCTGCAGGCTTGGCGGCGACCTTTTTCGCTGCAGGCTTGGCCTCTGCCTTTACCTTCTTCGGAGCGGCGGCCTTCTTGGCGGCCGGCTTCGCGACGGTCTTCTTCGCGGTGGCGGCGCTTACCTTGCCCTTGGCGGCGGGCTTGGCAGCCTTGGTTGCGGTTTTCGTAGGCATTTTTATCTGGGGTGGGATATTGGCGTTCCTATTCAAGTTCTTTTCTATTTGTATCGAAAATTAAAGCCGTTAAGGATACTGGTCAGAAACAATTATAGACATTCTACAATGATATAGTCCTTACTGGCCGATCTCGGCATGGCCAGATTATTATTCAAAATAAATATAATAAACAGAAAGGTGTATGGAAGACGTTTGAAAGGGGGAGGACGAGCCTCCATTAGGCCTAGAACTTCGCTGGGATCTCCTGAATGTCGAGCCCGAGCTTGTCCTGGGGGACGCCCATGGCGAGACCGTACAGCTGGGCCAGGTGGATGACCGGGATGTCATAGCCCTTGACGTCCTTCTGGGTCCTGTCGAACTGCAGGTGGCAGAACGGACAGACATCGATGATGTACTGCGCGCCGACCGCCTTCATGTTCTTCAGCTTCTCCTCGGTGAACTTGGTGGCCAGGGCAGGGTTCCCGGAACGGACACCGCCGCCAGCACCGCAGCACATCATCTTGTCCTTGTAGCTGATGCTCTTGGCGCCGGTTACCTCGACGAGCTCGTCCAGGATCTTGGGGCGCTCAGGATCATCCAGGGCCTTGATGTTGCTGGGCTTCAGGAAGTGGCAGCCATAGTGGACCGCGACCTTGAGGTCGAGCGGTTTCTTGATGTGGGATTTGATGTGCTCAAGGCCGATCTCCTTGTAGAATACCTCGGCGAAATGGTGAACCTTGACATCCCCATTGTACTCCAGGCCGACCTCCCTCAGGATCTTGTTGACCGCGCGGAGCTTCTCCGGATCGTTGTGGAGAATATGCGCAGCGTCGAACAGGGAGCCATAGCAGCCGTTGCAGATGGTCAGTATGTCGGCGCCCTTGTTCTGGGCGAGGGCCAGGTTCCTGGCGGCGATGGCGAGCCAGGCGTCGGTCTCGAAGGACTTTATGACACCGGGGGCGGGGCAGCAGCCGGCACCCTCCAGCTCTACGATCTCCATACCGAGCTCCTTGCAGACAGCGCGGGTGGAGGACTCGATCCCGGGGTACCTGGCGGGAGCCACGCAACCGAGGAACAACGCATACTTCTTAGCCATTTTAGGCACCTCCGATCAGCTTGTCAAAGCCAGTGGCCTTGAGTATCTTTTGCATGTCCGCCAGGGCCTTCTTGTCGCCCAGGACGTTCGCCGGGCGGCGGGGCAGGCCCAGCTTCTCTCGGGCGTCCTCGTACTTGGCGTTCAGGGGGATGGTGGCACCGTTGGCCAGGAGGTACTCTCCGACCTTCTTGTGCTCCTCGGACATTATGCCCTCCTTGACGGCCATGTTCCTCAGGACGGTGATGATGTCAACGATCTCGACCCCACGGGGGCAGCGCTCCATGCAGGTGTAGCAGGTGGTGCACATCCACAGGTCGGGGGACTTCAGGACCTCGTCCTTCAGGCCGAGCTGGGCCTTGCGGATGAGCTTTCTGGTCCGGTACGAGGTCAGGCGGCCGGACGGGCAGCTGCCAGTGCAGGTACCGCACTGGAAGCAGAGCATGAGGGTCTCGCCGCCGTGCTGCTTCTGTACGGCATCGGCGAACTCCGGGTTCGGTTCCTTAGGAGATGACAATCAATTCACCTTTACCGCGTGTCATGGCACGACCGTATATAAACCTATAGAAAAATCGGCACTTGTTTTACCTAAATAGGTTATACACGTTGGCCAACCTTCCTAAGCGCCGTTACCAGCCTTCGGACGCGGGGTGTTTCCTTGCGGTACACCGCATTGATCTGGTGGGCCAGCCTGGCCGGGTCGGTATCGCTCCTGATCCTGAGCCCCTTCCTGAGCGCGAGCGATTCGTTTATGAAGAAGCTCAGGCCGGACGAGGCCATCAGCTCCGGGGAGCGAAAGGTCCGGACCACCGAGTGCTCTATGCCGATGCTCTCCAGGTGCCTGAACCCGATCCTCTGCGCCCCGTACATGCACCCTGCGTACCGGGGGCCGTGATCAACGTGAAGCAGGCGATCGGTGGCGACCTCCTGCCAGCTCACACCTTCCAGGTCGTACAGGTACAGGGGGTCATCAAGGACCACCAGGTCCATCAGGCCCGCTCGGAAGTCCTTGAGGTTGCGCTGATCGTCCGATATGATCAGATCGCACTCGCCCTCCGGGTCGGCCGAGGTCATCGCGACGAGGAGCATATCCTCGGTGATCACCGTGCCCCCGACGACCGTCCCCCCGGTCGGAGCGACCCTCTTGCTGAGGGCGATGTACTCGAGAGCGATGCGTTCCCCTTCCTCGTTGAGCGTCGTCCCCCTCGGGGTCGCGACGAGCAATCCCGTCCCCGCCTTCGCCTCGATCTGCCCCAGGTACCGGTTGAGCACCGGGGTGGCGATCCCCAGGCGGGCGGCCGCCCGGTTCTGGCTGCCCTCCTCGTACACCGCACGGAGGACCTCCAGCTGCCTGGTGGTGAGCTTTTCCTTCCCGACCTTCAGGGTCACGGCCGGCTCGAGCTTCAGTTCACGTACGGGCATTTAGGTCTAGGAATGACAAGCGGAGATATGAAATCAGCCGGACCTTCGGTCGAAAGTTGGGGAAACCTTTTCTATCTCCCTCATATTGGACCCGGAGGATGAGTAACCGAACGCTTGTTCTAGGTATCGGCAGTCCGATAATGAGCGATGACGCCATCGGCCTTAGGGTCCTTCAGGAGCTGAAGAACAGGGGAGTCCAGGGAGTGAACCTCGAGGAGGCCTGCGTCAGCGGATTGGACCTCATCGAGATCATGATGGACCACGATCTGGTCATCGTGGTCGACGCCATCATCAAGTCCGGCCACCCGGCCGGAACCATCATGGTGCTGTCTCCCGAGGACTTCAGCGACACCGTGCACGGGACCAACCCTCACGAGGCCAACGTCGCCACCACAATAGAGCTCGGCAGGACCCTGGAACCGGAGAGGTTCCCGAAGAAGATCTTCTTCGTGGCGGTGGAAGCGAACGACGTCTTCACCGTGAGCGAGGAGATGACCCCCGAGGTGGAGGCCGCCCTCGGCGGTACGGTGGACAAGGTGCTAGAGATCATTGCCAATAATTGATCAGAAGTCCAGGTCGGACAACCTCCTGGCCTGGGTCTCGCTCTCCTTACCCGGAGCGTGCATGGCGATGGCCAGCTTCTCGCGCACCAGCAGCCGCTCGGCGGCCTTGAGGACACTTTCCTCGGTCACATCGTCCATACGCCTGAGCGTCTCCTCCGGGGCGAGGACCTCGCCGCTGGACATAAACATCTCGCCGAGGCGGACCATCCTGGCCTCGGTGCTCTCCAGCCTGCGCACGTACGCCCCCTTCAGCAGGTTCTTGGACCTCCTCAGCTCGTCCTTCTCCAGTCCCTCGGTCTTCAGGCGCCCGATCTCATTGGCCACCAGCCTTGCCACCTTCTCCTGGTCCTTGACCGCGGTATTGTAGAACACGCTCAGCGAGCCGCAGTCGGTGTAGTTGGCAGACGATGCATATATCTCGTACACCAGGCCCGAGCGCTCTCGGATCTCCTGGAACAGGCGGGACGATGTGCCCATCCCTAGCACCGACGCCAGCATACGCTGCGCGAACCGTTCGGGATCGTGGGCGCTCAGGCCAGGGAAGCCCATCCCGACATATGCCTGCTTGTCCTCGCGGGGGTAAACCCTGAACTGGGCCTGGGGGACAGGGGGCTCCCTTTTCTTGGAACGGACCTGCGGGTCCAGGCCATCGAACGCCCGGGACGCCCAGTCCATGACCTGATCCATATCGACGTTCCCAACGGCCACCACGGCCATCCTTGGAGGCCGGTAGTGCTCCAGGAAGAACCCATGGATGTCCTTCTCCGAGAGCGCGGAGACCGTGCCCACCGAACCTGCCTCCGAGCGGCCCATAGAATGTTTGCCCCACAGGGCCTCGTTGAACAGCACGTGCACGTTGTCGTCGGGATCGTTCTCCAGCATCCTTATCTCCTGGATCACCACGTTCCTCTCGGTGCTCAGGCATTCCCCTGACAGCAGCGGCCTCAGCACCATGTCCGCCAGTATGTTCTCGGCGATCCCGGCGGTCTCGTCCAGGGCGTAGGCCTGATAGGTGGTGACCTCCTTGGTGGTATACCCGTTCTGCTCCCCACCGGCCGCCTCGATCTCCTCCGACATTTGCCTCGCGGTGCGGTTCTCGGTCCCCTTGAACAACATATGCTCCAGCATGTGGGCGATCCCTGCCTGCTCGTCCATCTCGTCACGGGAGCCCGTTCCGAAGTAGACGGAGAAGGACGCGGAGTGGGTGGATGGGAGGCATTCGACTATTACCGGGATGCCCCCAGGAGTGTGACGTACTTCGATCTTGTCGGCCATGGGCGTTCATGGTTTTACCGGAGCCATATTACTTTCCATCGTGCGGAGCGTTGTCCAGAGCAGGAACGGCATGATCGGGGACGAGGAACGGCCGACCCGATCGCGAGGCCTGTCCTATCGGGGGAATGAAAGGGACGAAAAACTCGTCGCGAATGACCGCGAGGCCCGAAGCGCTCAACGAAAAATGTTCCGCCGATACGGGACCGGCCACTGATTTCAGAATATGGTCAGACAGCATTTTCCAGCTAAATATTATATAGAGACATGGCGATTCTTTTTGGCCTGCCATGGAGAAAAAGCACTTTATAAAAAAAATATGCCTCCTTGGGGACGGGGGAGTCGGAAAGACAAGCCTGATCGGCAGGTATGTCCTCAATTGTTTCAGCGACGACTACATCGTCAGCTTCGGGACCAAGGTCTCCAAGAAGGTCATCGATTATGAGGGCGTGGAGCTCACGCTCATGATCTGGGACATACTTGGGCAGAAGTCCCAGAAGGCGCTCCATGGAGCCTACTACAACGGCGCCAACGGCGTTCTCCTTGTATGCGACAATTCCAGGCCGGAGACGCTTCTCCGCCTACCGGAATGGAAGCAGGACCTCGAGAACGTGACCGGCGAGGTGCCGATCATTCCCATAGTGAACAAGGCCGATCTACCATCGGCGCTCAGCGCCGGTGACCTGTCCTCGGTGAGGGAGGTCATGGGCAGAGATTTCCTCTTTACCAGCGCCAAGACCGGGACCGGCGTCCAGGAGGCTTTCGAGCGCCTGGGCCGGCAGATCCTGGGGGTGCAGCCCTGAACCCCTTCTTCGTCATGCCTGCAGCGGCCCTCCTGTCGCTGCGGGAGGAGCTGGAGCTCCTCTCCGAGGGCCATGCGGGAGAGACCCTGGAGCGTACGGGATTCAAGGCCGGGATGACCCTGGTGTCCACCCTGGAAGTTCCTCCGCCGCCGCTGGAGAACTTCTCCGAGGTGTTCTCCCAGCTGTGGTCGGAGAGCGGGCTCTCGAGAACAAAGGTGGTCAGGGTGAGCGCCGACGAGATCGTGGTCACCTTCGATGAATCGGTCGAGGCGGCGAGGGGGCGCAAGTGCGACTTCACCCGGGGGTATCTCGCAGGCATAGTCTCGGCCCTGCTGGGGCGCCGATACAAGGCCTCCGAGCTGGTGTGCATGTCCCAGGGCGCGGAGCGGTGCGTCCATCACCTGACGCCATCGGACATACCGCTTGCCGGGACGCATCCCTCCACCATCTCGACCGACCGCAAGTTCAAGCTGGAGTCCGGGTGCTCGTACCTCATAGAGTCCGAGGACGCCAGGGAGGCCTTCGAGATCATGGCGGACTACCTGGCCCACGGCAGCCCGGGGCTGTGCATCTCCCGGGAGTACCCGGACAAGCTGCGCAAGGCCTTCCGCCTCGACGGTGCGAGGATGGTCTGGTTGTCCTACGAGGGGGAGAAGGGCAACGCGCTCGAGCCCACCAACATCCCGTTGATCTACAGCGAGATCAAGGCCTTCCTGGAACAGACCTCTGGGGCGGTTTTCCTCATCAGTGGCCTCGAGTACCTCGTCTCGCAGACCAATTTCGTGAAGGTCCTCAAGTTCGTTCAGCTGCTGTCCGAGGCGGCCGCGGTCAGCGATTCGATATTCCTACTGCCCATCAGCCCTGGTGCCCTCACCAGCCGGGAGGTCAAGATGCTCGAGCGGGAGTTCCGTGACATCGGGTCCGCCAACAACGGATTCCATCCGCCCCAATCCGGGGACGATCACGATGATGAGAAGTGATCTCTCATTTGATAGACCATCGGCTCTGGGCCAGGAGTGAGCCTCCGCGGCAGGTGGCATGGGGAAACTCTTAAATTAGAGGTTTTAATTACTCCGCCTCATGCATCTCGTTCCAAAGAAGTTCTTCATCAGTTCTGGCTGCGCCGTGAGCAAGGTCTCCGATCTCAACGCCTTTGACAAGGCGCTGCTCGAGGCGGGCATCGGTGAACTGAACATCGTCTCCGTTTCCTCCGTGTTGCCGGTAGGCGCCGAGCAGGTCGGGATCAGGGAGCTGCCCATGGGGGCGGTCACTCACTGCGTCCTTGCCCAGATGAGGGGAGGGGAGGGCGAGATGATCTCTGCCGGGATAGCATACGGGTTCCGCAAGGATGGCAGGGGAGGATACGTCGCCGAGGGACACATCCACGGTTCCAAGAAGGCCCTCCGCGAGATCATGGAATGGAAGATGGATGAGATGGCCAAGCTGCGGGGAATCGAGATGGAGACCATCGAGTACCGTATCGAGGAGCTCTCCGTCCCCATGGACAACTACGGGGCCTGCGTCGCTGCTCTGGTCTTCGTTGAATATTGATGCTAGGCGTGATAGTCTGTCCGCGCTGCACCCTGGTGCAGGGCGCGGACCTTTCCACGGCCCGTATCACCTGCCCCCGGTGCGGGGGCAAGATCGAGGTGAGAAAGGCCAAGGTCTATTTTTCTACCGATTCTCCCAAGGAGCTTGCCGAGGGCGTCCGGCAGGTGGGGGAGCAGCTGATCTATGATATCGAGACACCCGATGCTCCCCGACCCCAGGCTATGGAAAGGAGAGCTGTCCGCACGGACCGCCAGGAGCTTCGCTCGGCGATCATGCGGGCGATCGGGGAGAGGGGGGAGGCCACCAGGGAGGACCTGGAACGGGCCCTCGGGAATATGAGAAGGGAGGAGCTCGACCGGACCATCGGGCTCATGCTGGAGGCGGGCCTCATGTACGAGGTGTCGCCCGGACGCTACAGGGCAGCGTGAGCTCGCGGTCCAGAAGATATACCCCGCCCTCGCTGATCTTCTTGCTCGACTCCACGTAGCTCAGCTTGGTGTATGACTCGCCGAACAGCGGCGTCTTGCCAGCAGCGTAGGTGTCCCGGTCGAAGGTCGTCTGGAAGGTGTAGTAGTAGTCGTACAGGTGCTCCCCGACACCGTCGTCGGTGAAGTCGACGAAGCGGTTGGGCTGGAAGACCAGGAAGTCCTTGTTGACCACGTCGATGGTCACGTTCTCCCCTCCGCCTGACGCCAGGGGTATGAACGCCTGAAGCCATCCGTGCCCGCCCCAGCTGTCTTCGGTGCTGACATAGAGAGCTCCCATCTGCAGCCATGTGGGGACCCCCGCGGCCCTGGCCAGGGAGCAGAAGAGGATCGACTGGTCATCGCAGTCCCCTCTCAGGGCCTGAAGCGTCTCCAGGGCGCTCTGAGGCTCCCCGCCCGAGGGGTCGGTGGAATACCTCACGTTGGCGACCATCCAGTCATAGATGTCCTTCAGGACCTGGTACACGTTGGTCTCGTTGCCCACGATGCTCTTCGAGGTCGAGACTATGGCCGGGGAGGTCATGTCTATCTTGTACCCCACCACCTTCTCTCCCGCCTTCATCTCCCACTCGTTGTGGAGATACATGTCCCGCAGCGATGCAGGGACGTCGTCAACGGAAAGCGAGTCATCGCGGCCGATGCCCCATATGTGAGTGTAGACCGTCACCTGGTATGTGGCCGTGTAGGTCCTCGTCTCTTTTCCTGAGATGGTGGAACCGTTCCAACCGACCCATCCGTTCCCATACCTTGTCTCGTCGAACGAGACCTGCGGCGAGTACACGATGGAGGTCACGTTCTGTATCAGGTACCCGTTCTGGGAGATGGATGACGGCTCACATATGTCGAAGTCATAGCTGATTATCTGCCCGCCGTTGGCGTCCACGGTCAGGGACCTCTCCAGGGAGAAGGTCGCGCTCTCCGGATAGCGCGCCCTGAACGGTGAGGTGATGAGATCTACAAGGAACGACTGGACCGCAGGTGTGAGCAACAGCAGGACGACGATTACGATGACCGCGACCACTACCACAGCCTTAACGACCGGGCGCTTCCTCTTGACCGCTTCCACGCTGTCATAACACGAGCCAAGATGTCATCAATCTTTCGACCTGGGTACCTTTTTTGCCTTTTTAGGTTTGAGGTCGGTCAGCTTGACCAGCGCTTCCCGGACGTACATCGGCAGCATCTTTTGGTGAACGTAGTGATAGTACACCGCCACAAAGATGAGGGCCACCGCGAACAGCACCGTCGCCAGCAGTCCGCTGTCGACGATGGTCGAGCTGGAAGGATAGAGCATGAGGACGAACGCGAGATGCACCACCGCCGCCTGGCCGAAGAAGGGCCAGGGAGTGCCGCGAGCCACGCCCATGCCGATGGTCGTCCCGGTGGAGATGTGCAGCATGGCCAGCATGATCGAGTAGGCGATCATGACCACGACCGCCATGGCCTCGAAGCCGGTCTGGGAGAGCGCACGGTTCACAACGCCGTAGGCGAGCGCGCTGGCCATGCCCGCGCCAAGCCCGAAGGCGTAGAACGGGGTGTCCGCTCGCCGCTGGAACCGCGGCATGTTCATGATCATCAGCTTGACCGATTCCTCGAGCAGGAAGCCGACGATGGCGTACTCCAGCGAGAAGAGGATCGAGACAGCGTAGAGGACCACACCGATGACTATGCCCACGGCGAACATGCCGAACAGCTTGGGATCGCTGAAGTAGGGGCGCTCCACCTTAGGGTAGGTGTATCCCTGCAGGGTCCACAGCATGAGCGCGAGGGGTGGCGCAAAACCGATGGCCGCGGCCGCATACGATGTGAGGTCCATCCGGTCACTCCGACAGGTTGTCAGTATTTAAACTAAATGTCTATGTGACGAGCTTGTCATAGTAGTGCGCCACAACACAGGCCTCGGAGCAACGTCCGCAGTGGTTGCACCTCTCCTCGTTGACCACCAGGCCGTGGTCCAGGGTGATAGCGCGCGCCTTGCAGTTGCGGACGCATATGCCGCACTCGGTGCACAGCTGGGCGCGCAACAGCGCCTTTCCTCCGGCCTCGAAGATCGCGTGTGCCTTCTCCGGCGTTGGGCCCGTGGCGACCATCTGCCCTCCTCCGAACACCTTCAGGGTGCAGTCCTTGGTCTTGACAAGGGCGATCTCGTACTCCTTGGAGTACTTCACCTGGCCTATGGTCTTGAGCGCTTCCACGACCCGCGAGAAGTCCCGCTTGCGGGGAACCGACAGCACTCCCTCGGCGGAGTACCCTCCAGTGAGGCATGGTGAGACCCCCTTCACCCACTTCAGGTCCAGCCTGTCCGAGCGGACCTCCGGGAGCTTCAGGTTCACCTCGTCTGCCAGCTGACGCATCTTCCTGGGAAATACCTTCCAGCGCCAGAAGCCGTACTTGACGAACTCCTCTCCGCCACCGTTCTTCTTGGACCATTCCCTGAGGTGGTCGTCCCAGTCGGAGTGGAGGCCGGGATGTATGCGCGCGGTGTTCCGCCACTCGCTCTCCAGGCAGGACGGGCACAGGTAGCACCCGATGCGCTCGTAGTCCATCTCATAGAGCGGGTTGTAGTCCAGGTTCCTCCACCAGATGTAGCCCCAGACATCCACCGCCTTCCAGTCGCGGATGGGATTGAGGATCACTTGGTTGGGTACGAACGGGTTCCTTTCCACGAAGGTTATGGTGGAGCGGGCATAGGACTCGTAGGCCCGGTTGCCCTCGATCGTGACCGTCCCCTGGGGGAAGTTCCGCTCGATGAGGTCGGTCAGCGGCGCGAGCTTGCAGACCTTGCAGCACCACCGGAAGTCCTTTGCCGGGGGCCCGAACGAATCGACCTGCTCCCAGAAGGCGTCCCCCGCGTCGGCCATCAGCAGCCTCTCGCGATTCTTGCGGGCGAAATCCCTCACATACTTGACCGTCTCCGGGAACTCCAGGCCGGTGTTCACGAAGACGAGCGAGAACTGGGACATCGCCCTGGAGGCCAGACCATAGCAGGCCAGGGAATCCTTTCCCCCGCTGAAGGATAGGGTGACCGGCAGCTTGTTGTTGCCGACATAGGAGCGGATGTCGGAGACCGCCTTCGACTCCAGCGCGCGGAGGTATTTCTCGTTCACGTTGACGAAGCCGGTCCATGAGGAGCGGCGCTTCATCACATCTATGGTCCCCTTCCCCACGTCGCGCACGCCCACTGCCCTCTCGGCCGCGAGCGCCTCCCTGCTGGACACCTTGGCCACCGCACTGCACACCAGGCTCCCGGCGATGGCGATGAGCGGGTCCCCGGCCTCGAACTCGCCTCTTATCTCCCGTATCGCGCTGCCTGGAAGGGTCTTTCCCTTCAGGTGCCCTGTGTCGTGGCCCACCATGACCACACCCTTCTTGGCCAGGGGATGAAGCATCAGCGCCCCCTCGAGACGCAGGTCCAACTGGAAACCACATGACCTCAGGTCGTAGCGGAGGACCCCGATCACCATGCCCTGGAACACGATCTCGTCGGTGCGGTCCTCCCCCGCCACCTTGTTGAGGAAGACCGTCCGGTTGCGCAGGAAGTCCGATGTCCCGAAGTGCTTCTCGAAAAGGTCGATGAGCACGTTGACGCTCTCTCCCATGCAAGGCCGGATGTCCCCTGGCTTGGAGACCTCGAAATACCTGCCGACAGAGGAGCAGACATCACAGCGCTGACCCAGGATCAACGTTCCGCAACTCTCGCACCACCTGAACCCGACCTTGCCATGCTCGAAATGGGGCATCCGACTTAAATGCGCCTCATATTTCAAGGTATTTGCCTCCCACCCCCGCATCGAGCGATGGCGGAGCGGATTTCCGTGATCGGATGGGCCTGCCACCCGCAGGCCGGCCTCCCTGACCACGCCGCCACCTCACCGCAACAACCCCCCTAGGCCGGG
Organism: uncultured Methanomassiliicoccus sp.; assembly: GCA_964426205.1. Lineage (GTDB taxonomy): Archaea > Thermoplasmatota > Thermoplasmata > Methanomassiliicoccales > Methanomassiliicoccaceae > UBA6. Next base: position 77,112 of record CAYRPG010000006.1, on the reverse strand, counting down.
CTCATCGGCCAAGAGGCATATATGATGGGCGTCAGAATGGAAACTGGAGGTCCGACGGATGATACTGGAGCTTGCGATCGTGTTCATCGTTCTGGCGACAGCGGCGGCCCTGCTCGGTGCCACCGGAGCGGCAGGCTTCCCTCGGTCGACGGCAAAGTGGCTGCTGATCGTGTTCGCTGTCCTGGCCATCCTTGCGTTCATCCTCTAGCGGCCAGAGGGTGTGGCCACTGTTCGGATGGCGGAAATGATGGCCCAAACTTTAAAAAGGTGCTCGCTCGTGAGTAAGGCCAAATGTATGACCAGAACACCATCTATATCCCACCTGGTTATGGAAAGGTAAGGTTCGGTAGGCTGGAGGTACGCCACATCATGTTCGCGGTCGGGGCCTTGACCCTGGCCTTCACCATGTCGATGTTCCTCTACTCGTCCATATCTGGGCTCACCAGTCCGGAGTTCTTCCTGTATGCCCTGGGCGCGTCCTTCGTGGCCGTGCTGACAGGGTTCATGCTCCACGAGCTCGCCCACAAGGTGGTCGCGCAGCGCTTCGGGGCGTGGGCGGAGTTCAGGTCATACCCGCTAGGGCTGCTAATCGGTGTGGTGACCTCCCTGCTTGGGATGATCATCGCCGCCCCTGGTGCGGTGTACATCCAGGGAGCGATCAGCAGGAAGCAGAACGGCCTCATAAGCATCGCTGGCCCCCTCACCAACCTGGGGCTCGGGGTGATCTTCCTGGCCCTCGGGCTGTGGATGCAGAGCGGCCTCCTGGCCATCGCCCTATACTGGATCGGTTCGGTGAACACGCTACTGGCGGTGTTCAACCTGCTGCCGATACCTCCCCTGGACGGCTCCAAGGTGCTGAGATGGAACATCCCGGTCTACGCGGTCACCTTCGGGACGACCGTGGTCCTGGCCGCGATGCTCCTGCTCGGCGTTCTGACCTGATCAGTCCTTCTGATCAGGGCAGGGGTAACGGAGGTGCTGGATGATGCAGCCCTCCCACTCCTGCATCTTGCCGGGGTTCATGATGTTGTTGGGGTCGAGGGCCCTCTTTATCGCCGTCATCGCCCCCAGAGCGGTGACGCGCTCCTTCTGGAAGTAGGGGGCCTTTGATATGCCCACGCCGTGCTCCCCGGTCACGGTGCCGCCCAGGCGAACGCAGGTGTCGAATATGTCGCGCACCGCCATCTCGCCATGGCGCCAGGACTCCGGGGACTCGGGGTTCAGCAGCATCTTGGTGTGCAGGTTCCCGTCCGCCGCGTGACCGTACGTCCCGATTATCACACCGTACTTCTCGGCGATCTTGCTGAACTCCACGACCGCGATGGGGATCTTGGATATCGGGACCGCCATGTCATCGGCCAGGGACACCGAGACCAGGCCAGCGCCGTAGCGGGACAGGGCGGACATGACGCTCTTGCGGGAGTTGGTCCACTTCGCCATCTGCGCCGGGTCGTCGGACTGCTGCAGTCCGATCGCGCCGATGGACTCGGCCACCTTCATCACTTCCACAAGCTCATCGGCGACGACCTTCGGATCTCCGTCGACCTCGATCATGCACAGAGCGGCCACGTCCGGGAGGCCGGCGTTGATGGCCTTGTTGACCGCCCGTATGCAGGTGGAGTCCATCAGCTCGACCGCCGAGGGTAGCAGGGGCTTGGCGATGAGCGCGGAGACGCACTTGCCCGCCTTCTCCAGGGTGTCGAACCCGGCCAGGATCATGGCCATCTTCTTGGGCTTGGGCACGATGCGCAGTGTCACCTTGGTGATGATGCCGAGGGTCCCCTCGCTGCCCACGAAGAAGCGCTCCAGCTGGTAGCCAGAGGCGTTCTTGAGGGTTCTCGTTCCCACCTCGATGATCTCGCCGGTGGGAAGGACGACCTCGAGGCCGAGGACGTAATCCCTGGTGCCGCCGTATTTGACCGCGCGCATGCCCGAGGCGTTGGTGGCGACCATGCCTCCGATGGTGCATGCCTCGGCGCTGCCGGGGGTCGGGGGGAAGGTGAACTTGTAAGGTCCAAGCGCCTTCTGCAGGCTGTCATAGACGACACCGGCCTCGCACACGCAGTACAGGTCCTCGACCCTGACCTCCTTGATCTCGTTCATTCTGGTCATGTCGATGACCATGCCGCCCTTCAGGGGGACGGCCCCACCGCAAAGGCCGGTGCCCGCCCCTCGGGGCACGATGGGGATCTTGAGCTTGTTGGCCAGCTTGACCAGCTGGGACACCTGCTGAGCGCTCCGGGGCTGGACCACGATGTCCGGAGTGACGTGGTGGATTGATGCATCGAACCCGTAGGTGTATCTGTCCGCAATCTTTGTGGAATAGTTGTTCTCTCCAACGATCGTCCCAATCTGCTCTACCACGGTCTGGTCCATGACATCACTTCGCAGGCCATTGTAAAAGATTGATAAAAAACCTATCGCGAAATGAAGTGCCGGGGTACGATGTTCTCTGTCCGGGCGCTGTTCTCGCGATGGAGCGGTAGCTCTCATCCGCCCGCCTCCACGCTCCAGGTCGACGATGGGGCGGCCGGTTGGGTCCAGAGCGGTCATAAGGGCTAGCGTACCGCCTGCGGAGGATGGAGCTGGCGGCATAGGCTTTGAGCAGGCCCGGATCTAGGCCGCGGACCGTGCATGAGGGCGGACGGAGGCGTGTCCTCCTTTCGGTCCACGTGTGCAGCGAGGTCCCCGATGGCGGCTCGGAGGCTCGCGACGCTGCTCCCCAGGCCGATCGAGGTGGTGCGCAGTTAATGGCCCGCAGCAGCTGTCATCGAGCGCGGCATCTGGACCCTGCCTCGCCGGTGTTCCGGCACTACTTCAGGTCTATCTTCACTCCGGCGTTCCGTAGCACTTCCATCGCCCTGTCCAGATAGACCTCTTTCATCAGGATGTGGTCGGTGGAGAAAGACGAGATGGCGAACAGGCTGATGTTCTGGTCAGCGAGCAGTTTGGTGATATAGGCGAGGAAGCCGATCAGATCGAACGGCAGCTTTGTGTCGAAGGATATGATGCGGAACGGCTTCTCTTCCTCGAGCACCTCGAGGCCGTTGCGAAGCTCCGCGACCACCGTTATCTCCGCCCCGTCAGTGATGACCGCGAACACCTTGTCGTTGATCGCGGGGACCTTGGCCACCTTCGCAATGGTGTACTCCTTCCTGGGAACCGATGCCCGGATCTCCGTGTCCTTCTTGAACTCCTCGAACTTCATCTGCTTACCTGCGAGGTCCGAAATCGACGTTGCAAGCTAATAATCCTCCTGACCACTCGCGGTCAAGGACGGGCCGCCGTTGTTCAAATGGCGACAGCCGGGGTCGGATCGACCCGACCTTAGCACCTCCCAATCTTCTCTCAAGATGGACATGATGACGCAATCGACGTACCGACCTCGTTTAAAACGGTAGGCCCGGTAGGTTCCCTCATAGCGAAACCCGCAGCGCTCGTAGCACTTGAGGGCCCGATGGTTGGTGGAATCGGCGAACAGCCCTACCCGGTTGAGGTTAAGCTCGTCAAAGAGGTGACGGATGAACGATGTGATCGCGTCGGCACCGTACCCCCGGGACCAGTGGTCCTTTTCTCCGATCATGATGCCGATCTCGGTCTTGCGGTTCATCCAGTCAAGGTCAACCGTCCCGATGTTGCCGATGAGCTTTCCATCCTTGGTCTCGATGCTGAACACCTTGTCCTTCGCCTTGAGGACATGCGCATACCAGGCCTCCTCATCGTCCAGGGACATCGGCGGCTCCAGCAGTAGGAACTCGGTGACCTCGGGATCGTTGATCCATCGCACGAAGGTCGGCAGGTCCTCCCGCTCAATTGGCCGCAGGCGGACCAAATTCCCCTCGATCATCGTTGACCCTCCCTCTCCTCTCGAAGCAGGCTCATGACCACCGACGATCTGTAACCGCCGAGATGGTAGTGGTCATCGCGCAGCAACCCCTCGCGCTCGAACCCGCATGAGGTAAAGCACGCGATAGCCCTCAGGTTATACTCTGCCACCCGGAGCTGGATCCTGTGCAGGTTCAGGGCGTTGAATCCGTGGTCGCACATCATCGCGACCGCCTCCTTTCCGTAACCCAGGCCCCATATGGATGGTTCTCCGATGAGCGCTCGTAGCTCTGCGGCCGCGCTTCTCTGATCGATGCCTCGGAGGGACACTGTGCCGATCGCCTTCTGGTCGACCAATGCCACGATGATCATGTGCAGCTCGCTGTCCGAACCGAGAGCCTTTTCGACCTTCCAGTTCATCTCCTCAAGGGGGATGCCGATGTTGAGCGTTCTTGATCCAAGGTCGCCCGTCACCCTCTGATCGTTATACCACTTGTAGAGCAGCCAGGCGTCCTCCGCTCTCATCGAGCGCAGGCCGATCTTACTTCCAATCAGCATGACGTTGTCCTCCCATAAAAGGGGGTCCTGTAGATAATCAATGTCCCCGATGGTGCCTCCGTATGGGCACCGAATCGATATTAAATATCTGGATGTCCAATGGTCGGAAGCCGGTGGGCAAAGACCGATGAGGATACTGCATATCGAGAACACCGCGGGTGTCGGCTGGCAGATCGCCCAGGGGCAGAAGGCCCTCGGGCACGAGGCAGATGTGCTGGAGACCTACCGGGGAAGCAGCAATATTCGGTTCAGCCACGACCTCGAGAACTACTATGAGGGGGTTACCATACCTCTGAAGATGCTCAAGACGCTGTTACTGGCTAGGCATTATGACATCATACATATGCACGCCGGAATAGCGTTCAAGCGCATCGACATCCCGGCCATCAAACGTCTGTTGCGCAAGCCACTGGTCGTTCATTATCACGGCTCCGAGACCAGGATGGGCTACGGGATGTACCGCCAGAACCTTGCCGACGCGAAGATCGTGGCCACCCCGGACCTGCTCCAGTGGCATCCGGGGGCGACGTACGTGCCGATCCCGCAATCCCCCTTGAAGTACCACTATGAGTTCGACGGCAGGCTGAAGGTGCTGCACGCACCGACCAACCGTAGGCTCAAAGGGACCGAGCTGATCATCGAGGCCGTGGACAGGGCGAGAGGGGAGGGCATACAGTTCGACTTCTCCCTTGTGGAGAACGTGTCGCATGAGGAGATGCTGGAACGGTTCCGGCACAATAACGTGTACATCGACCGCGTCATCGCCGAGGCCGATGGCAAGCCCATCGGGACGATGGGCGTCGCGCCCCTGGAAGCGATGTCCATCGGGAACGCCGTGATCATGCACATAAACGACCAGTATGTCCAGTATTATGATGGTTGCCCGGTGGTCAACGTCCGGCCCACGGTCGATGGTGTGGTCTCCGCCCTCCGTGACATTGCTGCGAGGCCTGAGCAGATGAGGGAGCTGGGAGAGAGAGGAGCCGCCTACGTGGCCGAGACCAGGAGCCCAAAGGCCATAGCTCAGATGTGCCTCGATGTGTATGAAAAGGCCGTGGCGAAAAGGCGGTGAGCGCCCGGAGAACCGTTATAAGGAGAGAGCTTATAACGGCCCATATGGACGCTAAGATCGTTCTTCTGGGAGCCCCCGGCTCTGGAAAGGGCACCCAGGCCAAGAGGCTCTGCCAGGAGCTCGGGCTCACTCTGATATCGACCGGCGACCTCCTCCGTGAGGCGGTTCGCAACAACACTCCCCTGGGCACCAAGGCGAAGGGGTTCATGGACGCCGGCAAGCTCGTCCCCGACGAGCTGGTCATCGGCCTCATCAAGGAGAAGTTGAAGGGGCTCAAGGGCGGCTTCCTCCTCGACGGGTTCCCCCGCAACCTGGAGCAGGCCGAGATGCTGGACACCATCGCCGACATCAACATGGCGGTGAACTTGGACGTTGACGAGCAGATCATCGTAGACCGCATCGTGAACCGCCGCAACTGCAAGCAGTGCAATGAGGTCTACCACCTCGTGGCCAAACCCACCAAGGTCAAGGGGGTCTGCGACAAGTGTGGCGGAGAGCTTTACCAGAGGACCGATGACACCGATGCTGTGGTCAGGGAGAGGCTCAGGGTGTACAAGGAGCGCACCCTGCCACTGGCCAAATTCTACAAGGACCGGGGCATCCTGATCAACGTGGATGGTCAGGGAGAGATCGATGAGGTGTTCAAGAGGACCCTCAAGGCCATCAGGTCTTTCAAACACTAGAGATGCCGGGCCGGAAGACCCGGCCCGAGCGATACATTTAAAACATATGAGCAGTTTCCTGGCCACAACTAAAGCCCCGTAGTGTAGCGGTCAATCATGCGAGACTCTGGATCTTGCGACGGCAGTTCGAATCTGCCCGGGGCTACCATTCCATCCTTCTGTTCGATCGATCGCCCTCGACCACTTGCGCCCCTGATGGAGGACGGGCTCAGAACATCATGATGTCCTTCGGATCGAGATGCTCCCGGCCCGCGGCAAGGTCCTTGAGGTACTGCTCCCCGTCCTCCGGCCCGCGGGCGTACAACGTGTCCCCGGCCATCATGGTCGTGCGCTGGTCCGGGCCGTAGATGTAACGCCTTCCACGCCGGATGGCGATGACGTACATGCCGGTGTTGGTGGCCAGGCGGACCTTTCCCAGCGTAACGCCGTCAAGATCGGAGTTCTCCCCCACGTTGACCGCGGTGATGATCACGTCCGTCTCCCTCAGAGCGAGCTGGATGACGGGGTGGGGCGGGACGTCCCTGCGGACCACGTCGGCTATCTTGAGGGCGGCATTGGAGATCTCCCCCACGGACTGCGCCAGGCGGATGATGAGGAGCGCCTTCTTGATGTCCTTGTCCTCGGTGGCCTTCTGGATCGCCATCTCCTGGATCTCGTTCTCCAGCTCCCTCATGCGGTTGTCCAGCTGGTAGACCTCCTCGGCGATATCGTGGTTGTTGTACAGCAGGGAGGAGTACGCCAGGTCCACCATGAGCTCGGAGGTGTCCTTGATCTCCAGCAGCATCTCTTCAAGCGCCCCCATCATTCCTCCTCCGGATACACTGGCCAGCTCTCCATCCCACTGGTGAAGTGGCGGAGGCGCTCGAACCCGTCCTCGGTCCCGCGGACCACCAGGACGTCGCCCTCCTTCAGGCGCTTGGTCTCCCTGGGATCGTAGATCCAGCGGATGCCGCGCTTGATGGCGATGACCCTCATCCCCGTCTCCGTCTCCACGCTGAGCTCCTCGAGGCTCTTGCCCTTCATATCCGACTTCTCGGACAAGGTCAGGATGCGAATCTTCTCCTCCGCCTCCTTGAGGACCAGGCTGACGATCGGGCTTCCCTTGGGGTTGAGCTCAAGGAGCTCGACAATGTCCCCCGCCGCGCGGGATATCGATGCCGCCCCCTCGGCGACCTGCAACAGGCCGGACAGCTGCACGGCATCCTGGGCGGTCCTGGAGGCGAGCATCATGCGTATCTTGATCTCATGGTTGAGGGTGTCCATCCTGGCGCCCAGGTGATGGACCTCTGCACCGATCTCCTGGCTGTCGAAAAGCAGCGCCGCGTAAGCGAGGTCGACGATGACCTCGGAGATGTCCTTTATCTCGGTCAGCAGTTCCCTGACGGTGAGGTTCTCCTTCTCCTCCTCATCGCTATCCTCGTAGTACACCATTGCCTATTGCACCCTCCCCGGACCCGGGGCTTTATGGCGGAAGCTGACAAGAAATCTTAACGTTAGTTCCATTGAACGGTTCAACGGTGTCCACCAGGCCGGCACTAGCCGCTCGCGCTCGTGCCATCCTTAAATCCGATTGAGATATATATCAATTGTCGGAGCGTCAGGAGCCGGGAACTGAGGCCCTCCTGCCGCCCGGCCTCAGGAAGTTGATATATGAAGTAGAGGTTTCGGTCATGGGGTGAGCTCATTGTTCAAGGGTGTCAGGTCATTCTTCTCGCGCAACAGGTCGGTCTTCACCCTCGGCCTGGTCGCCCTCATGATCTCATCGTTGGGCGACCTGCTGGCGGGGGCGACCTTGGGCTCCATGACCCACGCCCTGGAGGCCCTCCCCGGCCTGATGATCCTGATCACCCCGGCCATTGGCATGCGCGGCAATGTCTTCGGAGCTTTGGGCAGCCGACTGGGCACGGCGATGCATATCGGTACCTTCGAGATGTCCTACAAGAAGGGCAGCCTGCTGAGGTCCAATATGGAGTCCTCCCTGCTGCTGACCCTTGTCATGTCGGTCATCATGGGAGTCCTTGCCACGATCGCGGCCACGGCCCTCGGTGCTAAGGGGATAAGGCTGGAGATGCTCGTCTTCATCTCCGTCCTGGGGGGGATGCTGGCCGGGGTCGTCCTGATCTTCATCAACATCACCGTCGCGTACCTCGGGTTCAAGCGCAACTGGGACATCGACTGCATCTCCGCCCCGGTGATCACCGCCGCCGGGGATATCGTGACCCTGCCGATGCTGTTCCTCGCCGCGATCATAGTGCTCGGGTCCCCCGACCTGCTGATCGATTTCTTCGCCATCCTCTTCGTGGTCGCCACCGCGGTGCTGGCCTATCGAGCCCTGTCAAACGGGCAGGGGGAGATGCGACGCATCTTCGTGGAGAGCGCACCGGTGCTGTTCATCTGCATCATCCTGGACATCATCGCCGGTGTGACCCTCGACGACCAGCTGGCGAGCCTCGTGGCGCTGCCCGCGCTCCTCGTGCTCATACCTCCCTTCCTGGAGGACGCCAACGCGCTGGGCGGCATACTGACCTCGAGGTTCTCGTCGCTGCTTCACATGGGTATCCTGGAGCCGAAGAAGGTCCCTGGCAAGGTGGCGCTGGAGAACTTTGCCATCATCTACATCTTCTCGCTTTGGGTGTTCACCCTGGTAGGAGTGTCCACGTACGCCGTGGCGGTGCTCCTGAACCTGGGGACCCCACCGCTATGGGAGACCGTGCTGCTGTCCCTGACCGCCGGCCTGGTCACGGTGACGGTCCTGAACCTTCTCTCCTACTACGTGTCGGTGGCCACGTACCGCATGAAGCTGGATCCGGACGACCACTCCATACCGCTGACCTCTTCGGCCATAGACTCGGTGGGAGCGATCGCGCTCATGGTGTTCATCATCATCTTCGGGCTGGCATGACCGCCGGAGCGCTGTCCTGGCCGGACCGCGCCGCGGCGTTCGGTGTCCAAGGGGCCGATGGGCGTTCTCGACAAGCTTATACCCTCCACCCCGTTCCCGATAGCAAGTGGTAGCACATGATAGACCGCGATACCATCTTCGGGCTTCTTGACGATTATGACCTTAGCGATGCCAGGATCGGTGTGATCGGCTCCCATTCCGCGTTGGACACCTGCGACGGGGCGGTGGAGGAGGGACTGCGGACCCTGGCGGTCTGCCAGGAGGGAAGGGACACCCCGTACTCCAGATACTTCAAGGCCTTCCGAGACAAGGACGGCAAGGTGTACAGGGGCATGGTCGACGAGGTGATGATGCTTCCCAAGTTCAAAGACGTCCTCAGGCCGGAGGTAATGGCCGACCTGAGGAAGAGGAACGTGCTCTTCGTGCCGAACCGCTCGTTCACCTCGTACTGCTCCATCGACTCGGTGGAGGACGAGTTCATGATGCCCCTGGTAGGCTCCAGGAACCTGCTTCGCTCCGAGGACCGGGGCGGAGCGCGGGACTACTACTGGCTGCTGGACAAGGCCGGAATGCCCTACCCCCGCAAGATCACCGACCCCAGGGACATCAACTCCCTGAGCATCGTGAAGCTCCACCACGCGAAGAAGAAGCTCGAGAGGGGCTTCTTCACCTGCGGGTCGTACCAGGAATACAAGGAGAAGTCGGAGCAGCTCATCAGGCAGGGGGTCATCGACCGGGAGACCCTCGAGAGCGCGAGGATGGAGGAGTACATCATCGGGCCGGTGTTCAACCTGGACTTCTTCTACTCGCCGCTGGAGCGGCAGGGTGAGAGGGTCGAGCTGATCGGCGTGGACTGGAGGTTCGAGAGCTCCCTCGACGGCCACGTCCGGCTGCCCGCGGCCCAGCAGCTGACGCTCAACGACGACCAGAGGGTGCCGGAGTACACGGTGTGCGGTCATAACTCGGCGACGCTGCGCGAGTCGCTGCTGGAGAACGCCTTCAAGCTCGCCGAGCAGTACGTCGAGGCGGCCAAGGAGCACTTCTCCCCGGGCATCATAGGCCCGTTCTGCCTGCAGACCTGCGTGGACAAGGACCTCAAGTTCTACATCTACGACGTGGCGCCGCGCATAGGGGGTGGGACGAACGTCCACATGAACGTCGGCCACGCCTACGGCAACTCGCTGTGGCGGAAGAACATGTCCACCGGCCGCCGGCTGGCGATGGAGGTGCGCAGAGCACTGGAGGAGGACCGGCTGAAGGAGATCGTGACCTGAGCGGGGCTCGGGAACATGACCTGGCGCCTGGTCGATTCGGACCTCATCGCACCGGCGATGGCCTCAGCGGTCGATGAGGCCATCCTTCTCTCCAGAGGAGAGGGGACGGTACCGGACACGCTGCATCTCTACCGCCGGAACGCTCCGGCCATATCCCTCGGTCACTTCGAAAAGGTGGCTGAACGGGTCGACCTCGAGGCTGCCGACCGGTACGGGGTCGCGCTGGTCCGCCGCATGTCCGGCGGTGGGGCGATCTACACCGACCCTGGCCACTTGATCTACGCCGTGGCGCTGGGCGATGCAGCGGCCCCGGAGAGCCCCCAGGAGACGTTCCGGTCCCTGTGCCAGGGGGTGGTGGCCGCGCTCCGGGAGCTCGGGGTCGAGGCGCAGTTCAGGCCGGTGAACGATGTCCTGGTGCGGGGAAGGAAGGTATCGGGAAGCGCCCAGATAAGGCGCCACGGGGCGGTGCTGCAGCACGGCACCCTCATGGTGCGCACCGACTACGAACGCATGTTCTCCGTGCTGCGGGGCAAGCGCCCCCGGAGCGGGATCACCTCGCTGGCCGAGGAAATGACCGATGTCCCGTCGATGGACATGATCAAGGAGGCGATGGTCCGGGGCTTCTCGTCGGCCATGGGCGTGGGGATGGTCAGGGAAGAGCTATCGGAGAAGGAGAGGGACGAGGCCGACCGGCTGGTCCGGACGACCTACGGCCGAAGAGAGCATACCTTTCTCTACTGAACGAACTTGCTGAGGTCCAGGTACGCAATCTTCCTGTCCTCGGCCATGAACCCGAGCTTCTTGTGCAGCAGCAGAGAGCTGATGTTGTCCGGCGCGATGGACGAGTGCACGACCTGGGCACCGAGCTTCTGACCCTCCTGCGCCAGGCGCTTGAGGAGCATGTAACCGACACCCATGCGCCGGAACTCCTTGTCCACGCCCAGGTTCTCGACCCACACCGCCTTCTCTATGCCGTCGATCCACGGGAGCATCTGGGCGAAGATGAAGCCGATTATCCTGTCCCCCTCCTTGGCCACGAAGCTCAGCTTCGAGTCGCGGTAGTGGGAGAACGAGCCGCTTGCCGAGGCCCCTAGCTTCTGCCGGGTCTCCTGGTCGAACTCGTCCCAGCTGCGCTTCATAGGCCCCTCCACATACTCCTGTATGCAGGCCAGCTCGAGCATGCGAACGGACACGCGGTCCTCGTCGGAGAGGGGCACTATCTTCATTACATCTCCTCCGGAGCGCTGAGGCCAAGCGTGGTCAGCACGTTGGCCAGGACGATGCGGGTCGCCTCCACCAGCGCTAGGCGGGCCTCCCTGTTCTCCTCGCCCTTGAGCACCGGGACGTAGGTGTAGAACTGGTTGAACGCCGAGGCGACCTCGTGGCCGTAGGCCGGGAGCGCCTGGATGCGTTGCTTCTCCCCTGCTTCCATGATGATCGAGGGATAGCGGGCGAGGGCCCGGATGAGCTTGAGCTCATACTCGTTCGTCAGCACCGCAGGGTCGAACGGCCCGTCCGAGCTGCCAGCCTTGCGCTGGATGCTGCATGCACGCGCATGTGCGTACTGCACGAACGGCGCGGAGTTGCCCTCGAAGTTCAGGGCGTCCTCCCACTTGAACACGAGGGGCTTCTCCGGCTGCACGCGGACGATGTTGTACCTCACCGCGCCGCGACCGATAGCCTTGGCGATCTCCATCATCCTCTCCTCTGAGAGGTCGGTGCGGCGCTTGCGGACCTCCTGGAGTGCGCGCTCCACCGCCTCCTCGATGAGGTCATCGAGGTATACCACCGTGCCCTTCCTCGTCGACATCCTGCCCTCGGGCAGGGAGACGAACGAGTAGAACACGCACTCCGGAGCGCGCTCCTGTCCCAGCAGCTTCAGGGCGATGGCCAGCTGAGCTTGTCCCAGCTTCTGATCCTCGCCCAGGATATTGATTGTCCTGTCCGCCCGCTTGAACTTGTCCAAGTGGTAGGCCATGTCCCTGGTGGTGTACAGCGTGGTGCCGTCCGCCCGGGTGAAGAAGAACCTCGTCTCCTTCCCATGGATGCCGAAATCCTTGAGCTCGAGGTAGCAGGCACCCTTGTCCTGGCCGCAGTGCTGCGAGCGCTTCAGCCGCTCGACGACGTTGTGCGCGGTGCCGTCCTTTATGAACTGTGATTCCCAGGTGAACTGATCTATATTTACGTTGATGGACCCGAGGCTCTCTATGATCCCGTCCAGCATGAGCTTGGCCGTCCTGCGCACCTTGGCCATGACCTCCTCATCGCCGTCCTCGAAGCGGCGGAGCATATGCGCGACCTGCTTCTCGACCTCGGGGTCCTCCTCCATCATCTTGTTGGCCTTCTGGTAATACACCACCAGACGGTGATCGGCCTTCGCGCTCTCGATGGCCGGGACCTCCTCGGCGGGGATGTTCTCCAGCCCCCAGGTCAGCAGCACTACCTGCTTTCCCACATCGTTGACGTAGTACTCGGTGGTCACATCATAGCCGTAGGCGCGCATGCACCTGGCCAGCGTGTCGCCGATGATGGGGTTACGAGCCCGGCCGACATGGATCGGTCCGGTCGGGTTGACGGAGGTGTGCTCGAGGAGCACCTTGACCCCGGAGGCGTTCCCCCTTCCGTAGCTGCCCTTCATCTCCATGATCGCTCCCAGGGTGGAGACGTTGACCTTGCGGTCGTCGAGCTGGAAGTTCAAATAGCCCTTCTCGGCCCACGCCCGGGACACCAGATCCATCGGGGGAAGCTTGGAGGCCGCCTCCTCGGCGATCATCGGGGGTGCCTTCCTGAGCACCTTGGCCAGGGGGAAGCAGGGGACGGCAAAATCGGCCACCCCGGTAGACGGTACCTCGATCTCGAACGGTACATCCGCGCCCATCTGGCAGAAGGTCGCCTTCACCGCTTCGCGTATCTGCTGCTCGAACCTCTGCAGGGGGTCCATCACTGTCCACCCAGCCCATATCTCAGGATAGCCGCGATCCCTCCGAACGCCTTCATGAGCATCTCTCCCTCCTCCGAGTCCACGGACAGGAGCTCGACCTTGGTACCGACCTTGGCGGCGTCCTCATAGAAATCGTCGACCAGGTCCACGACATTATCGACCTCGGGTACGGACTCGGGGCACTTCGGGCACTTGACGTCCTCCTCGCGGTCCACCGTGACCTTTCCGCTCCAGCCGCACTGAGGACAATGGATCGTCACTCGCTTCTTCCTCAGCCCCTCGGAGAGAAGGAGTATGTCCACGGCGCCCAGGTCAAGGGCGTGGCGGACCTGGTCCTCGCCGTAACTGGCCAGGCCACCGTCGGACTTGCGTATCTCCTCCAGGAGGTTCTGCATGAGCCCTTTTTCCCTGATGAGGTCCAGGTCCATCAGCGCGCCCTTGGCCTTCTCCACCAGTTCCTTGAGGCCGTACTCGTCGGTATAGCCGGTATCGAAGGTATCGATTATCTTCTTACGGAGCTCGTGGTGGAGGTACTCCTCCTTGACGAAATACTCCTTGGTGGGGCCGGGGCCGCCTATCAGGACCCCCTTCAGGTCCGGCTGGGCCAGGAACGCCTCGTTGGCCACATCGGCGGTCTTCTTGTAGAACTCATGGGCCGCGATCTCGATCAGCCTCTCGAAACGCAGGGCCGATTGACCGCCCCTCCCGTGCTTGGAAGGCACGAGCGACTGGATGTTCTTGACCGTCAGCACACGCTTCCCCTTCAGGAGGCCAATGGTCGATTCCGACCGGTCGATGACCAACAGGCCGAAGGTCTGCTTCTCATCCAGCATGCCCCAGAGCTTCTCGGTGTAGAACTCCGAGTCACATCGGTACATGAACGACGTGATCGGCTCGGGTGGCTCTAGCACATACTGTACCTGCTTGGTCTGGTCGCCGGAGGTCGGTGCCTCCCCCACGAAGAAAATGATCCCGTTCTCGGGCGGGGCCTTGAAGTACTTCAGACGGGCCAGGATCGACTCGATGGCTCCGGTGACCGCCTTGTTGGTCCTCTTGCTCTTGATGTTCTGTGATTGGGAGTATTCATTTCGGAGGTAGTTCGCCACATCGGAGATCTGCTTGTCTGGTGGCACATAGACGGAGACGAGCTCGGTACCGCGGCCATGTATGTCCCTGATCTCCTCCAGGGCCCGCTTGAAATCATACCGGCGTTTCTCCATCATCCGTTCGTTTTCGCTCTCGTCAGGAGCCATTGTATGTTCAACCTACGCTTTTTTCTACACTAAAGATATTGTCGTAATAAATCTATTGGTGAACCTACATGGAAAAGGTCGTTATCTCCCTGGGGGGCTCCATCATCATTCCGGGTGACCGGGATGGGACGTTCCTCCACCACTTCGCTTCTCTGCTTGGCTCCTTGATCGATGACCTCGAGATCTACGTGGTCTGCGGGGGCGGCCGGATCGCTCGGTACTACATCACCACCGGCCGGGAGCTGGGCGCGGGGGAGGACGAGCTGGACGAGATGGGCATCGAGGTGACCAGGCTGAACGCCCGCCTGCTGCAGATAGCGCTGGGGGACCTAGCCTACGAGAGCGTTCCCCACACCATCGAGGATACGGCCTCCCAGGGTCGGATCGGCCGGGTCGCGGTCATGGGCGGCACCACGCCGGGGCACACAACCGACGGCGTGTCTGCGGCGCTGGCAGAGATGGTAGGGGCATCGCGCATCGTGAACGCGACCTCGGTCGACGGCGTGTACACCTCGGACCCTCACAAGAACAAGGACAGCGTGAAGTACGAGCGCCTGACCTTCAACGAGCTGGACAGCATGATGAACAAGGGTAAGCACGGCGCCGGCTGCTCGCACGTCTTCGATCCCCTGGGGGCGGAGATAGTGAAGCGCTGCCGCATACCGATCCTGGTCGTTGACGGGCGGGACCTCGACGAGATGAGGAACGCCATCCTCGGCCTGAGGATAAAGGGGACGGTCATCGATGGATGACATTTGGGGTAAGGTTCATCTGCATTCAGAACATAGTCTGAACCGACCATTCAAGGAGGAAAAATATGGCTACCGACGACAGGCAGTGCAAGCGTATCAAGAACCTCAAGGATGAAGTGAGCGCCGAGGATGCCGTGGGCGAGATGGGTTGCCGCATGGGCAACTACGTGCCGCATGCGCTCGCACACATCAGGGAGCACAACCCCGAGCTGGCCGTGATCATAAAGGAGCTCGACCGGGTGCTCGTGGAGGATGGCGCCCTGGACCGCAAGACCAAGAGGCTGATCGCCCTGGCCTGTGTCGCCACCCGCATGTGCGAGGATTGCGTGTATCCCCAGGCCCGCGTCGCTGCGAACTACGGGGCGACGAAGGAGGAGATTGTGGAGGCGATGCACGTCGCGGTCGTGACCGGTGGCGTTCCAGTGTGGTCGGTCGCGAAGCGCGGCCTGAGCCAGGTGTTCGCCGAGATGGAGGAGGACAAGGCCTCCGGAAAGAAGACCGCCCGCCCGGCGATGGGCTCGTGCGGAGGCCCCATGGCTGCCGAGAAGACCGTGGAGGCCCCGGCGAAGAAGAAGAGAAAGAAGTGATCGGACGAACCCGGTCCAGGGACATCCCCTAGATGTCCTTGAGGTCCGAACTGTCCACCGCCTCGTAGCCCAGGTCGGTGACGACCTTCGCCACGATGGTGGCCTCGGACCTCTTCATTGATTTTCTGTGAATGTAGGCCATGCGGGCACCGGTGCCCTCCATCCCGATGCGCACCTTGCTCTCGAGATCTGGCAGGTCCTTTAGGTCGAACGCGTAGTTCGGGAGCATGTGACCGAAGGAGACCTTCTTGCCCAGGGACGCCTCGGTGAACCTCGGGGCGTAGTGCCCTCCCCCGATGCCCATGGCCACCGGGTTGACCGAGACGTCCACGTTCTGCAGGGTCCGTGCGATGGCGTCGGCCGCGTCCCTATCGCCCCAGGTCGCCTCGCTGCTCCCGATCTCGATGAACAGGGTGGGCGTCGTCAGGTACGGTCCGTGGTGGGTGACCTCGAACGTGACCTCGAAGTCCAGGCCGGCGGCCTCCCTCTTCATCTGCCTGAGAAGGGAGGTCATGAGGTGCGGGGCGGCCGGGACGACGGTCCTCTCCCTCCCGCCGTAGTCCGCCTTCCCCCAGTTGCCGATGGGGTGCACCGTCAGCGACCTCTGCCCCGAGGCGGCCCTGTGCCTTGAAAGGAAGACCACCTCGTCCGGACGCTGGCCCAGAGCGTCCGCCACGGCCGTGTCCACACCGTCACAGTAGAGATGGAGGCGAGGGACCATGACCATGGTCAGCTCTCCCTTCCGGTGGACCGGGACACCCTCGAACTCCCCGCCCTC
This sequence comes from uncultured Methanomassiliicoccus sp., assembly GCA_964426205.1. GTDB lineage: Archaea > Thermoplasmatota > Thermoplasmata > Methanomassiliicoccales > Methanomassiliicoccaceae > UBA6. Next base: position 60,487 of record CAYRPG010000006.1, on the reverse strand, counting down.
CGACCATCCACCAGACGCCAGGAGCGAGTCCCTAATGTTCACGCTGGCGTTGTCCTCGGTGCTGCAAACCAACAGCCTCATGTGCTTAACCGAACCGCTCGAGGGCTATGTAGGTTTTTATTACTACTATTCGGAAGGATAATACTTAATCTGTAATCGCCATTTGGCCCGCCGCCGACCCTGACATGTCCTGCAAGGATTGGCGATATAGAACATCGGGTAAGACGTCATGGAGTGATAATAATGCCAGGTTCGAACGATAGGTCAGAGACCAGTGCACAGAGGGAGCTTCGCACCCTCCGAGATTATGTTCACCTTTTGGCCGATGCCATCGACAAGTCGCCGATGCCCTTCGTGGCCGGATACCCGGACGGGCGGACGATGGCCTTCAATGAGGCCTTTGCCAGGCTGACAGGCTACTCCGAGGAGGAGATCAGGAGCATGCAGTGGGTGATGTACCTCACCCCGCCGGAGTGGCACGAGAGGGAGGCCCAGGCCATGGAGGAGCTGAGGAAGAGCGGACAGCCCCAGGCCTATGAGAAGGAGCAGATGAGCAAGGACGGCTCCCGTACTCTCGTGGAGGTCATCCTCGCCCAGACCACCGACAAGGACGGCAAGGTACTGTATTACTACGCGCTCATCAAGGACCGTTCGGAAAAGCAGCGAGCCGACCGCCTGGAGAAGGACCTCCTGGAGGCCAAGGAGGGCGGGAGCGGGCCCCTCGAAGCTGCCTTCGAGGGGGTCGCCTTGTTCCAGAACGGCAAGCTCGTGGCGGCCAACGACCGCTACGCCGATATCGTCGGCTATGGGGCCTCCGAGCTGGTGGGAATGGACGAGAGCCAGCTGATTATCCCAGGGCTGCGCGGCATGACCTCGACCAAACTGGCCGGCCCGTCCGGGGTGTACGAGACGACGATGAAACGCAAGGACGGTTCGACCGCCTCCGTGGAGCTGGTCTCCAAGGACATCCTGCACAAGGGCGCGGCCGCCCGCCTGGTCCGCGTCATGGACGTGTCGGAGAGGGCGAAGTTCCAGGACGACCGGGAGCAGCTCCTCAAGCAGCTGGCCGGGGTCAGCGAGGAACTGAGCGGCCTAAGGCAGGTCTCCGCCATATCGGTGAACGTGGCCCAGCCAGAGCTGGCGATGGAGTCGCTCCTGCGCAACCTGACCACCATCGTACGCGCCGACTCGGGCATGATCATGGTCCGTGACGGGGAGAAGCTCGTCCCCCGCATCAAGCAGGGGAACGGCGATAAGTTCCCCGCCGGGTACTCCGAGGACATCGGCCCCGACTTCCCGGGAAAGGTGGTAAGCGAAAACCAGGGACTGTTCGTGGATGACGCTCAGGCCGACCAGTCGATCTCAGAGCCGCTGAAGGCGGTAGGGGTCCGCAGCATCATGGGCGTGCCCATCAGGCACAGCGCGAACATCATCGGGGTGCTGCAGGTCGGGTGGTCCTCCTTGCATGCCCAGAACGAGAGGGAGATGAGGCTGATGGAGATCGCGGCCGACCGCTGCGCCTCGGCCATCATGGCCTCTAAGATGTCGGAGACCTCCAAGGCGAGCGAGGACATCGGCTCGGTGCTCAGCGAGATCAACAATCAGCTGAGCTCGTCTCTGAACCTCGGCATATCGCACAACCGGTGAACCTTCGGACCGGCCCAAACCATTTCCCACCGTTTTTTATCTTGGCCACTGTCATCTATTCGGAGGTGGTGTCCCGGTGAAGATGAGCCACGAGGTCGTCGATTTCGTCCGGAGCAACAGGCCTGCCTTGCTCGCCACGGTGTCCCCGGAGGGGGTTCCCAACGTCGCGCCAAAAGGTAGCCTGACGGTGCTGGACGACGAGCACTTGGTATACGCGGACCTGATCGAGGGGCGCACGTCGAGGAACATACTGGCCTGTCCGGAGGTCTCGGTCGTTGTCCTGGGCAGGGACGGCAGCGGATACCAGATCAAGGGGCGTGGAGCGAGAGACGAGACCGGGACGGCCTATACCTATCTGTGCGAGGCCGCACCCGCCCTGAGGATACCGTTGCCGCCACCGTCCATGATCATGGTCATCACGGTGAGCGAGGTGACCCGCATCGAGCCGCCCAGGACGCGGTAGAAGGGTCATCATTAGCGAAATCTGCATGTGAACCATCCAGTTAGGACAGGGCGTCTTGCTTCATCCATCGGACCTGCACCTCTTTACTAGGCTGTGTGGTGGTCCAGTGTCCACAAGCGAGTTCGGGCAGATCCTGCCCTACCCTCAACAATCCTCGGCGGAGGACATTGATCGAAGCGTTATGGTCGCGCGATAGCTATGATCCGCAGAACTGACAGTCGTGTCTTCTATCGTTAAACGATCTGAGAACAAGCTCACCACGGCCGGAACATTCTTGCGTCGTTCCTCGAGGGTCGACCTGGACAAACAGCTTACCAGCTCGTTCTGCCTTGCAAGGCAGCTTCTGGTTGAACGAGCTCCAGGAAGCGCAAGATACGCTGCTGGCAAGATGACCGCTATCGATCAGTTCCCTGATATCCAGTTTCTCCGTAACGATGAGGTCGTAGTCGCCTATGTACTGTCTAGCCAGTTAGGTAAAGCTCCAAGAATCGATTGCAGATGCGGCGGCACCCTTCCTTGGTCCACAGCAGATTTTCCTCTTGCTCGTGGTTAGGATGGAGGCGGAGCTTGTAGGCGAGCAACGCTTCTCTAATTATTTGAGGTCTTGAGTATATAAACGTCCTTCGAGAGGATGATCAAAAGTGCCAAGGTACCAGTATAAACCCACTATCGTGTGGGGACCGCTCGCAATCGTGTATAAACTTCAAGATAAGCATTTTTTACGACCTCATGAGCCAAGTTTCAGATGAGCAATTGCGGTCATGGAACTATCCTTTCGCCATTTCCAGATCGATATTGGTGAGGCAAATGGCAAGAGTACATTCGTGTTCGAGCCCAGACCGTGCATTCTAGCACGTAGGTAATGGCCCGGTCCCCAGAACCGAGGGTCTACTCCATGTGCTCGACCGCCTCGGAATCCCTACCAGTTATTTTTCGATAAAATATACAATTACATCCATTAATTATATACGGAACCGGCCGCTCGGGGTACTCATGCCTGGCTCCCTGACCGTAGGAGAGAGGATCGTTCTTCATCTGGCCCAGTATTCCAAGTATATCGACAGTTACGACGCCCCCCAGGACGTGAGCCAGGACGGGATCGCTGCGGCTCTGAGGATCTCGAGGGCCCACGCCGCAATAGAGCTGAAGAAGCTGAAGGAAAGCAGCGAGGTCACGGAGAAGCTTGTCCACATCAAGCGGGGGAAGACCAAGCGCAAGGTATACTTCCTCACCGCTCCCGGGGAGGAGCGGGCAAAGCTCATCCGCCAGTTCGCAGAGAACGAGGGCATCGATGTCCAGCCGTTCCTCGACCTAAAGAAGTGCAAGGGACCGGAGCTTTGGGCGGCGCTCGACGATCAGCAGAGGACCGTCATGGTCCGGGCCTGCGTGTTCCGCCGGCCTTTCGCTCGCGACGCCCTACCGGACATATCGGTATCCTTGTTGCCGGTCGACGCTGATGGCATGGTCGACATGCCACCTGACCTGCGAAGCTATGTGCCGACGCAGGTCGACCCCGAGCTCCTGAGGCAGTACCATTCGATGGCCGCCGATCACTGGCTGTCCGTGAGGAACTATCGTGAGAGGCTGTTCCATCTCCTGCAGGCAGGCCGCCAGTGGGAGGCGGAGGCCATGGTGGCGTCCAGGGGCATCGCTCCGTTGGGGCCGGCGGACAGGGACCTGCTCGCCATGCTCATGGCCATCGCTCCCGCCACAGAACGCTACCGCGGACGGGTCCTGCATGCCCAGGCCGAGGTGGCCAGGAGGTCGGGGGACCTTGACCTTGCGGTCCGTAAGGCCTCCGAGCTGCGGGCCATGCCGTCGCCGCAGGACGTCCTCAATGGCCTGATGATCGAGGCCCTAGTGCTCAGGACAAGGAACGACCACGAAGGCTCGCTCGCCCTGCTAAACCAGGCCAGAGCGGTGCTCGGGGCCGAGGATGTCAGGGTCGAGTGCGAGATCGCCGAGACGCTCATACAGCAGGGGCGGTTCAGCGAGGCGCGGACGACACTTGATCATGTGATCTCCATGGGGACGGCGGACGGAGATCAGCTGGAGAGGATCTTCTACCTGCTGGGCACGGTGTCGCTGCGCACGGGCGATGGGGCCGGTGCGGTCCGCTTCTTCAGCAAGAGCAGGGGGGCGGCCAGGAACAAGGAGAACGGCGAGCTGTACCTCCGCCTGTCCGATGCCTACGGCATGATGGGGATGCAGGAGAAGGCCGAGGAATATGCCGTCAGGGCCAAGAAGGTACAGGCACCCAGAGTCAGCATGTAGCGATATGGGTGAACTACATATATTCTTTAATCGTTCAGATAGAGTCGGCAGGGAATAATAAATGTCAGCTTCTTTGACAGTGGGAGAGCGTATCATCTTCCATCTGTCACAGTACACCAAGTTCCAAGATTCGTTCGATGTGCCGATCGACATCACCCAGGACGGTATCGCAGCGGCGCTCAGGATATCCAGGGCCCACGCCGCCCTGGAGCTGAAGAAGCTGAAGGACTCCAAGGACGTGGCCGAGCGCCTGTCCCATATCAAGAAGGGGAGGACCAAGCGCAAGGCATACTTCCTGACCGCACAGGGGGAGAGAAAGGCGGTCACCATCAAGGAGTTCGCCCAGGAGAACGCCATAGATCTCGTGCCCCTGCAGGACATCCGGAAGTGCAAGGGGCCAGAGCTCTGGGCGGCACTGGATGACAAGTTCAAGCCGGTGGTGGCGATGTCCTGCGTGTTCCGCAAGCCCTTCCGCAGGGAGGTTCTCCCGGACATCGCAACCTCCTTACTGCCAGTGGACGAGCGCGGCATGGTCGACCTGCCCAAGGAGCTGAAGGAGTATGTGGTCAGCGTCACCGACCCAGAGAAGCTGAAGGACTACCACAGCTTCGCGGTGGACTACTGGTCCCACTGGGATGACCTCAAGGAGGTGCTTTACCACCTGGTCTGCGCCAAGCGCTACGCCGACGCTGAGATCCTGGTGTTCCACAACGCCAAGGAGCTGCTCCTCCAACCGGACGAGGACCTGCTGGAGGCCGTGTCCAACATCAGGGACGTCACCAGGGGCTACAGCGGCCTGGTGCACTACGTGCAGGCAGAGACCGCCCGCAGGGTAGGTATGCACGAATACTGCCTCATCGTGACCAAGTTCATGGAGGCCTCCAGCATCCCGTCAGAGAGGTTCGACGGATACATGATCGAGGGACTGCTCCACCTGGATCGGAAGGACTACAACAACGCCTACAAGGCGTTCATCCGGGCCCGCGGCGTGTACGACGACCACATCGACACTCTGCTGGAGTGCTACATCGCCGAGTCGCTCATCAGGAACGGCGACTACCACGAGCCGAGGGAGATACTGGAGCGACTGTTGCGCCGCGGTTTCGAGAACCCCGAGGAGGAATCGAACACCTACTACCTCCTGGGTCAGATCGCTCTCAAGACCGGAGAGGACGACGAGGCTCTGCGCATGTTCGCCCTGAGCCGCAGAGCCATGACCAACAAGCGGACCGAGCTCTACAACAAGATCTCCGAGATGTACTACAGCATAGGCAACCGCGAGAAGTCGCTCGAGTACGCCCTCAAGGCCAACGAGCTCAGATTAACGGAGATGTTCTGAGCATATCCACATCGCTGATGTAGAGGTCCCTCAGGTCCTTCAGGTTGAACCGCAGCATGGCCAGCCTCTCGAACCCCAGACCGAAGGCGAGCACCGGGCATTTGATGCCGAACGGCGCGGTGACCTCGGGACGGAAGATGCCCGACCCGCCCAGCTCCATCCAGGTGTCCTTGAACCGGACCTCGATCTCCATCGATGGCTCGGTGTACGGGAAGTAACCAGGACGGAAGCGGATGTCCTTGAAGCCCATGCGGGCGTAGAACTCCCGGATTATGCCGCACAGCATGTCGAAGGAGGCGTCCTCCTCCATGATGATGCCCTCGATCTGGGTGAACTCCGGCAGGTGGGTGGCATCGATAGCTTCCTTCCTGAACACCTTGCTCAGGGAGAACACCTTCACCGGGGGCTTGGGGTTCTTCCACAGGTGGCGTATGGAGTTCACGGTGGTGTGCGTCCTGAGGAGGGCACGCTCGGATTCCTCGCGGCACCAGCTATATCTCCATCCAAGGGAACCGGTATCGCCGCCGCACTCGTGCATCGAGCAGACCTTTCCCACGATGTCCTCGTCCTCGAGCTCCAGGCGGGACGGCTTCTTGAGGTAGAAGGTGTCCTGCAGCTCCCGGGCAGGGTGGTCCTGCGGGGTGAAGAGCGCATCCATGTTCCAGAACGCCGGCTGGACGTACTCCTCGTCGATCTCCTTGAAGCCCATGTCCACGAAGATCTTGCGGACCTCGTCGGCGATCCTGGTGAGGGGATGCTTCTTCCCTGGGTAGATGGCCGGGGCGAAGCTGCGAACATCATACTTCCTGATGGTGACATCCTTCCACTTCCCTGTCTGGATGAGCTCAGGGGTGAGCTGGGCGACCTCCTCCTTGACCTCGATGCCCAGCTCCAGCATCTCCCGTCCCAGCTCGGTGATCTCCAGCGTGCGGCTTACCACCAGCTTCTCCACGACCAGGTCCTGGCGGGACTTCAGGGCGGCGATGGTGGCCTTGTCCAGCATATCCTCGGAGATGTCCTCCTCCGCGAGCGCGGCGAGGGTAAGCTCGTCCTCCATCTTTTTCCCCAGCATCCCCCGTCCGTTGTCGGTGATGGAGATGATGGTGCTCCCGCCCTCCTTGCGAATGGAGGCCAGGTTCTTCTTCCTCAGCCACCCGAGGGCGATGGAGACCTCCTCCTTGCCCACGGCCGAGGACAGGTCCTTCATGTCCATCTCCCCGCCCTTGTCATCCAGGAACTTGAGCGCCCTTCGCTCTGGGAGGCCTTTCTCGATCGCCTCCCTGGACCTCAGGGAATATACCTTCCTGGCCACCTCGGAGATCTGGATCGCTCCCTTGGACTGCAGCCAGGACGCCGCGTTCATGACCTCGACGAGTTGGCCGAAGCCACCGGCCTCGAAGACCTCCTCTGGAGTGGCGCGGCCATTCAGGCGGTTCAGTGCCAGCATCAGGCGGGCTTCGTTGGCGGACAGCCCCTCGAGTATCTCCGAGGTGTTCATGGGGACGGTGATTTTCCCGGACCTAATTAGTCTTTACCATGGACGGGCCCGGCTCCAACGCTTCCCGCCGACGGTCGGGCTTGATGTCCAGCACCGGTGTCCCCTCCCAGGCATCTAGGCCGCTCACGGTGAGCACGTTGCCGTCGATCCTCAGCAGCTTGACCACCGTGGCACCTATGGGGTTGGGTCGCCGGGGGCTGCGGGATGCGAACACTCCGACCAGGGGATTGTTCTCATCGCCCTTCGGATGCACCCTGAGCTCGAAGCCCTCGCTGCGGTCGAAATAGAAAAGTACGAGAAGATATTCGCTCTCCTCCAGCCGATAGAGGCCGTCCGCCAGCTCGGGGACTATCTTGATCTCGCTGACGTCGCCCCTGACAGCGCGGACGATGCCGATGGGACTAAGCTCCATCGCAATCACGGAGCATGAACTCCTCGACGCGGTCCTTCGCCTTCTCGCGCTTGGCCTGGTGCTCCTCGATGAACGGTACGATGACATCGGCCAGGGATTTCTTGCACTCCCCGCAAAGGATCTCGCCGCGGCGGCATTTATCGGCCAGCTCGTCCAGCTTCCGGTCGTCCTTCTCGAAGAGGTAGAACTTGTACTTGAACACCGAGCAGATCTCCGGCTTGCCGCCGCTCTTCCTCTGCTCCTCCACCGACACCGCTCCTCCGGTAAAGGCGGACATTATCTTCTTCCGGACGACCTTGGGAGGGTCGGTGGTATAAACCGTGCCATTGGGCTGCGAGGAGGACATCTTATCGGTGCCCTGCAGGCCGGGGAACATCTTGTTGTGGAGCAATGCCGGCTTGTAGTAGCCGAGCGTCGGCGCGATGTCCCTGGCCACCCTGAAGTGAGGGTCCTGGTCGATCCCGCATGGGATCAGGCATGGAACGTTCTTGCCCGCCAGCTCCGAACCCAGGAACGCCGGGGCGGCCTGGACGCTGGTATAGAATATGCTCCCGATGTTGGTGGAGTTGTCGAACCCGAACACCGCACGGGCGGTGGAGAAGGTGATGCGCTTGGCCACCTTAAGAGCCAGGGGGTACAGCGAGTGTATGTACTCGGTGTCCACCATGATCTTGGTGAGCTTTGGGTCGAAGCCCAGGGCGATGACGTCCAGCAGGTTCTGGTAGGCCATCTCCCTGGTGTCCTTGAGCTCGAGGTTGTCGTTGAACAGGTACTTCTCGTCGTCGGTGAGCTGGAAGTAGAGAGGCACCTTGAAGGTGTCCTGGAGATACTTGGTGAACATCCACGGCATGAGGTGGCCCAGGTGCGTGTGCCCCGACGGCCCCCTTCCGGTGTACAGGTAGAACCTCTCCCCCGCCTCATAGCGGTCCAATATCCATTCCATGTCCCGGTGGGAGTAGACCACCCCCCGCTTCAGAAGGGGATGCAGCTCCCCGTACTTTGCCATCCGGTCCAGTAGGTCCTGGTCTATGCGCTTGGTGCCGAACTTCTCTACCAGGAGGTCATAGTCGATCTCCCCGCTGACCTCCCATGGGGTCACCTTGAAATCGCCGTTCATGCCTAGCTCGTGTCGCAAGCGGTCAGGGGATATATCAACCTATTCTGAACGAGCTGCTGGATTCGGTCAGGGGTCGAGGCACAAGTGCCCGTTGAGGTTCACGGGCGATCCCAACAGGGCATGACGGTCCCCTGCGACCGAAAGAAATATCATCGTCCGGTTATTATTTATCGATTGGAATGATGAAATGAGATGCGACAGGCGGGGGGACATGGGCGTTGCGACAATGATCATCTTCATAGCGATGATCCTCGTGGCCGCCGTCGCCGCCTCGGTCATCATCAGCATCGCGAACAATGTGAGGGAGCAGGCGCTGCAGACCGGGAACGATGCCATCGCCTCGGTGTCCACCGGTTACGAGCTGGATTACGTGACAGGCGAGGTCTCCGGGAACGAGATCACCGTGCTCCACGTGTTCCTGAAGCTCGCTCCCGGCAGCAAGGCCATCGATATCAACGACGTTGTGGTGTCCATGACCATGACATCGGACGGCTCAACGATCAGCGCCGATATGGCGTGCGATCCAACGAACGCTGAGAACCTGGGGGAGCGGGTCGAACTCACCATCAGCGGGCTATCCGCCGGCCCCGGTACCGAGGTGACCCTCAATATAGTGCCCCCGGCCGGGTTCCTGACGTACGTATATTTCACCATTCCCGATGTGCTCACGCCTGGAACCATGTACCTCAGGTGAGCGATCGAAGGTACCGGTGCACCGGAGGCCTGAAGCGCGATCCCGATAGGGGGTCGATGGAGATGAGACGGCGGCGTTCCCTAGGTACCGCCAACAGCACCGATGTAGTCACGGAACGGACGAAGCGATTCCTGGACCGCCTTCATGAGGTCCTGCATCCTGAAGGGCCTGTCGAGATAGTGGACGATGCCTTTCTTACCCTGTGCAGGGAATGGCCAACCTCCTGCCATGGCGGTGGATATGATGATCCTGGCATCAGGGTCGACCTCGAACAACATCATCGCGGCCGCCCCTCCTCCGAGCTCGAAGGGATTGTACACTCCCATTATGACCAGGTCATAGCGATGGCCAGCGAGCATCGACCGCCGGTATGTGTCCACCATCTCCCCGCGTACCCTGACGGAGTGCACCTCCATGCCGAACCCCTTCAGCATCTCCTTGGTGACCTCTCGGACGGTATCGTCATCATCGGCCACCAGTATCCGGGGTGGCCTTATCTCGAGCTCTTCCATCACAGTATCTCCTCACCCTACCAGCCATGTGACGGGTGTAAGGACGAACCAATGGATTATCTGCAATGTACGTCCCAATAGCTGTCGAACGTCATAGCTCTTAACGGGCTATAAAACCAACCGGTCAGTAATCACCATTGATAGTGTAATCTATATTATTTATGGATGATAATTGTCTTCTGGCCCCCTCGAGGCGACAGGTTTGACGTTGATCTGTGCAGGGAAGGAGGACGAGGACAGATGGGACCGCTCCAGGCAGATCGAGTGGCTGGACATCGAACGGGTGCAGGCCGGGAGGTATCTGGTCCTTGGGGCCGGAGCGCTGGGCAACGAGGCGGTCAAGGACCTCGTCCTCGCCGGGGCCAGGAACATCACCCTGGTGGACATGGACCATGTGGTCCGCTCGAACCTGAACCGGTGCGTCATGTTCCGCGAGCGGGACAGCGCGGAGAAACGGTGGAAGGTAGAGGCGGTGGCGGAGAGGGCCACCGACCTCGACCCGGGGGTCCGGGTCCGAACCATTGTGGGGAAGATAGAGGATCTCCCGGAGAACGAGTGGCGGGACCACGATGTCATCCTCGGTTGCCTGGACAACATCGCCGCGCGGCTCCATGCCAACGCCAATTCCTATTATGGCGGCGTGCCGTACATCGACGGAGGGACGGACGGCTTCGCCGGCCGGGTTCAGGTGATAATCCCGCCCACCACGCCATGCCTGCAGTGCGGCCTGAACCAGAGCCATTACCGCATCCTGGAGAGGCGGCACTCGTGCACGGGCTCGGAGGTCACCTACTACCGGCCGAGGATGGCCGCAGAGATAACCACCACATCGATCATCGCCGCCCTTCAGGTCAGGGAGACGCTGAAGCTGGTGTGCGGGAGGAGCGATGCTGTCGTACGGAACGTCGTCCACTACAATGGGCTTAGGAACACGTGGGACGAGCTGGAGATGACGATCGAGCCTTCATGCCCGCTGCACGGATGATTATCTAAATACAGTATCAGAATGGTTACATGGAGGCGTCACCTTTATTGGACGTTGTCTATCTTTTGACGCCGATATTATGCCCATCAGGGTAAGGGTCAGGAACGCAGAGACCGGCTCCACGGTAGATATGGAAATGGAGAACGAGAACACCATGGAGGAGATCGTTCGAGGGGCTGCGGGCTTCTGGCACAAGGACCCCGGAGCCTACGTCCTCAGGCGGGGAAAGAAGCTGCTACGCGGTTCTCAGACGGTTCTCGAGGTCGGACTGAAGGATGACGACGAGCTGGAGCTTATCCCAGATCCCGAGGGCGGATATCGTGCCCCTCCCCAGTGAGATCCTCATCGCTAGGCTGAGGAACGAGCTGAGGGCGAGCTTTGGATACGTCCAGAACGCTCCCGATCTGAGCGACCGGGGCCACATCTTGTTCCCCATAAGAATAGACATAGAGCTGAACCAGGTCCCCGCTCACTACGTCAGCGGGGGCAAGTGCGGGGTGAGATATTCCCATCGGTTCCGAATGACGATCGACGAGGACTATCCCTACAAGAAGCCCAACGTCATGTGGCTCACTCCGATCTTCCATCCCAACATCATGATGCCGGAGGACGGGGGCCACATGTGCACCAAGCTCCTCGAGGACTGGAGCTTCAACTCCACCATCATCTCGTTCATCAAGGGGGTGGAGACGCTGGTGACCAGTCCGAACCCGTCCAACCCGTTCGGTACGGACAGCTGCACAGCGGCGGCGGAGTACTACAACAAGGGATCCGTGCACCTGCCCCCGATGATCGGCGTGCCCCCGCCCCGGGTGGTGAGGCACGGGTGAGCCAGCCGACAATAGTCGCTGACCATCGAGCCGAGGTGAAGGAGCTACCCCCACCGGACAGGGAGAGGACCAGGGCCCATAAGTGGCTGACGGAGAAGCGGCTTGAGGAGTACCGGCAGAAGGATAAGGAGGGCCTGGAGCTGTACGTCTCCAAACTGGCTGAGGAGAAGATGCGCAATCATGCCCTCATGCACATGGAGGAGCGCAAGGAGGTCATGGGGCTGTTGCTCGGGGGCATGTATCGGCACAACGGCCTGGAATATGCCCTGGTCCGGGACGTGGCGACCACCGATCTGGATGCCACGGACGTCAGCGTGCGCTTCGACCCTCGGGCGTTCGAGAAGCTGTTCGCCTCCCTGGAGGAGATCGGGTTCCGGTACGTAATCGTGGGATGGTACCATTCGCACCCGTCGTTCCACTGTTTCATGTCCTCCACCGACGTGCAGACGCAGCGGGGGATGTTCAACATGCGCGTGCATTCCGCCATCGTGATCGATCCGGTCAACAAGGAGATAGAGGCGTTCTTCCTCGACGAGGGCAAGGTCCGTTCCCGTCCCTTCGCCGTGTTCTGGGATGAATACCAGAATCCATACTACGGCACCTCGGTGAGGATGAGGCAGACCGATGCCTCGGCCGAGCGGAAGGACGTTCCGCAAGCCTGAGAACGCGGCCCGCAGACATCCTCCCCGTGTTATTGCTCAGACCCAGATAGCATGCCTGCGCCTGAGCGATGCCTCGTTCTGATCGGTTCTCTCCATGATCATGGGCACGATGGAATCGAACATGACCAGGGCGGCGTCCTCGAATATCGTTCCCAGGGGGGCGACGCGCTTCTTCTGGTCATCCTTGGTCTGCCCGACCTCCAGAATGATGTTGGACGCGTGTCCGAGCTTCGAGTTCGGGTTGGAGGTCACCGCTATCACTCGCGCGCCCACACGGCGGACGATGTTCGCGGTCTGCACCGCCGACATCGTCTCTCCGGTATTGGACACGATGACGACGAGGTCGCAGGCATCCACGAACGGGGTGGTCATGTCGCCCACGAAGTGGACATCGAAGCCCATCTGGACGAGGCGGACCGCGAACGCCTGACCGATCAGCCCGGAGCGGCCGACACCGTAGATGAATATCTTCTTGGCGTTCAGGAACGCCTCGATCGTCTGCTCCACTGCCGAGGGGTCGACGTTCGCCAGCGCGTCCCTGACGTTCTTCAGGATGTAGTCCAGGGAGTCCTGCATGGTCACCGCTTCTTCTTGGTCGCAGGTGCTTCCCTTGGAGCGGCCTTGACCGCATTGTTGGCCTTCGCTGGGGCCTTGGTCCTCTCGGCCTGCTTGGAGGGAAGCTTCTTTTCAGCCTTGGGAGGTTGCTTCTCGACCTTGGGCCTAGGTCGCGGGACTTCGGGAACCTCCTCGTTCTCGGCCTCATCGCCGAGGGCCTCGTACTCGACCTCCTCCTCTTCCTCGTCCCTGTCCTTCTCGGCCTTCCTGACCTTGCTCTCTTTGGCCACCTTCTTGGTCAGGACGCGCTCATAGATGACCTTCATGTACATGGCGTCGTGCTCGAGCAGCGGGGACGAGGAGATTATGGTGATGTTGGGATTCTCCTCCGCCAGGTAGTCGGCGAGAGGTTCGAACTTAAGGTCCCCCTTCTTGATGGGTGTGATCCTCCTCTCATTACCGCCCTCGTGCTCTACGCCCGAGAAATGGGTGTAGAAGTTGCCTCCGATGTAGTCACGGACCCTGTCGAGGAGCGCACCGAAGTCGGCCGGCTCCCTCAAGGAACCGTTCTCGCGAGCGTGGGCGTGAGCGAAGTTGATGACCGGTACGGTTCCCTTGATCTGGTCGCACATCTCGAGAACCTCGTCCAAGGAACCGAACACCTCCTGCCTGCCGCTGGTCTCGAAGCCTAGCAGGGGCTTGATCTTGTTGTCCTCCCACCACTCCATGATGGAGGCTATGTTCTCGGTGATGTTCTTCTTGGCCTGCTTCTTGGTCTTCTCTGGAGCGAGGCCCAAGTGGGTGACCACGAGGTTGCCCTCCATCTGGTCGGTCATGATGCCCGCCCAGCGGATGTTGTCCATGCAACGGGCGGTCAGCTCGGAGTTGCTCGCCAGGTCCATGTAATAGGGAGTGTGCATGGAAAGCTGGACGTCCATCTCCTTTCCCATCTGGCCGAGCTCGCGGAGCTCGATGAAGTTCTGGGCCAGCCCGGAGGCGAGGGTGATGAGGGCGTCGTCCTCCCGGATCTTCTCGGTTGGCCGGGTCAGGCGTACCTCCTTCTTGTTCTTCACCCGGACGATCTCCATGATGAGGTCGCTCTCCACCTCCAGCGGAGAGAGCCCGACCTCTTCTTCGTCAGGGAACCGATCAAAGACGTTTACCCTCACCATCTGGACCTCCATGGCGTTTAGACCCAACCCGTGAACGTCCTCGATGCCGTCGCGGAGGGTCCTGCCCTTACAAGAGAGTGGAATGCCTGCTGGACCAAATCGAATCATGATTACACCAATACGCCGAATTTTCCCCTAAAGCTTTACTGATTATGAAGGTTGGTATATATAATTGCTGTTGGGTACTTTTATGTCCTGGAGATGTTCTGGATATAATAACCTTGTCATTCCAGGTGAGAGGAACCGGGACAAAATCCTTTTGACTTCGCAGGCCTTCACCCGCCTCGGTTGGGATGAGCATTCTGACAGCGGACACTGTAGGCATACGTATCGATAGGTGGAGGAAGAGCCTTGTGGACACCAGCCTCCACAATCGGTTGTTGGATGTCAAGGAGAGCCGCCTCGGCTGCCTCCGCCTTACCAGTCCGATGCCCCAGGAGATCTACCGCACCCTCGTGGAGGGCAGGGGGTCCTTCGACGTGGAGATCGGTCCCAACGGCTCGGCCACCTGCTCTCCTTGCGAGGCGACGAGGTCCATGCGGCCCATCGATGGCAGCAGGGGCGACCGCTCCCTGATGCTCATGCGCACCAAGGCCAGGGAGGCCATGCGCGAGCAGGGCATCAACATCCTCTTCATCACGCTCGGAGTGCTGGAATGGTCCGGCGAGGGCACCCAGGGGCAGAAGGTCCGCTCTCCCCTGGTCCTCATCCCGGTTGAGCTGACCCGGGCGACCCCTCTCGATCCCTATGTGCTCAGGGCAGCCGGGGAAGTGACCGGCAATCCCACCCTGGCCCACAAGCTGAGATCGGAGCTGGCGCTCGCCCTGCCGTCGCTCCCCGAGGGCGCCCTGGACCTCGCAGGATACCTGGACGGAGTGGCCAAGGCGTTCCAGCGCCTGGGATGGGTGGTGAGCGACGCCTCGTACCTCGGGTTGTTCAAGTTCCCCAAGATGTGCATGTACGACGAGCTGGGGCAGCAGCAGGCCATAGCGGCCGCGCATCCGGTGATCAGGGCACTGGCCGGGGAGATCTCCGGACCCGCGGACCCTGGCGCCGTGGCCGGCCCGGAGGACCATGATCGCTTCCAGGTGCTCGACGCCGACTCAAGCCAGCGGGAGGCCGTGTCCCTCGCCCTTGGAGGGTCGAGCTTCGTGCTGCAGGGACCCCCCGGCACGGGGAAGAGCCAGACCATCACCAACATCATCGCCGAGACCATCTCCCGGGGGCGCACGGTCCTGTTCGTGTCCGAGAAGCTCGCCGCGCTGGAGGTGGTCAAGAAACGCCTGGACGAGAGGGGGCTGGGCAATTATTGTCTTGAGCTCCATGATCAGAACGTCAGCCGCCAGCTGGTGGTGGACGAGCTGTCCCGCTGCCTCTCCGCCCCCATAAGCGCGGAACCGCTGCCCTCGGAACAGGAGGAGCTGGACCGCGTCCGCTCAGATCTCGATGGCTATGTCGCGGCCCTTCACCAGAGGAGGGACGGTCTGGGCATCTCGTTCTACGAGCTGCTCTCCGAGCTTACGGCCCTCCGTTCCGCCCCGGACCTGCCCATCGGCTTCCCCAACCTTGAGAGGATGGGGTGGAAGGATGTAATGCCGCTTCACCCCCTGGTGCGTGACCTGGAGAGGTACGCGCCGGTGCTGTCCAGGGGCGCCGCGCACCCCTGGTCCGACTGTCTGGTCGATTCCTGGAAGCTCAGCGCGCAGACGGAGATCGCGCACCGAATCTCGGCCCTGAAGCTCTCCATCTCCCGGCTGAAGGACGCCACCGAACAGTTCTGCAGATCGCTCGACCTCGAGGTACCTAACAGCCTGAGGGGGGTCAACGAGATCATCGCGCACCTGCGCGCGGTCAACCTGACCGCCTATCCGGAGGAGGCCTGGCTCGCCTCCGACCCGAGCCCCCTGTTCAAGCTGCTCGATGACACCCGCGCCGCGTACCAGGAGCTGGGAGACCGGATGGCCTGGCTAAGGCAGAAGTACCGCGAGGACGTGCTCGCCCTGGACCTCCACTCGATGCAGAACCGGTTCGAGCACGACCACCACAGCGCCTTCAAGCGGATGTTCAGCCTGGCCTATCGGCGGGACATGGGCACCCTGAAGAGCCTCAACCGGGCCGCCCGGAAGCTTGACTTCGACACCGTCAAGGAGGAGCTCGGCGAGATCGTCCAGATCTCCGACCTGGTGACCGGACTGCATGCTCTGGAGACGGAGTGCGGAGAGCGCCTGGGCAAGCATTTCCAGGGTGAGAGCACCGACTGGGAGAGAGTACGGGGGTCGATCGCCTGGACCAAGGAGTACTACGGCCACTATGGTACGCCGCGCTCCCCGGGCATCGTCCGCCTGCTGTGCTCCGGCCCCGACGCGCTGGTCGGCCTGAAGACCAAGGTGGATGAGCTCCAGGATGTCGCCGACCGCATGGAGGGCGCCCTGTCCGCGATCACCGAGCGCTTCATCATGACCAGGCTTGCCAACGGGCGGACGGTCCATGAGATCCCGTTCGACGAGCTGACCGCATGGGCGCAGGGTCACATGGAGACCATGTCCATGTTCCAGGAGTGGACCGAGGTCAGCAGGGTGAGGAAGGAGGCGACCGAGCATGGTCTCGGCGACCTCCTGGCCCTGGCGAACCAGGGCTCGCTGCCTGCCGCTGGCCTCTGGGATGGGGTGCGGAAGCGCTATCTCACCCTTTGGCATGACCTGCTGCTCTCCCGCGACCGCCGCCTCAGGGACTTCGACCGCGAGGCCCACGAGCGCATTATCGCCCGGTTCGTGGAGCTGGACCGCCGCAACATCGATCGGGCGGCCCACCGCGCAAGACTGGCTCTCGACGCTCGTAGGGCCAAGATGTGCGACCTCTCCTCGCCGGAGATGGGCAGTGCGCTGTGGGTCCTGAAGCACGAGGTGAGCCGCAAGAAGAACCTGCGGCCGGTCAGGGAGCTGTTCTCCCAGGCCAGTGAACCGATCCAGGCGCTGAAGCCCTGCCTGCTGATGAGCCCCCTGTCGGTCTCCACCTTCCTGGACCCCACCAAGGTGAGGTTCGACCTGGTGATCTTCGACGAGGCGTCGCAGGTGCGTCCGGAGGATGCCATCGGCTCGATCATGAGGGCGAGGCAGGTCATCGTGGTCGGAGACAACAAGCAGCTGCCCCCGACCGACTTCTTCCGCGAGGTCAACGAAGAGGACGAGGACGTTCCCGATCTGGAGAGCATCCTGGACGAGTGTTCCTCGGCGATGCCCCAGCGCATGCTCCTGTGGCACTATCGCTCGAGGCAGGAAAGCCTGATATCGTTCTCCAACCGCCGGTTCTACGGGGGGCGCCTCATGACCTTCCCCTCGGCATCGATGGACCGCGATGGACTGGGAGTAACGTTCGTCCACGTCGCTGACGGGGCGTATGACAGGGCGCGCAGCAGGAAGAACGCCAGGGAGGCGGAGAAGGTCGCCGAGCTGGTCGTGGAGCACGTGACCAGGCGTTCCGGTGATTCGCTCGGCGTGGTCGCGTTCAGCGAGGCCCAGCAGATGGCCATCATCGAGGAACTGGAGAAGATCGCGACCAAGAGGCCGGAGCTCGTCCCGCTGCTCAGCGATGAGGGCGAGGAGGGCTTCTTCGTCAAGAACCTGGAGAACGTGCAGGGCGACGAGCGCGACGTCATGATCTTCTCGGTCGGCTACGGCCGCGACGCTCAGGGAAAGATGTACCAGAACTTCGGGCCGCTGAACAAGGCCGGCGGGGAGCGCAGGCTGAACGTGGCCATCACGAGGGCCCGGAAACATGTGAAGCTCGTCTCATCGATCCTCCCGGAGGACATCGATGGCACCACGCCCGGTGCCGAGGCATTGCGGGAGTACATCGCCTATGCCATGACCCACCAGCAGATGGGTGAAGGAGCATCAAGCGAGGAGCGGCCGGACCGCCTGCAGGAAGAGATACGCTCCTGGCTGGAGTCTCGTGGCCTGGTCGTGGAGGAGGGCGTTGGACGATCGGTCGGCAGGATCGACCTGGCCGTCGCCGATCGCAACAGGCCTGGCAACTATGTGCTCGGCATCATCACCGACGGAGCGTCCTACAATGAGGCGGGGGACGTCCGCGACCGCGAGAGGCTGCGGGAAGAGGTCCTCAACGGCCTGGGATGGTACCTCCACAGAGTGTGGTCCCAGGAATGGATCCGGGACCGGGACCGTGAGGGAGAGCGCATACTTGCCGCTCTCGACGGGGCTAGGGCGGCAGCGGCGGAAAGGGCGCTCAGGGAGCAGGAGAGCAAGGCGCCCGAGGTCCTTATCGCCACCTGCGAGGAGGTGCCAGTGGCGCAGGATGCCCCCGCCGCAGCGACCGAACTGCCGGCCATCGGGCCGGAGGTCGCCGGGACCGTAGGCGCCGTTCCTGCCGATAGCGAGGCACCTGGGCCGGAGGCCGTGGAGGCTCCGATCGCAGAGGCGCCGATCCCGACCTCTCCAGTGAAGGAGGGAGCGGCGCCAACCCCCGCACCCGTGGCGATACCGGCCCCGGTGGTGACCGTTCTTCCCGGAGATCGGGCAAGTGCGACACCGATGCCCGTTGAGCGCGAGGACAAGGTCGAGGAGACCTGTCCTCCGTATCGTAAGGCCGACCTCGTCGGCATCCCATCGCTCGTGGAATCCTACGGCAGCGACCCGTCGCGGACCCTCATCGAGGCCACGGAGATCGTTGTGAACGTGGAGGGACCGGTCCATCTGTCGGTGGTGAAGGACCGCATACGGGGCCTGGTCGCCGCTTCCACCGGGAAGCGCCCGGGCAACCTGGACAAGGTCGTCAGGCAGACCGTGGCCTCGCTGGAGCGGTACGGCAAGGTCCGGATGGAGGGCGAGTTCCTATGGCCAGCGGACCGGAGCGAGATCTCGCCGAGAAGATGCGAGGACTTCCGTAGGAATGTGGACCACGTCTGCGACGCGGAGATCGAGGCGACCGTACTGTCCCTCGTCCCCACCGACCGCCCGGTGAACCTCAAGGACCTGGTGAGCGGGGTCTCCGTGCTCCTGGGGTACAAGCGTCCCACTCCCGCCATAAGGAGCAGGGTGGAGCGCGCGGTGGAGGTCCTCAGCAGCAAGGACACGGTGGTGTCAGAGGAGGAGCATGAGGCGAAGTGCCCCCCGTCCAAGGATGACGATGACCTCCCGACCACCGAGCAAGCCTGCCCCTGAGCCTCGCTTTCGGGGCGCGAAACCGCTTCACCATAACTTTTTCATCCGTACGACCTGTTATCGGGGGAACTTCTGATGGCACCATCTTCCGTCCTGGACCAGAAGATCGAGCGCTGGCGGCAGAACCTGCTGGACATGACCTTCCGCAACCGTCTCTTGAACTTCAGGCCCCGTTACGCGGTACAGGTCGTCCGTCCCGACGCCGGGAGGACGTTCGACCTGCTGGTCAGAGAGGAGCGCACCCTGACGATGAGGGAGATGGCGGAGGAGGAAAGCGTTCTGCCGGCCGAGCAGGTCCAGCTTGGAGCGGACGAGATCCTGCCGGCTTTCGACCCGAAGGGGCTGGGGGACTCATTGAGGAAGGTGCGCCTCAAGGCCCGCGCCCACCTGCAGGAGCAGGGGGTCAACATCCTGTTCATGACCTTCGGGCTGGTGCGGTGGTACGAGACCCCGACGAGCGGGGAGGAGCTGCTCTCCCCTCTGGTCCTGGTGCCGGTGGCGCTGGTCAAGGAGGGACCGTATCAGCCGTTCAGGGTGAGGATCATCGATGAGGACACGGTCATAAACCCCAACCTCCAGTTCAAGCTGGGCACCGAGTACCGCCTGTCGTTACCGGAACTGCCGGAGGAGCCTGGCCCTCTGGCCGACTATGTCGCGAAGGTGAGGGAGGCGCTCGCCCCCATGAAGCGGTGGAGCGTGGACGAGAGCGTGTACCTGGGGCTGTTCTCGTTCGCCAAGCTGAGCATGTACAAGGAACTGGTGGACGAGAGGGAGAGGCTCTCCGCGCACCCCTTCGTCAATGCCCTGGCCGGGGACCAGTCCATGCTGCCGGTAACCGCGGACCCCCCTACCGCTGACACCCTGGACCGCACGGTACGCCCGGCGGACTCGTTCCAGGTGCTCGACGCCGACTCAAGCCAGCAAGAGGCCATAGAGATGGCCAAGCGGGGGATCAGCTTCGTGCTGCAGGGACCCCCCGGCACGGGGAAGAGCCAGACCATCGCCAACATCATCGCTGAGGCCCTGGCCGCGGACCGCAAGGTGATGTTCGTATCAGAGAAGATGGCCGCGCTGGAGGTGGTCAAGAAGCGCCTGGACGAGAGGGGGCTCGGCGACTACATCCTAGAGATGCACAGCCGGAAGGCGAGCAAGGTCGCGGTGATGGACGAGCTTCGCCGGAGCATGATCCCTCTGCCCGTCGAGCCAGTGTCGATGGACGAGCTCCAGCGACTGGAGAAGGTCAGGGATGACCTCAACAGGTACGCGAGCGCCCTCCACCGCCCCCGGGGGAAGATGGAACGCTCCGCGTTCCAAGTGTACGGCCTCCTTGCCGCCCTGGCCGACCGGCCGGACCTTCCCGTCCCTGTGCCCGACGCCTTGACGCTGAGCCTCGCCGACCTGGACGAGCGGCTCAAGCTGGTGAGGAGGGTCGAGACCATGCGGCCGTCCATCGAAGGGATGGACCAGCACCCCTGGAGGGACCTCCGCACTAACGGCTGGAGACCGGGGGACGAGGTGGTGATCCGCTCCTCCCTCCAGGATCTCAGGGGCTCCCTTGCCCAGCTCAGGGAGCGCTGCGCTCCATTGGTGGACCGCTCGGGGTTCGATGGACCGGCGAGCGTGCAGGAGGCGAGAAAGCTCGTGGACATCATGGGCCGGGCCGCCGGGACCCCGTTCCCAGAGCCGTCGTGGCTCGAGGACGGACGCACCGAGAGGTTGCTTAGCGACATGGACGCGCTCCAGGAGCTGTACTCCAGGCGGGCGTACGATCGCAGGTGGCTGAGCGACAACTATTCGGACGATGTCCTCGCCCTCGACGTTCACGGCATGTCCACGAGGTTCGATACCCAGTACAGGAGCGCCCTGCGCTCGCTGAACGGCGATTACCGCAGGGAGCTGGCATCCATCCAGCGTTGTCGCAAGGGAGGGAGGAAGCTCGGGTACATGGATGCCGCGGAGGATCTGCACAGGCTCGCGGCCGTGGATGACAACATCAAGCGTGCCGGGGCCGCCGAGAGCGCTCTGCGATCGGCCCTTGGGCAGCGGTTCAAGGGCGAGGCCACCGACTGGGATGAGACGAGGTCCAGCCTCCGGTGGGCCTCACGGTTCTTGAACGATGCTGGTCGGCCGCTCACCGCGAACATGGCGGCGCTGATCGCCGACCGGGGCGGGGCGGCGAGGGAGCTGGCCGGAAGTGTGGAGGAGGCGAAGGTCGAGCTGATGAACGTGGAGAGGTCGCTGGAGTGGCTGGACAGGACGTTCGCCATCAGGGACTCTCCAGGAGCGCTGCGGACCATGCCCCTGGAGAAGCTCGACGGGATGGCCGCCGATCGCCTCGCGAAGATGCCGTCCATATTGGAATGGATCGAGGCGTCCTCCCTCGACCGGACGTGCCGCGAGATGGGGCTCGGTGAGGTCATCGACCTGGGCCGCAGGAAGATGCTCCCTCCCTCCGACGTGGTCGGTGCGTACGAGAAGCGGTTCTTCCAGGCATGGATGGACCAGGCATACTTCGAGGATCCCATATTGAAGGACTTCCGTAGCGACGAGCATGCCCAGACCATCGCCCTCTTCCGCCGCCTGGACGAGAAGCAGATGGACATTGCCAGAAGGCGGCTGAGGAACCTGCTGAACGCGAGGCGAGAGCAGGCGCTGAGGTCCCAGGACCAGGGCTCGAACGAGCTGAGCGTCCTTCTCCACGAGGTGGCCAAGAAGAAGCGGTTCAAGCAGATACGGCAGCTCTTCCGGGAGTGCCCGAACGTGATAATGGCGCTCAAACCCTGCTTGTTGATGAGCCCCCTGTCGGTCAGCCAGTACCTGGACCCGAGTGCCGTACAGTTCGACCTGGTGATCTTCGACGAGGCGTCGCAGGTGCGTCCGGAGGATGCCATCGGCTCGATCATGAGGGCGAGGCAGGTCATCGTTGTCGGAGACAACAAGCAGCTGCCCCCGACAACGTTCTTCCACAGCGATGCGGGGGACGAGGACGAAGAGGCTGAGGACCTGGAGAGCATCCTGGACGAGTGCTCCACACTGAACATAAAGCAGCAGATGCTGCTGTGGCACTACCGCTCGAGACATGAGTCCCTGATCGCCTTCTCCAACAACCGCATCTATGACGGAAGGCTGTACACCTTCCCCTCGCCAGGAAGGGAAGGGGGGGAGTGGGGAGTGAGCTACGTCCGCGTCCCCGACGGCGTGTACGATAGGGCGGGGACCAGGGCCAATACGGTCGAGGCCAAGAAGGTCGCGGAACTGGTGTTCGACCACTTTGCAAGAACGCCGGACCGCTCGCTCGGCGTGGTCGCGTTCAGCGAGGCCCAGCAGATCGCCATCCTGGATCAGCTGGAAGAGATGCGCAAGCAGCGGCCGGAGTTCGAGAAGTACTTCGCCGAGGGGGACATGGAGGAGTTCTTCGTCAAGAACCTGGAGAACGTGCAGGGCGACGAGCGCGACGTCATGATCTTCTCGGTCGGCTACGGCCGCGACGCTCAGGGAAAGATGTACCAGAACTTCGGGCCGCTGAACAAGGCCGGCGGGGAGCGCAGGCTGAACGTGGCCATCACGAGGGCCCGGAAACATGTGAAGTTGGTGGCGTCCATCGGGGCCGAGGACATCGAGGGCTCTCCGAGCGCCGGGGCACGGCTCCTGAAAGATTATCTTGCCTACGCGGCCAGCGGAGGGGACCGCGAGGTGCTCCAGGCCGGTCAGGAGCGGAAATACGCGATGGACATGGACTCTCCGCTGGAGGACGACGTGTACCGTGCGCTGACCGCCGAGGGGCTCGGCCTGCAGAGGTGGGTAGGGTGCTCGGGATACCGCATCGACCTGGCAGTGGAGGACCCTGACAGGCCTGGCTCGTTCCTGTTGGGCATCGAGTGCGATGGCGCCTCCTACCGCTCGGGCAGGACGGCCAGGGACCGCGAACGGACCAGGGAGAGCGTGCTCCGCGGGCTGGGATGGAACCTCCACCGCATATGGTCAAGGGACTGGATCACCGATCCCCATGGTGAGGTGGAGAAGGTCAAGAAGCTGCTCGCCTCCATCAAGGGACCGGCAGATGCGGGCCTTGGCGCTCCCTCCGCCCCTGCCGAGACCGGGCCAGAGAGCACGAGGGCGGGGGAGAAGGAGTCTTTCCGCCCTGCCCTGCTGGAGCTCGTGAGGGACCAGGGCCCGGTGCACCTCGACGTGGCCAGGGACCTTCTGGACGACCATGTGCGCAGCCCCGAGGATATCGATCGTGCGCTGTCCGCGAACCTCTATGCATTGACCCGGGACGGGACCCTGGTCGTCAAGGACAACTTCATCTGGTCGGCCCAGATGACCGTGCCCCCGGTCCGACTTCCCAGCGGCAGGGAGCCGATGGAGCTGGACTTCGTGCCCCTGGAGGAGATAGGCGAGGCGGAGCTGTACAGCATGGGCGAGAAGGCCGAGATGTCGAGGAGCGAGGTAATAGAGCGCACCGCAGCGCTCTACCGGCACGAGGTACTCTCGGAGAGGGTCACGGCACGTCTCAAGCTCGCCCTCGACAGGCTGATCGAGTCCAAGAAGCTGGTGCCTCGCGGCAGAGATATGCTACGCAGGGCCAGATGATGTCTGGACAGGGTGTCGGAAACGTATCGGGCGAGAGAAAGGTATAACTAATAGCTGCCTATTAGTGGGCCTTACTCAATGTCGAGGGAGTCAGAATGAAGAAGATTGTTAAGACGGACCCCAACCTGGTGGCCCTCATCAGCGATCTGAAGAGGGAGTCCCGGGAGAAGGATACCGCCATCTGGCGAGACATTGCTCAGCGGTTGGAGAAGCCCAGCAAGAACTGGGCGGAAGTCAACCTGAGCAAGCTGGAGAGGTACGCGAACGAGGGCGACGTCATCGTCGTCGCCGGCAAAGTGCTTGGCGCTGGGAGCCTCAAGAAGAAGGTCACCGTCGCGGCGTTCAAGTTCTCCGATTCCGCCTCCGTGGCGATCGAGAAGGCCGGCGGGAAGAAGATGACCATCACCGAGCTGGTCGCTGACAACCCGGCCGGAACCGGCATCAGGATCATGGGGTGAACAAGATGGCCATCGTCATCAATGCAGAGGGTCACATCCTGGGACGCCTGAGCACAAATGTCGCCAAGCGCCTCCTGAACGGAGAAGATGTGGTCATTGTCAACGCCGAGAAGGCGATCATCACCGGCAACCGTGACGTTGTGTTCGACAACTACCGGGCCAAATACAAGAGGGGCAAGCAGATCAACGGACCGTTCTTCCCCAAGAGGGCCGATCTGATCCTGAAGAGGACCGTGCGCGGCATGATCCCGTTCAAGACCTCCCATGGCAGGGAAGTGTACAGGCACCTCAGGGTGTTCGTCGGTGTGCCGAAGGACATGGAATCCGCCAAGATGGAAAAGGTGGAGAGCGCTACCAACGTCTGGACCGACAAATATGTCACCCTGGGCGAAGTGGCCGAGCACCTTGGATCGAGGCTGAGGTGAATCAAATGGCAGAAGTTGTTAACACCAGCGGAAAGAGGAAGGAGGCTGTCGCCAGGTGCGTCGTCAGCACCGGTACCGGCAGGGTCAGGATCAACAACGTCCCGATCGAGATCTTCACTCCGGAGCTCGCCCGCCTCAAGATCATGGAGCCCATGGCCCTTGCCGGGGAGAAGGCCTCCAAGGTCGATGTGGCCGTAAACGTCGCGGGCGGCGGGTTCATGGGCCAGGCGGAGGCATCGCGTACCGCGATCGCCAAGGGCCTGGTGGACTTCCTCAAGGACCAGGAACTTGAAAAGCTGTTCAAGGACTATGATCGCTCTCTCCTGATCAGCGACCCCCGCAGGAAGCTTCCGAAGAAGCCCCTGGGACGCGGCGCAAGGAAGAAGAGGCAGAAATCCTACAGGTGAGCTCACATGATCATCCCGGTACGGTGCTTCACCTGCGGTAAGGTCATAGGGGGCGTCTATCAGACGTACCTCAAGCGGGTACAGCTGGGGGAGGACCCCCAGCAGGTGCTCGACGACCTGGGGCTGAAGCGTTACTGCTGCCGCCGCATGATCGTCGCGCACGCTGATCTCGTCGATGAGGTCATCCCGCTGGGCTGAACCCTTGTGACATCCTCCCATGACTGAAGTCATGGGCTTTCATCTTTTTTTTTCAAAGCATATAGTTCCTGGTTCAGCGACGACCGCCTTCGATAGTGAAGGTCTTCTATCATCTCCGCAGGCGTGAATTCGGGCCAGTCCATCCCCATGTATGTTCATCGACAAGTTCAGATCGCGGTCGATGAAGAGACCGCAACACGAACAGCGATGCTCTCGATCACCAAGACCTAGCTTATCCTTCCCTTCCTTGACGTGACCGCATCGAGAACAGGTTTGCGTCGTGTATGCCGGATCCACTTTCACAAGCCGAGCACCAGTTTCCGAGACCTTGTACTCAAGCATGTCGATGAAAGTGCTTAAACCGGCGTCACTAAAGGATTTGGCCAAGGAAAGGTTCATGACCATAT
Source organism: uncultured Methanomassiliicoccus sp. (assembly GCA_964426205.1). Taxonomy (GTDB): domain Archaea; phylum Thermoplasmatota; class Thermoplasmata; order Methanomassiliicoccales; family Methanomassiliicoccaceae; genus UBA6. The sequence continues at coordinate 34,659 of CAYRPG010000006.1, read as the reverse complement.
TCGCGATCGCTAGGTCCTCGACCACGATGACGCTATACTTCTCAGCCAGTTCGCGGCTGAGCTTGTTAAGGAAGTCGTCTCGCTGGTTCGCGACCTTTAGGTAAACTCTCGCGACCCTGCACCGTTGTTTACGTCGATTGTTGCTTCCTTTTTCTTTACGGGACAGTTTCCTCTGCTCCTTAGCGAGACGTTTCTCACTCTTGAGAAGGAACTTCGGAGGTTCGATAACCATTCCGTCAGAGCCAACTATTAACGACCTCAAACCTTGATCTAGGCCGACCGCCGGCCCTGTGTGCGACGGCTGCGACATCTCGACCTCGCAACAGAACACCGCGAACCAATGGCCTGCTCGATTACGCTTAATCGTCAGGGCCTTGATATTGCCTGGAACTTGACGGTGCAGCACGATCGGTATTCGGCCGATCTTGCTGACCTTGAGCTTGTTTCCTTCAAGCTTGAACGAACCATAGTTTTGCGGGTACACTATCGGGTGAACTGTCTTTTTATAACGAGGGTACCCGACCTTGATGCTCGCTCCTTGCTTTTTCTCGCGACAACTTTTAAAAAGTTGTTGAACGCTCTCGATAGACGGTCCGACTGATTCTGAAGCACTTGACCGTACACGGACTTGAAGCGAGCATCATGTTGCTTGATGTTCGTTATTAGGTTATTCATATCGTTCCGGGTAAGCGAGGCGCCAGTTTGTTCGTAGACCGCTTTGTGCTCATCCAAGAGCAGGTTGTATAGCTCGGAGCAAAGGCGGAATGCCGAGTACAACTTATCCAGCTGCTTCCTGGACGAATAGAAGCGATACACGATCCTCCGGATCATTCGTTCATGCTTCGTTCTCGATATTATTGCGTCTTTGCGGGGGGGGGGTGGCCGATAGTGTGCTCTGTTCGCGATAAATGAAGAGAACGGAGCGTTGTCTATTGTCCCACCATAGAAAAGGCGGGTCTTCTGACGAAAACGATTATTAACCTCTTCGCTTTAACCCCTTTATCCACGGGTCTGTGGGGTAGCTTGGTATCCTTCCAGCTTGGGGTGCTGGTGACTCCGATTCAAATTCGGACAGACCCACCAACTTTTCCTTTTCTCATATTCTTGCCCGCAGCGGAATGGCTCGACCTCTCATCTCATGAGAGATGACCGTGCGTGCTGCTCACTCCGAACCCTAAGAGCCTGGCCCCAGCATCGGGCTCGCGGTCGACGGAGATCTTGGAGCGATCTGGCAGGAGGACCTGGGTCGGACCGGAGAGTAAGAACGGACCCTACTTCTGCTTTCAACTTCCGTGGAACGATATTCCACTGCAGCGGGCCCGACCCGGCCAACGAAAGCCCCGACGCCGCTCCCTCCTGAGTATCATGACCATTCTTTCAGATGAAAAATGATATAAACCAAGTCGTACATGATAACGCTAGCATCCGAAAGCGTCGTGTCCCGGTTGCGGGGCTGCCTGAACGGCAAACGGGGCTTTCTGGTGTTTCAATTGCTTTACCGTTCTTGACCTTTCTCGCCGTTCTACCTCGACGCTTTCCTCCATAGGCCTTCTCCATGCAATAGGTCAGGGATGGGCCAAGAAGTAGTAGTTGGTGAGCTTTTCGAACTGGTCCATGAACTCCTCCCGGGTGAGCGCGGGTTCGCCCTTGAGCCAGTCCTCCATGGTCGATATCTCGAGGCCACACTCGTCCACCAGAAGGTCGTACAGCTGCTCCGGCTGGACACAATAGTACTCGGCCGCCCCACGGCCGTGCTCGAACACGATGTAAGGCCTGTTCCGCTCGAGCGTTCTCCTTCCTCCCCGGACCACCAAATATTCCGCACCCTCCACGTCGATCTTTACGAAATGGAGCGGTCGATCCTCGGGATACAGCTCGTCCAGGGTCCTGGTCCGTACCGTTATCTCCTTTATCTCCGGCTCACCGAAATCATAGTAACGCCGGCGTAGGCCCGAGTACCCGGGGTTGTTCGTCACCAGCTGGAAGGTCGAACGACCGGAAACGTCGGACAGAGCGCACTCGTGAACCTCGACCTGCGGGTACTTCTCGGCCAAGCGCTCCGCCAGCTCGTGAATGGGCTCTATGGCGATGTGGTCGCCCATCGGCGCGTACCTCAGCATATCCCTTAGGAACGCTCCCTCGTTCGCACCCACGTCCAGACAGTTGGAGTCCTTCTTCAATATCTGGGACATTATCCTCCGCGCCTGCTTGTCATAATAGAAGTTGGAGTCGTGAGTGTAATAGCTGTACACGAGGCTGTATGCGCCCCTCACCGATCTCTCGAACGGCTTGCCGGTGATCATCTCGTTGAGACGTCGACGGATCGTTTTTTTCTCACCCTTCGGCTCACTTGCAGGGCATGGTAAAAAAATTTTTCTCATTTACGCGAAAATGATGGGATCAAAAAACCGTGATCAAGGCAGCAAAAGTCCTGATCATCAGATGGCCAGGACCTGGACGGTCCGATCCATGAAATGACCGACCCTCGCACCATGTCCCGCACCCAGCGATTTCATTTATAGATCTCGGACCAGCATAGGCCCTCTTTCAGAGGCGTGTGACCAGGGCATCTTGGAACGGTGATAATCTCGAGAACAGATGTGGTAAAAGGGATTTGGAAGGGGTTTGTGGAGCAGGTTTAGAACCTGTCCCTCGGCTTGTGCTTCTGGAAGCAATCCCTGCAGTAGATCGGCCTGCCCTCGGTCGGTTTGAACGGCACCTGGGTCTTCGCTCCGCAGTCGGAGCAAACAGCGTCATGCATCTCACGGGGTTCGCGGCTGTAGCCGCCCTGTCTCTTGTTTCCGTACATTACTATACCTACTTGCCCATCACACCCTTGCGGATGCTCTAGAGCAACCGAACTATGGTTTTCTAGTATTTGAGCTATCCGGCCCGATGGCCCTCTAGAACGAAATGATCTTAGAAGAACAGGAAAATGGGAAGGGGCGGGAGGCCCGCGGTTCCTTTTTCCAAGATGGCCTATCCGGCCAGGCCCTCGAACAGCTTCTTTACCTCGGGCGTGAGATCGTCGCGCTTCATCGAGTAGGCCGCCCTCAGGTATGGAATGGCCTCAGGAATGACGTTCAGCTTCTTCTTACCGCCCTCGTTCTTTACTTCCAGGGTCAGCCTGTTCGCTACCCATGCGTCCGCGCACAGGTTGCGGGCCGTGTCGCAGAGCATATCAAGCTGCTGCTCATATCCCGTGGTAGCGCCTGCCGGCGCGGCGTGTCCTCCCTCGTGATCTGAAGGCGAGCCGCCCAGGGCCCGCCTTATCCGGTCCATTAGTCCTGCCTTGGCCAGAATAACACCGTGGGCCCGAGGCAAGGGTGTATAATATTTCTTTGGTCCCATATCGAGAGAACAGACGAACAATCGTCATATTACTCACATGCCTATCAGCAGATAATTCTAAACGTGGTCAACGGCCAATCAGGGCGCAATGGATATAGGAACTGGCCGTTGATTAATATGAGAGTCAACATCATTATTGCTTTTGAATATTGAGCACCCGATTTTATTATAAGCTCATGTGCTATCGCCCCCCATGGCATCGAAAGGACGGTTAGCCAGACAGCTCATGGCGATCACATTGGTCGCCATGATGTCATGTGCAATTTTCATTTCAGTATTCGCAACGAACAACGCCGAGGCGAGCTTCGCCTCCTTCGAGAAGGGCGACAAGTTCGCTCTCAAGGGGGAGAAGGGCTTCAGCCTGGGATACTACTCGGCGAACCAGCTGTTCAAGATCGGTGGCGATGAGTCCTGGATCCGCAACGGCATCGTCGACAACGCCAGCGTCAACGCCTATATGAGCTCGGTGATGTTGTTCGAGGTCACCGACGTCACCAGTGACGAGTACGTCATGAAGGTCGTCACCGCTCAGAACCTGTCCCTGGCCGTCAAGCTGCTCGTGACAGGCGAGCTCGTCGAGCCCGGCAAGTACATAACCGATTGGGATTACTCCTCCACGAATCCCGAGAATCTGTTGAACATCAGCGATGCTGACACGGCCATGGGCCAGGCAGGCATCGACGCCCGGCTTGTGACCGGCTCGAACGGAACCTACATCGTCCACGTTCAGAAGAGCGACATGGCCATCAAGTCTGTCGCTGTCGACATGTCCGTGTACGCCCGTGGTCACCTGGACCTGTACAACTATCCTAACTCGACGAGCAACTATGACTTTAGCCACAGAATAGTCACCATGAACGTCAGCTCCTACGAGTCCATGAGCAGCAACGTCACCCTGGACCTCAACCTGGTCGGACAGATGTCCTTCGACCCGTACCTCGCCATGGTGAAGGACGGCCCTGATGAGGACAGCACCTGGAATTCCGATACCTACGTCAACGCCACCTTCAGCTGGACCGGCCTGCTGGACATGACCGGTCTGCCCAAGTCCTTGGCCGACAATCTCTTCGACGAGGAACTGGCGGACATGGGCATCACCGGGTTCCCCATAGACCTGGCCAAGATCTATACCCCCTCCAGTGCGAACCCCAGGATCGACAACGGCACCATGACCATAACCGCTGAGGAGATCTTCCCCGAGTTCAGCAACCTCGGTAACGATGTCGTCAACGACCCGGTCTACGGCAACATCACCATCTATCGCCTCGGGTTCAACAACGCGACCCAGACGAACAACCTTGAGGCATGGTACTACCCGGCCAAGGGTATCCTGGTGGGAATCGAACTGAACTACCCGGTGACGAAGACGTTGACCATCACCCTTGACATGAAGTCGGTGCCCATCAAGGACGCCGAGAAAACGCTCTCCAACATCTCCGAGCAGGTCGCGGATAAGAAGACCTTCGAGCAGGTCAACGCGGTCGTCGACGCGGGCGGTTCCACCGGCGGACTGTCCGACCTTCTCCTGCCGATCATCGGCCTGATCGCGGTCGCGGTCATCGCGGTGGTCGCCATAGTCTTCGTGGTGAAGCGCAAGAACAAGCCCAAGGCCTAGGCGAGCGACAAGAACGAAGGCTTACCCGCCTTCCCTTTTTCTTTTCTTTATCCATCTCACGCGCTCTCGGGCCGTTCCTCTCGATCTGGGGCCTGGCACGGGATATATATGTGCTGGACCATGTGGAGGTCGTGTCCGAGCCGATAATTGAGATGCACAGGGTCTCCGTCATCAAGGGACGCTCGGTGATACTCAGGGATGTGGACCTCAGGATCGAAAGGGGCGAGCGTGTCGCTATTCTGGGTCCCAACGGATCAGGCAAGTCGTCTATCATCAAGGTCATGTTGGGCGAGAACCGCCACGACACCTCGGTGGACGGTTCGTTCGTCCGCATTCGGGGCGAGGAACATTTCTCTCTGTTCGACGTGCGACAGGCCTTCGGGCTGGTGTCCGGTGACCTGCAGCATGATTTTCACCGAAGCATGACCGTGTCCGAGGTCGTGCTCTCGGGATTCTTCGGCTCGATCGGGACCAACCGCTCCCAGGAGCTCGATGAGGAGATGGAGAAGAGGGCAGTGAACGCGCTCTCCCTGGTCGGGTCGGCCCATCTCGCCCACAGGACCATGTCCACGCTGTCGACCGGTGAGGCGCGAAGAGCCCTCATGGCCCGTGCCCTGGTGAACGAACCGGAGGCCCTCATCCTGGACGAGCCGATGAACTCCCTGGACCTGACCGGAAAGCACATCGTGAGGGGGGCCATGCGCTCGCTCACAAGGAGTGGCAGGACGCTGGTGCTGGTCACCCACGACCCGTCGGATATCATCCCGGAGATAGAGCGGGTCATCCTTATGAAGGACGGTCGGATATTCAAGGATGGAACGATCGCCGAGCTGAGCGAGGAGAACCTTTCCGATCTCTACGGGGTATCGGTGCGACTGACCAGCGTCGAAGGACGGCATTTCGCGTGGTCCTGAGCGGTCGACCCACGACGTATCTGGCGGGTCGCCACTCGTTCCACACTGCTAGAGAACCATATGGCCAATTCGTTAGCGGCCCATATCGATGGCCTGCCCATCATAGAGATGGAAAAAAGGTAAAAGGGAAGGGGTTTGTGGTTTCCCGAGATGCCGCACCTGCTCAGAGGTCGTAGTTCTTGGGGTTGAAGGCAGGCACGTTCTTGTACTCCTTCAGCGCCCAGTCGACGAACTTGCCCTCTTCCGACGGCAGGGAGTTCAGGTCGGTCAGCATCTTGTTCAGGGTGTCCTTCTCCTGCTTGGTCAGCTTCAGCTTGCCCTTCTCGTTGGACGCCTGTATGAGCTCGGCGGCCTTGAGACCGGCAGCCTTGGCCCTGAGGTAGTAGCTCTTGCCCTCGGCAACGATGGCCTCACCGATCCTGTAGGCGTTGTCGTAGGCAATGCAAAACGCCTCGGGGCACCTGAAGCGGTCGGAGGTGGTGTACAGGTCCCTGAGGACCTTGTCCTGCTTCATCTGCTTGGCGGCGTTCATCAGAGCGGCCTCGTAGCCGATGACACCGAGCCAGCACTGGACGGACGATCCGCCGAACTCTGGGTGGTACTCCACGGACTCGTTGGACCAAAGGTCGCACACCTGAGCGGTCAGGTTGCCCATCAGGTCAGCGTGCGCGTCCTGGGCGCCCTTGCCTTCCTGGGCGGACGGGCGGCCGGATATGGCCTTCAGTATCGGTCCCTCATAGCCACAGTCCTTGTCAGGTCCGGTCGCACCGGCCTCGATCGCGACGAGCGTCCTCGCGGAGGCGATGGCACGGGTGACCGCAGAGAAGGTCCTGGGGATATCCTTGTCGAGGTAGCCGCCGGCCATGAACATCGAGGTGTTCGCACCGGCACAGTTGGTGTCACCACCGGGGACTATCTTGTTCTTCTTGGCGATGTCCACGATCTGGGGCCACAGCCAGGCCATGTCGATGGAGCCGAGGTAGCCGATGCCGAACAGCCATCCGCGGATATCCTGCCTGACGATCGCGTAGTCAGCGACCTCCTTGCCGCCCATGCTCTCGATGGACAGCACATCGGCGCCGTTCTCCGCGGCGACCTCGAGCGAGTCGATGACCTTCTCGGGGTAGCTATGGGTCTTGTCCATTCCCGGGCGCAGACCCTTCTCGGCGAGCCTGGGGTCAGCAACGGTGTGCCTGATGGCGCACGCAACGCCGTACTCGTCGTGGAACTTCTGCATTATGGCCTTCTGGCCAACGACCACGGGCTTCGCGAACTTCTGGGGGTTGTTACCCATCTGGTGGATCCACTCGTTCTCCAGCTGGAGGGAGGGGAATCCGAGGGTCACGGCGCGATTCATGATGTCCTTGGTGATGTACTCGACGTACTCCTTGGTCAGGGACTCGGGGTTCTTCTCGGACCCAGGCCTGGGGGCGAAGTTGATCTCGGGGGAGACGAACCCGGCGCCGACCTTAAGGCCGAGACCGTAGGACAGGGGGTACTTCGCTTCTCCGAAGACCATCTCATCTGCGGAGCCATATTCCATCTTTGTAAAGTTCTTCAGTGCCATTTTTTTCACCTCGTTTAGATCTTCCCCGCCATCAGGTCGTCCCACTTGTCTCTCAGCTTCCTCCAGTCCCAGCCCTCGACCGTCTTGGTAGCAAGGGCAGGTCCCTGGGCGGCCTTCTCGGCGAAGACACCCATCGGATAGGACTCCACATACTGCCTGTTGACCGCACCGCCGGCGCAGATGAACGGGATGTTGACACCCATCTCCTCCAGCCTCTCCGCGATCTTGGGGAAAGCGGACATGGTGGTGGTCATCAGAGCGGTCCCGGTGACCATGTCAGGCTTGTTCTTATCGACCGCAGCGACAACGTCGCCGACCAGGACATCCCTGCCCAGGTCGATAACGCCGAAGCCGTTCGACTTCAACAGCACGGCCGCGATGTTCTTGCCGATGTCGTGGGGGTCACCCTCAGCAGCGTGCATCACAATGGTGCCCTTCACCTTCTTCTCGTGCTTTAGGGCACCCTCGGCGATCTTCATTCCCTTGTCCATGGCGTCAGAGGCGACCATGACGTGCGGCAGGTAGTAGATGCCGCGCCCATACAGCTCGGACACAACATCCATTCCCTTCAGGAGGCCACCCTCGATGACGTCCTCAGGGGAGTTCTCCTTCAGAGCAGCCCTTACGTCGTCCTCGATGAGCTTGCTCTTGAGGTTCAAAACATCCTCTGCGACCTTCTTCAGGAGCGGATCCTTGGGAAGCATCCTCGCAGCAATTGCCTCTGGCTTCTCCTGCGACTCCATCTTGATATCATACCGAGTCAAGATCATGTCGGCTTTCACATTATCGAAGTCTAGCATTTTCTCATACTCTCCTCTAGTTTAACCGTCCGAACCCACCTCGGAACTCGGACCGTCGGGATTCCCAATAACGGGAATAGTATATAAACAATTGTTTAGTTTTTTAGTAAAATAGAGAAGAAATCTATAATTAGATAGAGATTAAATTAAGACCTACCGTTAATATCTGGCTGCCCTCAGACACCTTCCGAACATGGTGTCGTTTAGGGGGGTAGATCGACCTTATGCTCGCACTGTGTATTCGATTTACCACAGAACATTATAAAGCTAATGTTCGATTGTAAATGTCAATTCTAAAAATATAGAATCCAAAATCTGCCCTTAACATGTAATAGGATTTATCCATATAGAACATATTAGTTAGGGGTTTTCCCGCCTCATTTCCTATCTTCCTGAGGGGGACGACCTGCGACCGGTTCGCCGGAACACCAGCTCCGCTGCATGTTGATGATTTTATGGAACTGGCATGAATTGTGGCGTAGCGAAGAACATTACCGGAGGAAGGTGTACTGCTTCCCCCCTTCGATCTGGCGGATCGTCTCGTGGAGGGGGAGTTCATCTGTCGGCCCGTTCGAACTGCGACGATGGCCGGATATGCAATGCATTTATCTTGGGACATCGATGAGAAGACGATCGTATGACCTCCAGAGTCCGAGTCGATATGACCATATGCGACCATAAGACACTGATAGATGCCGACAAGCAGCCGGACGGAACGGTGAAGGTCAGGATCAGATCGACCTGCAAGGACGTTCGTGACTATGGCCGGCACCTCGGTTCGGTGGGTCCAGATGAGTACATCCAGATAGAGGGTTCCAAGATCATCCGCCTCGCGACGGAGTGCCATCTCACTCCTACCTGTCTCGTCCCGGCTGCGGTCTTCAACGTCGTATGGATGGAGGTCGGCAACATCTCCAAGCGCCATGCCCTGGCGAACAAGAGCATAAGCATCAACTTCGAGGAGTAGGCCAACAGAACCAACCTACTGAATGGTAGAGTTGGACCATGCATCCAACTATGTTTTTACCCCGTAAAACCATAAATATCCGTTCTCTCCATCGCGCCCATGTTGGATGATACATCCAGCAATTAAAATCATGATCTGACTTGTATCAGCGGAGCGTGTCTTTATGGAGGAAACGGAGAACGGCCTACATCGGAGAATAGACTGGAAACAGGGATTGCTGATCGGCATAGGCATCCCCCTTGCCATTTTGCCAAGCATCGCGCCGACCACGATGTTCCTGTGGGCGGCGTCGATCGCGCTTTGGGGGCTCGCCGTGGTCCAGGGCTTCATCCAGAACATGGCGTTCGGTGAGCTGGCAGTGGCCTTCCCCAACGCCAGCGGGATACCTGGCTTCACACAGGAGATATTCCGGAGCAGGGATGGGATCGAACGCAAGTATGAACGGGGGGCGCTCATCGGAGGGTTCTGCGGCTGGGCCTACTGGCTGGTATGGGCCCCCGGACTGGCGGTGTTCATCATCGTCATCAGCGGATACCTCGTCGGCCTCTTCCCCGGGCTCGCATCGGTGGACTTCCTCACCCTCAACCTCATCGTTGGCGTTCTTGTCCTCAGCGGACTGGCGGTCCTGGCCTCTCGCGGGCTGGAGCACAGCGCCAAGCTGGGCCTCATCGTCGGGGTGTTCACCCTCCTGCCGATCGCGATCATCGCCCTTGCTCCATTCGTGACCGGCAACTTCCACCTGGAGAACATCACCGGCTACATGGTGCCGGCGGACTGGACGTGGGACGGCGACCACATCCTGATGCTCCTGGGCATAATGACCATCGCCCAGTGGAGCGCATGCTGCTGGGAGGTCGTGGCCGTGTACGGTCCCGAGTACCACAGGCCATCGGTCGATCTGCCGAAGGCGCTGTTCGCCTGCGGGCTGATCTGCCTGTTCATGTTCATCCTCATCCCGACCTCGGTCATCGGCGCCCTGGGCATCGACGGCATACTGGCGGAGCCCATATCCCCGCTGCGGCCGGTAGCGGCGATGGCATTCGGTGATCTGGGCGGCTCGATCATCATACTCCTCCTGGTCTTCGCCTGCGTCCTGCTCATCCAGATCGGTTACTCGGCGGGCGCGAGGGCGATGCACTCCATGGCCCTGGCGGGGAACCTGCCCAGCTGGTTCGTGAAGACCAACAAGAACGGAGAGCCCATGCGGGCCATTTTTGTCATCGCCCTGTTCAACATGGTCCTTCTGGTCCTTCTGCATGGCAACCCTGTCGCCATCCTGGCCATATCCGCGATCGGCTATGTGTTCGTTTTCGCCATCGCCCTCGCCGCATATGTGAAGGCCCATCGGGACCCCGAGCTCAGGGCGATCGTCCGACCGTACAAGGCCCCGAGGGGATGGGCGTGGGTCGCGCTCGTCCTCGCGGTGCTCCAGGTGCCGTTCCTGCTGATCGGGGGGATATATATCAACAACCTGGAGTACGGATGGACGTCCAACCTCATCGCCTTCGGCGTGCTCGCGTTGTTCTTCCCCCTGTGGATCTACTCGCAGAACGAGTCCCATGGGTCAAAGAAGGCACGATTAGAGAAGGACGCGCAGGTCGGCTGACCTGACGGTACTGGAAACCCCTTCCCTTCTCACTTTTTAACCTTGCTATTTCCCCTTGCACTCGCGCTCTCACGAGCCCTAATGGCATCGGATCGTGCGCGCTCCCTTTCCAGGATCGCCGCCTTGGTGCCCTGTCCCTCGCCCCCTGAGTAGTTGCCCAGGCCTCCAGAGGCAGGGACCACCCGGTGGCATGGGACGATTATCGGCACCGGGTTCCTGGCGCATGCGCTGCCGACCGCCCTCGCCGCGCGGGGACGGCCGATCCTCCTCGCCACCTCCCCATAGGTGATGACCTCGCCGGGCGGAATGCTTCGCAGAGCCTCCAGGACCTTCCGCTGAAACCCGGAAACCTGCAGGTCCACGGGGATGTCCCTAAGGTCGTCACCACCGCTGGAGAGGTGCTCGATCACCCTCGCCAGGTATGGATGATCCGTCCCGTACGGCCCTTCCGGCTTCTTGTCGCTCAGCGAGACGGAAATGACCTTGTCCTCCCTCAGGGCCATCTGGACATACAGTCCCAGGTCCTTGCTGAACATGGCATAGGTCCGTTCGACCTCGATCTCCTTCGTCAGCTCTTCGACCATCAGTACTCACCAGCTCGCTCGGATGCGCTCGGTCTCCTCCGGTACGATCCATTCTCTGCTTATTATAAAGGAAGGGATTAGGGGCTCACTCCGTGGTCTTGCCGTCGAAGTGCTCCTCGAAGACGCTCGACTTTGTCTTGTGCACGGTCTTGTCCTTGTGCTCCGGCGGGGAGTATATGGTGTACATTTTGAGGTCCGTCTTGCCATTGTTGGTGACGTTGTGCATCGCTCCAGAGGGGATCACCACCGCGCTACCGTCCTTCACCTTGTATTCGTTGCCGTCGATGTGCACGACCCCCTCGCCCTCCTCGAACCGGAAGAACTGATCGCCGTCATCGTGGGCCTCCATGCCGATCTCCTCGCCCGGCCTCAGGCACATGAGGACAAGCTGACTGTGCTTGGCCGTGTAGAGGACCTTGCGGAAATAGGTGTTGTCCACGGTGTCCTTTTCGATATCGGTGAAAAATCCTTTCTTCTTCCCTTTGCTGTTGGTCATGGTACATCGATGGGACGTTCGATACCTCAATCTTGCGCCTTCACGATGAGAGCAAGCCCTCCTGCATCATTATAAGTTTTCACACCCTATAGAATTGCATGAACTCCCGAGAACGATTCCAGGCAGCATTGGACAGGCAACCGACGGACAGGGTCCCCCTTTTCTACCAGCACCTGGGGGCGGCCAAATGGCTACTTCAGTCCACCGGACTGCGGTGGTATGATGGGTTCCACGATCCGGAGGTCTTCGCCAAGCTGGCCCTGGCCTCCCATGAGATGTACCGCTTCGACAACGTGATGGCAGGGTGGGGAGATATCCTGGTGGAGGCCCAGGCCCACGGCATGGTGTGGAAGTGGCCGGAGAGGGACTTCTATCCTCGCGTGGACAGATATCTGGAATTGAGCGAGGTGGACAAAATGGCCCCGGTCGATCCGCAGAAGGACCGTTTCTGGTCCGTTCCCCTTAGGGCGGCCTCGATCATGCTCGACCGCATAGGCAAGGAGGTGGCGGTGATCGGATGCATCAACTCCCCGGCGCTCATCGCCTCAGAGCTGTTCGGCATGGAGAACGTCCTGATGAGCTACTTCACGGACCCCGACGCCGTCACCAAAGCACTGGGGGTCCTGACCGAATCCTCTCGGGCCTACGGCGAGGCCCTGGTGGGGATGGGGGTCGAGGACGTGTTCATTGAGAACGGCACCGCGGGCGGAGAGATGGTCGGCCCGGAGCAGTACGACCAGTTCGACAGGAAGTATTTCGAGATGGTCCTTCGCTCCTATGAAGGGAACGGATTGCGGACAATATGCCATAACTGTTCGGCCAAGCCGTTCTGGTCCGCGCAGCTGGAGCTTGGACCGACGGCCCTGCACCTTCACCTAAAGAACGTCGATGCCAGGGAGGTCTTCGATGCCATCAAGGGAAGGGCGTGCATGATAGCCGGTATCGACCACACCGAGCTTTTGCAGACGGGGACCCCGGACGAGGTCGAGGCCTCGGTCAGGGACGTTCTGGAGCTGTGGGGCTCCGACCCAGGACTGATCATCGGTCCCGGGTGCGAGATGGGGTACAAGACCCCGGTGGAGAACATCAAGCGGCTGAAGGAGTGCGTGGAACGGTATGGCCAGCGGGCGTGAGCGCGCGCCCGTAGGCGGTGAGCGAGGAGCGCCTGTACATCGCTCCCATCACCGCCATCATCCTTCGGACGTGCCCGCGGGATCGCCAGCTGCTGCCTCGCGATCCCCTCTTTTCCTTCCTTCTTCTTTTTTGGATCGCCCGCAAGTAGTCTCTCACGGGGCAGCTCCCTGCACATGCCGCGATGGGGCATGACTATGCGCGGAATCCATATCGATGGGTGCTGGCGACGATAAACATTAAGTGCCCTGACCCGTTCCTAATCCGACGGCCAGGGAGATTTCATGCAGGTGATAATAGTCGGGGCGGGTAATGTGGGGTACACCCTTGCCCGAACACTGTCCAAGCAGCACTCGGTCATGATGGTGGAGCAGGACGAGAAGCGGTACGGGCGGATCGTAGAGACCCTTGACATCGGGGCGGTGAACGCCAACGGCGCCAATCCCCGGGTGCTGAGGGACCTCATCAACGGGCAGACGGAGCTGTTCCTGGCGGTCACCGAGAGCGATGAGTTCAACATGTTCGCCTGCCTGGTGGCCAAACAGATCAAGCCGGAGATCGATACCATCGCCAGGGTACGGAACCCAGAATACCTTGGCGGAGTGCTGAGATCGAGCGCCATGGGGGTGGACCGGACGATCTCCCCGGAGCGTCTGACCGCGGCAAAGATCGCCCGCATCGCCAAGGTCGAGAACCTCGTGGACTACGAGAGCATTCCGGTGCTCGGGCTCGAGCTAGGGGTGTTCCGCATCACGGCCAAGCAGGACGCTGCGCTCTTCCGTCCCATCCGATACCTGGAGATGCCTCCGGGAAGCACCCTGGTGGTCATCCACCGCGCTGGCCAGGTCCTCATGCCCGGAGACACGGAGCATCTGATGGTCGGCGACCAAGTGACGATCGTTGGCCGGCCCGGGGCGGTCGAGGGGTTCAACACCATGCTCGGCAAGGTCAGGGAGTGCAACGACTTTGTGATCACCGGGGGCGGGCTCCTCGCCGAGCACCTCATGAGCATTCTCGAATGCGAGGGATGCACGGTCAAGCTCATCGACCAGGACGAAGCGGATTCCAAGCGTCTTTCCAGGAAGTTCGACCGTACGATCGTCATCAACGACAGCGGCACCGACCCTTCGGTGCTGAGGAACGAGAACGTGAACATGTCGGACGCGCTCATCTGCACCGCCGAGAGCGAGGAGGAGAACCTGCTCTCCTGCCTGATCGGCAAGCACATGGGGGTCCCCAAGACCATCACGAAGTACTCCCGCCGCGAGTACGAGAAGGTGTTCGACATGAGCGGAGTGGATGCCGCCATTGGCTACTACCGCGTAGTTGCCAACGAGATAGTCAAGCAGACGGTAAAGGACCTCGAGGTCCTGCTGTTCATGGAGGGGTTCCATGAGCTCCTCTTCGGGGTCACGATCAACGAACGCTGCCGGCTCAGTGGAACGCTGGTGTGCGACCTCGACCTTCCTGGCCGCTCGGCCCTGGCCATGGTGGTCAAGAACGGCGGTCCGGTGGTGCCTACGCCGGACATGACCCTGAAGGAGGGGGATGTCGTGCTCATCTATGCCGTCCGCGAGGACATCTCCCGTCTCGAGCGGTTGTTCAACACAAAGATCCCCCAGGGGCCGTGAGGGACATGAACTGGCGAGTATGGGAGATAAAGAGGAGACGCAACCTCCGGACCGCCCTGAAGAACCTGGGGATAGACAGGTACTGGGTTCTGAACAAGATCGCCAGGAAGGAGAGCACTGTGCCTCATCTATACGGGGTCCTGATGCTGTACACGGCCATCGCGCTCCTCTTCCCGATGGTCGTGGCCCTGAGCTACGGGGAGGACGAGCGCATCTGGGCCTATCCCTTCGTGCTCACGCTCATTGTGGGAGGGGCGCTCCTTCTCCGATATCGGCCTCCCGAGGTCACCCGCCCCGGCGAGGCGCTGTTCGTCGTCGCCACCAGCTGGTTCGTTGTCGTACTGATCGGCGCCATCCCGTTCATCATGAGCGGCATGTCCGTGGTGGACGCGGTCTTCGAGATGATGAGCAGTTTCACCACCACCGGCGCGACGATAATGACCGACATCGAGTCCTGGTCCAAGAGCCTGCTGTTCTGGAGGAGCTTCGGCCAGTGGCTGGGAGGCGCGGGCATCATCATGATCTTCGTCTCGGTGCTGCCCATGCTCGGGGTGGGAGGCCGTTCGCTGTTCAAGAACGAGTTTCCAGGAGTGAACGTCCAGAACTTCTCCTTGCGCATCAGGGAGGAGTCAAAAAGATTTCATTATATCTACATCGGCCTTTCGGCGGCGCAGCTCGTCCTGCTCATGATCACCGGGATCGGGCTGTACGATTCCCTCCTGGTCATGTTCTCCACGGCGTCCAGCGGAGGGCTGTCCCCCCACAGCGCCAGCATAGCGTTCTACAACAACCCCCTGGTGGAGTGGATCGTCATCGTCTTCATGTTCCTGGCCGGTACCAACTTCTATCTGCACTACCACGTGTTCCTCTCCCGCAACCTCAGGAACTACTGGAAGAGCTCGGAGTTCCGGGCCTACGTCATCCTCATCGCCCTGGCCACCGCCGCGGTGTTCGCGGTCATCTGGTCCAGGGACCTGGGCGGGATCGAGGAGGGCATCCGCACCTCGCTGTTCCAGGTGGTCTCGGTGACCACCTCCACTGGCTTCGCGACGGCCGACTTCGCATCGTGGAGCAGCAGCGCCATCCTCGTGCTCTTCACCATGATGGCGATCGGGGCATGCACTGGCTCCACCTCCGGCGGCATCAAGGTCGCCCGCTTCATACTCACCCGCGAGTTCGTGTACGCCAGCCTGTACAAGATGGTCCATCCCCGGGCGGTGTTCTTCGCCAAGATGGACGGCCGCCCGCTTGGCGAGGAGGCCCTCACCTCCCTTATGGCAGTGGTGGTCTGCTACATCGGCACCGCGATGCTGACGACGATCGCCCTAACGTTCATGGGCATGGACCCGGCGACCGCGATGAGCGGGGCCATCTCGGCCCTTTCCAATGCTGGACCGGGCATCGGGGAGCTCGGGCCGATGGGCAGCTTTGCCGGCGTCCCGGACCTCGGCAAGATCGTGCTCACCTTTGCCATGTGGGCCGGCCGTCTGGAGTTCCTCACCGTACTGGTCATATTCACCCCGGTGTTCTGGCGCGAGCTCCTCAGATATCATGATTGAGCCGTGGGAGATTAGATAACTGCTCCATCGCCATACCGGAGCGGAGGCGAGGATGATGGGCGAGGACACCTGGCCGGTGGTCACCGGCGACTACGTGATCGGCGACCGGGACAGCCCGGTGGCGGTGCTGATAATCGGACGCGGGAAGCTTGACCTCCCGCGGGGCGGCTTCGCCATCAAGGGGACGCTGAAGACCGAGAACATGGGCCTGGAGAAGGTCGTCACGAACATCGTCAGCAACCCGCGCATACGATTCCTCATCGTCTGCGGCCGGGAGGAGTTCGGGCACTTCCCGGCCAGCGCCGTGCTGTCGCTCGTCCGCAACGGCGTGGACGGCCATATGAGGGTCGTCGGCTCCCGTTCGGCGATACCGTTCCTGTGCAACACACCTGTGGAGGCAATAGAGCGCTTCCGTCGGCAGGTCGAGGTCGTTGACCTCGTGCATGTGAAGGATGTGTCGGAGATCGTGGCCTATGATCCCCAATACGAGATCGACCGGCTGAGCGCGGAGGAGATCATCGATACCATCGAGGAGTGCTGGGGTCGGGACCCGGGGCCGTTCCCCGGCGGACCCCTCAGGCTCTCGAGCGCCGCGCTGGGGGCCGATGGAGGGGCCATCGCCGGTCAACTTAACCGGTTGGCCGACGATTTCGTAGGCCAGATGCTGAGGATGCCTAGCGAGCGGCTGAGCACTTGGGCGGACATCGCCGTCGTTTCCACCGAGTTCCGCATCATCCTCGACCCGGTGGACGGGATCGTGAGGATGGTGCCTTCGGTGGAGCTCGTCGGCCGCCTCCAGAGGTACCTGAAGGGGGTGCAGTGAGATGATGAGGTTTCATAACCAGCAGGAGGAGCTAGAGATCTCCGGGACAAGGTTCGGCGGACAACCGGGGAAGCGCCGGACGGTGATGATAGGATCGATGTGCTACCCGCGCCACAGCATCGTCGAGGACCGCGCCAGCGGCCGTTGCAAGGCGGACTCGTTCGAGAAGGCCCTGACCTCGATGGTCTCGGCGATGGAGGAGACATCGACCCCGGGAGGGGTCATGCTCTTCGCCGAGACGCCCGAGGCCATGGGGTCGCACCTGAGGAAAGCCGCGGACCTCACCTCGCTGCCGCTGTTCATCGACTCCCCTAGCGTCGATGTCAGGCTGTCCGGGGCCCGGCTGGCCAGGGAGATCGGCATCTCCGAACGGGTGGTGTACAACTCCTTGTCCGCCGGGGTCACGGAGCAGGAGCTGGAAGGGATCAAGGACTCCGGCATCACCGCCGCGGTCCTCATGTCCTTCAATCCCCGCGATGTGGAGCTGAAGGGAAAGATCTACCTCCTGGAGGACGGCGGCGGACTGCTGCCGTCCGGGCTGATAGACCTTGCACGCCAGGCAGGGATAACAAGGCCGTTGATCGACACCGCGGTGATGGCCGCGGAGCAGGGGGCCGGCTCATCGCTCAGGGCGATAATGGTGGCGAAGGCGAAGTGGGGTCTGCCCGTCGGGTGCGCCCTGCACAACGCTGTTGAATCGTACGCTCCCCTGGCCCGACTGGAGGGCGACGATCGGATGCTCTACCGGTATGTGGACGTGGCCTCGGCGGTCATGCCCATAATGGCCGGCGGGGACTTCGTCATGTTCGGGCCGGCGGAGTATGCGAGGCGTGCCTGCTACGCGGCCTCCTTCGCCGATGAGATGATGAGGCAGGCCGTCGCCGACCTCTAGATGTCCAGGACCTTGCCCACCGCCCGAGCGCGGACCCTCATCTGGACCAGCTCATCGGACTGCAGGGTGCTGTTGGACCTGCCCCGCTCCTCCTCCACCTTGATGTCGACGGTGAGGTCGACCCCTCCGGCAGCCTCCGCACGCTCCCTTGCGTACCTGGCGGCCAGATCTCGGGCCTTCTTCACTGCCTCTTCCTCCCCGCCGCAGGGAATGGGGGCGTTGAACGATGAGTACACCGCATATCCCTTGTCCCTGGGATAAACGAACACGTCCACGAACTCGGACACCTGCCCGCAGACCGCTCCCACCGCATTGCCGACGTCGTGGTCCTCGGGGATCAGGACCTTGGCCCCCAGGATCTCGGCGAGGGGGGCTATGAACACCCTGGCAGGAGCGCCAAGCCCGACGATTGGGAGGTTCACCGTAGCGTTCAGCCCGATGACAGGGCAGCACCGGCCGCCGGTGACGAGGTCCATGACCCCCTGGAAGGACGGCGAGTCCGGCAGCGTCCCGATCTCGTCGGACAGCAGCTTGCGGACCACCTCGTCGGCGATCTTGGCGCTTACCGAACGCATGACCTCAGATACCAGCTGTTCGTCCGTGATGCCCAGCACGCCCGCGTAGAGGTGGACGGCGGTCCGGGAGGCCTCCCTATCGCCCTTGACATACACGCCCGAAACATGGAGTATGTCGGTGGGGGTGAGGCCGATGCCATGGATCGCTCCTCTGGCGCGGAGGTCCTTGATGTAAGAGTCCATGAGGATCAGGTCGTCAAGGCCCTTCTTCAGTTCCCCGGGGGTCATCGGACCCTTTTCCCGGAGGAAGGTGACTATCCTCGCCTCTGACGCCGAGAGGCGGTGCTCCCTGGACGAGGCCATGAGGAAACGGGCCTGTCCCAGCTCGGCCATCTTCCCGAGCACCCCCGGGTACATCTCCGCGGCCAGGCACATCGGCACGACCCTTTCGGGGCCGATGGCCAGCAGACGGTCCCTGCCCGCGCGTACCTCCGAGTCCCCGCCCAGTGCGGTGGTCCACATGTCCACCGCCTCCACACGGGTCCTCCAGCGGCCGACGATCGCGCCCTCCGTGCTGACCCTGGGCACCCCGTTCTGAAGGACAGCGATGTCGGTCGAGGTTCCACCCATGTCGATCACGACGCAATTGTCGATGCCGGAGAGCGTCCGCCCGCCCATGGCGCTTGCCGCCGGACCGGAGAGTATGGTGTCCACCGGCCGCTCCATGGCCGTCCGGATGTTCATCAGTGTGCCGTCGCCCTTGAACACCATCATCGGGGCGGCTATCCCGTGATCGGTAAGTATGTCCCCTACCCGGGTCAGGAAGTCCCTTAGCACTGGAATAAGGCGGGCGTTCAGGACGGCGGTGACGGTGCGCTCGTGAATGCCCAGCTCCCCGGTCAGCTGGTGCCCCAGGACCGTAGGTATGCCGTACCTCTGACCGATGATCTTGCTGGCCTCAATCTCGTGGTAGGGGTTGTGGACGCTGAACAGGCCGGAAACGACCACGCTGTCGACCTGCCCCTTCATCTCCCTCGCTGCGGCATCGATACCGTCAACGTCGAGAAGGCCGATGGACCTCCCGCGGACGTCGTGACCGCCACCGACGAACCTCTGGATCTTGGCCCCCAGATCCCAACCTTCCTGGGGTGTCCAGCCGAGGCCGATGAGGCCGACCTGGCCGCCCTTGCCCTCGAGGATGGAGTTCGTGGCCAGAGTAGTCGATACGCCGACCAGGCTGGGCTCGAACGGCCGCGGACCGAAGGCGTCCAGGGCATTGTCGATCGCCTCTCCCAGTCCGATGCTCAGCTCATGATGGGTCGTACGTGCCTTTGCCTTGAACAGCACCTCTCTGGTGCGCAGGTCCATTATGGCCGCATCTGTGAACGTACCTCCGGTATCGATCCCAAGGCCGTAGATCGCTCCATTGCTGACTTCGACGGTCATTGTATCTTCATCTCATCTGGGGGCCGCGGTGGACGATGACCCTCCCATCTGTCGCTTATTTCTTGATGCGGTATAAGTCCTTGTCCAAAAACATCGCCCGGTCTCGCCGTGACCGGGAGCACGGGCCTTCCTGTCGACAGTGTGCAGGCGAAGCGCCTTGGGCCGGGCATCATGTGCTCCCATAATTCGTAGGTCCCTGGGAGGTCAGAGGTCCCCGCCGCTCCCTGCGGCCCTGGAGCACCTTGCCCAGGGCATCCTGCGGGTCATGGGCAGCGCGACCTTCCTACCTACCACCCTCCTGCTCAGGGACCGCCCGATCCCCATGGGATCCCTCACACCGCCCAGAACCCAAGCATGAGCATCCTTCCAGGTTGCAGGCCTTATCGGTCGGCATCGGTTCCTTATCTCTCGGCCCGACATGTGCTGCCAAGGCTACCTTCCAGGTGCCCCCTGGTAGGCACTTACGTGACCAGGGCTCTCAGCTAGCTCGCCGTCATTTTAGGACCTTGAAAGACCCTTCTTCCGATTTCGCCCCCATGGACAGACCTTGCGCGCAATGGATGGTTCGTCAGGGTCCGGAGAGTTGCCGGTCGATGATATTATCCCGCCGCTCCCATCGGTCCTTAAGGAGCCATCCCTTGATCGAGCCAACACTCTTGGAAAGGGTCCGCAGGACCCTCGACCGGCCGTTCCGTGATGGGCCGGTGATATACTGGATGAGCAGGGACCAGCGAGCCTCGGACAATTGGGCGCTCGAATACTCCAGGTCGATGGCGGACAGCAATGACGTTCCCTTGTGCGTGGTCTTCTGCCTGGTGCCCGGCTTCCTCGGCGCGACCATCAGGCAATATGGGTTCATGATCAGGGGGCTGATGGAGGTCGAGGCCGCCCTTCGCCGCAGGGGCATCGGCTTCGTTCTTCTGGAGGGCCTGCCGGAGGTCGTGCTGCCGAATTTTCTGCACAAGGTAAGAGCGGGGCTGCTGGTATGCGATTTCGATCCGCTGCGGGTGAAAAGGGAGTGGAAGAGGAGGGTGCACATCGAGAGCGATCTGCCGTTCCACGAGGTCGACAGCCATAACATAGTGCCCTGCTGGATGACCGCCACGCGGCGGATCTCCTCGTATGCCGCCTTCCGCAGGAGGGTGGAACCCCTGCTCGATCGCTTCCTGGACGAGCTTCCGCCGGACGCATCGCCGGCCGTACCATGGGATGCTGACGGCAACGCTGTCGGGTGGCAGAAGACCATCGACGGCCTTAAGGTGGACCGGTCGGTGCCCGAGGTCCGGTGGGCAGTGCCAGGCGAGAAGGCCGCACGGGAGGCCCTGGACCGCTTCTGCCAGGAACGGTTGTCCTCTTACCCGGTGAACGCCATGAACCCCCTATTGGGCGGACAGTCGGACCTGTCCCCGTACCTGCACTTCGGGCAGCTTGCTCCCCAGCGAGCGGCCATGGAGGTAAGGGGATCCCCCGCGCCCCCCGAGGCGAAGGAGCACTATCTCGACCAGCTTGTAGTGAAGCGAGAGCTGGCCGACAACTTCTGCTACCACACCCCTGAATACGATACATTCAATGCTTTCCCCAGGTGGGCGAGGGACTCGATCGACGCCCATCGCTCCGATCCCCGGGAGCACCTGTACAGCCTCGGGGAGCTTGAGGCAGCGCTCACCCACGATCCGCTTTGGAACGCCGCCCAGACCGAGCTGCTGAAGATCGGGAAGATCCACGGCTCGCTACGAGAGTACTGGGCGGAGAAGATCCTTGAATGGACCGCCTCCCCGGAGGAGGCGCTGAGCATCGCGATCTTCCTCAACAACCGCTATGGCCTTGATGCCAGGGACCCCAATGGCTACACCGGCATCGCCATGGTCGTGGGGGGCCTGTACGGACGGCCATGGAGGTCCAAGGATGTGTTGGGGAAGGTCAGGTCGATGACCTACACCGAGGAGAGGATGAGCTATGATACCCATGCCTTCCAGGAGAAGGTGAAAAAGCTCTAGTCCTTCTCGAGCACCTCCCAGCGGTCCAGCTGACGGACCAGCCGATGGACCTCGGCCCGGACGTCGATCTCCAGTCCGTATCGGCGGAAGTACATATTCAGTGCCCGTAGACCAGCGGTGAGCGCCGATCCAGCGGCCTCGAGCCGCATCCACGGCGAGTACCCGGTGCGGTCCACCCGGATGCCCTCGGACAGGTCGATGAACCACGGCTTCCCTTCGTGGTAGAGGATGTTGAACGCGCTGAGGTCGGAGTGGACCACCCCTGCCCGGGCAAGGGAAGAGATGCCTGAGAGGACGCTCTCCAGGCATCGCTCCGGCTCGTCCAGGCGGACGTCGTTGAGACGCGGGGCGCTCCGATCGCCGCCGATGTACCTCATCGACAGCATGTTCTCCACCCTCCTGGCCGGCGCCGGGACGGGGGCGCCGCCCTTCCATGCCAGATATAGCATATCGTACTCGTGGGCGGCCAGTCTACCGGCCGATTCCAGCTTTACGGGCGTGCCTCCCTTGTGCGAGGTGCGGTAGAGGCGGTACACCTTGACCGCCAGGGGGGCACCGTTGTACCCACAGAGGAAAACGTCGGCCTCCTTGCCGGTGCTTATGATGCCCTTCACCTCTGTGGCCAGACCGGATTCCTGAATTGTCTGGACCGTCGTTCGGTAGTCTGCTTCGCGGAAATTGATGTTGTCGTGCTTGATGCGCCACGCGACGCTGGCGTCAAGATAGGGATGATTTGGCATAGCCGTGCAAGATGTCGATACCTGATGGCGTTCGAGAACTGGCCCTACCGGGAACCATCAGGCGCGACGGTTCCCGTGATCGGATGAAAAATCGATGTCAGCATCATCACCGGGAACCTCCTGGTCACACGACCAGGACAGGTATCCCGGCTCCGCTACTTAACCCTTGAGGGCGCCTCAGGCGCCCTTCTTCAGCGCCTTGCGGAAGATCTCTATGTCGTCCTGGTCGACCGCCTTCAGGACATAGAGGAGCACGAAGTAGGCAGTGGCCCCAATGGCGATCGAGAGGAACAGGTTGTGCCACGGGAGGAGGAGCAGGATGGCGGTCATGCCTAGGCCGGCCAGCGTCGGTCGGACGATGATCTCCGACACCTTTAGGTGCACCACCCTCTTGCTCATGTAGTAGTGGCTTATGACGTTCGTAATCAGCGTGGCGACCGTGAACGCCAGTGCCGCGCCCGACGCGCCCAAGATCGGGATCGCGACGAGGCAGATCAGAAGGTTCACGGCAGCGCCGGCCACCGAGGACACCGTGCTCAGGTGCATGAGGTTGGCCGCGGCCAGAAGGCTTCCCTGCCCGGTACCGAAGTACGATATGGCGAGAACTGGCAGAAGGATCTGCAGGATTATGACCGATCCCGGGCGGCTCGGGAAGATGAGCCCGATGATCTGGTCCGCGAGGACCATGCCTCCCAGGGTCATCGGGAGGCCCAGGCTGTACATGTACTTCATGATCTTCTGCTGGGCCAGCTTGGTCATCTCCTTGGAGGACCCGAACAGGCGAGCGATGACCGGCAGCAGGGCGGTCCTGAACACGGTCGGCACGGCTATCAGCGCCGCGACCAGCTGGAAGGCGACGGTGAAGGTGTTGCTGGCCGCCTGCCCGGCATCGAATCCGTCAAGTCCGGTGACTATCGACAGGAGCAGGAACGCGTTGATGGAGTACAGGGTGCTCACGAGGGCGACGTTCACGGCGAACGGGGCGGAGGTCCTCAGGTCGTTCCTCACGTCCTTCAGGCTCACCCTTCTGGACGGCTTGACGACCAGCTTGGAACATACTGTGTATGAAAGGAGCACATACAGTATGCTTCCGGTGAGCACGACCATGACCACCGTCTCCAACCCGTAGCCCATGAGGACCAGGGCGATGGCGGTGGGGATGGTGAACATCCTCTCCACCAGATAGGTCATGAAGACGTAGTACATCTTCTCGAACGCGGTGAACATCGAGGTGAACGTCTGCGCTATCCAGCCCAGACCGTTGGAGAGGGCGATGATGATGTAGGCAAAGGCAACATCGGACGATGGATGCTGCAACATCACATAGGCGACGGTCAGGACGATGGCCACGAAGCCCAGCGTTCCGCGGATGAAGAGTATCGAAGATAGCTTCCTGCCGGCGATGTCCCGGTTCTGGGCCACATCGATGATCATCTTCGTTCCGAGGCCCAGGTCGGCAATGAGGAACACGACCGTTGCCACCGAGAACGCCGAGGTGTATACATTGTAATCGTCCTTCAGTACGTCAGCCAGCACCGCAGCCAGTATCAGAGTGCTGATCTGGCTGACCAGCTGGACCATGCCCATGGCCAGTGAGTTCTTGGCCACACCGCGTACGAGACCTATGAGACCACCATCCTCATATCACCACTTGTGAGCCGTCAGAGGGCTCTTCCTTCCCCACCCTTGGCTTCATCCGTCCTGACTGGCTCAATGGCTTTCCTCGCGAAGAGGTCGACCTTTCCTCCCGGTCGAGCAACGGCGTCCTCATCTGCCTTCATCTTAAGAAGGTTATAGGTCATTTTCGCTAGTTCTCCACCGAAGTCGTACCTGCGGACAACAGGCGCGGGATCGCTCAGCGCGAAATAGGCATGAACGTCGACATGAATTATGGAGCGGAGCCACTGGACCGGGGTGAGCTCCCCCCTGCGGTACAGCCGCCAGAACGAGTCGAGGTCGTTCAGACCGTCCCACCACAGCAACCCGTCCGGATAGTCGCTCACCTCCGGAAGCGGATGCCCGATGAGGTCGTAGTACTGAAAGAGCACCAGGGGCACGCCTGCCGTTGATTGCAGGGCGTTCGTCTGTCCGGTCCGGGCGTTCATCTCCACCAGCTTGAAGGCGCCATCATAGGCGTCCCTCTTGAACTCGACGTACCCGATGCCCTGGTATCCGAGCCCCTTCATGAATCGCAGGGCGAGCTCCCTCACCTCCGGCTGGTGGGCGCTCTCCACCAACGAACCGACACCGAAGTTGGGAGGGCACTGCCTGAGCTTGTGCCAGCAGAAGTCAGGCGAAACGTAGCCGTTCCGCCCGAAGTATGCGCCCACGCTGTAGAGGTCCTTGCCTGGAGGGCACATGATGCTCTGCACCATCACCTCGTGCCCGGAGGCGAAGACCATCGCCATCTTCTCGCGGAGGTCCGTGGGGTCTTCCACGGTGAACCCCTTGTTGGGGAAGGTGGTGCACCACCTGTGCGAGTACAGCGGTTTAATGAACGCCGGGAAACGGACGGCTCGCTCGATCGTACTCAGGTCATCAGGCCCATCCGGGAAGAAGGTCTCCGGAACGGGGATCCCCAGGCGGACCGCCTCCTCGTACTGGAGGCGCTTGTTGACCATGGCCTCCCGGACCCGCTCCGGCGGGGTCATGAACAGAAAGTGCTCGGACAGCTTCCGTTCGTTTTGGGAGATGAAAAGGACCGCTGCATCCGATGTAGGGAACAGCACGGCCTTATTGTCGAGACGGCCCCCTGCCGCCAGCAAAGATCCCAGAACGGAGCCTGGCGCCTCCTGGATGTCATCGGTCAAAAGCCTTGTGACGTATCTGGAGGCGAACCCGGGGGCCTTAGGGCGGTGGTCGACGCCGACCACCGGTATACCTGCCCGCCCCAGGGTCCGGGCGACGGCCAGACCGTTGACGCCCATATCGATGATGTAGGCTATAGGCGGGTCCTCTTTCACCGTGGTTTGGCCTCCGTTGATGGGAATCACCAAAGCGTATATTAAATTATTTAACTGGATAATCTTCAATATTAATTTTTGAAAAGTATTGCTAGGCGGCCCTCCGCTGGGGTACCGCCCGAGGACCCCTCCTTCTATTGGGATCGTGCACGACCCGAAAGGTCCTGGTCCCGACGTTGCTCCCCCTTTTCTCCGTCGACCTCCCCGGCTGGCAAGGGAGGTGCGCCCGTCCTTCGCTCCCCTGGCTGCATGGGTGGCCTAACATCGTCATCGTCGACCTTCATCCGCAGTAGGTTGGCGACCATCTTCATCAAGTTCACCCCGAAACCGTAACGATAGAACACAGGCACAGGGTCGTCGGACGCATAATGTGAACAGATGTCCGTGGCGAACCACGAGCGGATCCAATCAGCGGCGGTCAGGTCACCCCTCCTTCGCAGACGCCAGTAGGAATCCATGTCGTTCATCGCGTCCCACCACCGGACCCCGTCCCTGAAGTCCTTCATCGATGGCTTCGGCTGGTCGGTGAGATCGAGATATTCCAGGTATACGAGCGGTATGCCCGCCCGGTCGGCCAGCTCATGGGCCATCCATGTCCGGGCGTTGAGCTCGATCAGCTTCCAGCCGCCATCCCTCTCGTCCATCTTGAAACCTACCGAGGCGATGCCTCGATAATCAAGGCCTTTCATGAACCTCATACCGAGCTCGGCCACCTCGATCTGATGGCAGCTCGATGCGAGCGAGGCCACTCCGAAATTGGGCGGGTACTGTCGAACCTTGTGCCAGGTGATGACAGGCGACACGTATCCGTCCCTGCCGATGTATGCTCCGGCATTGTACAGTCCCTTCCCCGGTGGCCATATGATGTCCTGCACCATCACCTCCAGGTCCGCATCGAGCACTTGGGTCATCTTCTCCCGCAGATCATTGGCGTCATGGACAACGAAACCTTTCGTCCCGAAGACAGGGGCCCATCGGTGGGAGTACAAGGGTTTGATGAAGGCCGGGAAGCGTAACTCCTTGATCCCCTCCTCGAGCTCGTCCATCGACCTGGGATATATGGTGGTGGTCATCGGTATTCCCAGCCGGACCGCCTCCTCGTACTGGAGGCGCTTGTTGACCATGGCCTCCTGGACCCTTTCTGAGGCGGCGATGAGCTCGAACTGTTCGGACAGTATGTTCCGGTTCCTCGATATGAACAGGACGGCCGGGTCGGAGGCCGGGAAGAGGACGGGGCGCTCATCGTACTTTTCACCCTCCTCCCGGAGCTCCTCCATAAATCTCCGGGGCTCTTCCAGGATGTTGCTGCATGGACAGGGCCTCACGAACCTGGAATGCATCCCTGGCAGGTCGGGACGATGGTCCATGCCTATCACCGGGATGCCTCTGCGACCTAACGTCCGGGCGATGCCCAGGCCATTGGTGCCCATGTTGATGACGAATGCTGGAGGCGTTCCATTCTTGGCCATGGTTCATGCTCCATACTTGACAGGGACCGATAGGTATATGTTTTATCTGAAAGCAGTAATCGGGAACTGGTTCGTCTTGAAGGAATGGCCCATGACCGCTAGGGC
Organism: uncultured Methanomassiliicoccus sp.; assembly: GCA_964426205.1. Classification (GTDB taxonomy): domain Archaea; phylum Thermoplasmatota; class Thermoplasmata; order Methanomassiliicoccales; family Methanomassiliicoccaceae; genus UBA6. The sequence continues at coordinate 7,488 of CAYRPG010000006.1, read as the reverse complement.
ACTGGAGGTTCCGCTGCAGGTCCGAAAATTTGTGTGGGCCGGACGACATCATGATGGCCCAGGTGAGGGGTGAGCAGGGGGCGTTGAGCCCCACATCCGGCCTTCATCCCGGCATCCCTGCCCCTATCTGGTGATCGCACAAAGGATATCTCATGAGTAGAGCATGCTCCCCATATGACCTCGCCAGCGGTGTTCCCGACCGAGCAACTGCTCCGTCAACGGGCCTGGCTCGGAGAATCCTGGACATGGCTGCTAAGGACCATTGTACTGGAAGGTCGGCCCCAGGGCGCCAGGAGGCCTAGGGCCCTTGACGTGGGTTGCGGCCCTGGCCTGGTCATGGAGCTGCTAGCTCCTTATCTCGATGTCCGGGGCATCGACGTCGATCCAGATACTGTCCGGTCCAGCAATGCCCGTGGTCAGAAGGCCATGGTCGCAAGGGCCGAGGAGCTGCCCTTCGAGGACGGCTCTTTCGATATCGTCTACTGTTCCTTCCTTCTGCTGTGGGTCACCGACCCCATAAAGGTGCTGAAGGAAATGGCCAGGGTGTCAAGGGACTGGGTGATCTGCCTGGCCGAGCCGGACCACCTGGGCCGCATCTCCCACCCGCCCGGGGTCGCCGTGCTGGACGACCTGTTCGTGAGGTCGCTCCGCGAGCAGGGGGCGGACCCCGGGATGGGGCGCAGACTGCAGCATGCCTTCGTCCAGTGCGGACTGGTGCCGACAACCGGAGTGTACTCGAGCATGTGGGATATCGAGAGGATGAGAAGGGAGTCCGAGGACGAGTGGCGCTCACTGACGTTCATGGCCGGAAGGGAGGACCTGGAGGGCGTCAGGAAAGCATGGGACGAGGCGCTGTCCTGCGGCTCCCTGGTCCAGTACAACCCAGTGTTCTACTCGCTGGCCAGGAAGGGGCGGCCGGCTCAGGAGTGCTCCGGACAGTTGTAGTCCCCGTGCTCCCTTGCTAGGGGGCAGCCTCCGCCGCAGGTGTCGACCAGGGCGCACTGCGAGCATTCGCCGTCGAGATACTCCCGCCTCCTTATCCTTTTGCACAGATCGTGGTTCCAGATGTTCTGCCACTGGTCCTTCAGGATGTTGCCCAGCGGCCGGTAATAGCTCTGGCAGGGCAGCACCGTACCGTCCGGCTCCACGGCCATGTTGAGCGAGCAGGCGGTGCACTGCTTGATCCCCAGCCCCAGGTTCACGGGGTTAAGCTGGCAGTACGGGGTCGGGGTGAACCAGATCATCCTCGAGCCCGCCGCCTCGATCGTCTCCTTCATTCTGATGAGGGTCGCCTCCAGCGCGGCGCAGTCCACACCTTCGGCCGCCACGCCCTTTCCGGAGCGTATGATGCCATTGAAGGAGATGTTCTTCACCCCGAGGCCCAGGAGGAACCTCGCCGTCCCCTCCATATCCTCGATGTTGGAGGCCATGATGGTGGTGTTGGTGCTGACGTAGAGATCCTCCTTCATGGCGACCCTCAGGCCCTCGATCGTCTCCTTCCACGCCCCGGCGCTGCCTGCCAGCCGGTCGTGCACCTCCTCGCGGTGCGAGATGACGGTTATCTGCACATGGTCAAGTCCCTTGGCCACCAGCCCATGAAGGTACCCTGGTGTGCGCAGGTTGCGGCCGTTGGTCACCAGGCCGGTGACCTGGCCATGCTCCTCGGAGCGCGCGATGAGATCCCCGAGATACGGGACCATGGTCGGCTCTCCTCCGGTGAACACGATGTGCGGGATCCCCAGCTGCCAGGTGCGGTCGATCACCTTGTGCCATTGCCCCTCGGTGAGCTCGGTCAGCTCCCGTGGCTCGTTATAGCAGTGAGCGCATGCGTTCTGGCATCTGTAGGTGAGGACCAGGTCCATCCGGTACGGGGCAGGGAAATCGTCCGCCCCCTTGGTGGGCTTGTCCGAGCCGATGATGTTCAAGAAGCCCGTGTCACCGTGGATGAACCCATCCAGCTGCTTCTCGATCAGGGCATAGTGTGTGGCGGCGGTGGCCCGGTCCAGGTTCTTGTAACGATGGGCCATGTAACTGTACATGCTCTCCTCGGAGCGGCCCTCCAGCAGGCACCTTACGTAATCGAGGGCGGTGCCGTTCAGCTGCACCAGGTGGGCCGCATCGATTATCAGCATGCCCTTCTGATGGGGGTCCACCCTCAGATGGAAGCGATGGTGGGCCAGCTGCCCTCTGCCATCGAACTTCCATACCCCCTGGGGGAGCCCCTTCCCGGTCAGCTCGGCCCAGCGTCGTCCCAGCGACATCACCGACCACCCCCGGCGCAGGCGCAAGCACAGGCACACGCACAGGCGCAGGTGTGGCCTCCGCCCCCTCCCCTGAACCCTCCACTGGAGGCGGAGGTCGAGGCGACGGGGATAGGATTGGTGGAGGGGACGACCTGTCTGGCCAGTCCCTTTATGTCACTGACCAGGTTGCTGCTCGCGGACCTCACCTTGCTGACGTAGTCCTGAGCGATGTTCCCGACCCCCTGGGTCGGGAAGCCCGGAACCTGGGGCCCGGTCGTGGAACGGGGATAGTTGATCAGCACGGGAAGGTAGAACACTTCTCTCTGCATCCTGCCCTCATAGTCCTTGTCGATCATCATCCAGTCGTTCCTCTCGTTGAGCACCGAGGCTATTTCCTCGGGCGTCTTGGCGTCGGTCACCTGCTTCCAGGCCTTCTCCACAATCGCCGAGTAGTAGGTCTTCGTCGCGTTGAAGTCGAAGCCTTCGACCTTCTTGCCTGTCGCCTTTATCAGGTCGATGAGACACCTCTTCAGCGCGTTGCGGTCCATCGTCCCATCGGGCCTTATGGCGTTCAGGTACGCGGTCTCATATGGATATTCTCCGGTCCCGTCCAGTTTCTGAAGGCGCATGGGCAGTTGCTCGGAGAGCACCCTGACCTTGCCCTTCCTGGTGAGGCCGAAGAGCATCATGGTGGCCACGTCCTCGAGCGGCCTCTCCAGTATGACCGCGGCCTCCACCGCGGTGAGGTCCCTTCGTGGACCGGCGCCCACCACGCTGAGCTTCGGCTCGAAGTAGTCCTCCCGGCGCTTGGCCGCCGCCCTCACCGCGCCGATCATCGACACGATGATGATCGCCACGAAGATCAACGGGAACAGCAGGCATGCGAGGGTCCCGGCGTCCTCGATTATGTTGCCTCCCCCGCCGCCGGCGTTGTTGGGATCGGTGGACGGATCGAAATAGGTCTTCACGTAGGTGCTCGGGAACCCGGCGCCAACATCGAACGCCCCGTTCTCCTGCTGGGACGGGCTAACGCCGGTGGCCTGCCAAGTAGCGACCCCTCTTCCGATCGTGCTATCGAAGTATATGCCACTAAAGGGCTGGTTCTTGAGCCAGGTGACCTTATCGAGGTTGGTGAGCCCAGCGGGCAGTATCACTGACGCGTTCAGCAGGCCAGTGTTGCCGTTCTGGTACTTTGTATTGAACCAGGTGGGGGTGAAGGCGACCCCCGCCATGCCCGCCTCGTTGGGGTCCGCGTAGATCATATGGGGGTTGTTGATGTGGAAGTACATGGTGAACGAGCCCCCTCCCTTCACCGCAGCGATCGTCGCGTCGTCCAGGTCCACTGCCACTCCCTTCTCGATGTAGGGCGAGGTGTAGATCCGCGAGGGGGTGTGTTGCACCCCTCCTGTGATTATCTGGGCGGTCGCTGTGGACAGGTCATATTTGCTGTTCGGCATGCCTATATCAACGCCGTCCAGGTACCCCACGTTGGTGAACACGAACTTGTAATCGATGTCAACGCTCCCATCCTGCATGACCGTGACGTTGACCCGTTCCTCGGACAGGGAGAACGAGTACTCCACCGCGGACGCTGACGTGACCGGACCTCCGGGCAAGACCAGCACCGCGAGCAGAGCGATGACCGTCGTGGCAGCGAGAAGGGAGGGGGACCTCACCATTTGGGGGCCTCCTCCAGCGCATAGATGGTGCCGCAGTAGGGGCACTTGACCATGACACCTCCCTGGACCACCCTGAGGTCCTTGTCCTCCAGCGGGGCTCCGCACTGGCGACAGGTGAGCTGCTTCTGGTCGAGCTTGCCCGAGCCGCTCATCTGGACGTTGAACGTCTGGTTGATGAGCTTCGGCTTGGATGCCTCGACCTTCTCCAGGCGATAGATGTAGTATAGCAGGCCAACGGCGACAAGCACCATGGCCGCTCCTATCGCGATGTTCTCGATATCTCCGGCTACGATGAATATGCCGCCCAGCAGGATGAGGAACACCGCCAGGACTGTGATGAGGCCGCTCAGCAGCTTGTTCATTGGTTCCCCTGGCAAGGCAATCGACCGGTCCACTATTAAAGGTGATTATCGAGAACCTGGTCCTTCTCGCCCTTGTTCAGGCCGGTCAGCATCTCGCTCACTTGCCATAGCCTCCTGGCCAAGTCCTGATCATACGAGGCGGGAGAAGAGCGGTGCACTCCGCGGCGTACGAAGTAGCGGCCGGTCACGCCCTCCACCTCAGGGGATGAGGCGAGGTATATCGACGTCCTTGCTCCTCGCTCAGGGCTCAGCTCGAACGGGCGGGCGACCACCAGGCCGATATGCAGCAACCCCGAGGCCTCGTTGCCGAACCGGGTCCGCACCATGCCTGGGTCCAGGCAGTTGGCGGTGATGCCAGTGCCCTCGAGACGGCGGGCCAGCTCATAGGTGAACAGCACGTTGGCCAGTTTTGCCTGGCAGTACGCCCTGAACGGGGAGTAATCCCGCTCCATCATGAGATCATCGAAGCGGACCCTTCCGAAGCGATGGACCGAGGAGCTCACGTTCACTATCCTTGAGGGGTACGAGGATGTCAGGAGATCGAGCAGGAGGTTGGTCAGCAGGAAGGGCGACAGGTGGTCGAGGGCGAAGGTGTACTCGTAGCCATCCACCGTGAGCCTGCGGTCCCCCATGATGGTGCCTGCGTTGTTGATCAGGACGTCCAGTCTCGAGACCTTCTCCTTCATCTCAATTGCCAGGCGCTTCACCTCGGCCATTGACGACAGATCGGCCCGCATGAGCATTGGAGCAGGTGCCCCACTCTCCTGGACGATGTCCTCAGATGTCGACACGAGCCCCTCCTTGCTGCGGCCCACCAGGACGAGGGACGCCCCCTTCCTGGCCAGCCCTTTGGCGGTAGCCCTCCCGATACCGGACGTGGCGCCTGTGATGACCACTGTCTTGCCTTGCATCATTCAATCACTTATGTCCGCCCAGGACTCTAAAATGTTGTCGCTTGGGGCAAGAAACGCGAGAGAATTATCAAATTAAAAAATTAATCTGGCTACCTATAATTAATCATTATCCCGAATGATAATCAAATGCAAAAACTCTTTAAATATCCCAGTTTTGGTTCGGGCACAGCTCTGTCGATTCAGAGAGGGATGCCTATTGGAAAGAAAATTACCTAAGCTAGCGGCAGCTTTGGCGATAATGGCTCTGCTGTTACCGGGATTGCTGCTGGTGTCCAACATTCCGACCTCTTCGGCCGCTGCTCCCAACGGTATAGATCATATCGGGAGGGTGACCGTGTCCGGCCCTGACATCCTTGTGGACGGCGTGAAGCCGAGCCACCAGTTCTATGGGGTGGTGGACACCACCGCCCTGGCGTTCGCGATAGAGACGTTCATCGATGGCAACCGCGAAGTTGCCGGGTGGACGTCGGTGTTCAACGCTCCGGACACCGGGACCCATATCCCGGTAACCCCCAATGACACCCCGGACGCCTTCTGGAACCAGTACTTTGCCCAGATGAAGTACTACGGTGTCAACCTCGTGCGCATAGGCGCCGGGGATACCTGGGGAACCGAGCTTCAGTACAAGGCCTGGAAGAACCATCAGACCGACTACTTCAACCTGCTCCACACCATGAGCTACTACGCTCAGGCGAATGGGGTCTGGTTATGCTTCGTCCTGGCCGGTGCTCAGGAATATCCGACCTACGACTACTATGGATCGGGCAGCGTGTTCGATCCGTCCTCCACGGCCTTCGCCAACTACATCGAGTACTCCAAGTCCACCATGGTGGAGCTGGAGAACGAGAACGCGATCGCGATGTACGACCTGTTCAACGAACCCGACCACAACAACGTGAACGCCTACTACTGGCACGGGGACAAGGTCAGGTTCAACCAGTGGTCCAACGCGGTGGCGTCGGCCACTGCCGGCGTCAGCACCCACCCCCGGACCATGGGTGTGGCAGGTTACGGCAACCTGTTCGGGATGAGCCAGGCTGACTTCAACCTCTCAACCGGTGATACCGGTTTCGAGATCCTCCACCGCCATTACTATGGATCGAACAGCGACCCGACGAACTTCGTCCTGCCCGAGATGTGGGCCAGGGCGATCGGCAAGCCGCTGCTATGGGGAGAACTGGCCAACAACGGCCCGTACCCCCTTGTCCGCTACGACTTCGGCGAGAGGACCATCTGGTCCGTCGGAGGACAGGCGATCACATCGATGGTGCTGACCGGGACCTACGGCTACCCGTACAGCGGGGGCGCGATCGGAGCTAACGTTCCGGCCAAGCCGACCGACTGGAGGGGGAACTACGCCAGTTCTTCAGTGTCCTCCTCGCTTGCGCTGAGCATCATCTCGTCCCCCTCCAAGGAGGAAAGGGTGGGCTCGCCCTACGAGTACAGGGTGGCCGGCAACATGAAGGCGTCCATAAAGGTCGACACCAATGCCAGCTTCCTGCTCTTCGACTCCGACCGCTCCGTTCTCCGGGGCATCCCCGGATCAGCTGGCAACTATACGGTCAAGGTCACCATGGAGGCCAACGGCCAGGAGGTCCAGCAGGAGTACACGCTGACGGTTGTCGGCGACCCCGAGAAGGGCAACGCAACGATCAACGCCACCGAGATTGCTCCGAACCAGTACAAGTTCAGCTACTTCGCCGAGCTGCCCGATGACGCCGTGTCCTCGGTCCACTGGGACTTCGGTGACGGTTCGAACTCGTCCGAGCTCTCTCCGGCCCACACCTTCGCTGATGGCGAGCACCTTGTCACCCTCACCGTCAACGGTGAGAACGGCACGGTACTGAACACGACCTACGGGCTGGACTTAAAGGGTGAACCTGCGCCGGGCGCGGAGCCCGGACGGTCCATCGCCGGTGCCGTCGGCTGGGGCACGACCAACTCTGCCCTGATGATCGTCGGCTTGGTGTGCGCTTCGTTCGTCGGTCTCGTGGGCTACTATAGCGTGAACCGCAACAGCAGGTACTCCCGCCGCAATGTCGGGGGCATCAGGCTCCCCGGCCCCAGAGCGGTGGTGGAGCTCGGCATGACCACCTTGAGGCTGCTCAAGGGCATGAACTACCCCGACCGGAAGCTGATCAAGGAGCTCTGCCTGTACCTGCTCAACATGGCGAAGACCAGAGGATTCAGCATGGTGGCCTCGGTGAGGGACCAGGTCCTGGAGGGCTTCAGGCTCGTGAAGGACATGGTGGCCAAAAACCTCAAGCCCCGTAAGTAAACCACTTCAACC
>CAYRPG010000005.1:0-114941 GCA_964426205.1 uncultured Methanomassiliicoccus sp. | reverse complement strand
ATGGCAGCAGCCTCCTAAGCTGCAAATCGAGGGTTCAAATCCCTCCGTGTGCGCTTCCATTCCATCCAGTATCTCGATTTTTTCGGTCAATCAGGGGTTTTTTGCACCAAGCCTATCCCGGCCGTCTCTCGGAAACACAACAGAAAAAGTAAAGGGAGGAGCATGGCTAGAAAACCATCCCCTCCCCTCCCTTTCATTTCTTTAGGTACAGTTTATCTGAGATCTTTGTAAGCAATTACTTGCAGGGAAGATAAAACCCATAGCGAGCCGGATGTCAAGTAGGTTCAATGACTCACCATGGAGTAGGACGATCTACTACCTTTCTTCAACTCGTAGGTGTGAGGTGAGATCTAATGCTACATATTCATTTCTGACTTACATATAGGAGTCAAAGCCATCAGATCGATCGTATCATTCAATCACAACTCGAAAGTGATTTTTCTTAGCCTTGTTTCGAGTCTGCCCGGACTTTAAACACCGACTAGCCAGATAGTTCATCATCTCGGTCAATAACGCTTCGATTGGACCTTGGCATCCTGCTCGAAACCTTCCAATTTTTTAATGTCTCCGATTTTTCGATTCTTCCATTACAAACAAGACCGCTCGGCTAATTTTTTTAGAGCTTTTGATCCCAAATGTGCGGAAAAATATGAAAATAAAAAAAAGGAGGGTGGTTTAGCTCAGATGCTTGTTGCTCTTTCCCTCCCAATTTTGACCAATTCCCAGCCTATTACGAGGAACCAGACCATGAGAAGAATGCCGTAAATGATGTAGCTGGCTCCGAGCATCGTCCTCAAACCCTCACTGATGATGCCTAGGATGCCCGTAATTATCCCTAAGTACGCGACGCGCTTGCTGAAGATGCCCTTCAACATGACAATGGAGATGACAAGGATGCCAATGGCGGTCACAACGCCTGCGGCAAAGGCGATGTTCGTCTGTGCGATGATACTTTCAGCTGCCGTCGAGAATATAGCACGTTGAGCATCGGTCGAAGACGCGGCGTATTCATCACTTAACGATACAAGACCCGCGATCGAATTGAATATGGTCAAAGAGACGATCTCGGACCCAATCCCCAATAAGGCGCCTATTGCTGCGTAGCTTTTATCTAAGTGTTTCAGCGCTGGGTACAATGCAAGGAATGTGATCATTGCCAAGACGATTGGCGCATTGTACAGCAGTTGTTCGATGATGTAGACCGACCTGTTGGATGCGATGTATTGAAGAGTGGCTGCACCTCCTGAGGTCGCGTATCCCCCCTGCATAGGAATGATGAACAAAAACATCGTCGCTGCTAGATATAGAACGCCGACGAGAAGAGCGGAAACGCCTCCTGCTTGGTATAGACCTCTCCATGAGCGATCTAGACCGGGCAATTCAATCGTTGACGATCGGCCATTGCCTTCCATGTTCATTGCCCTCCCACCCCAGCACTACTTCTCGCATTCACTTTTATCTCATCCCTTTCTAGGTCGACCCTTAAGCTTCCTTTCTTTCCCACGATTTCCAAAATCATATCTTCTTTGAAGTTCGCCTCCATCAACTGGCCTAATGTGCCCTCCACCAGGACGCCATCCGATGGCCCGTTGGAGAGAGCTAGATTCCTGATATTTTCCTTGGAATCGAGCTCGATCGAAAAGATCCGCTCCTTTTGTTCAGTCCTGTTTTCCAAATCAATTACCCCTAGGCCTATATACGCGTGAGAAGCGGATTACTTTTATTTGCTGCCAATGTGTTTGATAAACAACGTTGTGAATTCATACACATAGGTGATCTCGTTGGGGGATGTCGAAGACATCGACAAGTTATTCTTTGAATTCGCTAGCGAAAGCAGGCTTAGCATTTTGCATATGCTCTTGAAAGAGGATCTTAAGATGCCTGAAGTCGCGAACCGACTGAAACTGACGGGAACGGAAGCTTTCAGGCAATTGCAGCGACTGAGCAAAGCGTCGCTCCTTCAAAGACAACCTGATGGAACATACACCACCACTCAGTATGGCAGGCTCATGCTCCAGCTTTTTCCCTCCATCGAATTGGTCCACAAGCATAAAGGATATTTCCTGACGCATGACCTATCGCAGCTTCCAAATCAATTCATCGAAAGAATCGGTGAGCTCTCTCAGGCGGAATTGATAACAGACACCATGGAAAGCATGAACAGGATCGAGCAGATGGTCAATGGAGCGGAGCAATACCTATGGGCTGTAGGAACAGAGCAGCCCTTAATGTCCGTGGGAAAGACCATCGCAGAACATGCCTTCAAGGGAGTGAAATTCAAGTTCATTTTCCCAGATAGGAGCTTCCTTGCCGACGCTTTTCCGCCTGAATCGATGCGGAACATAGAGCTCAGAGGCTTCAGCAATGCCCCTGCTACATTTGTTCTAACGGAAAAGGAGGCAGGCATAGGCTTTCGCATGATCGGTGGTAAAGTGGATTATGCTGGTTTCATTGGGAAGGACCCGGTCTTCCGAGAGTTGGTCAAAGACCTATTCGACCATTATTGGGATATGGCGAGAAAAGCCTAGAATTCCTGCAATGGCATTACCTAAAAACCAGGACTCCTATTTCTTCTTTAGAAAAATGAGAGAATTAAAGTTGTTTTATCTTCGCTAACTCAATATCTACCTGGAGCAGGTGGACCCCCATTGGATTTATTGATAAACAAATACAGTGTGAAAATATCTTTCGCCCCCGGAAATTTGAGTCTGCCCGAATTTGTATAATTTCATATCTATCAGGTGAGAAATCTAAATCGATTCGAGGAAAAAGTTGAAGGTGACTCTTACTTACTTCTTGATGTCATCCTAAAATTTTCTTATTCTCTCTGATCATTAATGGTGTACCGATCTCAATACAATACGCTTGTTCGAGGCTTAGAAAAATAAAACCCTATTCCTTATCAATTGACAACATTATAAATAAAAAGTCATTTAGCCGCAAACAGTCATTTTGCCGTAAAAAGTGAGTTATGCAAGTGCCAAAGCCACGGTTGCTCTTCGTTGACAACCTGCGAACTTTCGTTATTATATTGGTCTTCTTAGTTCACATAGCCATAACCTATGGCGCTGCGGGTTTGTGGTATTACAAAGAGGGACAATTGACCGGTCCACCATACTTCATTTTTCTCGCCTTCACTTGCCTTTGTCAAGCGTTCTTTATGGGGCTGTTGTTTCTTTTGGCCGGTTACTTTACCCCAGCATCGTACGACCGTAAAGGACCCGGACAATTCCTACTCGACCGACTGGTCCGACTGTGGCTTCCAGTCGGAGCGTTCATTTTCCTAATCGACCCTTTCATCCAATACGCCTTAATTTCAGCTGGGGTGCTGCCTTCCCCAACTGGCCTGCCGATGACAACTCAGACCTTTCTCGGACTTTTCATCGATCCGCTTATCGGGTTAGGCTTTGGGCCGCTCTGGTTCATTGAAGCGCTTTTCTATTTCACACTTATCTATGCGGGTTGGCGGATGATATCAAAAAGCCCTAGCAGAGCTCATTCAATTCCGAGTGACTTGACCATCGCCCTCTTTGCCATGGGGTTGGGAGCGGTCAGCTTTCTGGTGCGCATTTGGTTCTCCATAGGGTATGTTTTAAATCCGTTCGGTTTTCAGTTGCCGTTCTTCCCACAGTACATCGCCTTTTTCATCGTGGGTGTGATGGCTTTTCGAGGGGACTGGATTTCAACGGTGCCAGCAAATACTGGAACGTTTTGTTTGCGGCTCGCAGCAATTCTGATCGTCGTCTTTCTGACCATTCTCTCCTATGCTGCGGTGACTGGAACGGTCTCCGCGTTTTTTGGGGGCTTTAACTGGCAAGCGGCCTTCTACGCCTTTTGGGAGCAGGCTTTCGCCGTCTCCGTATCAATCGGCTTAATCGTCTGGTTTAGGGAGAGATTAAATTTCCAGAACCGTTTCCTCAAGACATTATCGGACAACTCATACGCTGCCTATGTCCTGCAGGCGCCCATAATCGTTGGTTTGACGTTGGGGTTGGCGAGCATAGAAATGCCTCTCCCCCTCAAGTTTCTGGTTGTGGCACCGATCGGAGTGGCCCTTTGTTTTGGCATTGCCTACCTGGTTAGAAAAATTCCAAAAGTAAATCGAGTTCTCTAAATAAACTGCCTGGGTATTTGATGTTAATAAAAAAGAGAGGTTATTGGGTCAAATTCTTATCCACATCGGCCGGACTTCTGGTTTCATTATTAGTGAACACAGCGCGATAGATGAGAGACTGAAGGCTGTGAGCGAGCGCACGGATATACAGTTCACCAACCACACACTGCGCTGCACCTTCGGCCGGACATGTTGGTTGGTGGGCATACCTTTGGAGACGATTCGGGACCTTCTGTGACATGAAGATACCAAGACGACGATCATGTACCTCGGGATCAACATGAACGACAAGGCCGGAGCGATGAGCCAGCTTCGTAAAGTCCAAAATGCCCTGAAACAGGGCAATTTTGGCGAATCCAGTAAAATGGTGGGCGGACCGGGATTTTTAACCTTTGCAACTATCTGACTTACCCTTCAATTGTGCCGTCCTCGGTACAAAGCGCTTGTTCGAGGCAATGAACAATGAGATGGATCTTTATAATGACGCGAATAGATAATTGTTTTATGGGATGGGTGTTGGAGGAGAGGCGGTATGGTTTTTAACTTCGTTGAGAGATGGAATTCTGATAAAGAGGCATCCGTTCCTGACCTGCCCAAGTCATTCGTTCCAATATTGAACGTGGACGCATCTTTGTGGATCTTCGCGTATTCATTATTCACCTTCTATCTCCTTGCGTGAACACCGTCAGGTGAGCATCAATGAGCTGAACAAGACTGAGCGGTTTCATTATGTGACATATGGATACGGGATGGGATTCGACTTGAACTACAACATCTGGACCTCCCCCCAGTACAAGATCAGGAAGAAGATCTTCGCCCTCGCCAATCAGTACTGGATCGAGGACGGTCGCGGGACCGTTCTGGGCTACACCAAGCAGAAGATGCTCCGCCTGAGGGAGGACATCCGCATCTATGCCGATGAAGCGATGACCAGGGAGCTTTTCTGGGTCCACCAGGAGCAGATCCTGGATGCGTGGGGGACGTTCGCTGTGGTCGATACCGCTGCCAATGTCTGCGTCGGGAAGATCAGGCGGAACATCATGTCGAACTTTCTTGCTGACGAGTACTTCCTCATGGACCCCTACGGGCAGACCATCGGTCGGGTCTACGAGGAATCGGGAAGGGGCTTCATGCGCAAGTACATCCCCATGGGCGGCCTGGTACCTGAACGGGTCAAGGTGGAGCTTTACGGTCAGCAGGTCACCGAGATCAGGCAGCAGTTCAAGGTCGTAGGCGACGAGTGGGACGTGGACTGCTCCAGGCTTCCACCCCAGTTCGACCGTCGTGTCCTGCTGGCAGGGATCATCCTGATGGGCATGGTCGAGCGGAAGAGGGACGGCAACTAGTCCGCTGCCCACCGTTCATTACCTCCAGAGATAGCTTTAATCACCCCGTAGATGATTGCTCCCGCGGGAGGAGGCTTACGATGGCAGTGCCCAGGAAGGTAATGGGGGTGATTGCCGTCATCGCCGTTGCCGCGGCGCTCATTGTCGCAGCCGTGGCGCTGGGCGTCGGCAGCAGGGCGAGCGTCAACAACAGCAATGATTCAGCGAGGCCCCAGGTCGATGACGTTCTGATGTCCGGCACAGGCAATGGTGTCAGCGAGAGGTTCACGCTCGAAGAGGGCGTGATGGTGCTCCACATCACCTACGTCGGCTCGAGCTTCTTTGTCGCCAATCTGTACAAAGAGACCGGGTACCTGTGGGGAATGCTGGTGAACGAGAAGGGGCCGTTCGAGGGTTCCACGCTCGTCGGGGTGAAGAACGGATCGACCGATACTGCGACCCCCGGGAAATACTTCCTGAAGGTCGAGGCGGCTGGAGCTTGGAACCTGACGATAGAGCAGCCCCGCGTCAACGAAGGGTCCGAACTGCCTATCACCATCAGTGGCAGGGGAACGAACGTCTCCTTCCCGATCGACCTCGCGAACGGAAGCGTGACCTTCAACATGACCCATGTCGGGAGGAGCAATTTCGCGGTCAAGCTGTGGGCCGACGATGGGACGTACATCGACCTGCTGGCCAGCGAGCTGGGCAACTACACCGGGGAGAAGATCATCAGGGTGAGCGACATGATCGGGGGAGCCACGCCCTGGATATACTGGCTGAGCATCAACGCCGACGGGGAATGGACGATCACGGTCACGAGCGCATGACGCCCGATCCCTAGCATGTTTCTTTCATCACCATAATATTAAAACGATGGAGAATTTGATATGGTTAGAAAGCTAAATAGCTCGGGTGGGTGAGCATTCATGGGGGTAAGAGGAAGGAAATGCCGCTGTCCACTGGCTGCGATCGCTATCGTTCTATCGTTCGTTCTGGGCATCCTGTTGCCTGTGATCCCGGCCGCATCGGCAGCGAGCGCATCGACGGTCACCGTGCTTAGGGAGAACTTTGAGAATCCCAACTTCAACTGCAATACGGGTTGGGACCAGGATGGCAAGGAGATATGGGTCCGCGGGGACAGCAACCCCGATTCGGGCGTAGACACCTGGTGCCACTCTACCTATCGGGTCAGTCCCTCCGGAAATACCTATAGCCTGTGGTGCGCGGTCATCGGTAGCAACAGCATCGCCCCGACCAGGAACCTCGGGATAAAGTCGAACACCGAGGTCCAGAGGTATGATGCCAACATGTCCGCGTACATCAGGCACTCCCTGAACATGGACCCGGGGCTCGGGGACGGTACCCTGAGCTTCATATACTGGTCGAAGACGATGGCCAGCAGCGTGCCGGGGGGATATGATCACCTCAGCGTCAGCGTGTCGGCCGACAACTCCACGTACACCACGGTCTGGACACAGCCATCCTCGGACGAGTCCTCGTGGAGGCAGGCCACCGCCACCATCCCAGTGAACGCCAAGACCATAAGCTTCGACTTCATCAGCGGCCCTTACATATTAGGGACGGAATGGCAGGAGGGCGCGTACATCGACAACATCCTGGTCACTCAGGTGAGCGATGCCTCATGGTCCCATGTCGGTCCCCTGCCCTCATTTTCCAAGGGGACCTTCGACATCGAGGTATCCATCGACACGGGCCAGGGCGTCCCGGAGAGCGTCAAGCTCTACTACAGGTCCAGCGCCAGCTCGTCGTATTCCCTGTACACCGATGCAAGCCACCCGGACGGGTCCTTCTCCAGCGGAGAGGTGGTCCACTTCGATTCGTCCCTCACCGGCGGCGAGCGCGATTACCAGTTCTACAGTATCGCATCGGGCGGAGGGGTGACCGAAAAGCAACCATCGGTGCCCGACGCCTCGACATCCGTGGACGCGACGCCTCCGCAGACCGCTTCGTCCGTCAACAGGACCGCCGGCGCGAGCGGGTGGTACGATGGGCCGGTGAAGGTCCGGCTGACCGCCTCGGACGCCCGGAGCGGGGTGGGGAGCGTCCAGTACAGGCTGGACAACGGTGCTTGGGCGGCCTGGGGCGGTGACATGAGCATCGCGAGCGACGGCGCGCACAATCTCACCTACCATGCCGTGGACGTGGCCGGTAATGTGGAAGGGGATCACACGCTCTCGATCAACATCGACGGCACCGCGCCCGTCACGGCATACTCGCTCGACGGGGATGGCACGTTGCGCCTGCTGGCCACCGACAATGCCTCTGGGGTCAGCTCTACCAGATACCGCATCGACGGAGGGGAATGGCAAAACTATGGCTCTCCGGTAAAGGTGCTGAACTCCGGTTACGGCACCCTTGAGTACTACTCGGTCGACGTGGCCGGGAACACCGAGGCCGTCAACAAGTTGGACCTCAACGACATCCCGATGAGCACGGTCACCCTGACGATCGGTGGCCTTGAGGCCACGTACTCCCAGGGAGAGACGGTCAAGCTCTCATGGACCTGCAGCGACCCTGACGGCATCGTCGATCACTACGAGGTCCTCGTCGATGGGGTCGTGGTCAAGACGCTGGATAGAACCGTTGGTTCCTTCGACCTGACCGGTCTGTCGGAAGGTCAGCGCTCCATCACCGTGCGTGCCGTGGACGCCGATGGCAACTCGGTAGATCAGACCGTCGCCCTGACCATCGGCAGTGCGCAGAAGGACGGCGGTTCCTCCATGCTGCCGATCATCGCGATCGGAGCTGTGGTGGCGGTAGGGGCGGTCGTGGGAGCCCTGTTCTTTCGGCCGAGGAAGCCCAGGTAGGGAAGGAGGAGCGAACGCCGGAGGTCGTAAGGAAGCCTGTCCGAGGCCTAGTGGCCGATGAGGACATGCTTCCGACCTTTCCATGATAAAGAGAGGAAAAAAGTTTTTCAGGAGGGCCGCAGGGCCTTGTCGCCCTCCTCTCCGGTCCGGATCCGGACGCACCTTTCGACGTTGCTCACGAACACCTTTCCGTCACCCATCTCCCCCGTCCGGGCGCACTCCAGTATGGTGCTGATGATCCTGTCCTCCTCCTTGTCCGGCGCGACGATGGTGATCAGCACCTTGGGGAGAAGGTCCACGCGGAACTTGCCTGCGCGGTTGATGAACTCCAGCCCGTTCTGCTCGCCCCGGCCCGAGACATCGTGGACGGTCATGCCCTTGATGTCGATGGCCTCGAGGGCCGTCTTCACCTGGTTCAGCTTCTCCGGCCGTATGATCGCTTCTATCTTCCTCATCCTCGGACCCCCTCAGGTATAGGCGTTCTCGCCGTGCTGGACGATGTCGACGCCGATCCTCTCCTCTTCCCTGGTCAGGCGCCAGCTGGGCCAGAGCAGGGTGAGGGCCTTCATCATGACGATCACCGTGACGAACACGAACGCCCACACCGCGCAGACGGCTATCAGCTGATCGGCCAGCAGGCCGAAGCCGCCGCCGTACAGCAGGCCGTTAGTGACCACCGCGGGGTTGACGGCGGAGGTCGCCAGGAAGCCGGTGGCCACGGCGCCGACCGTGCCGCCGACGCCGTGGCACGCCCAGACGTCCAGGGCATCGTCGAAGCCCGCCCTCTTCCTGAGGTGGATGGCCGCGTAGCTGATCACCGGAGCCACGATGCCGATGGCCAGGGCGCCCATGACGTCCACGTAACCGGAAGCCGGGGTGATGGCGACCAGACCGACCACCGCGCCGGTGATCATGCCCAGGACGCTCGTCCGGCCGAGGTGAAGGTAAGAGACCAGGCCCCACACCACGCCCGCGGTCGCGGCCGCCACCTGGGTGACGACGAACGCGCTGACCGCGAGCTCGCCCGAGGAGAGGGCGCTGCCGCCGTTGAATCCGAACCAGCCGATCCACAGCAGCGCGCCCCCCAGGACGACGAACGGGATGTTGTGCGCCTGCTCCTCGACCCGGTTCTGCCTGGACAGCCTCTTGCCGATCACCAGGGTCGCCGCCAGGACGGTGGCGCCGGCAGTGATATGGACGACCGTGCCGCCGGCGAAGTCAAGCGCCCCCAGCTGGGCTATCCAGCCCCCTCCCCAGACCCAGTGGGCGACCGTGGTGTAGACGATGATGGACCACAGGGCCAGGAAGACGGTGACCGCGGCGAGCTTCATGCGCTCGGCGATGCCGCCGATGATCAGGGCGACGGTGATTATCGCGAACATGCCCTGGAACATCATGAAGAGCAGCGGCGGGATGGCCGTGGGGAAGTACGCCAGCGCCGGCGGGTTGGACCACACGCCGATCCCGTTCATGAAAGCGAAGTTCAGGTTGCCGATCAGGGTGCTCCCCGGGCCGAAGGCCAGGGTGAACCCGACCGTCACCCATATTATCGTCACCACGCCCATGGCTATCAGGCTCTGCCCGAGCATGGATAGCATGCTGTTCTTCTTCAGCATCCCGCCGTAGAAGAACCCAACCGCAGGGGTCATGATCATGACCAGTGCCGTGGATATCAGGATCCACGCGATCGATCCAGCATCGTATGCCATCTTGGTCCCACCTCACACCCTCCGGGCCCTACGACCCGGAGGCAGCAGGGCGTCCGCCCGACGGACCATCTTTCACCGAAAGAATAGTCGTTTGTACGCTTCTGCAATCTGAAAATAGACAAATAGATAATTAAACATTATGTTAACAGACATTAGTATAGTATGTATGATAGTATTAGATAATTGTATAATGGGAATCAAAAAAAGCGTGCAAACGGTGGACACAGGTCGCGGAGGAATGTGATATGCCGCTCTCGCTGCTTCTCCCGCTCCTTGCATGGATTGGGCGAAGTCAATAATAGTCGCATGGTCCATTGTTGAGCGGGGTTCGCGTGGAAGAGTACGACATCATCATCGTGGGGTCCGGAGCGGGCATGAACATCGTGGACCCGGCGGTCAACGCTGGCCATCGGGTCGCCCTGGTGGAGAACGGCCCGCTGGGCGGCACCTGCCTGAACCGCGGCTGCATCCCGTCCAAGATGTGGATCTACCCAGCCGACATCATCAGGGAGATGGAGGACGCCGCCAGGATCGGGGTGCACGCCCGGCTGGAGAGAGCGGACTTCGACCTTATCCGGAGGCGCACCTGGGACGTCGTCCTGCACGACCGGGAGCATATCGAGGAGGCGGTCAGGATGGACCCCCGCATGAAGCTGTACAACGTGCAGGGGAGGTTCGTCGGGGACCACACCCTGGAGGTGGGGAACGAGAGGATCCACGCCCCCAGCATAGTGCTCGCCGCCGGCGCCCGATCGCACATCCCTCCGATACCGGGCCTGGAGAAGGTGCCGTACCGGACCTCGGAGAACATCTTCGACATCACCGCCCTGCCGAAGAGCATCATCATGATCGGCGGCGGGTACAAGTCCTGCGAGTTCGCCCACTTCTTCTCGGCCATGGGGACCAGGGTCTCCATCGTGCAGAGGAACGTGAGGCTCGTGCCGGAAGAGGAGCCGGAGATGAGCTTCGTGGTGAAGAAGAAGCTGGGGGAGCACGTTTCCATCTCGACGAACCAGACGGTCAGGGAGGTGAGGCCCGTCAGCGGAGGGGTCGAAGTGGTGAGGGAGGACCGGGGGACAGGGGCCGTGGCGAGCGAGGAGGCGGAGATGCTGTTCATCGGGACCGGGATGCAGAGCAACGCCGACCTGCTGAACGTCAGCGCGACCGGGGTGGAGACGGACGCCCTCGGCTACATCAAGGTCGACCGGTTCCTGCGGACCACCGCGCCAGGCATATGGGCGCTGGGGGATATCACCGGTCATCACATGTTCCGTCATACCGCCAACTACGAGAGCCAGGTGGTCTGGTACAACATGAACAACCAGGAACTGGCGGAGACGGACGAGCACGCGATACCTCACGCCGTCTACACCTACCCGACCGTCGGAAGCGTCGGGATGACCGAAGAGGCGGCGAAGACGAACGGCCTGAAGTACCTGGTCGGCTACAGCCGGTACGCCAACGTGGCCAAGGGCAATGCCATGGCCGACGACACCGGGCTGGTCAAGGTCGTGGTGGAGAAGGGCACCCGGCGCATCCTGGGCGTTCACATCGCCGGGAAGGACGCGGACCTGCTGGTCCAGCAGATGGTGTACCTCATGAACGCCGGGGACATGTCATACATGCCGATGGCCAGGAGCCAGGTGATCCATCCTGCCCTGAGCGAGGTGCTGATATCCGCGCTCGGGCGCCTGTCAGACCCTGAGCAGATGGAGCACGAGCACGTCCACTGATCACTCGAAAAGTCCCAGATGGCCGAGGCCCTTGCCGTTCCCGTTGCTCTCCTCGTCCTCCCGGTGGTGCAGGATCTTCTTGCTGGCTATGCCCACGAGGTACGGGACAGGCGGCAGGAAGTAGACGAACGAACCGAACAGCGCACCGAGCTTCTGTCCCAGCCTCATCTTCTGCACAAGGTTGTGGATCGGGTCGTCGGTCGGCTCGCGGTCCAGGCCGAACATGGAGCGGACGATGAGGCGGTCCGACTCCAGGACCACGCCGACGCTCCAGGCTATCGCCTTGTCCAGCGGTATGACCCTGCCTCCGGCCGAGGTCTTCTTGGCCAGGATGGCCCTCCTCAGCTCCTCGGCGGTGCTGCCGTCGAAGTTGGTGTATGCGAGGCCGATGGTCTTGAGGTAGTGGGAGTCGGAGCCTCCCAGGCTGGCGTACTTGCCGCCCTGGGCCTCCTTCTCCGCGCGGGGGTTGGCGAAGTTATCGATGTGTCCCCCGTTGAGGACCTCGATCCCATCGACGTCCAGGTCATTGATGTGCTCGCCTAGACATGGACAGTGGAGGCTGAACGGGTGAGGGGCGATGACCAGCCCGTCCTGGGACCTTATCCGGTCTATGGTCTCCACGGCGGACAGCCCCCGAGGGATCTCCTCCTCCAGGAAAAGGCCGATGACCTCGCCGTCGGCGGTGCTGACCTCCTCCCCCATGACCACATCTATCCCGTCGATGCCCTTCCCGATGTCCCTGGCCTTCCTGGCACCGGCGATCGAGTTATGGTCCGTGATGCACACCACGTCCATTCCTGCCGAGCGCGCTCTCTCGATCACGTCCATCGGTTCGGAGACCGATTCGGGGAACCTTAGCACTCCCATCCTGTGCAGGCCGGAGTACTTGGTGTGGACGTGGGTGTCCGCCTTTCCCATAGTGATTTGGTTAGACGAATACCGGCATTTAAGATTACCGAGGCGGTTTTCGTGGAACGGGGGAGCGGTGGATGGCTCAGTCCCGCTTGATGAGGTCCGACTTGGTGAGGATGCCGACGGCCCGGTCGCGCTCGACCACTATCACTGCAGGGAACTCCAGCAGCAGGTCCCTGACCGTATCGGCGCTGGTGCTCCTCGAGACCGTGGGGGGAGGGTCGCTCATCACCTCGCCTGCAGGAGTGGTCTGGGGATCGCCCTTGAACCGCAGCAGGTCCTCCTCGGTCAGAAGGCCCAGTATGGTCTCTCCCCTGAACACGAGCAGCTGGGACACGCCGCGCTCCCTCATGATCCTGGCCGCTGAGTACACGGTGTCGTCGACCTGCACTCCGTACAGCGTCTCGGTCATGTACTTAGAGCAGTGGTCCTTCTCCTCCTCCTTTAGGCAGCGGAGTATCTTCTCCACGGTCGAGAACCTCGGGTCGACCTTCCCGCTCTCGATCTTTGCGATGTGGGCTTGGGAGACCCCCGCCTTCCTGGCGAGCTCGGTCTGGGACATTCCCACCTTCTGTCTCAATTTCTTGATCTCGGAAAGCTCCATTATTACCAGCAGTTATAATATTATACACGAAATGATGCGTTAAAATATATATACCCTTCTGGGATTTAGCCCAACAAAGTGGTCATGATGGTATCCCACCTGTTCACATCAGAATCCGTGACCGAGGGTCACCCTGACAAGCTATGCGACCGTATTTCCGATTCCATTCTCGATGCCTATCTCGCCCAGGACCCCCATGCGCACATCGCGATAGAGACTATGGCGACGACCGGCATGGTGATCGTCGCGGGAGAGGTCAAGACCGATTCCTGCCTGAACGTTCACGTCGACGCTGACAAGATCATCCGCCAGGCGGTAAGGGATATCGGGTACGATCACCCTGAGTACGGGTTCGATGCGGACCACATATGCGTCCTCTCGTCCCTTCACGACCAGTCCGCCGACATCGACATGGGCGTGTGCCGGAAGAAGAAGGGAAAGAAGTTGGCCACCGGTGCCGGGGACCAGGGGTTGATGTTCGGGTATGCGACCGACGAGACCCCCGAGCTCATGCCCATGCCCATCCTGATGGCCCAGAAACTGGCAATGCAGCTCGCCAAGCTCAGGAAGGACGGGACCCTGCCCTGGCTGCGCCCGGACGGGAAGACCCAGGTCACGGTGGAGTACGAGGACGGCAGGCCGAAGAGGATCGACACCGTCGTCGTGTCCACGCAGCACGCTCCGGAGATCGAGGGCGAGACCGAGGATGAGAAGGTCCACGCCCTCATCGAGAAGGCCATCAAGGACAAGGTCATCAAGCCGGTATGCGGCAAGTGGCTCGACTCCAAGACTAAGTACTTCATAAACCCCACTGGCAGGTTCGTCATCGGCGGGCCCTGCGGGGACTCCGGCGTGACGGGGCGCAAGATCATCGTGGACACCTACGGGGGCATGGGCCGTCATGGGGGCGGGGCGTTCTCAGGCAAGGACCCCACCAAGGTGGACCGCTCGGCCGCCTACATGTGCCGGTACATCGCCAAGAACATCGTGGCCGCAGGCCTCGCCAAGACCGCGGAGGTGCAGGTGGCCTACGCCATCGGCGTCGTCCAGCCGGTATCGGTCATGGTGGACGCAAAGGGTACCGCGACGATCCCCGAGGACAAGATCGCCGAGGCCGTGGTGAAGGTCTTTGACCTCTCTCCCGACGGCATCATGGATGCCCTGAACCTCCGCCGCCCGATCTACACGAAGACCTCCGCCTACGGCCACTTCGGGCGCAACGAGCCGGAGTTCACCTGGGAGAAGGTGGACAAGGTCGACGCGCTCCTCAAGGCGGCCGGGGTGAAGACCGCTGCGAAGAGCAAGGCCAAGACCAGGGCCAAGGCCGGTAACGGCGCCAAGGCCTCGGCCTGAGGTCAGGGACCTCAACAACGGTGCAAGGGTGCCGCCCATGGGCCGGCACCGTGCGCCCTCTTTTCTTTATCGATCCCTTCTTGCTCCTAAGGGTGCCTCGTCAAGCCTTCTGAGGTTCGCCTATGGGCCATCGGCCGTTGCTCCAGGTTTTTCCAATCTCACTATCAAGACAAATAGTTATAAACTCCGGTATTAAAAAGAGTGTATTTTTTTGAACGGTGGGCCGTTCGTCCTTGTCTGGTCAAAGATGCTCTGAGCATCGTGCGAGCGGACAACCTGCCACTGGTCTGCCACAGAGGAAATCTGATGATGAGGAAGCTCGCGACGATTCTGCTGACTGCTGCACTGCTTTTGACTGGAATGACGTTCTTGTACGAGGGGGCGGAGGCCGGGGCCACGGGAAGTGCTCCAGGGACCCCTGTTGGCGTTGGGGGCGTCGGGTACATAGATGTCAGTTGGAGCCCGGCTTCCGGCTCCCCGTCGCAGTATTATGTCTACTGGAGCACCGTGAACGGCTCGATCCAGATATCTGGATTCCCGACCACGGTCGGAGGAACGACCTCTCACGTCACGACGAGTGGAAGCCCCGACTTTTCCACCCCGCTTCCCCCTGGCTACACCCTATACTTCCAGATCTGCGCTGATTACGGAGGATCATACACTTACTCGGAATGGTCGGCTCCCGTAACCACGGTCGATCATCCTGGAACCCCGACGAACCTCCAGGCATCGGTCTCCAATGGCAATGTCGCTCTGAGCTGGTCGGCTCCAGCCGATGACGGCGGGGCAAGCATCGCGAACTACACTGTCCACAGGGGGACCGTATCAGGCGCCCTGACGCAGATCGCCTCGCTCCCGGGGTCTTCCCTGTCCTATCTGGACGACTCGGTGGCCGGGGGACAGACCTATTATTATGCCTTGGCAGCGTACAACGGTTACAACAGCGCTCTCACGAACGAGATCACGGTCACCCTGCCGGCCGGTAAACCGGGTGTCACCCAGAACCTCCAATGCGCTCCAGGGGTCGACAACATGACCCTGACCTGGTCGGCGCCCTCTGGGGACGGCGGTTCGGCCATAACCGATTACAGGATCTACCGGTCCACGGTCTCCGGCGATGAGCTCCTGATCGGCAGTACCGGCGGGACGAACCTCAGCTACGTCGACCGTGCGGTGACGGTCGGTGAGACGTATTACTAC
The DNA here is from genome assembly GCA_964426205.1 of uncultured Methanomassiliicoccus sp. Classification (GTDB taxonomy): domain Archaea; phylum Thermoplasmatota; class Thermoplasmata; order Methanomassiliicoccales; family Methanomassiliicoccaceae; genus UBA6. Next base: position 99,160 of record CAYRPG010000005.1, on the reverse strand, counting down.
CAGGTCGCCGCGGTGAACTCCCTGGGCGAGAGCGGCCGGGGCAGCGAGGTGTCAATAAAGTACATCGCACCCCCCAATGCACCACGCAACCTCCAGGGGGCCGCCGTGCCCGGTGAGGTCAAGCTTACCTGGGAGATACCGGTCGATGACGGCAGCTCCCCCATCGTGTGGTACGACATCTACAGGAACAACGTGACCGCAGGGGATGGTTGGACATGGCTGTGGTACACCGAGGGCGACCTTTACTTCAACGACACCGATGTCCAGGAAGGGTGCACCTACCAGTACGAGATATCGGCCTGGAACGAAGATAATGTCGAGAGTGTGCGCTCTGACACAGTGGAGGTGAGATGCTCATCTCCTTCCGAGCCCCTCAATATCACAGCCTCTGCGCTCGGCAAGGGCGGTCTTGTCGTAAGCTGGGACGCGCCGGGCACCTCCGACATTACTGGCTATGTGATCTACTGGGGGACCTCTCCCGGACCGTACACCTGGAACCGGACCTGCTCCGCAGATGATGTCGACCATCACGAGGGCGGCCTCTCGATCATGCTGGGCGGCCTCGACGATGGCACACAGTACCATGTGACCGTCGCCGCGGTGAACGCCATCGGGACCGGGCCGGCCGGTACCCCAGCAAGCGCCACGACATCAGCGGGACCGGGGCCGGTGATGAACCTCGGCCATTACAACAACGGTCCGGGCAAGATCAATGTGTTCTGGGGTCCCCCTTCAGGCTACGATCCCAGTGACCTCACCAAGTACACGATCTACAGGGGCACATCCCTCGACAGCATGACCTTCCTTTCGGACGTCCCGACCAACAGGACCGGCTTCTTCGACCAGGGGCTGCAGGACGGTGTGACATACTACTACAGGGTAACGGCCACCGACAGCATCGGCGAGGGTGCTCCAGCTACCGTATCCGGCAAGTGCGGCAACCCGCCGAGCGAGCCACAGGACCTGACCGCCGTAGGAGGTCTCAACAACATCACCCTGACGTGGGAACAACCGTCCTATACCGGCGGAGGGATCACCGGATATTACCTGTACCGGTGCGCCACCACGGACGGTCAGTACACCCTGTTGATCGAGCTGGACGGCAGCACAACAAGATACGTGGACATGGTGGGCCAGAACAAGACCTGGTTCTACAAGTTGTTCGCCGGCAGTTCGATGGGGGCCGGCGAATTCTCTGGCGCAGCAAGCGCTTCGTCCTACGCCCCGCCCGGCGCTCCGACCATGGTGAGCGCAGAGCCCGGGGACGGAACGGTTCACCTTACATGGGAAGCTCCCGGGTTCGAGGGCCGTCCCTCCATCGCCGGGTACCATATCTATCGCGGCACTTCCCCGTCGGCGATGGCCTTCCTGTACGACGCTGGGCTGAGCTTCGAATACAGCGATGCCGGGCTCACCAACGGCAATGTGTACTACTATGCGGTGCTCGCCTACAGCTCCGATCTGTCCAGCTCCCTATCCGGCATAATCGAGGGCTCGCCGGGGACTACGCCGTCCGAGCCCGTTCTGCTTCCCGCAAAAGCTGGCGATTCGTACGTCAACGTGTCCTGGCTTCCCGTCGCGAACAACGGCGGGCGGACCATCACCGCCTATGAGCTGTATCGGCTGGAGGGAGATGTGATCGACTGGAGCACGAAGACCATGCTGATATCCACTACCTCCGTGCTCGAGTTCAACGATACCTCGGTGGTCAACGGGCACTCCTATACTTATTTCGTGATCGCGCTGAACGAGCTCGGTAGCAGCGGCCATGGGCCCATGCTCACCTGCGTTCCGTGCCACGTGCCCGATGTCCCGTCCGATCTCAAGGTGGAGGGAGGGCGCGAGATCGTCCACCTCGAATGGACAGCGCCTGCGGACATGGGCGGCGGTGTGCAGCACTACCTGATCTACCGCGGCCTCACCCCTGAGAGCATGACGCTCCTTGCTACCATAGGCAACCAGACCTCGTACGCCGATATCGATGTCATTGTCGGCACGATGTATTACTACAGCGTCTCGGCGTCCAACTGGGCGGGCGAGGGCTCCGTCTGCGCGCCGGTCGGCAGCTCCACGATATATTGGCCGAGCGCCCCGTCGAACGTTGTGGCTGCGCCAGATATCAGCGAAATCCACCTTACATGGGGCGCGCCGGCGGATGACGGCAACGCGGCCATCGGCTACCGCGTGTACCGCTCGACCTCCGGCGGGGCACCCGCACTGATCGCCGAGCTGTCCGGTACGGACCTGGCCTACGATGACGTTCATGTGGTCGCCGGTGTGCAGTACAGCTACCAGGTGTCGGCCTTCAATGCCGCCTATGAGGGCGAGCGCTCGGTAGAGGTCAAAGCTGTGCCGTACAACGCCCCCTCGGCACCAAGGGACGTTGCCTTGGCGGGAGGGACGAAGAACGTGACCGTCACCTGGTCCGCTCCATCGAACGACAACGGATCAGCGGTCCTGGGTTACAAGGTGCTCATCAGGAGCGCTGGCAACTCGTACTCCGCACAGTTCGATGCTGGCCTCACGTACCGCTTTGTCATCGGTGGGCTGAGCAACGATCTCACCTATGTCTTGAGCGTCGTCGCCTACAACCTGGCCGGGGATGGAGTGGGAAGCGAGGAGATGCAGGCAAGGACCTTGGCGGCCCCCTCGGCCGCAACGATCGGCGTGTCCGCCGGCAATGCCTGGGCTAATATCTCGTGGACGGTTCCCTCATCGGACGCGCCGATCACCGGCTACAACATCTACCGCGGAACGGGCGCCGGATCGATGGCCCTCCTCAAGACCGTCGGCACCATGGCGTACTTCAACGACACATCGGCGGTCAACGGCCAGGCCTACTACTACTCTGTCTCGGCCATCAGCCAGGTCGGTGAGGGCATCATGAGCGACGCGGTCCCGGCGATCCCATTCCGCGCCCCGGACGCCCCCTCGGGCCTGGAAGCGAACGCGGGCGTCGGCTACGTCGCTCTCAGCTGGAGCTCACCTGACGACGGCGGTGCGCCTGTCAGCGGTTACAACGTCTATCGCGGCAGTGCCGAGGGTTCGATGACCTGGCTCGCAGTGGTGCTCTCCAACGGCTACAACGATACTGGAGTCATGGGGGGCGAGAGCTACAGGTACCGCATCGTCGCGGTGAACGCTGGAGGCGAAGGTGCGCCGGCCGAGATATCGGCGACCGCCCTGTTCCCGCCCCCCGCCCCGACCAACCTGAAGGTCACAAGGGGCGGCGAGGGAGCGATCATCACCTGGGAGATGCCGAGCCCCAACTCCACGACCGCACCGGCGACCGGCTTTGCGATCTACCGGCAGGTCGAGGGAGGCGAGTTCGTGTTGATCGCGGTCGTGAACGGCAGCGATGCCAGGAGCTTCACCGATGACGGAGCCCCGGAGGGAACGGCGGTGTACCGCGTCGCGACCCTGAGCGGGGGCGTGACGGCCGGCGCACGATCGATGAGCCAAAGCTTCGAGCTGTCCGCGTCGGACATCGAGTGGCCGGTCCTGCTCGTGGCAGCGATCATACTGGCTGGCCTCATGGTCCTGTTCATTCTGTCGTTCAGGCGCAAGGACATGTAGGCGGGACCGAAACCTCTTCCACCCTCTCTTTTTAGTGTATGGTGCTGCGGGCCGCTCTCAGCCTTTGCTGGACGTTTCCTTGATCTTCCTGCCGATCATCTGCCCGTGCTCGCGGCACTTCCTGCGCTCCTCCTCGTGGGGGATGTACCTGACCTGCATGTCCTCGAACGGCATCTCGAACCCGCTGCTCTTCATCAGCTCGTGCACCGCCTTCGTCGCCCCGCCACCCCAGCCGTAGGAGCCGAACACCGCACCGATCCTGCCGGTGGGCCTCAGCCCCTTCATGTAGTAGACCATGTCCGCCACCGAGGGGTACATGTTGTTGTTGAGCGTCGGCGTGCCGACTATCACCGCTCTCGAGTCGAGGACCTCCCTCATGACCACGCTCCGGTCGGTGTCGGTGAGCTTCAGGACCTGGACCACCACTCCCTGGGAGGCGATGCCCTCGGCGATCTCCTCGGCCATCTTGCGGGTGCTGTTCCACATGGTGTCATAGACCACCACCGCCTTCTCCGCCGTCCTGCCCGATGACCAATCCGTATACAGTCCCAGGATCTTGTCCAGATCGGTCCTCCATATCACGCCATGAGCGGTCGCCAGGATCTTGATGTCGATGTCCTGGGCCTTCTTGATGGTCTGCCGGACCTGGGCGTTGAAGGGGAGGATGATGTTCGCATAGTATTTGGTCGCCTCCTGGAACAGGGCGTCCTGGTCGACCTCGTCGTTGAACCGCTTGGAGGTGGCGAAGTGCTGGCCGAAGGCGTCCATGCTGAACAGGACCTTGTCCTCCTCCACGTAGGTGAACATCGAGTCGGGCCAGTGCAGCATCGGGGTGTCGATGAACTTCAGAGTCTTCCCCCCGGCCCTGATCTCCTGCCCGTCGGCGACCATCTCCGTCCTCAGCTCCGGAAAGTGCAGGCGGAGGCCTTCGACCCCGAAGCGCGACGCCAGCACCGTGGCCCCGCACAGCTCCTGCATCAGGGGGAGGCTGCTCGAGTGGTCCATCTCGGTGTGGTTGGACACGATGATGTCGATCTTGGCCGGATCGATGACGCTGCGGATGCGCGACAGCATCTCCTCGAAGAACGGCCGCTTGACGGTATCGATCAGAATGTTCTTCTCCCCGGTGATGAGGTAGGCGTTGTACGTCGAGCCCCGCGGCGTCGTGTACCCGTGAAAGCTGCGCACGTTCCAGTCGATCGCTCCTACCCAGAAGATCCCATCGGTCACCCTGACAGCGTCCATGTTCTAACCTTGAAGTTCGATTACGCTGCTCGCTATATCTATTGTTTCCGCTCCGTAGACCGCCAAGGTTTATATCGGTGTACCGGCTCGACATCCCGATGGACCTTATCGGGGGGATGATCGCTTGGGCGGTCCAGCTCATCATGGACCTGATACAGACCACTGGGTATCCCGGCATAGTCCTGCTCATGACCATGGAGAGCATGTGCCTGCCCGTCCCCAGCGAGGTGGTGCTGCCCTTCGCCGGCGCGCTCGTTTCCCTCGGAAGGCTGGGACTGATCGGAGATCCCCTCTCAGACTCCCTGCTGGTCGCTCTCGCCGGTACCCTGGGATGCACCCTCGGCTCGGTCATCGCTTACTATATCGGTCTGAAGGGCGGCCGTCCGTTCGTCATCAAGTATGGCAGGTATATCAGGCTTAACGAGAAGCACCTGAACCTCACGGAGTGCTGGTTCCACAAGTACGGGGACTGGGCGATCCTCGGCTCCAGGCTGCTGCCGGTCATCAGGACGTTCATCTCTCTCCCGGCAGGCATCGCCCGCATGCCGTTCAGGCGCTTCGTGCTCCTCTCGACCATCGGGTCGCTGCCGTGGTGCCTCGTCCTCGCCTATGTGGGAGTGATCCTTGGAGAGAACTGGCAGACCGTGGAGTCGCTCTACCGCCCGTTCGAGTACGTGGTGGTCATCGGCATCGCAGCGTTCGCCATCTACTACCTGTGGAAATGGAGGACCTCGAAGAAGGTCTGCTCGCCCTAGGCCTGCGAGTAATAGTACTCGCCCCTCTCCTTCTGCTCCCGGTCCAGCCTCGAGCCGGGCTTGTTTATCCTCGGCCGGTTGGTATCGTTGTCCCGTCTGAAGGTCACGTCGACCTCCTTCAGGAACATGTTCATGCCCGCACGCATGTCGAACGGGCCGTTGGCATGGCCCTCCTTGCCGGGAACCCCGGAGAACACCATGATGGAATCGGAGACCATGTCCAGGAAGTAGATGTCGTGGTCGACGATGAGCGCGCTGCGCCCCCTCTTCTCCATGACCCTCCGCACCGTCTTCGCCGCCTCCATCCTCTGGTTCGAGTCCAGGTACGCGGACGGCTCGTCGAGCAGGTACATGTCCGCCTCCTTGGACAGGCAGATGGCGATGGCCACCCGCTGCAGCTCCCCGCCCGATAGGGTGTTGACGTTCTTCTCGTAGAGCCTCTTGAGCGCCAGCGGGTGGGCGATCTCGCTCTCGAAGAAGCCGGACTGGAAGAACTCGTGGTTGGTGACCATGAACAGCTCCATCACCGAGCCGTCGAAGTCCGGTGCGATGTACTGCGGCTTGTACGAGACCTTCACGCTCTTGTCGATCTTCCCCGCGGTCGGTTCCTGGATCCCTGCGAGCATCTTCACGAAGGTCGTCTTCCCAATGGCGTTCGGGCCGACCACGCCGATGGACTCCCCGATCTTGATGGTACCTGCCTCGGCGGTCAGCTTGAACTCCTTGTAGTCACACTCCAGGCGGGGGTAGTCGAGCAGGTGCGCCGTGACCTGGCTATCCCGCGGGGGGTGGGACTCGAAGCGTATGTGGGTGTCCCGGAAGCGGATGTTCTCCTCCCGCATGTAGCCGTCAAGGTAGGTGTTGATGGCTATGCGCACCTGGCGGGGCTGGGCGAAGACACCGTACGCGCCCTCGGAACCATAGACCAGGTAGGCGTTGTCGGCAAGGAAGTCCAGTATGGCCAGGTCATGCTCGATGACGACCACCTGCTTCTCCTCGGCCAGCTGCTGGATGAGCCTGGCGACCTTGATGCGCTGATAGATGTCAAGGTATGAGGAAGGTTCGTCGAAGAAGTAAGTGTCGGCGTCCTTCATCAGCGAGGCGGCTATGGCCACCCGCTGCAGCTCGCCCCCGGACAGCTTGTCCAGCGGACGGTCGATGACCTCCTGCAGTTCCAGCAGCTCGGCCGCTTGGTCCACGGTCATCCTTTCCGCCACCTTGGAGAGGAGGTCCCTAACGACCCCCTTCACGACCCTGGGCAGCTTGTCCACGTACTGCGGTTTGAGCGCTGTCCGCACGTTACCGGCGTACACCTTGGTCAGGTAGTCCCCGAGCTCGGTCCCCGACAGCCTCGCCAGGACCTCGTCCCTGCTGGGCGGGTTGTCAAAGTTGCCGAAGTTCGGGGTCTCCTCGCCGGACAGCAGCCTTATGGACGTGGTCTTGCCGATACCGTTCGGACCCAGGATACCGGTCACCAGCCCCCTCTTGGGGACCGGGAGGCGGTAGATGCGGAACCCGTTCTTCCCGTACTGATGCATCAGGTCCGACTTCAGCTCCTCCGGCAGGCCGATGATCTTGATCGCCTCGAACGGGCACTTGTGCACGCAGATGCCGCAGCCCGCGCAGAGCTCCTCGGATATGATCGGCTTCCCGCCGTCCCCGATGACCACAGCCTCCACCCCGGTGCGCACCTTCGGGCAGTAGTTCCTGCACTCCGAGTTGCACTTCTTCGGTTGACAATGGTCTCTCAGCAGTACGGCGATTCGCATGTTCAACGCAATATACCCCGTCGATAAAAAGATGATGGGAAACAGGGGGCGAGCGACAGGCAGATGGCGCTCGTGGCTCAAGCTCACGCGCACATCACCGAGGGTTGCCCAGTCCGGGGGCGGACCTATCATCGGGAGCGATCCGCCATATCGGTGAACTCCCCCGCCCTGGCGAGCGAGGCTCCTTGTTCGATCCACTTGGCCTGCAGCCCGCTCGCCGACGGCCGTGGCGGTCGCTTGTCCGCAAGCGTGAGCTCCTCTCTTCCGACCGCACCCTCCGTGTTCCCAGACCAACGACCACGGGGATGGATGCATGGTCACGATGTCCGTGGATCCGCAAGGGCCGCAATGAGCTCGTTGATCATTGGTCCTTTTTCAATTCTTTCACGAGTGGGGCATGTCCGGCTCGTACCTTCGCATTTGCCTGAACGAGTGGCTTACCGGCGCTCTAAGCCCCGCGTGCCAGCTTCCGATCGAACAAGCTCCATGGAGCGTCCGATATCGTTCCCGTTAGCACGTGATGCCTTAGCCTGTTTTCCGGACCCAATTTTTCGGTGATGATGAGGTCATGATCGCCGACATGCTGTTTCGCCAACCTGTGCTGAAGATCGTTGCGCTGATCCCTCTCAGTTCATACTTTCCGGCGGCGATGATCATCCGACCCTCACGCTCTTCAGAGCCTTCCGACATGATGGCCTTCATCTTGCGTTCACATGGAGAGGGGCTTCCCCCCGCATGAGTTAAATCCTTCCTCCACAATCCACTGGCCGGTATAATGGTAAAGGTTCTAGTGTGCGTTGCCTGGCCATACGCGAACTCCCCCATCCACCTGGGGCATGTGGCCGGTTCCCTGTTGCCTCCTGACATATTCTCGAAGTATCACCGCCTGATCGGCGACGAGGTCCTGATGGTCTCCGGATCGGACCAGCACGGCACGCCCATCACCGTAAAGGCTGACAAGGAGGGGGTGACCCCCGAGGTCATCGCGGAACGGTATCATGCGATCAACAAGAAGGCGATCGAGGGGCTGGACATCGAGTTCTCGCTCTTCACCAAGACGCATACCCCGAACCACATCGAGGTCGTCAACGACGTCTTCCTGACCCTCAAGGACAAGGGCTACCTCTACAAGAAGGGCACCCAGCAGTACTACTGCCCCAAGTGCGAGAAGTTCCTTCCCGATCGCTATGTGGAGGGCAAGTGCCCCTTCTGCGGCAACGAGAGGGCGAGGGGCGACCAGTGCGAGAAGTGCGGCAAGACGTTCGAGGGCGGGGAGCTCGAGAACGCGACCTGCCTTCACTGCAGCACCGCCCCAGAGATGAGGGAGACCGAGCAGTACTTCCTCAAGCTCTCCGAGTTCCAGGAGCCGCTCATCCAGTGGATCTCGGGCAAGGAGAACTGGAAGTCATCGGTCAAGCTGTTCACCAGGAACTGGCTGGAAGCGGGACTGCACGACCGCTCCGTGACCAGGGACATGGCCTGGGGCATCCCGGTCCCCCTTCCGGGCTGGGACGGCAAGGTCATCTACGTCTGGTTCGAGGCGGTCATCGGCTACCTCTCGGCGTCCAAGGAATGGTCGAAGATGACCGGCCGCCCCGATGAGTGGAAGGCCTACTGGCAGGACCCGTCGGTGCGCAGCTACTACTTCCTGGGTAAGGACAACATCCCGTTCCACACCATCATCTGGCCCTCGATGCTCATGGGCTACGGAGGGATGAACCTCCCGTACGACGTCCCGGCCAACGAGTTCCTCACCTTCAAGGGCGACAAGCTCTCCAAGAGCCGGGGGAACAGCATCGACATCCCGTCCATGCTGGATAAGTTCGAGGTCGATGCCATCCGCTACTACGTGGCGGTCAACATGCCCGAGAACAAGGATGCTGACTTCTCCTGGAGCGATTTCGAGACCAAGGTCAACAACGAGCTGGTGGCCACCCTCGGCAACTTCTACCACCGCGTCCTCAGCTTCACCTACAAGCACTTCGGCATCGTGCCCGAGTACAAGGGCTCGGACGCGGACCGCAAGGAGGTCATGGACGCCATCGAGGTCACCAAGAAGCAAGTGGCTTCCGACCTGGAGGCATGCGAGTTCAAGCGTGCCCTGAAGGGCATCATGGACCTCGCCCAGTTCGGCAACCGGTACTTCGACGGGGTCGGCCCGTGGGCGCTCATCAAGAAGGACCGCGAGGCCTGCGGCTCCGCCCTCAACCTGAACCTCGAACTGGTGAAGGCCCTGGCGGTCATGAGCTATCCCTTCATGCCCCGCTCGGCCAAGGGAGCATGGAGGCTGCTCGGCCAGGACGGGGACATCATATCGGAAGGCTGGAAAGCTATCGATGTGACCCTGAAGGGCGGGCAGAAGCTGCAGGAGCCGAGGCCGCTGTTCTCCAAGATATCTGTGGAGAAGGAGGATGCGGGCTCGGTGTTCAAGGGGTTCAGCGCTCTCAACCTCAGGGTGGGGCAGATCGTCGAGGCGGGGAACCACCCCAACGCCGACTCCCTCCTGCTGATGCAGGTGGACATCGGAAGGAAGGTGCAGATCGTGGCCGGCCTCAAGGCCTATTACTCTCCGGAGGAGCTTAAGGGAAGGAAGGTCGTCGTGGTCTCCAACCTCAAGCCGGCCAAGCTTCGGGGCTACGAGTCGCAGGGCATGCTGCTGGCCGCCGAGGCGGGCGAGCTCGTGACCCTGCTCTCCCCGCCGGCCGACGCCAGCCCCGGGGACGCGGTCAACAGCGGCATGACCCCGGGAGAGAAGCAGATCGAGTTCAAGGACTTCCAGAAGCTCACCCTCAGGGTCGGCACGGTGGTCGGAAAGGACCGCGTGGACGTCGGGCGGGAGATCAAGTGCCGCTGTCCTGATGTTCCCGAGGGCACCAGGATAGCGGTGTTCCTGCCCACCCCGGAGGCGGGCGAGGGTCTCGCGTTCTTTACCGACAAGGGCGCGCCGGTGACCGCCGATCCCAGGCTGCCCAGCGGGGCCACCATAAGATGAGGGCCGATCTGCACGTTCATTCCACCTTCTCCGACGACGGCAAGCAGACGGTAGCGGAGATACTTGCGAGGTGCAAGGAGCTGGGGATAGGCGCTGTGGCCATCACCGACCACAACGCCTTCGAGGCCCACAAGGAAGCGGAGGCCCTCGGGTCCGGCATAATCGTCGTTCCGGGCATGGAGGTCACCTCGGAGGGCGGCCACATCCTGGCCATGGGCATATCGGCCCCCGTACCCCGCGGGCGCTCAGTGGCCGAGACCATCGAGCTCATCCATGCCGCCGGGGGCATCGCCATCGCTCCACACCCCTATCGGACCTGGTCGGGACTGGGCGAGAGGAACACGAGGGAGAACGACTTCGATGCGGTGGAGGCCACGAACGGCCGCTCCAAGCGGATCGGCAACCTGCGCGCCAAGCGTCTCGCCAAGCTGCTGTCCGCGCCCGTGGTCGGGGGGAGCGATGCTCATTACAACGAGGCGATCGGGAGGGCGTACACCGAGCTGCCCGACGACTGCCGCGATCATCACGACATCATCAGGGCCATACTGGATCGCCGCACCAGGGCGTTCGGCAGGGGCCAAGGCTCCTCCAGGTCGGCGCGCTCCGGCATTGTGAGCGTGATGCGGTGGTCCCTCCGCGGGTTCAGGCGGATGTAAGGCCGGGCTTCGCATGGCTCGGCCTGGAGAGCTGTCGGCAGAAGAAAAATGAAGTTGGTGCGGGCGATCAGAGGATCGATTCCGCGTTCGCCAGGAGCTCGCGCGTCAGGTTGGTGACCTTATCGCGGTCACCGCCCTGGTCCATCAGGATCGTGACCAGGTACTTCGTGCCGATGCCGACGATGATCAAGGTCTGCTCGGTAAGCTCGATCGTGACCTTGGTGAGCTTGTCCTTGAGCTCGGTGGAGGTCGTCTCCGCTGCGCCGAAGATGATGGCAGACATGGCCGCGAAGGTCTCACGGTGGATCCCTTTGAGGGGTCCGCCCATGATGTACATGCCTCCGCGGGACACCAGCGAAGCGTCGAGGACGTGATCTTGATTCTTGATCTGGTCCAATGCGCTTCTCACAGGTGAAAGCTCGCTCATGGTATTCCTCGTTCCCGATTTTTTGCCTAATGAGCCGCGGCCATATATAGGTTTTGATAAAAATATTCCGGACTGGCCATCCAGCATGCTTGGGAAAAACAACGGGCGCCGATAGTGGGTTTTCTTGGCGATGATGCCGCAAGGATGTCCCTGCCTAGCAGAATATAATATCTGGAGGCGAATCTATTTGTAGCTCACGATGCTTCCTTCCAGCAACCGGTGAGGCCGATGTCGTTCGTTGGTATTTTCGGTGCGAAGTACAAGGAGGAACGGCTTGAGGCGAGCATGCTCGACTCCTTCGCCTCCGACCTCGAATCGGGCACCACCCGGATCAGACGAAAGCTGCTGAAGCGAGCCAGCACCAAGCCCCAGGAGACAGTGCGGTTGCTCCTCAGGAACTACGGGAGCGAGGACGAGCGCGTGAGGAGGTTCATCCTCGGCGTCCTTTCCGAGATGGCGAAGGACAGGGCGGTCCTCAGCCTCATCATGGGGGAGATGGTCCACCCAAACCGCAACGTCCGCAAGGCCGTGCAGAGCTTCCTGGGGGAGACGATCGGACCGCACGCGGTGGTCTATGCCTCCCTCTACGAGCAGACGATGCTGCTAGTGGCGATGTCCAAGCGCAAGGACGTCCCGGTGGATGACATAGTGTCCCTCGCCGAGCTGTCCAGGGAGACGTTCATGGACGGGGAGGTCATGCTGTCGGTAAGGGACATCGGCTTCTGTCTCGACCATGCGAAGCACCGCTACCGCAGTTCGGAACAGTTGAAGGACTATCTCGCCGACTTCCTGAAGATGGCCCCCGACCTGTCCAGGATGGGTGTTTATAGCAGCTCGATCGAGGAGCCCCTCCGCAAGGCCATGAAGGCCTCGCGCAACCGCAGCTTCGACGAGACCAGGGAGATAATCGAGGAGCGGACCAGGGAATCCGAGCTCCGCCATGATCTCCGCTCCATCGTGGTGGAGGTCGGAGCGAACGTCACTTCCAGGCCACAGCTGGACATGGGTTCGTTGAAGGATGAGGACTGGGAGGTGCTGGCGACCCTGCGCGAGATGGCCGGATCGGTCGAGACCCTGCTTAACGGCGGGCGCCGGACGAAGGCCATGGGCATGCTACATGGATACATCGACAGCTCCCTCAAGAGCTACAGGGCCACCCTCCTGCCGAGGGTCCAGGCCGGGGACCAGGAGGCGCTGGCCACCATGTATCTCATGTGCCTTGGCTGCGTCAAGATGGCCTCGTACCTGCTGCCGATGACCGCCGAGGGAGCATACCTCGAGGGGTTCAGGGACCTCGAGAAGGCGGCCAGCGTTCATGTCGTCGTCCTTCCTGTCGAGATCATGGGTCGTGAGGACGTCCGACCCGCGTCAGACAATGATCAGCTGTAAGGGACATCGCTGTCCAGTTCTACTATGGGCCGCATGAATATCACCAGTATATTTTAATCGACCATATGGAACTCGCAAAATTTATATTCCAGAGAGGCGGTTCCGTCTGACGAGGGATGCACTTATGCCAAATTCGTTGGTAAAGAACGCTCTAGGGAGTGACTACGAGAAGAAGCTAGTGACTCAGCCAGTCGCTGCTCCAGCTTATGTCCCTGCCCCGGAGCAGGCCCTGTCGGACGCCGACAGAGAGATCATGGAGATGGCCGCCAAGCTTGATGTCTGTATCAAGATCATCGGGTGCGGTGGCGGCGGCTCGAACACCATCAACCGCTGCGTGGATGCCGGCATCAGCGGAGCTCAGCTTTGTGCCATCAACACCGACGCGAAGCACCTCCTGACCATCCGTGCGCCGAAGAAGATCCTCATCGGAAAGAGCACCACCCGGGGAATGGGTGCCGGTGCGCTTCCCGAGAACGGAGAGGCGGCCGCCAGGGAGAACGACAATGATATCCGCCAGTTCCTGACCGGATCCAACATCGTGTTCGTCACCGCAGGGATGGGCGGCGGCACCGGTACCGGTTCCGCTCACTATGTAGCTTCCATCGCCAAGGAGCAGATCCGGGCGCTCACCATCGGTGTGGTCACCTTCCCGTTCAAGGCCGAAGGTACCGTCCGCGCCGAGAACGCAATGATCGGCCTCAACAAGCTCAGGTCGGTTTGCGACACCACCATCGTGGTCCCCAACGACAAGCTGCTCGAGCTGGTCCCCAAGCTCCCCGTTGACGCGGCGTTCAAGGTTGCGGACGAGGTCCTCATGCAGACGATCAAGGGCCTGACCGAGATCATCACCAAGCCCGGCCTGGTCAACCTCGACTACGCCGATATACAGACCGTCATGAAGGAAGGCGGCGTCGCGTTCGTCGGCATCGGCGAGGCGAACACCGAAGAGGACGACAGGGTCAAGGCCGCGGTCCACGAGGCACTGACCTCTCCGCTGCTGGGCGAGATCAACCTGAAGGACGCCAAGGGCGCGCTTATCCGTGTCGTCGGTGGTCCGGACATGTCCGTCGGAGAGGCCCAGAGAGCTGCCGAGATCGTAACCAACAGCGTCAACGAGCGCGCCAGGATAATCTGGGGTTGCTCCGTCGATCCCGAGCTGGAGGGCACCATCAAGATCCTCCTGATCGTCACCGGCGCTTCGTCCAAGTACATGTACGGCAAGGGCGGACAGCCTACCAGCAGGCTCGGTGCCCTTGAGAGCGACATTCCCAAGCCCAAGCTCGGTGCCCAGCCCCAGCCCGCCGCCAGGCCCCAGCAAAGAGGCTCATACGACGACGATGGGATAGACTTCGTGCGGTGAACGCGGGGGCTATCGAGGAGCTCGGAAACCCCTTCCCTCATCTATTTGTTCGGAAGGTCAGAAATCAAAGGCGTTGTCACCGAAGGTGATGGCCGGACACGGTTCCACGCAGCGACCGCAATGGACGCATTTACCAACCTCTACGTGGATCCGTCCCAGCTCTAGCCTAAGTGCACCCTCGCTGCATCTTCCGGTGCACACGCCGCATCCGACGCACTCCTCGGCCTTGACCACCGTCCGCCGCACCCTCTCAACCTTTTCTTTCAATTTTTCTGCGTCGGCGTTCTTGCCCATGAGCGCACCCTCGTCGAAGACGGTGATACCGTCCACGGCCGCCCAGCCCTCATCCTCGCTGACGGTGACCTCGCCGGCCATGTTCATGAGATTGGCGACGCGGTCGAGATGGAGGGCGCGATCGAACGCCCCCTCGATGGAGTAGCCCATCGTGCATGGGGAGACGCCCTTCTGGATGAACAGCCTGAGGTTCCCCTCGCCGGTCCTCTGCTCCCTCGGCTCCGCTTTGATGGTGATGCCGGCCTTCTCCAGCTCCTGCCTGATGGACTGGGGCACCGCCCTCCAACGCCACATGCCGTAATCGACCCACTCGCCCGGGAGCCCGCGGTCCTCGGCGCGCTTCCTCAGCACCGCGTCCCAGCGGCGGTAGCCCTCCGAAAGCTCCTCCACCAACTTCAGCTCCGCAAGGTCCGACGCCGGGCACATGAAGCACCCGATGCGGTCGAGGCCGCGATCGTACCACGGGTTGTACGGCTCCCCGTCCCCCTTGATGAGCAACCAGACATGCAGGGCGGTCCAGTTCTGGATAGGCGACGCGCCCACCTGTCCAGGCGTCCAGGGGTTCTCCCAGATCCGGGGCTTGGAGGCGCGCGACTCCGACTCGTAGCGGCGTTGCCCGATGAACGACAGCACGCCGGAGGGGAAGTGCTTGGTTATGGCCCTGACCGTCGGGCCGAGCTTGTTGGTCTTGCAGCACCAGCGATAATCGCGTCCCGGAGGGCCGAAGACCCTCAGTCCCTCCTCGAACGCCTCCCTCGGCGCCTCCTCGAAGATGAGCTCCGCCCCATGGCGCTGCGCGATGTCCTTCACATGCTTCACGGTCTCCGGGAACTCCAGCCCTGTGTCGATGTAGAAGATCGGAAGCTTCGCACCGGTCCTCGTGCTCAGCAGATACGTCGCCAGAGAGTCCTTTCCGCCCGAGAACGATACGATGGCGGGGACCTTGCGCTCTCTCATCGCGCGGTTCATGAAGTTCACCGCCTCGGCGATCTTGCGCTCCATCTCCGGCCGGTTGGCCTCCAGCACCTCAGGCCATCCTGCTTTGCCCCTCACGGTGGCCTCGTCCTCGGGAGCCTCGCACCAGCGGACCTTCACCGCCATGCCCTTGTTGCCCGCTCTCATCTCCACGGAGGACATCCTGGCAATGCCTGCCGCGAACGCTCGCCCCTGCCTGTCGACAACGATCAGCTCGTCGCCTACCGCGATATCATCGCTGCACGAGAGGACCCCGGGGGCAAGGAGGTTGGAGCCTCCCAGTATGGGCTTGAGGGCCCCGTCGTCGGCGACGACCTTGCCCCGAGTCATCACGCGCTGCATGGCCTTGGCCGCGGACATGCGGGGCAAAAGGACCCACCCCCGCCCGATGTCGTAACGCATCGTCCCGGTGACCTTGCCATCGACGATGATCTCGTCCATGCGGTCGAGCGCCGGGGCCTTGTTCATGAGAGCGAAATGGCCGTCCCTGAGGACAGCCTCGCCGCACCCCTGGCCGAACTGCCTGTCTATGACCTCGCGGGCGTGAGCGATGTCATGGGCCGTTGCCGGACGGGCATCGCCGGGCGGAGTGATCTCCATCTGACGGGTCGCCCCGCCGCAACGCCCGCACTGCTTGATCTCGAGAACGGGCAGGTTGCAGGAATCGCACCACCTGAGAGGTATCTTTCCAAGACGTACCAGGGACACGGTCGATGTGTAGGCGAAGAAGTAATTAACCTTTTTCGGGACATCGGGCGGCGTGCGCCTCTCTATCAATGTCGAAGGAAGTTTATACCCGGACTCAATTCATGGCCAGAAAATAGAAGATGGTCAAGATGAAAGCGACCAAACGCTCGTTGGATGTATCCTATGCCATTCGAGACATCCTCCTCCCCGCGAGGGAGCTGGAGAAGAAGGGCGCGGAGATCATCAAGCTCCATATCGGAGATCCCAACAAGTTCGATTTCGAGACGCCCAAGCACGTGCGCGATGCCTTGTGCCGTGCTGTCGAGGTCAACGATAATGGGTACGCCGAGTCGGAGGGCTACGTCGAGCTTCGTCAGGCCATCCTCGAGAAGGAGAAGCAGAAGAACAACGTGGACGTGGGGATCGAGGACTGCGTCATCACCAATGGTGTCACCGAGGCCATACAGATGATCAGCGCCGCGGTGGTGGAGCCTGGGGACCAGGTACTCATGCCCGGTCCCGGATACCCGGCATACATCGAGTTCACCAAGTTCTTCGGCGGCGTCCCCGTCCCCTACAAGGCCGACGAGGCTAATGACTGGCAGCCTGACGTGGACGACATGAGGAAGAAGATCACCCCCAAGACCAAGTACATCACCGTGATCAACCCCAACAACCCGACCGGGGCGTTGTACTCGGACAAGGTGCTCAAGGAGATCACCGACCTGGCCGGCGAGTACGACCTGTTCATCATCTCCGACGAGATCTACGACCTCATGACCTTCGACGGCGTCCATCACTCGCCCGCGGCGCTGTGCAAGGACGTGCCGATCATCTTGTTCAACGGTTTCTCCAAGGTGGACCTCCTCCCTGGCTGGAGGCTCGGGTACACGGTGTTCCGCGACCCCCAGGGGAAGCTGGACGAGATCAAGGAGGGAATGATGCGGCAGCTACGGCTGCGCATAAGCGCCAACAACCCCTGCCAGATGGCAGTCATCGAGGCGCTCAAGGGTCCCAAGGACCACCTGGAGATCATGAACAACAAGCTGAGGGCCCGCAGGGACTACACGGTTAAGCGCATCAACTCGATCCCCGGGCTGTCGACGGCCAGTCCCAAGGGCGCGTTCTACATCTTCCCCAAGATCGAGTCCAAGCACTGGACCAACGACCAGGACTTTGTGCTGGACGTGCTGAACAATTGCCACGTGCTCCTGGTCCCCGGCCACGGCTTCGACGAGACCTATGGCAAGATGCACTTCCGGGCGGTGTTCCTTCCCCCGGTGGAGACGCTGGCCAAGGCCTTTGACTCCATCGAGGAGTACATGAACAAGGTCGCCTGAGGTTCACACCATCTGGAGGGTGGTGACCTCTGTCGCCTCCGCCCTCCAAAGGCCCCTGTTCAGCCACTGCTCCAGGTCCATCAGGGCGGGGTGCACCCTCCTGACGGCCTCGATGTCCGCATCGTAGCCGTGGTCGTTGAACCACCTCATCATGAGGTAGCGTTCACTGTCGATCCGCTTCAGGTCCTGCAGCGACTGCTCGCGATAGAAGACATACCTGCCCGTGTAAGCGGAGAACCTCTCGGCCACCTGGGGCATGGTCAGGGAGTCCCCCGCGATGTCCACCGTCCTCCCGGCCCAGTCCTCCGGGTTGTCCAGGATGATGGCGGCCATGAATCCGATATCCTCCACCGACACCATTTGAAGCGGTTTCTCCGGGCCCAGCGCCATCACCAGGTTGCCCTCGGAGATAAGCCTGCGAGCCGTCGGTGCGTTGAAGTTCTCCATAAAGTAGACCGGCCTCAGTACCGTCAGGGGCAATCCGATCGATCTCATGTACCGCTCGTTGGCCGCCTTGCTCTCGAAGTGCGGGATGCCCGTGTGGCCGTCAGCATCGCACACCGAGCTGTAGAGGAAGTGCTCGACCCCCTCGGCCTTGGCAGCGTCCGCGAGGATCTGTCCATGCTTAATCTCTCCCGCCACCCCCTCCTCCTTCCAGGTCAGGACTGAGAAGACACCATAGGACCCGGCGATGGCGTTTCGGACGCTCGTCGGGTCGTTCAGATCACCCTTGACCAGCTCTACGCCGAGGTTCATCAGCTCCCTGCCCCTCGGAGAATCAGGGTCCCTCGTGAGCCCCCTGACCCTGAAGCCCGCCTCCAGCAAGTGCCTTGCCGCAGCGCTTCCTTGGTGTCCGGTGGCACCGGTGACGAAGATGACCTTGTCCTTCATTCGATACACCGATGCTAACCTTGCAGTGCATGTTATTAAAAGATGATTGCGGGAAGAGGTTTCACGCCAAGTTCTTCAGGAGCTTCACGACCGCTTCGACGGCGTCGCGTCCCTTCTCGATGCGCTCCTCGGCCTGCAGGCGGGTCATTCCCGGCCCGGTGATGCCGAGGGACACCGGCTTGTTGTACTGGAGGCTGAGGTCGATGATCTTCCTGGCGGCGTGCTGGATGACGATCTCATCATGCTCGGTCTCGCCCTCGATCACGCAGCCCAGAGTGGCCACCCCGTCGATGCTGGGGTCCTCGCACAGCTTCTTGATGGCCAGGGGCATGTCGTAGACCCCGGGGACCGAGATGACCTTGGCCACGTTCACGTCCAGGAAGGCCGCGTGTGCCTTCGCCCGTTCCAACATCATCGATGTGATGTCGAAGTTGAACTCGGAAACCACTATTCCAATGTTGTATTGCTTCATGTTCTCACTCCCTGATCGGCCCGGCATCCTCGTAGCCCTGCCGCAGCCCCTTGCCCGCGTTCCTGGAGAGGACCTCCGGGCGGAACAGCAGGTCGTAGGCGTTGCGGGCATGCTCCCTGGCCCGCTGCTTGGCGAGCCAGTCGAGGGTCTTGGCGTCGGGGGCCTCGTCCTCGTGGACGAAGACCTCAATGATGTGATGATCGGTCATCAGCTGCGCGGCGATGAGGCCGGTGGACGCCTCGTGCGCGCAGTTCTTGTCCTTTTCCTTGGGACCGGGCATGCCCAGGGCCATGACGATGTCGCACTTCTGCTCGATGATCAGCTTCTTGCATGCCACCGGCAGGTCCTTGATCCCGGGCACGGTGTACCTCACGATCCTGAAGCCGGTCCCCATGGCCTTCAGCTCGTCCGCCGCCGCCCCTCCCATATCCACCCTGGCGAAGGTGGTATCGACTATGCCTATGAGCTTCACGGCTTCGCCTCCTTGCAGGCGGTTGCGGTGTGCCAGTCGATGATCTTGCGGATGATCTTCCTGGTGCCGTTCAGGTCGTCCTCGTACTTACCAAGGCGGACCACCTTGATGTTCATGCCGCGCTTGACCAGCTCCCTCTCCAGGGCATTCTCGTCGAACAGCTGGTCATATCCCAGAGCGATGATGTCCGGTCTGATCTCCGCCACCACTCCGAACATGTCCCCCTCGTGGCCCAGGATGGCCCGGTCCACTGGCTTGAGGTTCTGCACCAGCTCCAGCCGCATCTTCTCCGGCGTAATGGGCTCGTGCTTGTTCTTGCGGACGGTGTTGTCGGTGGCCACCACGACCACCAGCTCGTCCCCCAAACGCCTAGCCTCGCTGAGATAGTGCACATGCCCTGTGTGCAGAATGTCGAAGACCCCACTGGCCATCACTCTGGTCATTTCGAATACACGCTCTTCTTCCACGCCTCGATGATGTCGGCACCCTCGAGGTAAGGCAGACCATATCGCTTGGCATACTCTTGAGCCTTGTCCTTGCGCATGGCCTTTCCGTCATCGCCCATCATCTCGCAGATGGTGGCCGATGGATACATCTCGCCCATCTTCATGAGCGCGGTGGCCAGTTCGGTATGCCCCCTGCGGTCGTTGAGCACTCCTGGCTGGGAGTTGAGCAGGAAGACGTGCCCGGGGGCCCTGAACGCCGTGCCCATCTCCGTGCGGGCGGCGTCAGCCTCCATGTCCACGACCCGTTTTCCCAGCTTGGCGAACTCGGAGATCGTAAGCGCGCGGTCGCGGTCGGGGATCCCGGTGAACGTGCGGCGGTGATTGATGGTGAGCGAGAACGCTGACTTGGTGTCGTAGGGCAGGTCGTTGGGGGCCAGGCCCTTCAGCACTGGGTGCTTGGCATACGCCTCGGCGAAAAGCTCGGCCATGAATGGCAGGCCCAGCTTATGGGACACCTCTGCGGGCACGGTCGTACAGATCAGTCCGCCGGCCTCCCGTCGCAGCGTCCTTATGCTCTCGTACGTGACATGCTCCGAGGCGATCATCATGTCCGTCTCCGCCTCCCTGCTGTCCGAATCAAAAACCAGAACGAACTTGCCCGATCTAAGGGCAGCTTGTGCTTCACCGATCTTGTCCATCATGCTCTCGAACGGCCATATTGACCACCGTATATTATCTATTGGGTAGCTACTGGTTTATTGGTCATGAATGCTTGCGACATTTCCAGGCCAGTGCTCCTGAAAATGTCATCGGAATCAATCAGCTAATATATGACCACATGCTATTCGTCGTTCATGCCCGTAGCGCTGGATGATGTCGATGCCCTGGCCAAGGTCGATAAGGCAGGCATGTTGCGACAGATGACCGCCCTTGCAGACCAGCTCGATAGATCGCTCTCCAGCGATGTGAGGATCGACCAGGGAGCGGAGAGGCTCTGCCTGTGCGGGCTGGGCGGTTCGGCCATGGGCGCGGATGTGCTCTCCGACCACATCGAGCGCACCACCGGGGTCGTGGCCTCGGTGGTCAGGGACGTCACCCTTCCCGGGTGGGTCGACAGCGACACGCTGACGATCCTCATCTCCTACTCAGGCAACACCAGGGAGACCCTGGCTATGTACGAGGAGGCCCGCCGCCGCAATGCCCATATCGTCGTCATCACCTCCGGAGGCCACCTCCTCATGAGGAGCAAGGAGAACGGGGACCCGACGGTCCTCGTCCCGCCCGGGATCCAGCCCAGGGCCGCGCTGGGATACCTGCTTGGTGCCGCCGCGTCGGTCATCGGAGCGACCGGCCTGTCCACCATAGACAGGGAGCTGAGGGCCATGCTGCCGGGGATCAAGCAGGAGATCGAGGCCTGCTCTCCCGGAGTGCCGCTGACGGACAACCGCGCGAAGCAGATCGCTCTCCGCCTGGACGGCAAGATCCCGTTCATCTACTCGTCCCGCAGCGTCCGTACAGCGGGTCGCCGTTGGCAGACCCAGATCAACGAGAACTCCAAGATGCTGTGCCTGTTCGGTGAGCTCCCGGAGTCGGACCACAACCAGGTCGTGGGATGGATCGACGGGACCCGCAGGCAGGAGTGCCAGCCGGTCTTCCTTAAGGCCTCATCGGACCAAGGGATGCTCTCTGACATCGTGAAGGCGACGATCTCCATCTTCGAGGACTTCCGCCTCGACCCCGTGCTCGTCGATCTCGAAGGCCGCTCGCCGCTCGAGAACAGCATGCGGGGCATGGTCCTCGGTGACCATGTCAGCTACTATCTGGCCATGCTCAAGGGTGTCGATCCCACACCGGTGTCCTCGATAAGTGAGCTGAAGAAGCGGCTGGGCTGAAAGGGAAAAGGCCCAGAAGGGCCGTGGAAAAAGGGAAGGGGCTCAGATCCCCATGAGCCTTCTCTTCTTGAACTCGAACTCATCGACGGTGATGACGCCGTCATCGCGCAGCTTCGCCAGGCCGCGTAGCTCCCCGATGTAGGCCTGGGATGCCTGGGAGACGATATCCCGGGCGCTCCTCAGCTCGATGACCGAGGAGTTCATGTTCAGGGCGGAGATGACCGAGTTGATCTCCGAGTTGAAGTAGTCCTGGTCCCCGGCGGTGTAGTCCCACAGATCGCTCATCAGGTACGAGAACGAGATGAACGGGTTGCTTTCTCCGGAATGGAAGGCCACGACCACGCTGTGGGGATATTTGTATACCTTCCTGGTAGGTCTCAGCGACCCTCTCTCGCCGATGATGAGGTTGGGCTTTTCCGATGCGATGATATTGAATCCCTTGGCCTTCATCGTGGCCCACAGGCGGTCATAGATCACGTCGATATCTCCGACGGCCTTTACGGTACGGGAGTAGACTTGAGACATATAACGAACCAAAAAAATACGGGCTAATAATATATCTCATATTCATATCAAAATCTGATAAGCACCCTTCTATGGTCCTGGACCGTATAATCCATGGTCAGCATGGGCGGTGCCAGCCTTCCATATCCGCGTCCGACGGTGGGCCGTTCCCTGCTAGGAAAAGAGGCGGCCGAGAGACATGCAACACTTTTTTTTATATGTTGCCTCATGTCAGCACGGTAACTTTCATGAAGGAAGATGCTTACTATGTCAAGGACCAGGTAAAAGCCCACACCAAGTGGTTCAAGGAATCCCTCCCCATGATAGCCTCCGAGAACCTCATGAGCCCCCTGGCCAAGGAAATGATGATATCGGACTTCCACGACCGGTATGCCGAGGGCCTGCCCGGCAAGAGGTACTATCAGGGCAACATCTACGTGGACAAGGTGGAGCTGAAGTGCCTGGAGCTGGCCAGGAAGATATTCAAGGCCCACTTCGTGGATGTCCGTCCCATCTCCGGCACCGTGGCCAATATCGCCGTGCTGATGGCGATAGCCAAGCCTGGTGACAAGATATCGACCCCTGAGCTGGCATCCGGCGCCCACATCTCCACCGCCCCGTTCGGCGCGGTCGGCCTGCGCGGCCTGAACCCCGTTCACTACCCCTGGGACTACAAGAACTGGAACCTGGACATCGATGCGACCCGCAAGTTCCTCGTCAAGGAGAAGCCCAAGGTGGCCCAGTTCGGTCTGTCGGTGTTCCTGTTCCCTACCCCGATAAAGGAGATCCAGGACGCGCTGCAGGAGGCTGGGTGCACTGTCTGGTACGACGCGGCCCACGTCCTCGGCCTTATCGCCGGCGGCAAGTTCCAGGACCCCCTGAGGGAGGGCGTTCACATCATATCCGCGAGCACCCACAAGACCTTCCCCGGTCCGAACCACGGCATCATCATCGGGGACAAGCTCACCGACGAGATGGAGGCCAAGCTTCAGAAGGCGGCCTTCCCCGGTGTGACCTCGTCCCACCACCTGCACGCCATGGCCGCCCTGGCGGTCACCATGGCCGAGTACGAGATCTACGGCAAGCAGTATGCCAGCCAGGTCATCAAGAACGCCAAGGCCCTGGGCGGCGCCCTGAACGAGATGGGCATCGACGTCATGTGCCCCCACCTCGGGTTCACCGAGTCCCACACCCTGGCGGTCAGCGTGGCCAAGTACGGCGGCGGTGCCCAGGTGGCCCTCGACCTCGAGAGGGCCAACATCATCTGCAACAAGAACATGCTGCCCGGCGACACCAGCTCGGTGAAGCCGTCCGGCATAAGACTGGGCACGCAGGAGCTCACCAGGCTGGGCATGGAGAAGGGGGAGATGGAAGAGGTCGCCCGCCTGATCTACCGCGTGGTGGTGAAGAAGGAGAACCCGGAGAACGTCAAGAAGGACGTCTGGGAGCTCAAGAAGGACTTCACCAAGGTGCAGTACTGCCTCAACGAGGGCACCGAGGCGTACGAGTATCACGACCTGGTCTGAGGTCCCAAGAGGCCTCTGGCCTCCTTTTATTTCCTTTCATCTATGATGTCCTGGCTGGGGTACGAGCGTGCAGCAGCAAGCTCCCCCATCGGTCCGGGCGACATGATTAAGGCGAGGGCGGCAATAACCGCCCACCAGGGGGTCTCTCCGAGACCTGCACGATCATTATGGAAAAGAGGAACAAGATACTCATCGCGATCACTTTGCTGATCGCGTCCGCTGTCATCATCGCGGGTGCTGCGACCATGCTGTCACCCAAGGGCGACGATGGTAAGGTGACCCTGAGGATAGGGGTCCTGCCCGTGATCGACACCTTGCCCCTCTATGTTGGGGCGGAGAATAACATATTCTCCGACAAAGGTGTCAACGTCGAGCTGGTGGAGTTCAACAGCGCCATGGAGCGTGACGCTGCCTTCACTGCCGGCAGCATCGATGGTTACTTCGGCGATCTGGTCAACACCCTGGTCATCGCGAAGAGCACCGCCGTCAAGGTGGTCACCGTCGACTATCACACTCTCGAGGACCACCGGATGTTCGCCATCCTGGCCTCCCCCCATTCTGGCATCACCGATCTCTCGCAGCTCAACGGTTCGGCCATCGCCACCTCCCGCGCGTCCATCTCCGAGTTCTTCCTCGGGGAGATGCTGAGGGTCAACAACTACACCGGCGAGGTGAAGATCAACGAGATACCGTCCATACCCATCCGGTACAACTCCCTGCTGGCCGACCAGATCGGCGTGGCGGTCCTGCCGGAACCGTTCGCCACCCGGGCCATCAAGGACGGGGCGGTCCTCCTGGCGGACGATCGCGGCATCGACACCGCCGCGACGGTGCTCGCTCTGCGCGACAGCGTCATCTCCGAGCATGAGGGTGCCGTGAGGAGCTTCCTCGACGGTTACAACGAAAGCGTCTCCCTGGTGAACTCCGACCCCATGGCGTTCAACAGGACCCTCGAGGACAAGATCCACTTCCCGGCGGACCTGGAGAAGGCGTTCGACTTCCCTCCCATGTCCTCGATCTCACTTCCCACGGGGTCCGACCTGGCGAGGGTCCAGGAATGGATGGTCGGCAAGGGCATGCTGACCGCTGGGTTCGAGTACGATGACGTGATGGCCACTGCGCTGTACCGGTGACCTGATGCTGGCGGTCGAGGGCCTCTGCAAGGAGTACGGAGCTGGGACGAAGGTCCTTGAGGACCTCTCGTTCTCAGTGAAGAGAGGCACCTCGCTGACCATCATCGGCCCCTCCGGCTGCGGCAAGAGCACCCTGCTGTACATCATGGCCGGGCTGACGAAGCCGACCGCGGGCCGCGTGCTCATCGACGGAAGGGAGGTCACCGCCCCCTCCCGTCAGGTGGGCTTCATTCTTCAGGACTTCGGGCTCCTCCCGTGGAAGACGGTGAAGGAGAACCTGTGCCTTGGGATGAGGATAAGGAAGGTTCCCAAGGAGGAGCAGGAACGCCGTTCGAGGGAGATGCTCGAGCACCTCGGCCTCGGGCCGCACGGGGACAAGTACCCCGCCCGGCTCAGCGGCGGGGAGAGGCAGAGACTGGCCATAGGAAGGGCGCTCGCCCTGGAGCCGTCCCTCCTCCTCATGGACGAGCCGTTCTCCTCCCTGGACACCCTGACCCGGGAGAGGCTGCAGAACGCCATGCTGGAGATCAGGTCGCAACGGGACCTCACCATGGTGATGGTGACCCACAGCATCGAGGAGGCCGTTTTCCTCGGCGGCTCGATCATGGTCCTCGGCGGCCGGCCGTGCAGCATCAGGACGGTCCTTCCCAATCCCGGCGCCGGAGATCGGGACTACCGGAACAAGGAGGAGTTCTTCGAGGTGTGCCGTCAGGTCCGTCGGGCGGTGGAGGCGCTATGAACAAGCAGCGCCTCCTCGGCTATGCCATGTCCGTGGCCGCCTGTCTTCTCATCTGGAAGGTCGCCTCGCTCGCGGTCGGATCGGTGGTCCTTCCGGGCCCGGAGCAGACCCTGAGGGCGTTCTGGGATGCCGCGGGAACCAGCCAGTTCTGGTCCCATCTCGCCATTAGCTCGTTCAGGGTGCTCGCGAGCATCGCGCTGGCCTGGACGCTCGCCTTCCCCCTCGGAATGATCATAGGCTATAATCGCAAGACGGACCGGCTGGTCAGCCCCCTCATATTCCTCACCTACCCGATACCGAAGATGGTGTTCCTGCCGGTCATCATCCTGCTGTTCGGCCTGGGGGACCTCTCCAAGATCCTGCTGATCACCCTGGTGGTCTTCTTCCAGATCCTGGTGGCGACCAAGGAAGGCGTCAGCGGTCTGGACCGCAAGTATATCGACTCGATGCGCTCCATGGGAGCGTCGGAGAAGGACATCATCCGGGAGGCGGTGATCCCCGCGGCGCTCCCCAGCTGCTTCACCGCCCTGCGCATAGTCACCGGGACGTCGATCTCGGTGCTGTTCTTCGCCGAGACCTTCGCCGGCTCCTCCGGCCTCGGGTACATGATCATGAGCGCGTGGAACTGGGGGCAGTACGTGCAGATCTACGTCGGCATCCTGGCCATGAGCCTCCTGGGGATAACGATCTACGAGGCCTTTACCTTCCTAGAGCGCAGGAGCTGCCGTTGGATGGTGCAGGGCGAGGAAGAGGAGGAGAAGGGGCGGCTGTGGGAAAAGATCGTCACCTACTCCCATATGATCAAGATAAGCCACACCGTGTTCGCCCTGCCCTTCGGGCTCGCGGCCCTGGTGATCCTCAACAAGGACTATGCCATCAGCGCGGAGGCGATGCTCTGGATCATCGTCGCGATCGTGAGCGCACGCTCCGCGGCGATGGGCTTCAACCGGGTGATCGACGCCGGTATCGACGGCAGGAACCCGCGAACGGCGAAGCGGCACATACCGTCCGGGACACTATCGGTCCGAGAGGCCACGATGTTCGGCGTGTTCTCCGCGGCGGTCTTCGTCGGAGCGGCGGCGATGCTGTCGCCGCTGTGCCTCGTCCTGTCGTTCCCGGTGCTGGCGATCCTGATCGGATACTCCTTTACGAAGAGGTTCACCTCCGCCAGCCACCTGGTGCTGGGCATATCCATAGGCCTCATGCCCCTGGGGGCGAGTGTGGCGGTCACCGGGACCATCACGATGGCCACCGCGGTCCTGAGCCTTGCCCTCTCGACCTACATCGCCGGCTTCGATATCCTCTATGCATGCCAGGACATCGAGTTCGACCGCAGGGAGGGGCTGCGGTCCATACCGTCGCGCCTGGGCGTAACCCCCGCGCTGCTCATATCCACCGGCCTGCACGTCATAAGCATCGTGAGCCTGGCATCCCTGTACTGGCTGCTCGACCTCAGCATAGCCTACCTGGTCTGCGTGGCCCTCATCGGCGGTCTCTTCGTCATCGAGCATCTGCTGGTCAGGCCGTCGGACCTTTCAAAGATAAACGTCGCGTTCTTCGATGTCAACAGCGTGATATCCATCATGGTGTTCGTCGCCGTGGCCCTGGGGGCCTTCCTGATATGAGACCGGACCGTGCCAACACTTGCGAAGAGAACGAGGGGACTGTGATGAGCGAACATGCCAGCATAAGGAAGGAGCTTGACAAGAGGCCGGCCCGCATCGAGGGTATGTTCGATGACATCACCCCGACCTATGACCGGCTCAACCTCATCATGTCCGCGTCCATCGATCGATGGTGGAGGAGGGAGACCCTGATGGAGCTGGACATCCAGCAGGGCGACCGGGTCCTGGACATAGCCACCGGGACGGGGGATATGGCCCTGCAGGCCATCTCGATGAAGGATTGCCAGATCGTCGGGGTCGATCTCTCGAAGAACATGTTGCGGACCGCGCTGGACAAGTGGAGAGCGAAGGTCGGCGAAGATCCGTACTCGGTGCTCCAGGGCGATGCCCTCCGCATGCCCTTCAAGGACGGTTCGTTCGATCGGGCGATGGTCGCCTTCGGCATCCGCAACATGGTGGACATCGACCGCTTCCTCGGCGAGGTCCATCGCATCCTCCGCCCGGGGGGCCGCCTGGCGGTGGTGGAGATGTCTGTGCCCCGGTTCCCGGTCGTGAAGGAGGCGTTCCTTCTCTACCTGACCAGGGTGATGCCCATGGTGGTGAGGATGCAGAAAGGTGATGCTTCCTCGTACCGTTACCTCTGCGACTCGATCATCACCTTCCCAGCTCCGAAGGTCCTGGAGGGCATGATGGAGGCCCGTGGTCTCCACGTCCTGAGGTCAAGGGAGCTGACGCTCGGGGCCTGCCACATCTATGTGCTGGAGAAGGGGTCCTCATGACCTACAGGGACCTGCACGAGTTCGTCGACCTCCTCGAGAGCAAGGGGGAGCTGCGGAGGATCAAGGGCGAGGTATCGGCCGAGCTGGAGATCACCGAGATCACGGACCGCATGTCCAAGAGCCCGGGCGGAGGCAAGGCGCTGCTGTTCGAGAAGGTCCGCGGCAGCGAGTTCCCCGTTCTCACCAACGCCTTCGGCAGCGAGGGAAGGATGGCGCTGGCGCTGGAGACCGATTCGCTGGACACGCTGGCGGCCAGGATCTCCGGTCTGCTGGAGATGCAGATGCCCTCCACCTTCATGGGCAAGGTGGGCACCCTGCCCGAGCTGATGGGCCTAGCGAAGTGCATCCCGCGCGTAAAGAGATCATCGCGCCCGCCCTGCCAGGAGGTTGTCCTGCAGGGCGACGAGGTGGACCTCGGCAAGATCCCGGTCCTCAAGTGCTGGCCCCAGGACGGCGGGCGCTTCGTGACCCTCCCGGTGGTCTTCACCAAGAGCATGGACGGGAGGAGGAACGTGGGCATGTATCGCCTGCAGGTCTACGGCCGCAACACCACGGGCATGCACTGGCACGTCCACAAGGACGGGAGCCACAACTACATGGGGTATAAGAAGGAGGGGAGGAGGATGGAGGTGGCGGTGGCCATCGGGACCGCGCCTGCGATCACCTACGCGGCCACCGCCCCCATGCCCCAGGGCCTGGACGAGATGCTGCTGGCGGGCTTCATCCGGGGAGCACCGGTGGACCTTGTGAAGTGCAGGACCGTCGACATCGAGGTGCCCGCGACCGCGGAGTTCGTACTGGAAGGTTACGTCGACCCGCAGGAGATGAGGACCGAGGGCCCCTTCGGCGACCATACTGGCTACTACTCGCTGAAGGGTGAATATCCGGTGTTCCACGTGACGGCGATCACGCACCGCAGGGACGCCATCTATCCGGCCACGGTGGTGGGAAGGCCGCCGATGGAGGACTGCTACCTGGCCAAGGCCACCGAGAGGATATTCCTTCCGCCCCTGCGCATCGTGGTGCCTGAGGTGGTCGACCAGTGGATGCCCTGGGAGGGCGTATTCCACAACATCGTCGTCGTTTCGATAAGGAAGGAGTATCCCCTTCATGCCCGCAAGGTCATGAACGCCCTGTGGGGCTCCGGACAGATGAGCTTCGCCAAGATGATCGCCGTAGTGGACTCCGACGTCTCGCTCAAGGTGCCCGGGGACGTCTTCGGCCATCTGCTGGACACCATCGACCCGTGGTCCGACCTCCAGGTGACGGAGGGCGTTCTGGACGTCCTCGACCACTCGGCCCCCAGGCCCCTGTTCGGAGGGAAGCTGGGCATCGATGCCACCGCCCGGCTGACGGACGAGACCCCCCGCGGGCGCGGGCGCTTCTCTCCCAGGCTGTCGGAGACCGAGGTCCTCGAGATCCTGAGGGGCCTGGACAGGGACATCGTCTCTTGCCGGAGGGTGGGGACGGAGCGGAGGACCCCCCTCATCCTGATCGGCATGCGCAAGGCGGGCCGGGGGACCATGCACTTCCTCGGGCCGCTGGCGTCCTGCCGGGAGCTGGTGGGAGAGGGAGCGTTCGTGCTCTACGACGACATCGATCTGCGCGACGATTCGCTGTGCCTATGGAAGTTCTTCAACAACGTGGACCCCCAGAGGGACATCAGGCTGACCGACACGTCTGTGTCCATCGACGCCTCCAAGAAGGGGGTGGCCGACGGTCACGCGAGAGAATGGCCGGACGAGATCGAGATGTCCCCCGAGGTCCGCGAGGCCGTCCAGCAGCGCTCGGTCGAGCTGGGCATATCGGACCTGTACCCCGCAAGGTAGGCGGCCGGGAAGCATCGGGCGGAAGCGTATCGCCGCCGACCGTTCACGCCGGGTCCTGCCCGTTGCCCCTGTCCCCGAACCTTCGCTCCAGCTCCTCCTTCATGGTGCAGGCCATGCACCTCCCCCGCGGCGACGGCTCCCCGCACTCGCACAGGCGCAGGCTCGTCTGGGGGTACTTCTCCTGGAGGACCGGCCGCAGGGCATCATAGCTGGCGAGTATAGAGTGCTTGGTCCCGGGGGACCTCGACTCCATGCCGTCGATGATGTCCCGGTACTCGTTGCGCATGGCCGCCTCCCAGTAGGGACAGGTGGAATCGGCGAAATCGATCTCCTGGAGCATGGCGTAGAGGTACACCTCCTTCTCTGGGATGGAGCGAAGGGGCAGGATGCGGGGCACGAGGCCCGGTTGGACCTTCACGTGCGGCCCCATCCTTGCCAGCCTCTCGACGTCCCCCCGGGTGAAGTTCATGAGGGCCGCCTGCGCAACATCGTCAAGGTTGTGGCCGGTGGCCAGCACGTTGGCCCCGATCCTTCTGGCCTCGCCGTTCATGCACTGGCGGCGGAAGACCCCGCAGTAGGCGCAGGGCGTCCGGTGACCTAGCCGGCCGGAGATATCGTCCATGGTGTGCCCGACCCTGTCCCGGAAGGAGACGACGTGATGCTCCACCCCCAGGCGGGCGCTCAGCCTTCTGGCCTTCTCCATGGCCTCCGGACGGTATCCGGCGATGCCCTCGTCGACGGTGATCGCCGAGATGGTGACGTCCCTGCGCTCGGACAGGATGTCGTGCACGAGAAGAAGCGCGGCGCAGCTGTCCTTCCCCCCCGAGACGGCGACGGCGATATGCTTGTTCCTATCGAGATCGAACTGGTACCGCAGCTCCTTCTTCACTCTCCTCTCTACGTATTCCTGGAAGTGAGCGGAGCACAGGTGGCTGCCGTTGTACCTGATGTAGGTCACCGCGGCCCGCCCGCACTTGGAGCACTGGACCATGGACGCGGCCACCGCTGCGGACGGTATTAAGGCTTGCCTTTCACAACAGGCCGGGGACCAGCGGCATCATGGATGCCGAGTAGTGGGTGATCCAGCCCATCGCTCCGTTGAAGATGTACTCTATGGCCATGGCGGCGATCAGCAGGCCGACCACCTTGGAGAAGATGTCGATCACCTGCGTGCCCACTACCCTGGTGACCCGGTGGGCGTTGCGCATCAGGAACCAGGTGATGATGAGCGAGAAGCTGCCCGCCATCAGGACGGTCAGGGGGTCGAACTCGGTGGTGAGTATGATCGCCGTGGTGATGACCCCCGGTCCGGTCAGTATGGGGGTGGCGATGATGACCCAGGCCACGTTCTGGTCGCCCGACCGGACGAGGCTCAGCCCGAATATGATCTCCATCGACATGAGCAGGAGGACTAGGCCTCCGGCCATCCGGAACCCGTCGACGGTGATGCCGAACACGCTGAGCAGCTGCTCCCCTATCAGCACGAAGATGACGAACAGGATGGCCGCCACAGCGACCGCCCTGTTGGCACAGGAGACCAGGGCCTCCTCGGAGTACCCCTTGGTCATTGCTATGAACACCGGAACGCTGGCGAACGGATCGAAGATGAAGAACAGCAGCGTCGCGGCGTAGAACAATTGATTGGGGTCTATGAAGGCCATATCGGCCGAGCATAATGGACGATGCTAATAATAATTGCGAGGCCAGTCCGACCTCTCGGACCAAGGTCGGACGGCCCCTGTCCCGGAGGGCGTCGTTAGATCTCTGACAGCTCACCACGGGGCCTTTCCGGTCAGGCGGATGGCCTCGTTGTACTTCTTGGTCTGCAGGTACACATCGACCAGGTTCACGATCCAGATGATGAAGCTTATCATGCTGACCAAGATGATCGCGGTCCAGGTCCCGCTGCTGAGGTTCATCATGGCATTGGGATCGCTCATCATGCTCAGGTCGCCCACGGCGTTGATCACTATGAAGGCCGATATCGCGCTGAGGGCGATGTAGCTCGCCAGGAACATGATCCCTCTCATGAACTTACCCAGGTAGATGTGGCCCAGCCCGGGGACGAAGAACGCCAGTACGATCGATATGATCTCGTTCTTCTGCTGGGGCATATAGGCTCCATACTGCTGGCCCGGGTACGGTGGGGCCGGGTAGACGGGCGCGTTGCCTCCCGGTCCAAGCTTCGCTCCGCAGTTCGCGCAGAACATCGAATTATCGGGCAGCTCGGTCCCGCAATTTGGACAGTACATTCTTTTTCCTCCTACAGCGGCCGTGGCCGCCTCAATCATCTATTCAGTTGTGCGTAATAAAAGCTCGCTGGGATGATAATAAAAATGGGAAGGGAAAAGATTTACCAGGGGGCCCGACCGGTCTGCTGGACGGCGGAGTTGTACTGGTTCGCCAGCTTATAGACATCATAGATCTGCCAGATCCAGAACACCAGGGGGATGATGAGCCCGATGAAGGTCAGCACTCCGATGACCAGGAACACGACGTACAGGATCATGTACAGTATGCCCTTGGTGATCATTCCCAGGTATATGTGTCCCAGTCCAGCCCACAGGAATGCCAGCACGGCGGCGAGCCCGGCGTTCTTGAGCGGTACGGGCGCGTACATCGGTTGCCCATACTGCTGAGGCTGACCATAGGGCTGGGGTTGCCCATACTGCTGAGGCTGCCCGTACTGAGGCTGGCCATACGGCGGAGCCTGCTGGGGCGGTGCTTGTGCATATTGCTGGCCTGCTGCCTGCGCGGTCTGATCGGCCGGCAGCGCGGTTCCGCAGCTCTCGCAGAACTTTGCGCCTGGAGCCGAATCCTTTCCACAGTTCGGACAGTTCATTGCTCTTCCTCCACTTGTTAGGGGGTATTAATCGCCTTGATTAATAATACTACTGATAAAAATCCGACCTCCGAGGACGTAGCCAGTCTGTTCATTTTCTTCAATCTCGAAAGCGGAAATGGTCAATTAGGGCGAAACCTTGTGTTTTTTTATTATTTTATCTCAGCGGGAGGCGCTGTGATGCTGGAAGGTCCCGCGTGTGTGTGGTCAAAACCTTTAATTGACCCCACCACCTTTGCTCGGGCCGAGCTTAGATGAATGAGATTTGGATAGAGAAGTACCGGCCGAGGACGCTTAAGGAGATCGTCGGACAGAAGGACATCGTGGACCGCCTGGAGTCCTACGTTCAGGCGAAGAACCTTCCCCACCTGATGTTCGCTGGTCCGGCCGGCACCGGTAAGACCACCTCCGCCATCGCTCTGGCCAGGGAGCTCTTCGGGGAGAACTGGAGGGGCAACTTCAACGAGCTGAACGCGTCGGACGAGAGGGGCATCGATGTGGTCCGTGGCAAGATAAAGGATTTCGCAAGGACGGCGCCCATCGGGGGCGCCGGTTTCAAGATCATTTTCCTGGACGAGGCCGACGCTCTAACCGGTGACGCGCAGGCAGCATTGAGGCGAACGATGGAGAAGTACAGCAAGACCTGCAGATTCATTCTATCGTGCGTTACACCAGACACAAAGATCCTTCTCTCAGAGGACAGGGAGATATCGATAGCCGACTTCATGCGGAGGTTTGAGAACAGGGAGATAAAGAACACTCTCGGGGTCAACGAAGGAACGAGAGGTCTGGAGAACGACCTGGTCCTGTTCGGTATGCAGATGAACCCCTCCGCCAATGGTAAAAAAGTA
The DNA here is from genome assembly GCA_964426205.1 of uncultured Methanomassiliicoccus sp. Taxonomy (GTDB): domain Archaea; phylum Thermoplasmatota; class Thermoplasmata; order Methanomassiliicoccales; family Methanomassiliicoccaceae; genus UBA6. The sequence continues at coordinate 65,694 of CAYRPG010000005.1, read as the reverse complement.
TATGAGCTTACCACGATGAATGGCAGAATCCTCAAGGTTACTGAGGATCATCCTATTCTGACCAAGGATGGTTGGACTAAAGCAGGCGAGATAGCTCTGGGGACGGAGGTCGTAGTTTACCCAAACCTCGAAGGGACACCATTTGAGGACGACCTGAGGCAAGTGGTCGATCCAGAGGACTTTAAAAAATTCATCTCAGAAGTGGAGCTGGAGCGCGCCAATGACAACGGGGCGTTCAAGGGGATGACGACCGTCCAGAAGGATAACGTAATAAAAAGGATCAGGGAGCTGCACTCCCTCGTCACCCAGGGAAAGGGACTCACCGTTCGTGAGAAGGAAGCATATGACTATATAAGCTCAAGGGGAAAAGCATCACGGGAAGAGGTACAGAACGCTCTCAACCTTAGCAGGGTCCGAACTTGCCAATTATTGAGGAGCATAGAACAAAAAGGGGCTGTCGAAAGGACAGTTGACAAAAAGACCCATAATTTCAGGGCTATCGGGCCGCATCATTCGATAAGGAACATAGGGGACATACAGAATGCGATCAAAAAGGAATTTGGGATAGAGGTCGCGTTTGCCACAGTCGAGAGACACATAAAGAGAAGGGATATTCCAAAGGGCACTGTGGACAGGGTCATCAACGAATTGGCCCAGAAGGGACTGCTTCCTCTCTCATATTCTGACGAGCATATCGGCGCATTAGCCAGGATAGTGGCCTTTTTAATGGGCGATGGTCATGTAACGAGGAAGAGCAGAAGGCTAATTTTCACGGGGAACGAAGACACTCTGAATGCTGTTAAAAAAGACCTTGAGATCCTCCATATAAAAAGCTCGGATATCTACAGTAAGAGGATCGACCATAAGCTAGCACAAAGGCGCTTGGTCGGGACAACAACCTGGTTCCACGTGGACTCGCTACCATTCGCTCTCCTCTGCGAGTACCTCGGGGCGCCGATCGGTGACAAGGTAACAACGAGCTTCTCGATTCCCTCGTGGGTGGCCAATGGGACCCGTTTCGTCAAGAGGGAATTCCTGCGCTCGTTGTTCGGATGCGAGGCGGACTCGCCTGCGCATGATGGTAGGAAATCATTCAATGCGATATCGTTCAGACAGCAAAAGGTGCCCGAGTTAAGGGCTGAGGCATTGACCTTCTTTGAGCAAATGAGGGACCTTCTAGCTCAATTTGACATAAAAAGCTACATCGAGGAAAGATCGACAGGATACTCAAGGAAGAAGGACAGAAAAGTACCGATTGTCTTCAGCTTAGTGCTAAACTCCTCGAACGAGAACATGCTGGCCTTTTTCAAGAAGGTAGGGTACGCGTATGAAAAGAACAGGATGAAAAAAGCACAACTCGCTGGAGAGTATCTAAAGCACAAGCAATTCGTTCTCGAGCAACAGGAGAATAAAGCATCGCAAATAATGCTTGAGATCGGTAAACGCTCGCTGCGTGAGATCTCGAGAAGAAATGGATGCAGCGTGGATTTCGTTATCCATGTGAACCAAGGCAAACCAGTGCACCTGCCAAGAAGCTTCATGGGTTACTCGGAGTGGGAGCAACGGTACGATATTCCAGGGACCGAGCTTGTCTTGAACGAAATCATCGGCAAGAGAGAGATAGAGTGCGACGACGTGCGTGACATAGGCTGCCTGAACAATCACAACTTCATTGCGAACGGAATAGTATCTCACAATTGTAACTATAGTTCAAAGATCATCGAGCCCATCCAGTCGAGATGCGCGGTGTTCCGCTTCCGCCCCCTGAGGGCTGAGGATGTCCGCAACTACCTGACGCATATCGCGTCCCTTGAGGCAATCAGCATAACCGATGATGCGCTGGACGCGCTCGTGCACGTGTCCCAGGGGGACATGAGGAAAGCCGTCAACTCCCTTCAGGTGGCCGCGTCGCTGGGCGATAAGATCAATGTGGACCTCGTCTACCACACCACCGGGACGGCAAGACCGGAAGAGGTCAGGGAGCTCCTCCAGACAGCGATAACCGGTGATTTCATAGCCGCTCGTAACCGCCTTGACGAGATCATGATATCCTACGGGCTGTCGGGCGAGGATATCATCAAGCAGATACACCGCACGATATTCGACCTCGATATACCGGACTATGAGAAGGTGAAGCTGATCGACCGCACCGGAGAGACGGAGTTCCGCATCGTCGAGGGATCGAACGAGCGCATCCAGCTCGAGTCGCTGCTCGCATACATGGTGCTGGTCGGAGAGCACCGCGGAGACAGTGCTGACTGATCTTGGTGGTTGCCAATTTATTTATAGGACCTTCATATTCATCACGGAAGAGGATTTAGATGGCACGTTTCAAGGAAGCTGATGAGAGGCTTCTTAACAAGAAGGTCTGCATGAAGTGCGACGCGCGCAATGCGCCGAGAGCAACGCGCTGCCGCAAGTGCGGGTACGAAGGTCTTCGCCAGAAGGCCAAGGAAAGCAGGAAGGCGTGATCCTTCCCCTGGCTATTTTTCGTGGAGGTCCAAGCCTCCCGACCACACCCTTCCCCAATTAATATCTTTCCTAATTGGAAGGGATAGATTTTTAACCAAGCTTATCGCTTTGACGTCAATAGCAATCCAGGAGGCATTAGGTATCAAGAAGGTTCTGATAGTTGACGATAACCCAGCCATCCTGGACATAGTATCAGAACTGGTCTCCGGTGCAGGCTTCGACCCATGCATCGCCTCCGGAGGGAAGGAGGCGCTGGAGAAGGCGGCCGCCGAGCATCCTGACCTGATACTCCTGGACATCAACATGCCGGACATGGACGGCTGGACGGTCCTCCGGAAGCTGAAGGAGGAGGGGATAACCGCCAAGACCAAGGTCATGATGCTGACCGCCACCACTGATGTGGGGACCGACATCTTCGGTCTCCAGGACGTGGTGTCCGGCTACATCAGGAAGCCGTTCAACAACAAGGACCTGTCCGACCGCCTGAAGTCGGTGCTGGAGGAGAAGCCCTCGGCACCGGTGGAAGCACAGCCGAAGGAGGAGCCCCGCCTGTTCTCGCTGTTCAGCGGTAAGAAGAAGGGCGAGGGGTCCGAGGGGAAGGAGAGGGCCACCAGGGTGGCCAAGAAATACGAGCTCCGGCCCGGCCTGAGCTACCTGGTCAAGGAGCAGAAGGCGGTCAAGTCCTTCGATATCTTCACCGACCAGGTCACCCACAACATACAGGGACTGTGCATCACGAGGCAGTACCCGGCGACCGTGCGGCAGGAATGGGCGCTCGATGAAACGCCGATCATCTGGCTCAGCAACCAGCTCGGCAAGGTGTACGTCAACCCCGCCAACATCGGCATATTGGGCGACACCGTGATCCGGTTCATCGAGAAGTCGGACGACAGCGTGGTGATGATCGATGGGATCGAGTTCCTCATCGTCAACAACGGCTTCGACAAGGTGCTCAAGATGATCCACCGCATAACCGAGGTGGTCATGGAGTACAGGTCCCGTCTGATCATCTCGGTCGACCCGAGAGCTTTGGACGTGAGGGAGATGGCGCTTCTGGAGCGGAACATGGAGACCATCGAGGGAGACGTCCGCCCCCCGGTCAAGATCGCCCGGTGAGCTCATCGGGATTAAGTAGGGTCTGCTCATATCCCCTCTCGCATCAATGGATGCAGGGAATATCATGTCGTCCAAGATCACTCGTGTGTGGGCCCGGGAGGTCCTTGATTCCAGAGGCAATCCGACGGTAGAGGCAGAGGTCGAGGCCGGAAAGGTGACGGTCACCGCGATCGCTCCTTCCGGAGCGTCGACCGGTTCGCACGAGGCCCTCGAGCTGAGGGACGGGGGCAAGAGGTACGGCGGCAAGGGTGTGGCAAATGTCGTCAAGGGCGTGAGAGAGGTCATCGCCCCCCAGCTGATAGGCATGGACGTCACCGATCTCAGGGCCGTGGACCTCCGGATGATAGAGCTGGACGGTACGCCCAACAAGTCCAAGCTGGGCGCCAACGCAACGGTCGCGGTCTCCCTTGCCGTCGCCAGGGCAGGCGCCGAGGTGAGGGGAATGCCGCTCCACGAGCATCTTCAGGCCGGCAGCCACATGCTCCCCGTGCCGATGATGAACATCCTCAACGGAGGGAAGCACGCCGGCACCAAGTTGCGCATCCAGGAGTTCATGGTCTCTCCGGTCGGGGCCCCGACCTTCGCTGAGGCGCTGCGCACCGGTACCGAGGTGTACCACTCCCTGAAGAAGAAGCTGAAGGAGGCCTACGGGGTCGGCGCGGTCAACATCGGGGACGAGGGCGGGTTCGCCCCTCCCGTGGACACCACCGACCAGGCGCTGGACGTTATCGTGAAGGCCATCGAGGCCGCGGGCTTCGTCCCGGGAAAGGACGTCTGCCTGGCAATGGACGCGGCGGCCTCGGAGTTCTACGAGGACGGCGTCTATAACGTCGACGGCAAGCGGCTGAGCCCCGGTGAGCTCATCGACTTCTACGCTGACCTCAAGGCCCGCTATCCGCTCATCAGCCTCGAGGACCCGTTCATGGAGGACGACTTCAAGACCATGGCGGAGATGACCGCCAAGATGGGCAAGAAGCTACAGCTCGTGGGCGATGACCTGTTCGTAACCAACCCCGAGAGGCTGCGCATCGGCATCGAGGCCAAGGCCGGGAACGCTCTACTGTTAAAGGTCAACCAGATCGGCACGGTCTCGGAGGCCATGGACGCGGCCGCGCTTGCACAGCGCTCCAAGTACGCGGTCATGGTCAGCCACCGCTCCGGTGAGTCCGAGGATACCTCCATCGCCGACATCGCCGTGGCGCTCGGGTGCGGCCAGATCAAGACCGGCGCTCCCGCCAGGGGGGAGAGGACGGCCAAGTACAACCGCCTGCTGAGGATCGAGGAGCGCCTAGGCGAACGGGCGAGGTACGCCGGGCGCTCTGCGTTCCGACCGTCGTGATGGGGTCTTCACCGTAAGGCAATCATTAAACAGATAGGAACCGTTCACGGCACTCCGAGGGACCAAGGACATGGAACGGAAGGAGGGGAAGCGGTTCTTCACCGCTTCCGATGAGGACATCCAGAATGGACGTACAACTGACATCTATTTCGTCAGGACCATGGAGATCCTCAAGGCCAAGGGACTTGCTGATAACATCGCCCTTGCCGAGATGACGGTGGCCAAGCTCCCTAGGGAGTGGCCGTGGGCCGTGCTCACCGGGATGGAAGAGGCCCTCCGCCTCATGGAGGGAAAGAACGTGGACATCTGGGGGCTTCCGGAGGGAACGATCTTCCCCTCCCGCACCCAGAGCGGAGTGAAGCTCCCCGTGCTCAACATCGAAGGCCCGTACTCGGAGTATTGCATCTTCGAGACCCCCCTGCTCGGCTTCCTGTGCCACTCCACCGGCGTGGCGACCATGGCGGCGCGGTGCCGCAAGGCCGCTGGTGACCACCCCATGATCGCCTTCGGGATCCGGAGGACGCATCCGGCGATATCACCGATGCTGGACCGCTCCTCGTTCATCGGTGGGTGCGACGCGGTGTCCTCCCTGATGGGAGCGGAGACGATCGGGAAGCCCCCGGAAGGCACCATGCCTCACGCGCTCATCATCATGATGGGCGACTCCATCAAGGCGTTCAAGGCCTTCGACGAGATCGTGGAGCCGAGCGTTCCCAGAACGGTGCTCGTTGACACGTACTCCGATGAGAAGACCGAGGCCATCGCCGCCTGCGAGGCCGTCAAGGACCTCGCCGGGGTCCGCCTCGACACCCCAGGCTCCCGCCGTGGCTCGTTCACCGAGCTCATCAGGGAGGTCCGATGGGAGCTGGACCTCCGTGGGTTCAAGAACGTCAGCATCTTCGTGTCCGGAGGCCTGGACGAGAAGACGCTTGCGAGCCTCGCCCAAGCTGGAGCGGACGGCTTCGGTGTGGGAACGAGCATATCCAACGCGCCTACCGTCGACTTCGCGCTGGACATCGTGGCGATCGGGGACAGGCCAGTGGCCAAGCGCGGCAAGTTCGGAGGTCGCAAGAACCTTTACCACTGCCCTGACTGCTTTACCTATGAGGTATCGGCCAGCGCTGACGAGGTCCCCTGCTGCGCCAAGTGCGGGGAGGAGATGGTGCCGGCGTACACCAAGCTGATGGAGAAGGGACGCCGGCTGGTGCCGGAGAGGTCCGCGAGCGATATACGCGCAGACGTGCTGAGGCAACTGCAGAAAATGGAGATGCCCTAGGTGGAAGAGACCGAGTTCCTGACCAAGATAACGAGGGAGGAGCACTACAGGTTCCGGGTGTCCTTCAACAACGACAAGATAGAGGACATTGTGATGGACGAGCCCGCCCCCCTGGGGACGGGGGAGCACCCCAACGCCGGAAAGCTCCTGGCGGCCGCGGTCGGCAACTGCCTGTGCGCTTCGCTCGTCTTCTGTATGGAGAGGTCCCGCTCCGAGCTGCCCAAGATATGCGCCGAGGTCTCCACCACCCTGGGGAGGAACGAGAAAGGCCGCTTGCGCATAACCCACATGTCGGTGAAGATGTTCCCCCAGGTGGCCGACGATGAGAAGTTCAAGCGCTGTCGCTCGCTCTTCGAGGACTTCTGCATCGTCACGCAGAGCGTGAGGAACGGCATACCGGTGGATGTCGAGGTGTTCCCCTACCGCCCTCGGGACGACCTTCCGGAGAACGGCGGGAAGGCCTGAGCCTCCCTCCGATGTTGATCTTTCCATCGGTATGATAATTGATATCGATCGTATCACCATCCAGAATGGCCAGCATATGCTTTTTATGAAATCTTAGGTTCTAACCTGTTAAGGAAATCTTTAAGCCTGACCTCTAGTTCTTGCCTATAGAACCTGTTATGAACCATAGGCCGTGTGGGGGGAACCCTCGGCCGTGGGAGCAGGTCCTTTAAAAATATTCCCCTATCAAATAAAGGTCATTAGCTAAGGCTATGCATCTCTCATAGGATCATCAAGGTAAGTAGACGTCCGATAGGACGGGATGGGATTGCCGAGGGTCGATCCGATGGGATCAAGCATTGCTAGAGGTAGAGCTCATGTTTGGTCCGAACTTGATGAACAAGGCCCTGTGCGGCTGTGGCGCCATCGCCGACCTGGATACGGACATTGTCCGCAGAAAGCATGATCTGGGAAAGCGGGTAGAGTGCTCCAGGTGCCGCAACCGCCGCATCGCCGAGGAGAAGGAAGCGCTTGACCGGCACTTTCAGGGACTGGACGATGAGGTGCAGGAAGAGGATCATTTGTGCTCCGCCTTCCCCAACGGGCTGCGTTACCATTTATCGAAGCTCAGGTAGTCGACGACCGTTTCGGATATATCGTTAAATACCGTTCCCCGAATCGCAATATAGCTAGGTGCTGTAACATGGAGATGCTCATCGTCGCTGGTTTTCTGGGCTCTGGCAAGACCACGTTGGTTCTTTCCGTCATTAGCCGCATCATCGAACGGACCGGAAAGAAGGTCGTGATCATCGTGAACGACTTCGGGACCGTGGGCATCGACGGCAAGGTCATGAGCAAGTATGGCCTGAACGTCAAGGAGCTCGCCAGCGGTTGCATCTGCTGCACGCTGGGGGCCGATCTGCTGCAGACGGTGAAGGATATCGAGAACCAGATCGCTCCGGACCTCGTGGTGATCGAGCCGACCGGTGTCGCTGACCCCTCGGCCATCGTTCGCGCCATGGACACGTACGACGGCGATGGGCTTAGCATCAGGTCCGCCGTCATCGTCGACGCCTCCCGCTTTGACGTGATCCTCAAGGCCCTGGGTCGCCCTCTCACGAACCAGGTCAGCTCTGCCGATCTCATACTGCTCAACAAGATGGATGCCGTGAGCGCTTCGGAGATCGACAGGATGGCCGGCGTTCTGAGGGACATCAACGGCTCAAAGCCCATCATCCCGATATCCGCGACCGAAGGTACCAACATGGACAAGGTCGTCGATGCGATGGTGATGTGATGATAACTCCAGATTTCGCAGCCTACGCCGTCGGAGCGGACGTGCACCTTCATAATGGGACGTCATCCGCCGAGATGACCCGCAGGATAGAAGGCCTGCTGACCAAGATCGCGCTCGAATGCATGAACGAGGGAGCTGACCTCATCGGCCACATAAAGTGCATCGTGGAGACCGGAGGAAAGGGATTCCTGGCGGTCAGCGTGGTCGACGCTTCCGGGCAGCCGCACACCAGGGGAGAGCTCCAGGAAGGCATCAAGGAGATGGACGTCATCATCAACGTCCTGCTGTATGGTCTCAAGAGGTCCAAGATACAGGAGATCGTCGATCCCCTGGTCCGCCAGGAGCTTTCGGTGCCCGGTGGCCACCTGACCCTGGAGGACCTGGAGAAGCACGAGCACGCGCATGGTGATGACGGGCACGGCCACGCTCATGAGCATGATCATGAGCACGAGCACCATCACGACCATGAGAATGAGCACGATCACCACTGATCGTCGCCTTTCTCCACCATCCATCTGAATGGTGGGCCCGAAGAGATCTGGGCCCACGACACACTTCTTCTCATCTGACAATGTGCTGGCAAGGTCACGCTCGGCCTTATCTCAAGCCGCTACATGCCAAGGCGAATCATCATCCACCCCAAGCTCATCCTTGATGTGTTGCACCAGGGCATCCTCCAGGTCCTCGGGGGCCTGGTCCGAAGATCCAGGGCCGAATATGTCGTCCAGGTGATCCAAGTACCACTGGACGGCCTTCCTGGGAGTGGTCCACCAGGCACCTAGGTTCAAGGCCAGGTCTTGTGCCCTCTCCATGAACAGAGCGGGGCTCAACCCCATCACCCACTGCTCCCACAGCAGCGCAGCCCTTTCCTTGGACACCATCTCTCACCTGCACGATAGGATGTCTCTACTCTAGAATCTCGAGTTCATTATTGTATGTTGCAGACCTGAATGGGTGATCGATCGAGATCATAGATGCCTTAAAAAGAGCATATATTTTCCAGTACAGGGCCTCCTTCGATTTTTATTAACCGATGACCTGTGGACCGTTCTCAAAATTCTCCGCGACGGGCGTCGCGGATGGGGAGGAAGTATCTCAGCGGTTCTAACTACCCTTCGATCTCCCAGGGGGACCGGCACCAGCATTAGGACCTTGTCCTCGGATTCTGCCCCCAGATGTCCATGGTCTGTCTGTCCCCCCTACCGAGGTCATAAGAATTATTTTGAAATTAAAAGAAAGTAGCATGCTATAATCACTATTAAATAGAGGACGTTCTAGAAATATAGAAAAGTCTAACATGGGGTGGAGAGAATGGTTGACCCAGGAACAGAGCTATCTAGCATAGACTTCGCGTCTATGATCGGCGGGCCCCTAACGGCTGTGGTGAACGCACAGGCTCAAGCAGCCTTGAGCTCTGTGAACTTCATAAAGGCCGTAGGGTTCAAGAAATCCGATAAATCCGGTGCAACAGAAACGGACATTGAACCGGTGTATGTGGATTTCACCTACACAAAGATGATAACGCCATATGTCCCGCCACCGGCAGACCATCCCGAACAGAAGGGCACCGATCCGAAGTACGGCACGTTCGATCTCCGGGTGCCAATACTCACCATGCTCCCGATACCCTTCATAAGGATCGAAGAGACAACGATCGATTTCAATGCCAAGATCAACTCGATGGAATATTCGAAAACCACCAGCGAGCTTGACATATCCTCAAGCCTTGAGGCAAAGGCTGGATGGCTGACAGCAAGTGCGAAGCTCAATGTATCGGTCTCCTACAAGAGGAACACGGAGTCCGGCTCGAACGTGGAACGTACCTATTCGATGGCAATCCATGTTCGGGCGGTGCAGGATGAGATGCCAGCAGGTCTGGAGAGGCTATTGACGATGCTGGAGGGGTCGATGCAGGACAAGCCCCACTCGAGCTGAGGATGACCTTAGCCCTGATCAAGCAGTCGCCCCAATGAAAATCATGGTAGGACAGGACGAGTGGTCGACATGCCATATCTTGGAGATCTGGTCGGAACGATCGCATCAGAGCTGATAATCGCGAGGCATCAGGTTGACCTGGAGACTAAGAGGATCGCCGACTATTACGATGCCGACCCGATCCTGCAACATTTCCCGGTACCTCATTTCAGGCTTCCGACGATAGAGCTCGCGGTCCCGGTAATCATAGATAAGATCGAGGAACCTAAAGGGCACCTCTCACCAAGAGGAGGAGTGTCAAAAGACGATCTGAAGAAAGGGATCCAGCAAACCGTGGAAACAAAAATGCGGAAGTTCAAACTGGGCCTGAGCGGGGATGAGAAGAACGAACTGGTCAACCGTATAACCAACACCATGGCGAGGTCTGAACAACCGGTAGAGGTGTCGGTCGGTGTCGTTGGCATAGCGGATGAAGCCTCATCCACCGCTTTGTCCTACCTCAAGGAAACTGGGTGGTTGCCTGATGAGGAGTCTGCGCAGAGGTTCTCCGATGAGCTCGTACCGGCGGTTAGGGCGAAGGCCGTAGGACTATCTGTTCAGCCTCCCCGGCTAAGTGTCAAGGCCACGACGGCAGAGGTGATGCAGGCAGGCCCACTCGAGAACCTCGTGACCCTCCACATCACCATGTCGGAGGATGGGTTCGAGATAACAAGGATCGACACAAAGGGCGGGATGAAAAGCCGTCTGGTTCCCGAATAGGCGAGCACAATGAACATCCCCTCATTGGACGTGGTTCAGGAACTTCTCCTGCAAGCCCCCTCCATGGTGGACATGTATGATCGGCATGATAGGGCCTTCCCCCCATCGGTAAAAGAATGGCTGGTGAGGATGGAGGAGCTGATGGCGAAGAGCAAAGTGCCCATAGCATCGAACCTTGCCATGCTGAGAAGCATGATCGTTTCGTCTGAGAGGGGGACCGTCCCAGACGGCATTGTGCTGCCGGGGAAGCTAACGCGTAGCAGGATAATGGAAACTGTGAGCATCGCGGTTTTTCGAAAAGCGGTCGATATTGTTACTGAAGAGATCAAACCTCAGCTCACCAGGGTAAGAGAGAGCGAGGAGCTCATGAGGCAGCTGGTAGCCTATGGTACTAGGAAGAATCTGATCATTGGTCTAGGGACGATCCCTGACCGGACCGCCAGGTTGATGGCGACATGGAGCAACCTATCAAGGGACCCTGAGATCGGGGTGGCAACGTCCAGGGTCGTAGGTCTGGTCGGCATGTACGACGCCCTGATACTGCTCGATCGGGAGCTCCCAGAGGCCTAGCCCTCCACCCGATGCACATTATAGCTAATGGGATCCTGACCAGTAGATCCGACCAATACTGGCCTCTGGTCGAAACGCCGATCAGCGAACTCATCACGGCCATCATGCCCCTATGGAGGGTCGACCTCGTTCATGGTCTCCCTATACACGTTCTTATAACGCCCTGATTATGGAGAATCCGTTGGATCGTCTGGCATCGTTCATCTAATAATCTGTGTAGAACAATAAATGAGCGTTAACATACTTATATAAATAGACATCACCAGTTTAATGTCTTTTAGCACCTGGCCCTTGCTCGGGACAGGCAATGGGGATGAACATGGCAACAAGGGAATCGCCAGTTGACCACCACGCCATTACTCTGGATGAGCTGGCGCTCGCGATCAGGAACAGCATCGAAGAGGACGAGATGCCCAACGACCAGGCCAAGGAGATGGCCCATCGCATCCTCAACTTCTTCGGTCACAGCGATCGGGTGGTCGACAACATCCTGGAGCCGGTAGACAGGGACCTTTTCTACATGCTCGAGGACCGCGGGATCTTGACCACCGAGATGGAAGAGATCTCCCTGTACGACGGAAGGGAATGGAGGATCCATTACTGGCTGTTGCGCAGGCAGCGCATCCGGGAGCTGATCGAGGGCAGGACCGTTGCGACCGATGGTGCGAACAAGGACTCAGTGTACGATTCGTTGGCTGACGACGTATGGCATAGAAAGAAGCATTGATCGGTTCGAAGCCAAGGCCATCTCACGAATGCCGGCCTTGATGCCAGGGCACGGCGGGCCACGAGCGCGGTGCAGCGGCGATGATAGACCGCCCTGGATTCCTTCCACTGCCTGGGAGGTCAATGAGGAGCGGGCTCACTGGGTGGTCGCGGGGGCGGGAGCGGGTTCAGCCTTGGCCGACCTCTTCGTCGCCGGTTTCTTGGCAGCGGCCTTCTTCACCGCGGTCTTCTTGGCGGTCGTCTCCTTCGCCGCCGTCTTGCTCGCGGTGGCCTTCTTCTTCGGAGCGGCCTTCTTCGCTCCCTCCTTCTTTTCCTTGTTCTTGGAGGGACAGTCCATGTCCGCGCAGGACCTCCACGACTGCCCCCTCATCCAGATCTGGAGGACAGGCGCTCCGCACTGCTCGCACTTCTCACCGGTAGCGGAGAACTTGCCGAACTGCGGAAGGGGATAGGTCTGCTTGCAGTCAGGATATCCGGAGCAGCCCAGGAAACGCTTGCCCGCTCTCGAGTACAGGACGCGGAGGTCCTTGCCGCACTTGGGGCAGACGCCGACGGTCGTCCTCTCCCGGTTGCTCTCGCATGCCGGATCGAGACATTGCACCTGTGGCGGCTGGCCGCGGCGTACGACGCGGACCATGGGGGATCTGCACACCTCGCACACCTCGCCGGTCGCCTGGACCAGCGCGGACGGCGGATACTGATAGATGCGCTTGCAGTCGGGGTAGCTGGAGCAGCCGACGAAGGGCTTCCCGAACTTGGCCCTTATCACCTTGAGGTCCGAGCCGCAATCGGGACACTTGCCCATGTAGTGCTGCTCCTCGATGGCCTTCCTGATCTCATCGCCGATCTGCTGGCGGTGGTCCTCCATCGTATCCAGGATGTCAGAGAGCATGTCCTGCGACTCTTCCACGACCTCGTCCAGGGCGGCCTTCCCGTTGGCGATGTCGTCCATGTCCTGCTCCAGGTGGGCGGTCATCTTCGGGTCGGTGACGATCTGTGCGTGCTTTATCAGCGCCTCGGCCACCGCAACGCCGCTGGCGGTCGGTATGAGGTCGTTGCCCTCCACGTACTTGCGGTCGTAGAGCTTCTGGATGATGTCGTGCCTCGTGGACTTGGTGCCCAGCGCGAGCCTCTCCATCTCCTGGATGAGGCTTCCCTGGGAGTAGCGCGCCGGCGGTTGTGTCATCTTCTTGTCCGAAGATACCTCCTTCAGCGCGACGTCCTCGCCCACCACAAGCTCTGGCAGATCGATCTCGTTGACCTTGAAATATGGATAGTACTTCTTCCAGCCGGGGAAGAGCAGCTTGTAGCCCTTGGAGTCGAACACCTCTCCGTTGACGTCGATGGACGCGCTCGACAGCTGGGCCTTCGCCGGCGGGGCCACGGTGGCCATGAATCTCCGGGCCACAAGCTCGTATATTGCCCACTTCTCCCCCTTCAGCTGCTTGCTCGTCGCCGCCTCGGTCGGATAGATAGGCGGGTGATCGGTCGTCTGGACCTTGCCCCGGGACGGCCTTATGTGCTCCTGCTGCAGGAGCTCCTCGGCCTCCTTCTTCAGGTCTTCCGACTCCTTGAGCTTCTCCAGGATGCGGCGCAGCCCGAGCGATGTCGGGTATACGGTGTTGTCCGTCCTTGGATATGATATGTAGCCGGCAGTATAGAGGTCCTCGGCGATCTTCATGGCCCTGGCGGCGGTGAAGCCGAGCTTGTTCGCCTCCATGAGGAGCATGGTGGTGTTGAACGGGGGGAGGGGATACTCGTCCTTCTCGTTCTTCTCGTACCGGGTCACCCTCCCCTTCTCCTGTCCCTTGCAGTTGGCGAGGGCCTCCGCGGCCTTGGCCTCCTCATTGAAGGGGTTCTTGACGTGATGGCCAGTGAACTCCGCGCCCTTCTCGAACCGGGCGTTGACGTTCCAGTAGGGTTTTGGTACGAACTCCTCTATCGCCTTGTGCCTGGCCACGACGAGCGCGAGCGTGGGGCTCTGGACCCTGCCCACGGACAGGAAGTTACTGCCTCCCTGGTTGGAGGCCAGGGAGATGAACCGGGTGAGCACGGCGCCCCATGCCAGGTCGATCTTCTGGCGGCACTCCGCCGAATCGGCCAGCCTCTCGTCCGGCTCGGTGAGCGAGCCGAAGGCGGTGTCGATCTCCTGGCGGGTGAACGCGCTGAACCTTGCCCTGCCTACCTTCTTGCCCTGAAGGTCCAGCAGCCTGGCGGTCTCCAGGCCGATGAGCTCTCCCTCGCGGTCAAAGTCGGTCGCGATGACGACCTCGTCGACATCCTTGGAGATGTCACGGAGCGTCGACACGATGTTGTGAGCGGTGATGCGCTTCTCCGGCTCGGCCTTGATCAGGTCGGCCAGGTTCACGCCCCGCCAATCATTAAGGGCCGCCGGATAGTCAAGCTCTATGATGTGACCCCTCAGCCCGATGATATGAACCGGCCCGCCATCATCCTCGAACTGGAAGACCGGCACCTTGTTGATGCTGATCCTCTTCGAGCCGCCTCTGGACAGGATCGTGGCGATCCTCGCAGCAGCATCGCTCTTCTCCGAGATGATAAGCCTGCTCATGGCCATCGACCAAAGAGCACGGAGTATAAAAAATAATGCTCATCGGCTACCGGCACCGCGATGGCATCTCTTGTGCTGGCCTAGTGATGGTGAGGGTGGGTCACCTCATGATGCTGACGGTCCAACGAGCCGGAGGTCATGGTCAGCTTCCCGAAGTTGACGCCCTTGACCGCTATCACCTCGTCCGCGAGATGCTGCACCTCCTTCACCTTTCCACAGACGATGAGCACCTCGAGGCATTGCTCGGTGCTCAGATGTATGTGGATGGTGCTCACGATGTTCTCGTGGTGGCCGTGCTGGATCTCCATCAGACGGTCCTGAGCGGTGCCCTTCCCATGATCGTAGACTATGGTGATGGTTCCCACGACGTCCGCCTCGCTGTCCTTCCAGCGCTCGTCGGTCAGCGCGAACCGTATGATGTCCCTCACCGCCTCTGAGCGGTTGGTGTAGCCCTTGCCCGACACCAGCTGGTCGAACTCCTTGAGCAGCTCCGGCTCGAGCGATATCCCGATGCGGGTCACCTTGTCCATGGTGTTCCTGCGATGGCGAAGGCCGATAATAAACCCCTTGGAGATGGTTCCATATCCCCCCTCGTACCTCTCCGTCCGGGTGTCTAGCACGTCGGACGGGTTGGTAATGGCTCTGGACGGGGCAGTTGAGGGGATAATGCTCAAGGGGCCGGCGGCCATCATGTTCTCCGGGGGCCTGGACAGCGGGCTGATCGCCGCGCTGGCCAGCAGGCACGGCACGCCGCACCTGTACACCGTGGGGCTGGAGGGCTCCCATGACATGGCCATGGGCGAGGAGGCGGCCAGGCACCTCGACCTGCCGTGGACGCCGATCGTCATGGGCGCCGACGATATCATCAACGCCTGCCGGGAGATGCTCTCGACGGTAAGGGCGAAGAGCCCGGTGATGGTGTCCTTCGAGCTGCCCCTCCAGATCATCGCCTCCCGGGCCGAGGAGGAGATCCTGATCAGCGGCCAGGGCGCGGACGAGATGTTCGGCGGGTACTCTCGCTACCTCGAGATGGGCCCGGAGGACGCCCAGAGGGCCATGGTCGACGATCTCGCCAGGATGTTCTCCGATGTTCTCCCGCTCGAGGACGCGATCGCCGGGCGGTACGGCAAGAGGGTGGAGCGGCCGTTCCTCGATCCAGAGGTGAGGAAGCTGGCCGCCTCCATGCCGGTGGCCGAGAAGATACGCGGAGGGGTGAGGAAGGCCCCGCTCAGGGACGCCGCCCATGCTGTCGGATCGGACCTTATCGCCTCCCGGGAGAAGAAGGCGGCCCAGTACGGCTCCGGGTTCATGAAGGTCCTCAAGGCCCGGGCGAGGAAGGAGAGGCTCACGGTCGAGAAGTATCTCGCGTCCCTCGCACCGGAGCAACATAGTTAAATCAAGGAGGACATCGGCGGCCGTGGACCAAAAGGATGCGCTCTCCTGGCTGTATGGGCGGGAGACGATGGGCATCAAGCTAGGCCTTGGGAACATAACCAGGCTGCTGGGCAAGCTGGGGGACCCCCATCTGAGGTTCCGTTCTGTGCACGTGGCCGGCAGCAACGGGAAGGGCTCGGTCAGTGCTATGACCGCATCGGTGCTGCAGGAAGCAGGGTACACCACCGGGCTCTACACATCGCCCCATCTCGTCGATTTCCGGGAGCGCATGCGCGTCAACGGCAAGGAGGTCCCGGAGCACGAGCTCCTGCGCCTCGTCGAGGAGATCAGGGGGATCGCCGAGAGCACCACGTCCCCGGAGGAGCGTCTCACCTTCTTCGAGCTCACGACTGGGATCGCGTTCGCCTACTTCGCCGACTCCGGGGTCGAGGAGGCGGTGGTCGAGGTGGGCATGGGCGGCAGGCTGGATGCCACGAACGTCATCACCCCGGACTGCTGCGCCATAACCCGCATAGGCCTCGAGCACACAAGGTACCTGGGGAGCACGCTGAGAGCGATCGCCGGCGAGAAGGCGGGCATCATAAAGCCCGGGGTCCCGGTCGTGACCATCGATCAGGAGGAGGAGGTGATGGGCGTGTTCCGCCGCATGGCCGCGGAGAGGAGCGCCCCCCTCAAGGTGGTCGGCCGCGACGTATCCTTCGAGACGGTAT
The DNA here is from genome assembly GCA_964426205.1 of uncultured Methanomassiliicoccus sp. Taxonomy (GTDB): domain Archaea; phylum Thermoplasmatota; class Thermoplasmata; order Methanomassiliicoccales; family Methanomassiliicoccaceae; genus UBA6. The sequence continues at coordinate 49,083 of CAYRPG010000005.1, read as the reverse complement.
CCTCGACGCTGGACGGCACCGTGGTGCACGTCGATGAGATCGACGCGACGGTGCGGGTCCCGCTCATCGGCAGGTATCAGGCGTCGAACTGTGCGGTCGCGTGCGGCGTAATCGTGGAGCTGATGAAGCGCGGGACCTACGTTCCGGACGAGGCCATCGTTAACGGCCTCGCGAAAGTAAGGTGGCCCGGGCGCATGGAGGTCGTGTCCCGAACCCCCTCGATCATGTTCGACGTGACCCACACCCCTGACGGCGCGCGGGAGGTCGCGTCAGAGATCAGGAGGCTCATCGGAGACCGCATCATCCTGGTGATGGGCGTCCTCGACGACAAGGACATCGCCGGCATCGCAGCCCATTTCGGCCCGCTCGCGAGGGTCGCGGTGGCGACCGCGCCCATCACGCCCAGGGCGTTCCCGTCCGGCGTGGTGGCCGAGGCCCTGCGCCGCCACTGCCCGACGGTGGAGGAGAGGCCCAGGGTCGCGGACGCTCTGGACCGGGCCCTCGAGCTCGCATCCCCGGAGGACACCATCCTGGTGACCGGCTCGCTATATACCATCGGAGAGGCCTACAGGTGGTTGGATGGAAGGAAAGCCGATCATTGAGATCCTGGACCGCCTGGAGCGCCGCTCGAGGGAGCGCGCCTCTCCGGGCACCGCCCTCGGCCGGGAGCCGTCGTGGCACCGCACGCCGTTCACCATGCTCATCGCCACGGTGCTGTCGCAGCGAAACAGGGACGAGTGCACCTACCTTGCCTCGGAGAGGCTTTTTGCCAGGTACGATACTCCTGAAAAGCTCATGAACGCGAGCGAGGGGGATGTCGACGAGCTCATCCGCACGGTGAACTTCCATCTCGGTAAAGCAAGGGCGATCAGGGAGATCGCTAGGATAGTCCATGAGGACCTCGGGGACCGCGTCCCTGATGACATCGAAGGGCTGATGGCCCTCCCCATGGTGGGCAGGAAGACGGCCAACTGCGTTCTCGCTTACGCGTTCGAGAAGGACGCCATATGCGTCGATGTTCACGTCCACCGCATCTCCAACCGCATCGGGCTGGTCAAGAGCAGCGATCCCGAGGGAACGGAGGAGCAGCTGAAGGAGGTCGTTCCCCGCGAGAGGTGGAGAACGGTCAACGAGCTCATGGTGCGCTTCGGCCAGGAGGTATGCACGCCCCTGCGCCCGAAGCATGAGATCTGCCCGATAAGGGAGTTCTGCGACCTATATCTCGAGAACAGGAAGGACTAGAGGCCCAGCCCCTCATCGATCTTCTTGGACATCTCGGCCTCCAGTTTGACCTCGGCGTCCCACTTCTCCAGACCGTCCATGATGTCCTTGAGCTGCCTTATGCAGTCCATGCAGAACCAGCGTCCGCCCACGCTCTTCATCGGCCTCTTCTTGTATCCGATGCCCCCGCAGATAGCGCAGACGTGCATGTCACGGGTGCGGTGCTCCACGTAGGCCTCCATCTTCTTGCCCTCCACGATCGACTCAAGGGTCAGCTCTTTGCGGGAACGCTCCTCGTTGGCCATAGGGAACGGGGTTCGTATCCCCGGAGGATTATAAAGAATGTCGCCAGGAAACACGCCTTTGAAAGGGTGGATGAATAACGCCGTGGTCACAAGAGCATCTGGCGTACAATTTATCTAGTTGGCCTCCCTTGGGCAAACCGATGCACGAGGTCGGGGTCATGACCAGCATTCTGGAGGCCATCCTTGACGAGCTCAAGGACCACAAGGTCCAGAAGGTAGAGGAGGTCCTCCTGACGATCGGGGACCTGACCTATCTTGGAGAGGACCAGCTCAGCTTTGCCTTCGAGATCCTGACCCGAGGGACGATCCTGGAAGGCTCAAAGCTGGTGGTGGAGCATGAGGGCGTGGAGGTCCATTGCCCCTCGTGCGGGTATCGCGGAGAGGCAGAGTACTACCAGGACGAGATGTACAGCTCCAACGTTCCTACCCTGAACTGTCCCAAGTGCGGCTCCAGGGTCGAAGTGGTGAAGGGCAAGAGCTGCATGGTACGATCTATCAAGGTGGTGGAGGAAGATGTTCCGGCTTAGGGACGAAGGAGCGGCGCAGAGGATCCTGGATGCAATTCGCAGGGAGGACGTTAACCTCCGTTTCATGCACGTCTGCGGCACCCATCAGGACACCCTGGTCAGGTTCGGCCTGGACCCCCTCCTGAAGGACGTGGGCGTCGAGATAAGGCAGGGACCGGGGTGCCCGGTCTGCGTTACCACCACGTCCGAGGTCGCCGACGCGATCGCGCTGGCGGACGCCGGGTGCACCATCGCGGTCTTCGGGGACATGATGAAGGTGCCCACACCGATAGGCTCGCTCGGGGATGCCAAGGCCAGGGGCCGCGACGTCCGGGTGGTCTACTCGGTGGAGGACGCCGTGCGCATGGCCCCGGAGGTCAAGCACATGGTCTTCATGGGCATCGGCTTCGAGACCACCAGCCCCACCACCGCCGCGGTGATGGTGGAGAAGCTGCCGGAGAACTTCTCCGTCTACTCCTGCCACCGCCTCCTGCCCCCGGCGCTGCACGCCATCATCAACATGGGGGAGTTCAGGATCGACGGTCTCATCGAGCCGGGCCATGTGAGCGCGATCATCGGGGTGGAGCCGTACCGCGTGTTCTCGACCAAGTACAAGGTCCCCCAGGTGATCGCCGGATTCGAGCCCCTGGACATGCTGATGTCCGTCCACATGCTGGTCAAGCAGATCAAGGAGGGCAGGGCCGATATCGAGAACGAGTACGGCCGGCTGGTCAAGACAGAGGGGAACCCCAGGGCGATCAAGCTCCTGGAGCAGGTCTTCAAGCCCGTGGACCGTGCCTGGAGGGGATTCCCGATGATCCCCCAGAGCGCCTATGACCTCAGGGAGGAGTTCGATCAGCACAACGCCCGCAAGGTCCACGAGGACATTCTGAAGGGCCGTCCCCCGGTGAGAGAGGAGAACAGGGGCTGCCGCTGCGGCGAGATGCTCAGGGGGCTCATCGAGTCCTACGAGTGCCCTGCGTTCGGCAAGGCATGCACCCCGAGATACCCCATGGGGCCGTGCATGGTCTCCCGGGAGGGAGGCTGCAACATCGCCTTCCGGTATCGCGGCAAGATGTAAACCGCTCCGATCGAGCTCGTGGGCCTGTGACCGAGGTTGACCAACGTGGCTCGGACAATCCCCTGTCACCATGACCGCTGACAAGGCCCCTGGCAGCTATTTTCAAAGCTGCCGTGCGATCGGCGAGGTCAGCGAACCCGCACCGGACGCACATGAGGCCGTCTCTGTTTTTCCTATTGCTCGCATCGACGTGTCATCATCTCGGACACATGCGCGAGGTGTTCCGAGTCCCGTCTCGCTCGTACGCTTCGCATTCTTCAGCGATGGCGCGGACGGCCGGTTGCTCTGGCAGAGAGAAGCGGTCCCTGATCTCGTGATAAACTTCCTTCTGCAGCCGGATCATGTTCGCGGATTTGGTGCGGAAGGCGGCGACGGAAACGAAGCCGCATGCAGCGTTGAACCGCCCCATCGTCTCTTGGAGAGCGGTACGCCTCTCCTCGTTCGGGAGCAGCTTGACCTTGCGGGTCAGGATCAACGAGGGATGCTGGGCATCAACGCGTCATAGCCGTTGCGATCGCTCTTACCGTACATGAAGGTTCACTCGCACATGGAATTGTGATCACGCCGGGTGGTGCCAGAGCATCCTGATGCTTATCAGCGAGGTCCACAGCAGCAGGCATCCCACGGACAGCGCTTCCGCCGCCGCCAGGGGGAGCAGGACCAGGCCGGCAAGTGACACCAGCAAAAGGATGGCCGTGACCAGGCCACCGCTGGGATGCAGCACATGGCTCCTCCACGCCGGAAGGATCATCAGGGCCATGGCCACGGCCCCCAGGAAGAAGAACCCCAGCGAAGCGGCCTCGTGAGGCATGCCAGTGTCGATGGGGAACGCACCCACGCCTATGAGGAAGACGGACGCCACCCCCATGGTCGCAGTGCCGAGGCGCCCAAGGGCGCTGGTGGACAGCACACGGTAGAGTCCGATGGAGAAGAGGAGGGACATCACGCCGGCGATGACGGCCCCGCCGTTGAACAGCATCGCGCCGGGGCGCGAGCGGTCTCCCAGCTCGCTCAGCATCATCTTGCCGAGCACCCAGTGCCCGTCCTGGTAGGCCGCGGCCGTCCACAGGGCCACGAAGGCCACCGCACCGATCAGCCCGCTGATGGCCCCCACCCTGGGGGAGAGGAACTTGGTGTTCACGTCGAGTATACCGGATTTCCTGGCTCTTGAACTTTTTTAAATGGTCTTTCCTCCCTCGGAAGTGCTCCGGGGACGGAGGTCTTCTCGGAACGAGAGCGCCAGACAATCACCTTTACATGGGGGGGCAGGTTACCTTCCTCAAGAGGAGAGGCGCTTAACGGTGGACCAGTCCATCAACCGTGATAGCAGCGGGGCCGGTATGCCCGTGCCAGATGCAAGGCCGATCGAGAGCATAGGAGACCTGAAGAAGAGGATCGTGGGCGTGACCCATCCCCCCGGTTCCAAGCCCATACGGCTCCAGGGCGACGTTCCCCAGGACTTCCTGATCTATGCGCAGACGTCCACCCTGACCTGGTTGAACTTCACCGTCAAGGACGTGGAGAAGGATGGGGCCGAGATCGCCACCAAGTTCGGGTTCAGCGAAAGCCTGGTACCTGCCCTCCTCAAGGGCTACTTCGCCAACTTCGATGATCGCGACGTAGAGCTGGGGATACTACTTCCGGCCGTTAGGGTAAAGAAGGTCGATCTCTCCTGGTTCCCGCTCATTGTGCTGGTCAAGAAGAACCTCATCCTGACCATCCACAACGAGGAGGTCACCCGCCTTGTCAATTTCTCCCGCTATGCCGAGGCCTTCGTACGCAAGCTGCCGGAGAGCAAGCTGCCGGAGGACAAGGTCACCCTGATGCTGTGCCGCATCATCGATGAGAACAACAATCGCAATTTCGAACAGCTCCGGGAGATCGAGGACCAGGCCGACTGGCTGTCCGAGAGCCTCCTCGACCCCAAGGCGCAGAGGGACCTGCTGGGAAAGAGCATCTATGACATGAAGCACACCCTCATCACCTACCTCAACACCCTGTGGCGCACCCTTGACGTGCTGAACAACCTGAGGTACGGGGACGCCGACTGCATCACCGACAACCCCAAGGTGCTGGCCAAAGTGAACATGTTGGTCGTGGACGTGAACCAGCAGATCTCGCTGAGCGAGCATATGTCCGAGGTGCTGGCCTCAGGTCTGGAGGTCCTGCAGTCCATATACAACAACCAGCTCCAGGTCCTGAGCAACCGCATGGCACTGGCCATGACCTGGTTGACCATCCTGGGAACGGCGGTCCTGGTGCCCAACACGCTGGCCACCATCGGGGGGATGATACCTATGGACGGCACCCTGCTCAACTACTTCCTAATGCTGATCGTCCTCTCCACCCTGGCATCGACCGTCCTGGCGTGGTGGTGGGTCGGCCACAAGATCTACCTTCCCACCAAGGCCGACGAGTACGTGCCCCCGAGGGAGCCTAGGACCCGCAAGAAGCGGAGCTCTTGAGCTCTGCTCGGCTGCGGCCGACAAAGTATAATTACTCTCCGGTTTCCAATGAAATCTCAGTTCTACGGAACATGATCGGAGAGATATCATGCCATCAGAAAAGTTGTTGGAAATGATGAACAGGGCGGTCTCGATGGAGCTTCAGGTGTCGATACAGTACATGTGGCAACATGTCCAGTGGGGAGGGGTGAAGCATTTTGCCGTTTCCGATGAGCTGGAGAGCATTGCCATACAGGAGATGAAGCACGCCGAGAAGATAGCCGAGAGACTATGGTACTTTGGTGTAAAGCCCACCACCAAGCCGGCCGAGATAACCGTCGGAGACGATCTGTGGCAGATGATCGACCTGGACACCCAGGCCGAGGTGGACACCATCAAGCTGTACAAGGAGATCATCAAGCAGGCCGCAGAGGAGGGTGATGTCACCACCAAGTTCATCTTCGAGGGCATTCTGGAAGAGGAAGAGGAGCATCACGACTTCTTCATCTCCATCGCCGAGGACAATGAGAAGAAGTGAACCTGGTCTGGGGGGCCGGTCCGGGCATTTCGCCGGTCGATAGGACAGGGCGAGGTGATATGAGCCGCGACCGCGTTCCAGCGTACGGGTGCCCTAGATGAGGATCGGCATAGTGGCCTGTGACATCTTCAAGCAGGAGATAGAGGCCCTGACCGAGGGCGACGAGGATGTTGTTCACAAGGAATACCTCGAGTTCGCCCTTCATGTATATCCCGAGGAGATGAGACGGACCGTCATCGAGAAGGTGAACGCCCTGGTCGGTAAGGTCGACGCCGTCTTCATCGGCTACGCCACCTGCCAGAAGCTCGCTGGCCTGCCGCTCGAGGTGAAGGTGCCAGCGGTCATGCTGGACGGCGATGACTGCATCTCCGTTCTGATAGGCCCGGTGGAATATGCCCGGGAGAAGGCGGTCTGCACAGGTACATGGTTCTCGTCCCCCGGGTGGGCGGAGCAGGGCATGGTCGCGGTCATCAAGGAGCTGCACCTGGACAGCATGGTCGACGAGGGTTATGACCCGATGTTCTTCGTGGACATCATTTTCGAATCGTACCGCCGGTGCCTTTATATCGACACCGGGGTGGGAGATAGGGAGGGATGTGAGGCCAAGTCCCGGGAGTTCGCCGCCCAGTTGAAGGTGCCGCACGACTCCCGGAAGGGCAGCTTGGAGCGACTGGCCGAAGGCATCAAGAGAACGAAGGAGAAGGCCGCGGGCCGCGGTGGCTGACGTTCGATACCGCTTGTCGCCTCCGGGAGATGGCCCGCCTGGTCACAGGAAATGATTAAGTGCGAAAGGGTTTATGGGGTAAGCGAAAGCAGAGAGACCAATCACATTAACATTGAGACCGTGAAGCGATATGACCTCGAATTTTGAAGATCTCCAAGTTACCGAGCCCGTTCTCAAAGCGATACGCAAGATGGGCTGGACCGAGCCCACACCCGTCCAGGAAGCGACCATACCTCTCCTCCTGGAAGGAAGGGACGTAATAGCTCAGGCCCAGACCGGGACCGGCAAGACCGCAGCGTTCGGCATCCCGATCATCCAGAGCATCGGGCCGGGGCGCTACCCCGCCGCACTGATCCTATGCCCGACCAGGGAGCTGGCCGTGCAGGTGTCCGAGGAGATCAAGCGCCTCAGCGCCAACCTCGACATAGAGGTCCTCGCCGTATACGGCGGTGCGGGAATGGAGCCCCAGCTGGAAGCGCTGAACAGGGGCGTGGACGTCATCGTCGGCACCCCGGGCAGGGTGATCGATCACATACACCGCGGCACGCTGGTCCTCAAGGAGGTAAGGTTCATGGTGCTGGACGAGGCGGACCGCATGCTGGACATGGGATTCATCGAGGACATCTCTTTCATACTGTCCAAGGTCCCCAAGGACCGCCAGACCCTGCTCTTCTCGGCCACCATCCCGGGAGAGATAAGGAAGCTGGCCGAGGAGCACATGAGCTCGCCCCAGGTCGTGTCGGTCTCCGAGGACGAACTTGTCCTTCCGAACACCAAGCAGATGTACTTCGCCGTCGGGAGGAAGAACAAGATCTGGGCGCTGTGCAGGGTGCTGGACAAAGAGAGGCCCAAGGCCATAGTGTTCGCCCAGACCAAGCACATGGTGGACATAATCGAGAAGCGCCTTGCCTCGTACGGTTACCCTGCCGCGGCCATCCATGGGGACCTCACCCAGGCGCGCAGGGAGAAGGTCCTGGGGGACTTCCGCTCGGGGAAGACCAAGGTCCTGATCGCCACTGACGTGGCGGCCCGGGGGCTGGACATTGAAGGGGTCAACTATGTCATCAACTACGACATCCCCGATTCCCCGGACACCTACGTGCACCGCATCGGGAGGACCGGCCGGGCCGGCAAGGAAGGAAAGGCCATCACCTTCGTGTCCAGCGACGAGATGCATCTCCTGGAGGCGATCCAGAACTTCACCGATGTGAAGCTGAAGCAGGTCGAGGTGCCCCATATCAAGGGTCAGGAGACCGTCAGAGAGGTGCTCGACTTCGACGAGCTGTCGGACATCTTCGGCATGGTCAGGTTCGAGATCAACGTGGGCGCTTCGGACGGCGTGAACAAGGTGGAGCTGGCCGACTTCGTGTCGCGTACCGCGAGGGTGAACGAGATCGTCATCGGTCAGATCGAGATCGGCCCGTCAACCTCGGCGATCGAGATCCACAAGGATGTGGGTCTAAAGGTGCTGAGGGCGCTCCGCCAGTCATCGTACAGGGGCAAGCGCCTGACGGTTACCCCGAAGAAGGCCATGAAGCGCTGAGCCGATTGGGTTCAGCGCCACTTGGAGTAGCGGTCCAGAAGAGTGCAGACGTCGTCTGCGGCGATCTTGTCGATGGTCCCGAGGGCCTCTATCTCCCGCACGTACTCCTTGGTCTCCTTCACGGAGACCCTCGAAGACTTTGCGATGATGTTCGCGACGATGGTCGGGATCACGGTCTTGTCCATTGGGGCGGCGTTTAGTATCTCACGAAGATCGTACTTGAAAGAACCAAGGCGATGGAGATTCAGCATAGGGGTGCGGGGCGTCTGGGGACGTACCTTTCTTCTGTCGTCCCTCCGTGCACCGCGTCTCATTGGTGGTCTACTTGGCAATATTATAACTCCGAGAGGAAAACACGAAGACCATTACTTAAATGTTGTTCTTCCTAGAGAATTTTCAGCGCGTTAATGGCGATATTCCTGGCGCTGCATTTGACCCGATAGATATTAATGCGCTTGTGATCCCTTTAGCGGGAAGGCGATACTCGCAGGATGGAGCTTCTCCTTCTCGGAAGGAGCGCCTACGGTCGCCTGGGGTCGACCTCATCGATGTTTAACTCCCATCGGTGCCGCTTCACGGCGGAGAACGGTGAAACGCTCACCGTTCCGGAGCGGGTCGGGAGCGCCCCGGGCTCCAGCATCATGTCGGTTAGCGCACTAGCATGGTCTTCGTGATAACGGCCCTCGTCCTCAGGGGCCCCCGGACATCGTCGTGGGCGCATCTCTCATGTCGCCGGGGAATATGCTGTTGTCGGGCCATTGAGCAGGGGGAAGTTATCCGGCGGGGCTTTTCCGGACCGCGCTCGCCAGGGAGAGGCCTTTGTCCGAAACGGTGTGATGAGCCTTTGCCCGGGAGCGGCAACCCCTCGCCTGCCCGTACCCTTCCCCCCGACCTGGCGGATCGAAAAGGCCACCGAGCCCGTTACGGTCTCTTCCTTCCGTGCCCTCCACCCGGGGAAGGCGGTATTAAGGACGTGCAGTTCTAAATGTATCATCATGAGCCTGACCGCCCTCGAAAAAACACCCGCAGCCTGCAGGGACATGTTCATCCTCGCCCGCAACTGGGACGATTGGAGGGCATCGCTCCGGGAGACGATCAGCGTGGCCAGGGAGCTGGACCCCTCGGATGAGCACGTCATAGGGGTGGTGGAGGACACCATAGATTTCCTCACCAGCCGGGTGCATTCCGGCTCCCTCGATGAGGGGAGGGTAGCGGAGCTATGGAACAACGCCACCCCGGAAGAGAGGGTCATGCTGGCAAGGTGCTTCATCGAGGATATCGAGGGACCTTCTACCTCTGGCCCTTGAGCCTCTGATACTCCCTTTCAGCCATCCTGTCAGTGTATCCGGGGCTCACGAAGGCGCTTATGCCATGGGATATGAGGCCGATGCCCCAGAACACCGTGACGAACAGGAACCATGGGAATCCGCCCCCGCCCCACCACCACAGACCCATCAGGAGGGCGTTGACCAGCGCATATGCCGAGAAATGAACATAGAAGCCGACCTTCTCTTCGGCGATCTTTCTGGCCCTGAACCTAAGCTCTTGCTCATTATCCATGACTAAATATTGTGGCAAGGTGATAATTTAAACTTCCGACTTCGGGAATGAATTCATATCCGTTCCTTCCTTCTCGCCCTCATGAGCGGCGAACCCGACGTGATACATCCCCTCCGGGACGAGGCCTTCCAAATGGCCGAGGACCTGGCAGCCCATATCCTGGACAACTCCAATGCCTACCACGCCCTTTCCGGGCAGGACGATTTCCCGGGCCGGGACAGGATGAGGTTCATGGTGCTCCTGACCCTCTTCGAGGAGGTCGGGAAGCTGATGACCCTGGTCAGGGAGTGCGAGAGGGCGGCCAAGGCCGACTACATCAACGTCCGCGTCGAGGACTTCCATGATCACTGCCTCAACGGCCGAAAGGCGGTCGCCCAGATCCTTGAGGAGCTGAGGACGGTGGAGCAGGCGTCGCTGGCCCTGGGGCGCAAGAACGTGCAGATCTCTGAAGAGCCCGCCTTCGTCAAGGAGGACTTCTGCTCCCTGCAGGGGCGCCTGCTGTACCTGGATGCGGACAGCAAGAAGAGGGACCTGTCGTTCATACCGCCGGGGGAGCTCATGGACCGCTACGCCGAGATAATCGAGAGGAACACCCTCGCCGCCTCGGAGTACATCCACGACCTCGGCAGGGCCCTTGGGCTGTGGCTGCAGCTGGGGAGAAAGGCGAAGCGGAAAGAGGGCCAGCCGCACTCGGTGCGGTACCTCTGATCCTCGGTCCTAGCGCACCCACATCGGGGAGGCGGCGGGCGCCTCCTTCCTGCTCGCCGGGGTGAGCGCTCGGTCGCTCTTAAGCAGGTCTGCCAGCACGTACATGAGCTCGACCCCACCGCGCAGGTGGACGAACGCTGGCATGATGTCGTCCCAGGCGAAGTGGGCGTGGCAGTCGATGCTGAGCCACGATCTGGCAAGCTCGCCGAAGTTGGTCCTTCCTCTCTGGCGGTACCACCAGAACGCCCTGGCGTCCTCCAGGGTGTCCATCCACCGGACCCCGTCCTGGTAGTCCCTGGTCTGGGTCGGCCGGCCGGTCAGGTCGTCGTACATCGTCAGCGGGAAGTTGATGCCCGCATAGGTGGGCTGGGAGTTCTGCGCCCAAAGGCGCGGGTTCAGCTCGATCATCTTGTACTTCTTGTCGCGGTCGTCCAGCTTGAGCTCGATGGAGCCTATGCCCCGATAACCTATACCTTCGAAGAACTTCAGGCCAATTCTGGCCAGTTCGTCATCGTGAAAGCTCTCCATGATCGTGCCGACCCCGAACTCGGTCGGGTTCTGCCTGATCTTGCGGGTGAGGAAGAGCGCCTTGCGCTCGCCGTCGTGGTTGTAGTAGGCGCACACCTTGATGTGGTTGGTGTTGGGCCCCTGGATGATGGACTGGACCAGCGCCTCGAGCCCGGTGGGGAATATCTTCGCGTAGCGCTCCTCCAGCTCCCTGGGGCTGTTGACCTTGAAGCCCTTGTTGCCGAACACCGGGTACCACAGGTGCGAGTAGTACGGCTTGATGAAGGCCGGATAGTCCAGGGAGTCCCTTATCTCGCGGACCTCCTTCATATCCCGGGGGTAGAACGTCTTGGCGATGGGCGTGCCGATCCTTACCGCCTCATCATACTGCATCCGCTTGTTGATCATTCCCTCGAGGACCTTCTGGGACGGGATGCAGAACCTGAAGTGATCCCCCAGCTCCTGCCGGTAACGGGAAACGAAGAGGACGTAGGCGTCCGAGCAAGGGTACAGCACCCCCTTGGTCGCATCCTTGCGACCCTCCTCGAGAAGACCCTCCAGCACCTTCTCCGGCTCTGCCGCCGGATCAGGGAGGATCATGTGCCGCGCGTACCTGGAATGAAGGCCTGGCGCATTCCGATCACTGTCCACCGCCACGATCGGGACGCCCTCGCGCCCCAGACTCCTGATGACTCCCAGGCCGTTGGGCGTACCTACGTTGAGAACGAACGCCCTGGCCTTGTCCTGCCCCATCCTGCCCATTAGTGGATCATGCCCCGTCGAACGGCTGGCGTGTCGACCGCGATTTATTGGAACCATTCGACTTACGTTCACATCGCCGCCATGTTCATAACACTTTCTCAAAGATACCGACAACTAAGAAAAAGCGATCTTCTCCATGGTCACATAGTCCAGATGCTCGGTCGACATCGCGTAGAGCTGGTCCAGGTTCGCCAGCCAGCCCTTCCTCACATCGGCGCCTTTCACCGCTGTCCCCTGCCCCCTGGCCATATCCAGGCAGTCCTCGGCGGGGAACTTCAGGTCCACGAACGGAAGGACCCCCAGCGAGGGCACGCCGAGGAGCTGTTCCATCCTCGATATCCCGCTCTCGAGGATGCTCTCATCGCCACGGAAGCGATTGATCATGAACGCCTTCACCAGCCGCCGGTGCCTCTCCTCGAGCAGAGAGTACGTGCCATACAGCCCGGCGAACACCCCGCCCCGCTCGATGTCCCCGACTAGCACGACCGGCGAGCCCGCCATCTCTGCGGTGGCCATGTTGGCGATGTCCTCCTTGCGAAGGTTGATCTCCGCCGGTGAGCCGGAGCCCTCGATCACGACCACGTCGTTCGTTGAGACCAGCCGCTGGAACGCCGCCTTCACCGCTTCCCTGAGCACCTCGCGGTCCACCTCCCGTCCGCCCCGCTCGACGTCGGCATACGGCCGCCCGGAAAGGACGATCTGGCAGCTCCCGTTCCCTCTGGGCTTCAGCAGCACCGGGTTCATGATACCCTCCGGCTCCCTCCCGCAGGCCCATGCCTGGTAGGCCTGCGAGACCCCTATCTCCTCGCCCCTGGCGGTAACGAAGGAGTTCAGCGACAGGTTGGACGCCTTGAACGGCGCGACCTTGAAGCCGCGACCGGCGAAGTGGCGGCAGAGCAGCGCGGCGACCGTGGTCTTGCCTGCACCTGACGACGTTCCCTGCACCATGATGCTGCTCATCACAATCCCTCCTTCAAAATTGCCAGGAGGCGGTCCATGTCCAGGCTCGACCCGACCACCGATGCCACCGCATCGAGGCCCTCCTCCACCGAACGGTCATAGTCCATCGTCGCCGTCCTCGCGCCGGTCGACAAGGGGACCCTGGACAGGAAGTACTGCCTGAACGCTGGGAGGTCGAAGAGCCCATGGACGTATGATCCCATCACCATGCCGTCCTCCGATACCGACCCCTCGTCCTTCTTCCCGCCGTTCTCGTCCAGGATGAACAGCGGGGTCTCCCTGCTCTCGGACATCCCCATGTGGATCTCATAGCCCCTGACCTCTCCGTCCCCCAGTGCGAGCCTTCCGCTCACCTGCACCGTCCTCTTCTCGTACTCCTCGAACCGCGTGGTCACGTCCAGGAGGCCCAGCCCTTCCCAGATCGCGCCCACGTCGCCCTCCACGCCGTTCAGGTCGATGACCTCCCGCCCCAGCATCTGGTAGCCGCCGCAGATGCCCAGGATGGGCACCTTGCCGCGCAGTGCCTTGATGGCATCGAACAGCCCGCGCTCACGGAGCCACTTAAGGTCGGCGACGGTGTTCTTCGTGCCCGGGATGATGATCGCATCCACTCCGTCGAGGGAGCGGGGCTCCTTCACGTAGATGACCCTGACCCCCTCCAGAGCGAGGGCGTCGAGGTCGGTGAAGTTGGATATGCGGGGCAGCATGATGACCCCGACCCTCATATCGCCAGCGCCCTTCTCCTTCGCCAGGTCCTGGGAGTCCTCGTCCGGAAGGAGGTGGTCGACATGGGGCACCACTCCTAGCACCGGGATGCCCAGGCGAGCCTCGAGCTCCTCGATGCCTCCCTTCAGGCAGGACGGGTCGCCGTGCATGTTGTTCAGGATGATGCCCTTGAGCATCCTGCGCTGCTCCGGCGGAAGGAGCATGATGGTCCCGTAGGCATAGGCGAAGGCACCTCCCCACTCCATGTTGACCACGAGGATGCAGGGTGCTCGTGCGATCTCGGCGGTCCTCATGTTCGCTATCTCCCGCTCGGCTATGTTGATCTCCGCCGGTGAGCCGGCCCCCTCGATCACGACCACGTCCCTGGTGCGCCGGAGGAACTCCCAGGCCTTCCTGACAACATCCATCCCTTCGCCCATGGTGAACTCGCCATAGTAGGTCGGCACGTCCATGTCGCGGTACGGCACGCCATCGACGATCACCTGCGAGACATCGTCCTGCTTGGGCTTCAGCAGGATGGGGTTCATCCGGCTGTCCGGCTCCGTCCGCGCGGCGACGGCCTGCAGGGCCTGCGCCCTGGAGATCTCCCCGCCCGCCGGAGTGACCATGGAGTTGAGCGACATGTTCTGGGACTTGAACGGCGAGACATTGTACCCCATGTCCGCGAACAGCCGGCACAGCGCGGCGGTGATCAGCGATTTTCCAGCGCCGGAGGTGGCGCCAAGCACCATCATCGGCATCGCGGAGACCGGATGGACCGCCTCTACCTCCTCCTTAACCCCGTCCAGGAAATCGCGCGGAGGGGGCGAGGCCGTGGCCGGGATGCGCTTGGCGATCTCCGAGGCGACATCGGAGCGGTGCGTCCAGTAGCAGCTCTCACAGCTCCACACCTCCCCGCCGCTCTTGGCCTTCACATACTTCCCGAGCTTGGGGTCGAGGCACGGGTACAGGGGGCAGAAGCACAGCGAGCAGTCCTGCCCGTCGAAGTGGCAATGGTACCAGGGGCATTCACGGTTGGGACCGGCACGTAGGTCCCGAAGCTCGTTCTCCACCTTCACCCAGTGCTCGTTCGTGCTACCGCCTCCTCGCGTACACGCAGCTGGTGACGAACCTGCGCGCGAAATCGGGGCAGGAGGCGAAGTGTAGGTGGGCGTATGATGCCAGGGTGCTCTTCGCGAGCAGCCCGTCCTTGCCTTCCCACATGCCCTTGCCGCGCTTCATGTCGTAGGCGAAATCCTCGTTTCCGGTGCAGCAGACCCTCGAGTAGTGGAACTCGTGCCCCCTGGTCGTCCAGCCCTTCAGGGACATCATGTTGTCCGTCCGCGCCTCCATCTCTATGTAGCCGAGCGCCTGCAGGCGGTCGGTCATCTCCACGTCCACATCGAAGATGCCGGTCATTCTCATCCGCCGGCCGCTCATGTCCCTCACCGCGTCGCAGGCGTACATCATCCCCCCGCACTCGGCATAGATGGGCATGCCGTCCGCGGACGCCCTGCGGACCTGCTCGCGCATTGGCGTGTTCGACTCCAGCTCGTGGGCGAACAGCTCGGGATACCCGCCGCCGAAGTACAGGCCGTCGACCTCCGGCATGGGATCCCGGATCGGGGAGAAGGGGACGATCTCGGCACCGATGGACCTCAGGTGATCGATGTTCCCCTGATAGTAGAAGTTGAACGCCTCGTCCCATGCCAGGCCGATGCGCGTCCGGGGCTTCTGGTGGCGGGTGGCGCTCAGCTCCCTCCTTGGTCCGATGTCCGGTGCCGCCGATGCCAGCTCGATGATGCGATCAAGGTCCACATGTTCCTCCACCATCCGCTGGATGCGCGCATACCTGGCCATGTCAAGGTCCTCGTTGGCCGGGACCAGCCCGAGATGGCGGGACTTCAGCTCCACCGAAGCCTCCGAGGGGATGCCCCCGAGGCACTCCATGCCCCTCAGGGAATCTCGAAGCATCGTCAGGTGGGCCGGTCCCCCGATGTTGTTGAAGATCACGCCGGCGATGTCGACCTCGGGATCATAGTTCTTGAAGCCCAGGGCCACCGCCCCGGCCGAGCGGGAGGACGAGGAGGCGTCTAGGACCAGGACCACGGGGGCCTTGAGGACCTTGGCCAGGTGGGACGTGGAGCCCTCCTCGGAGCGGCCGTCCAGGCCGTCGTACAGCCCCATCACCCCCTCGATCACCGAGATCTTCGAGCCCTTCGAGCCGCGCACGAACGAAGGGACCACCTGGTCCCTGAACATCCAGGTGTCCAGATTGTGGGACGGCTTTCCCAGCACAGCGCTGTGATGCATGGGGTCCAGGAAGTCCGGTCCGGCCTTGAACGCCTGGGGCTCGAGCCCCCGGGCCCTTAGCGCCATAAGTATCCCAACGGTAATGGTAGACTTGCCGACCCCGCTCCGCTCCCCTGCTATTACGAACCTTGGTATGTGCATCCTTTCACCGTCGATACTCGGGATATCGTGGTACCCATGACCGGCCTGCCGCCCCGCCGGTACCGGCGGACGTTCCTGCCGATGCCCATGGCATTACTCGTTCATTAGCCCTGTGGACGCCCGCAGCTCCTGACCGCCCGTGGCGTGGGAGCTGAACACCACCTTGGTCCGCAGCCCGACCCTTCCCTCCACCTTGGCCAGCTCCGAGCCGACAAGGGATATCAGGGAGGTGTCGGTGTACAGCAGGTAGTCGTTGCCCACGCTGACCTGCAGCAGGGCGTTCTCCAGTGCGTGGAACGGATGATGGACGTCGATACGCCCCTCCCTCACCAGGCGGCGGGCCTTCGCTCCGTAGGCCCCGGAGCGGAAGTGGATGTCCGGCTGCTGCCTGATCCTCTCCTCGACCTGCCTGTCGAGCCCCGGATCCTCCACGTCCATGATGTACAGCGTGCCCCCCGAGGGGTCGGGCCGGAGGTGTGATGGGCCGTCCTGAGCGACATCGCTCGGGCTGCGCGGGAAGCACTTGTGGGTCAGCTCCACGAGGTTCCGGGGGTACGGCTCGTTGGGACGGCCGGTGCGCACGCTCATCTGCTGGTTGAACCTGACCGGGAACGGGGGTACGATCCTCAGCTTGTCCATGAGATCATGTTTGGAGAAGAGCTCCTCGGGTGGGCCGGTGAACAGGACCTCGCCCTTCAGCATGACCATCATCTCGTCCGCCCATTCGTATGCGGTCTCGATATCGTGGGTCGACATGACGAGGGTCATCCCGGCATGGTTGAGCTCGCAGGAGAGCTCCATCAGCTCGTGCACCATTTCGGAGTCCAGACCTGCGGTCGGCTCGTCCATGATGAGCACCTTCGGCCTCATCGCCAGAGCCCCCGCCAGGCAGACCCTCTTCCTCTGTCCGAAGGAGAGCTGCTGCGTCGGCCGGAGGCGCAGGTCCTCCATCCCGACGAGGCCCAGCGATTCCTCTATGCGCCTGTCGACCTCCTTCCTGTCGAGCCCCAGGTTCATGGGGCCGAAGGCCACGTCCTCCTCGACGGTGGCAGAGAATATCTGATCGTCGGGGTTCTGCAGCACCATGGCCACCTCCTGGCGCAGCGCGGCCAGTGATCCCTGGTCGTACCTCACCGGCGCTCCTTCGTAGACGACCTCCCCCCTCTTCGGCCGCAGTATGCCATTGAAGTGGAGGAACAGCGTCGATTTCCCGGCTCCGTTCGGGCCGAGGAACGCGATCTTCTTCCCTTTCCTGAGGTCGACCGTCACGTTACTGAGGGCCGCGGCCCCGTTCTGGTAGGAGAAGTCCACGTTCCTGGTGCCAAGCACAGTCTGTTCGGCCATGGTATCACCGCATAATCATTGGAATGATCGAGCCCAGCATGCTAGGGCTCACCAGCAGCATGTTGAACATGTACAGAAGGGCGAAGGTGAGGACAGAGGCGGCGACCCATTTCGCCGACAGCCTGGACGGCTCGCGGTAGGAGCGGAACTCTCCCCGGAAGCAGCGGCAGTCAAGCGCCACCTGGGACCGCTCCGCCATGTCCAGGGAACGCGTGAAAACTCCGACCGCCAGCCTGGCGGTGGTCCTGAACTTGTTCCTGTAGCCCCGGAAGCCCAGGCGGCAGTTGGCCGCCACGTACATGGTGTTGAGCTGCTCGAGCATGAGGAAGGAGTATCGGTACACCAGCACGGTCAGCTCCACGATCTCCTTCGGGAGCCTGAGCTGGCGCAGGGCACCGGCGAAGTACGGTATGGGGGTGGACGTGGCGAAGAACAGCATCACCGTGACACCGGCCAACGCCCGCACAATGACCAGGGAGGCAAGAGCGATGCCCTGGCGCGTGAAGGTGATGGTGAACGGGCCGATGCTCGACGCCCAGATCGGGTCCCCGGCGGTGACCATGGCTATCACGATCCCGCCGATGACGATGATCGCCAGGCTTTCCAGCAGCAGTAGGGATATCGCCCTGGGAAATCGCATCCTGGTCGAGTAGAACAGCAACCCGAGACCGGCCACGAAGATGATGAACGGGACGATGATCGATGATGCCACCAGGGACGAGATGAGGAGCGAGAGGGCAAGCAACAGCTTGCCCAGCGGCGACCACTCCCTCGCCGGCGAGGCGTAGGCCATCTCATCGATCGCCAGCATCCTTCACGTCCTCCTTGCGACGGTAGTACTTGAACGCGTAGATGATGATCGCCAGGCCGATGAGGCTCTGGACGGCGAACAGGATGATCTCCTGCTGCGTGCTCAGCGTGAAAAGGTCATTCCACCATGGCACATAGTTCGGAGCGATGCTCATGATGGCGTTGGAGCCAGCATCGTCCGAGCCCTCCAGCCCGATGATCCTGGTAACAACGAACGCGATGAGGATGATGCCGCAGGTCGCCAGTGCCACGGCGTTCCGGGCCTTCTTGCTGATCTTGCTCGCCTTGAGGCCGGTCGCATCGCCCAGGTACTCGGGCCTGGATTCAGCGAGGTAGTTGAAGAACAGGCCGGTAAGGATACCTTCGGCGATTGCAAGAGGGACCTGTGTGAGCGCGTAGATGGCCATGAACGTCTCGAAGGAGGGGAGGAAGCCTCCTGCCGACGGGAAGGCGAGGGACAGCTGGACCGCGGTGACCATGTAGGTGACGAGGTCGGAGACGAAGCCGACGGCGAAACCGCTCAGAAACACGTTGCCCGACACTTTGTTGAGAGCTTTGTACACAAGGAGCGCCACGAACGGGCCGGCTATGCCCATGGAGAACACGTTGGCCCCCAGGGTGGTGATCCCGCCATGGGCGATCAGCACCGCCTGGAACACCAGGACGATCACGGTCAGCACGGAGGTTATGCCCACACCGAAGAGGCCGGTGCCCACGCCCGTTCCGGTGGGATGGGACGAGGAGCCGGTCACCGACGGCAGTTTCAGGGACGAGAGCACGAACATGAACGCGCCGGACACGGCGACCATGATCTTCTTCTCTGGATGTTCCCTGAACACGGACCTTAACTGATGCGCACCCCATATCAGAACTGGGATGGCGAGCAGGTACCAGAACACGCACCATTCAAGCGGCAAGAACCCTTCCATTATGTGCATTTGAGCTTCACACCCCCATTGTGTGTCCAGGCGTATGCCCTGGACGGACCGGCATCATGGACCATGCTCCCCTGGAGATCGCCTCGCTCTTCCCGATACCGATCGTTACGAACTAATTGATACTCATTCCTAATAAGGAAAACCGGCGAGAAAAAAAGGTTGGGAACTTCTGTCCTATCGGGCTCCATCTTCCTCGCACTCCTTGCAAACACCGCTCATGGTCAGCGAACAACGATGGACCTGGAATCCACATTTCTTGGACAGGTCGTACAGGCTCATGTCGTAGGGGACGCAGTACAGTCGATGACAGATCACGCACTCGAAGTGAGCGTTTGTGTCTGGGTGTTTGGCAAAGGTGCTCAGTTGGCCCTTTGGCACCTCCGAGATCATGCTCTGGGACTTCAGCTTGTTCAGGTTGCGGTAGACGGTCCCCAGGCTTATGTTGGGCAGGGTCTTCCTTGCTTCCACATATATCTCGTCGGCGGTGAGATGGACATTGCTGAGGTATACAATATCCACGATGGTCTTGAGCTGCTTAGTCCATCTCTTTATGTTGGAGACCATCTATCAGTAATAATTACTGATATTCATATAGATTTTCCATCGTTTCTCGGCATGCTCGCGGTCAACGGCGTTGATCGGCAACAACGGATGAAGGGAGCGATGAACGGATCATTACTTCTCGATGTCCACCAAGGGGTCGATGGACCGGATGGAACGTTCGAAGTAGTCAGGCACGTCGATCTCCAGTTCGATGGCCGAGAACGGGCAGAGCTCCACGCACCGCCCACAGCCCTTGCACAAATCCTGGTCGATTGACGCGTGGCCGTCAGCGACGCTCAGCGCGCCGACGAAACATATGCCCTCGTCCACGCATCGTCCGCATCCCGTGCAGGTGCCGTTCACCGAGACGGACACCCCGGGCATCTTCCTCACACCACTTGAGATGGAATGTGACAGCTGAGGCATCATCTTCCACAGGCAGCAGCACTCACAGCAGTTGCAGATCGAGAGGAGGTCCTCCTTGGGGCCAGAATTAAGCCAGACGCTGTCGATCTTGTTCCTCCCTATGAGGTGGACCAGCCCCTTCTCTCTCGCCTTCCGCATGTGCTCGATCGCCTCCTCGGCGGTAGCCATGCGACCGAGCTTGGAAGGGATCTTGGTGACCCCTGCGCCCAGAAAGATGCATCCCAGCTCGTGTGGGTAATGCTCGCAATGGTTCGAATCGCGGCACATGCACTTGTTCATGATGAATATGTAACGGGAGCGGCGAAGGAAGTGCTCGATGACCTGTGAGGGCATGACGATGTTGTCCCGCTCGACCTCCTTGCCGATGCCGATGGTCCTGACCCGGGACCTCCTCACGACGCTGTCCTTGGGCAGGTACATCATCTCGTCCTTGTCGAAGAAGACATGCTCCATGACCCTGCCGATACCAGGGATCTGGGTCATCCGGGCCATCAGGAAACGATGCTTGAATCCGCCCTTGATCAACTTCGAAGCGATATCGGTCCTGACGGCCATGTTCCCCTGACCGCGTTATGTCGCAATATTTTTTTCTCAAAGGCAACGAAGGACACGATCGCCATCACTACAGCCTGGAGACCTGGACCGCCGGCTCGCTGAGAGGTGCGCCGCAGAAGGTACAGCGGTGCTGGTCCCTGTCGTTCATGCCGCCGCAGTACTCGCACTTGACGTGCATCGCCTCTTCCAATCTCGCGATCTGCTTCCTCGCGCGGACCCTAACCGCCCATGCTCCGAGGAAAAGGGCCGCGCCGATGACGAAGAGCACGGCCGATACCCAGATGAACCCCGGCTCGGCGATCATGGCCGGAAGGAAGAACCCGAAGCTGAAGAACAGCGCCATCCCACCCAGTCCCATCAGGAAAATGGACCTGAACGATGATACCTCCCTCACCCTGACGATGGGATCCTCGGGTGCCCGGGGGTTCACTACCGCATGACATTCCGGACAGTATCTCTTGTTCAAGCTCACCGGTGCGTCGCATTCCGGGCACTGCCTCGTTCTGGCCATCTGCCAGATGACCTTTCGGAAGGGTCTTAATCATTGTGAGCTGAGTTGCACCTTTTTACATTCATGTAAATATGATGCCGACCGCCCCCTGCACCAGAAATGATTATATACGCGTCAGCCCATTATGAGTTGGAGGTATCATCCAACTCCATAATGTTCGTTGAAGGATGCTTCCAATCGCAGAACATCGACAGGTGAGGCAACGCCTTTCGTCCATAACACGTCTAGCCTAGTCAGATTCCTCCTCTGGGCCTCACCTGTCAGCTTCCCATTTCTTGCCGCGCTTCTTCGTCCGGCATGCCCATCTCTTTCTGAGGCCATACCTTCCAGGTATTCGGACACCTCCCCCCTTTGTTTAAATATCCAGAGGGGGTGGAGAGGACGTCGACGATGGGATACGACAGGGACGCATATCAGAGGAACAAGGCCGACGCCCTCTTCCGCATGGGCTTTCACTCCGAGGTGACCGGGAGGACCGACGACGCGGTGAGCAAATACGAGCGTGCCCTGCAGGCCTTCCCTGCCCACTACGAATCGCACGTGCAGCTCAGCAGGATATTCAGGAAGAGGGGGGCGGAGCAGAAGGCCTCCTTCCATGAGGAGATGGCCCAACGCTCCAGATTGAAGCTTCCCCTGGAGACCCGGAGACCATCTCCGCAGGAAGAGAGCCGCGAGAGCGCTCCGGTGAAGGAGGTCAGGCGCTCCGTCGACGCCGGGAAGGGGGATATCGTGGACCGGGAAGGGGATGCCCGCGTCAAGGCCATGCTCCCCCTCGTGTGGGATGCTTTCTTCGGCAGGTTCGACCACCTCAGGGAGATCCAGAGGAGAGCTGTCCCGGTGGTCCTCGAGGGCCACAACGCATTGATGATCTCTTACACCGCAGGGGGAAAGACCGAGGCCGTGTTCGCTCCCCTGGTGGAGAGGCTCATCCGGGAGGGATGGACGGGCACGTCGATAATCTACGTTTCTCCCACCAAGGCCCTGGCGGCGGACATCAGGGGACGGATGGAGGGCATGCTGACCCCGCTCGGCATAAGGGCGGCGCTGCGCAGCGGGGACATCAAGGAACTTGACCGCGGGAACCCGCAGGATGTCCTCGTCACTACCCCGGAGAGCCTGGACTCACTGTTGTCGTACATGCCGGAGACGCTGAGGGACGTGCGTGCGGTCGTGCTGGACGAGCTGCACATGGTCGACGGGACCTATCGCGGCGACCAGCTGCGGGTACTGATGCGCAGGATCGCCGCTCTCGCCACTGGCCCGGTGTCCGTGTACGCAGCCTCGGCCACGGTCAGCGACCCGCAAGGACTGGCCGCCCGGTACATGTCATCGCCCAGGATCGTGAGCGCACCTGGAGGCAGAAGCATAGATTACCGCATCGTACCCACTCTGGAGAAGGCCACCCGGGCCTTCCGCGAGAAGGGACTGAAGAAATGTCTCATCTTCTGCAACACCCCGGAGGAGGTCGAGACCCTGGCCAACGGCGATCTGCGCCACTGGTTCCCGGCGCACATCATCAAGGTCCATCACGGGAAGCTTCAGGTGCCCAAGCGCGTGGAGGCGGAGCGGGCGCTCCGCTCGGACGACAGGGCGGTCTGCGCCTGCACCTCGACCCTGGAGGTCGGGGTGGACATCGGCGATATAGACATGGTCATCCTGGCCAACCGCCCGAGGTCCATCGCCTCGATCGCCCAGCGCATAGGGAGGGCGAACCGCAGGGAGAAGAGGATAAGCACCATCGCGGTCGCAAGGTCGGCGGGAGAGGCCGCCTACTACGACAAAGTGTTCGAGGCCATAGCCCGCTCGAAATATTCGAGCGAGGAGCACTCCTTCGACCCGTCGGTCGTCGCACAGCAGATATTGTCCACGCTGTCCGGTCCCTCGGGGAGAGCACGAGGGGAGGTCGAGGCTCTCTTCCGGGGCATCATGGCTCCCGAGGACATCACCGCGGTATGGGACCATCTGCACGACGGCGGATGGATAGAACAGCACGAGGACGGTTCGTGGACGGTAGCGAAGAGAGCTAGGGAGCTGGGAGGCAAGATCTACTCGAACATTCCTGGCTCTGAGAGCATTGAGGTGGTGGAGATGGAGACCGACCTGCCGATCGGCAACATCGCCCTTCCTGTAGACAACATCTTCATCCTCGGAGGACAGGCCTGGCTGGTCCGCAGGAGACTATCCAACCGGGTCCTGGTGTCCAAGGTGGACAGCGGGACCGACATAGCTAACTTCGCCTCCTACGACCGGTTCGGGGCGTTCTTCGACCTTCTGCCGCCGGAGCTCAGGATGCGGCACAAGAAAACGCTCGGCAACACGTGATGCCATCAACGCTACCCATGCCCAGCGGCAGGATGGGGACCGTCCCTTACTTCTTTTCCGGTTTCTCCCTCCACGCGTGGGGGTTCTCCATGAGGTGGGCTAGCGCGAAGTTGCATCTGCGGCAATCCCCCGCCCCGGTCTTGGGGTCGTACCCGCACTCCCGGTCCAGCAGGATGCAGGTGGAGAAGCTCACTTTTCCCCGATCGAGGAAACCGGTGTTGAACGCCTCGAGGTCTGTGGGAGCACGCTTGGACGATGTCCTGAACCAGTTGTAAGGCTCGTTCACGAACGAGGAACGCATTACTCCACATTAAACCTGAGCAATTGAAACAAAGGTAGGAAAGAAGAGAACGGCAGACGGACCGGCCGTGGATCTCTATCATCAGGGTACGGCGATCTCGGCGGTTCTGATCAAAGGCATTGGCCTCATCGGTGCCTGCCGCCATTATCGTCGTGCTCAATGGTTCGATGTCCAGCACCATCCAGCTCATCGTAAGAACTGACATTGTTTCGGCAGGCCAAATACAAAATCCTAAATCTCGGAAACCATTGTAAGTTCATGGACAAAAGCAGGATAGCGGTTCTGGCGATCGTTGTTGGGGTAATAGTCTTCATACTGAAGGTGATCGCCTACATGGTCTCGGACTCCGTGGCCCTGCTTTCCGATGCGATGGAGTCGATCATCAACATCGTTGCTTCGCTGATGATGTTCGTTGCCCTCATGATCTCGGCCAGGCCGGAGGACGTCGATCACCGGTATGGTCATCAGAAGGCCGAGAACATATCTGCCCTGATCGAGGGCATTCTCATCATCATCGCGGCCGTGCTCATCATTGAGGCGACCATCGGCCGCCTGTTCAACCCCATGGTCCTGGAGAACGTGGACCTCGGTCTGCTGGTCTCCCTGGCCGCAACATCGCTCAACGGAATGCTGGCGCTGGTCATGATGCGTATGGCCCGGTCGACCCGCTCGATGGCCCTGGAGGGCGATGCCAAGCACCTGTTCTCCGACGTGATGTCCTCGGGAGGCGTGATCATCGGCCTGTTCGTCGCCAGCGTTACCGGCCTGTATGTCCTGGACCCTCTGATCGCCCTGGTCGTTGCTGCTCTCCTCGTAAAGATGGGGTATGAGGTGCTGAAGAGGACATGCCACGACCTGATGGACTCCGCATGCGAGGAAGAGGAGAAGGCCATAGTTGACGTCCTTGATAGGAACCAGGGCTTCCTCGAGTACCACGATCTCAAGACCAGGAGGTCTGGGAATAACATCTTCATGGATGTCCACATCTGTCTGGATGGCAATCTCACGGTCTCGGATGGCCAGGCGCTGATGACCCGGATCGAGAGCGAGCTGAGGGATGCCGTCCCCGACCTCGTGCCCAACATCCGCATGGAGGACGAGACACAGTGCCATAAGAACAAGTCCGAGGCGGCGTCGGGGACCGAGCACACCTCCTGATCGGCCAGGTCGTCGGTGCTCGTACGGTTTTAAGGCCTCCAGCGCTCGATGGCATCCCCGCCGCCTCGATGGACCAGAACCAAGCAACGCTCTGGCAAGGGGTACTGTCCGTTATTGCTTACCGAATCCGAAAGCGAAGGAAGTCATTAAGCAGGGATGCAACAATGGGGTGGACCAATGACCGACGAACCTGTCGCTAACACCAATATCGAACGGATATGTCCCAACTGCCAGCACTTCTACGAGCACGGCAAGACCGAGTGGGAGGACGCCAAGGAATGCGAGGACTGCACCCGGCGAGGTGGGATATATGATCACTGGTCGGCAAAGCTCGTGGTGAACGAATAATCATTTAAGGTCAGGGGCGCTTGATCATCATCACCGGGCACCCTGGCCGGTTGCCACTGGGACCGTGGGTCCCGCGAAACCGGTTCTCTTTTCTCATCCATCTGACGCGTCAAGATCAAGGGATGGGCCCCTGGACCCGATCAGAACAGCTTCTCCTGCCTGGCCTCGGACGATAGCACGTCCTCTGGACGGGTCACGGGTATCGCGCCCATGCCTCTCATCTTCCGGAACCCCTCCTCGTGGTCCGGGTCCTCGAACTCGCCCTGGTCCGCCACGTATACCTTGCGGCCCAGCCGCAACATGAGCTCGACCAGATGATGCATGCCCCCTGCCCCGGTGGACTCGATGATCACCAGGCTTCCGGACATCCCACCGACCATCCGATTCCTCTGCAGGAAACGTCCGGGATGGAGGTATGCCTCTTCTGTAAGCTCGCTGACGACCGCGCCGCTGTTCCCTATTTCCCTGGCCAGGACCTTGTTCTCCTCGGGATATATGTCGGAGAGCGGTGTGCCCAGGATCGCGATGGGCGCACCACCGGCGCTCATGGCGCCCTCGAGGGCCTGAGCATCGACCCCCCTGGTCAATCCGCTCACCACGGTCCGCCCCTTCCTGGCGATCCTGGCTCCGTACTCCAAGGCCAGGTCCAGCCCCGCCCTCGAAGGATTGCTGGTCCCCATGATCGCGACCTGGTCCTTCCCAGGAAAGGTCTTGCCTTTGATGTACAGGATGAGCGGAGGGTCCGCAATCATCTTCAGGTTGCCTGGATACCCGGCATCCCAGTAGGTGATGATCCTGATGCCGTTCCTCAGATGTTCATGCACCCTTTCGGCGGTGCGGCTCAACGCATCCCTTCCAATTTTCCTGTCGTTCAGCAGTTCGAGCAGGCGGTCGCCGTCCCCAAGACCGGCGCCGTTCCCCCTTGACAGGTAGCGGTCCAGGACCGCGGCTACCGTATCGGATGCAAGTCCCAGCATGCTCCTGTTCGTCTCCGCTAGCGCATTATCATTAAGATAGGCGATCAGACCAAGCTCGTCGACGCTGAACATCTTCATCTCCTGTTCATCGGTCTCCGTTCGCGATGCCGTCGTTATGAGCAATGACCTATACTTTGCTGGCCATGCTAACGATGCGATCGTGGTATAATATGCATATTCGATTATTAAGCTAGTTGGCCAGTGCAGGCGTTCAGATGAGCATCCTGACCTGATGACATATGGACCATATGGAAAACCGATCGTCAAAGGCCGCGCCCATCAAGCTCCTGGATCGCGGCATGGCCTCATCGGACGGTGTTCGCTGCGAAGCTGATCATTTGATCGATCTCGATCCAGGACCTGAACGAGGCAGCAGCGCATCGGCAGTAAAATTTTGCAAAAATTCATCCGCGGTGAACTCCTGGCCATGTAAGAATCGTTCATAAAGTATATACCTCCTGATTATGATTTCATATCAATCGGAACGAAGCGGTCCAGCCAAGTTCCCCAACCGCTGTCGACACCAACCAGGAGCATTTAACGTCGGCATACCGGTAACTGGAGCACTTCGATCCGGTCGGTCGGCCATGGGCGTCCGTCTCATCACCTTACCGGTAAAGAACTGGACGCCCATAGTCGGCTCAAAGAGGGCCGTTCAGGCTCAGGGCATCCGCTTCGTTCAGTTTATAGTAAAAAAAGAAGAGGTTTCCCAGGCCTACAGCTTCTTGTAGCAGAACCACCAGTCGTAACCCTTGCTCGAGCTCTTACGCTCCCAGGCGGTCTTCTCATCAGTGGGCGGTTTGAGGATGACCTCGTCCTTGATCAGGGCGTTGTTTGGCCAGTTCTCAGGCATCGCCACGTTGTTCTTGTCCGAGATCTGGAGCGCCTTGAGGGCCCTGAGGATCTCGTCGACGCTCCGTCCAACTTCCTGGGGGTAGTACAAGATGAGCCTGACGATGCCCTTGTCATCTACGATGAACACCGAACGTACAGTGTTGGCCCCCTTACCCGGGTGGATCATGCCCAGCCTAATGGCCACCGTGCCCACACCGTCGGCGATCACGGGGAACGGCACCTTGACCTTCAGATTATCATTGATCCATTCGACCCACTTGATGTGGGACTGGACCTGGTCCACGGAAAGGCCGATCAGCTCAGCGTTCAGCTTCTTGAACTCCTCTTCCTTCTTGGCGAAGGCATAGAACTCGGTCGTGCACACCGGAGTGAAATCTCCCGGGTGCGAGAACAACACGAACCATTTGCCAGCCATATCCTCTGGTAGGGTCATTCGGCCATGGGTGGTCTGGACCTCCAAATGGGGGAAATGATCACCAATAAGGGGAATACCCTCCTTGAACGTCGTTATGTCGGTCATAATTTTCCTCCTAGCTTGTTCATGGGAGCGATTGTTATAGAATCTTGTGCCGAAATCTGGAGAAGGCGGCCAAATGACGCCTCGTGACGGGCGATGATCGAAGCTCTTCTCACCATGAACGGAAAAGACCTGAGCCTTGCTCTATAGGGTCCGATCTGCTTTTTTCGATGGGGTCTTCTCGGTAAAAGAACATGATTTAATACGCCCTCCTCGATGATCGAACCCGTGACCGATGACGCTAATATCAGGATAGATGGACAGCATGGATGGTTCATGGTGAACGGCACGAAGTACGAGCACGATATCATCATTCATGTCGATGGCAGTGTCACCGGCCGTAACTGCGGTTGCTCGCCGGCCATGAGGGCCCAGCTGTCTCAAACGTACATCAGGGATTATTTCCACGCGCCCCTGACGGAATGCGAGCTTGATTTTCTGAAGGACGAGATGCCGGAGGTCGTGATAATCGGCGCGGGCTTCAGGAGCATGCTGCCGCTGACTCCCAAGGCCAAGGAGATCCTGGCGATGTACGAGCACAAGGTCCTATCGACGCCGATGGCCATTGAGCTCATAGGCACCGAGAGGCGGAGGTTCGTTGCCATACTCCACTCGACGTGCTGATGGGTGGGGATGGCTCCATGAGGGCAAGGACGCGGAGGGAACACGGCTCCTCTATCATTTTTGATGATCCATCAACAATGCCATGCCGCTCGCCCCGTTGATCTGCCGGACGCTCAAGCATAATTCATCCATGCTGTAAGTACGCGACAGTGAGCTTCGTGATAGGGAACCAGCGCAAGTTCATCTTCGAAATGCTCTCTTGGTATGGGAGGGAAGAACGATGAACGCAGGCATGTTCATCGTCGATTCTACGGCAACCTGGTTATGGAATGATCACCTCATCGGCAAAGGTGCCCTAAATAACGTCTGGGGTCCATACCGGTCCTTGTGATCTGAAGGCCTTTGTTGCTTGTGGGTCAGTGGATCGGTCGAGATAATTCAAGATTATCCTCAAAACTTCGGACAAGCTAGGGGGTGTCGTTATCGAGCGTTGTGCGAAACGAACCCCTTCAATTTGCATCCTGCACTTCCGATTTACCATCACTCGTAATCAGGTATGCTGCTTCCACCTTTGTCGTTGAAGCAGTAGTATATCATTGTCACGGTCTTTTGCGGCCTCACAGGTGAGGCTGGCTCCCTTCTAGAAAAATTCAATTGCGATCGAATAATATAAATTCTTTCAAAGGAAAAGTATTATTAATAATAAGTGTCATTACAAATTTAGTTGGATGTATCATCCAATATAGAATGAATATTGGATATATGGTCCATAATTCAGGCTGTATGCTGCCTAGTGTTATGTGAAAAGGAGGACAATGCAATGGAGCAGAATAGAAAAAATGCGATTGTTGCCATCATCCTTGTAGCGGTGCTGGTGGTAAGCGCATTAATAATTGTTATTAACCCTTCTGCAAGTGGAAAATTCACCGCAACCGTTACTGATGCCCTTGATCGAAATGTGACCATTTCGAAGACCCCGACGAGAATAGTATCCTGTTCTCCGGACATCACTGAAACAGTATACTCGGTCGGATTGGGCGATAAGCTTGTAGGGGTCACGGATTATTGCAATTATCCAGAAAATGTTGTCGAACGCAGGGCGAACGGTTCCCTTGCATCCATTGGGGGCTATTCCACTCCAAATGTCGAGGCCATTGCGGGTCTTAAGCCTGATTTGGTCCTGATATCTGCAGGAGTTGCCGCCCAAAAGTCAATGGTTACCCAGTTAGAACAGATGAACCTGACCGTGGTGGGCCTATACAAGGGGACCTCGTTCTCTGAAGTTTATAAAAATATCAAGCTTATCGGCACAGTCGGAGATGCCAAAGAGAAGTCTGATTCCCTGGTCTCGGGCATGCAATCTCACCTTCAGTGGATTGCAGGTAAGCTCTCATCGGTCTCTTCGTCAAGGTCCATCGCGGACATCGTGTACCTTGACCCAGTCTATGTGGCGGGGAGCTCCACCTACGTTCAGGACATGATTAGTGCATCAAAGGGAACGAACGTCTTCGCTTCCCAGAGCGGCTGGCCCGTCGTCTCAAAAGAAGGATTGATCGCTGCCCAGCCTGACGTCATGATCATGAGCAGCAGTATGCTGATGGACACCGGTGAGGAACTTCTCGCCTACCTGAGGAACGACACAGTATGGTCCACCATCTCTGCAGTAATGACCGATAACACCTACGTACTTACCGGCCAGGCTTCCAATCTTCTAAACCGTCCCGGACCCAGGCTTGTCGATGGCGTCGAGATCATGGCAGACATACTCTATCCGACTGCGATGGGCGTAACTCTGCCAAAGGTCCTTGACAGCGATTATACGAAATACCTTAATTCCACGGCCTCGGTCAGTGATGATAACGTTCCAAGGACGGTCATCGATGGGTTAGGGCGCTCCGTCAAGCTGAGCAGTCAACCTACAAGGATCGTATCCACCAGCGATGTGCCGACCCAGATATTGTATGCACTGGGTATGGGAGACAGGATCGTCGGTGTCAACGGTGATGGCAGGTACAACACCTCCGATAACATCGTCGGGATCGGTAACCTGGGCAATTACCCCTCGGACGTCAGGTCGCGTTTAAAGGACGGTTCTTTGGCCTCTGTTGGGGGTACTTGGCATCAAAATGCGGAGACCATCGCTGCGTTGAAGCCGGATCTGGTAGTGCTGGATTCTGCCTCATACAAGTACTCTGGGATAGGCGACCAGCTATCTTCGTTCGGCATCACCTACTTCGTCCTTCCGGACGAGTCGAACCTGGGGAAGATATACAACAACATCCAGCTACTGGGCGATCTTGTGGGCAAGAGCGCATCCGCAAGCAGCATCGTCTCCAGCATGGGATCTTCCATCCATTCCACACTCGAGAAGCTCAGCGGGAAATCGTCCGGTGATTCATGCGCGTTCATCTTCCTAAGCAGCATGGCAGGAGGTTACGCTGTAGCTAATGGTACTTTCATGCACTCGCTCATCACCACCGCGGGAATGACCGACGCGTTCGGTAATAGCAACGGATGGATCCCGATATCCCTGGAAGCACTGGTCCAGGCCAATCCCGATGTTCTGATCATTGACCAGAACATGGGTGGGCTGGTCCAGGACTTCGGTACTACCTGGGCACAGATGAAGGCCGATCCCCTTTGGAGCCAGATCCAGGCCGTCAAGGATGGAAAGGTCTATTTCGTGACCGGCCTCGGGGCAGGTGTCTGCGAGGACGCATCGATCCGGGCAGTAGAGGCAGTGGCCGTGTTCGCAATGATGGGTCACCCGGATGCCTTCCCGAAGAAGATGCCCATGGTGGTCGGAGATGACTATCAGAGCTACCTGACCTGAGGTGAAGGGCATGGGCGCTGAGAACGCATCAATGAGCTGGTTTCGTCGCAAGAGGAACGATCGCAACGAGACCTCTCATGGTGTAAAAAACGCTAAGATGAGGTTGATGGCCATCATCGTCCTGGGGACGATCTCCATGGTCACCCTCTTTATTCTTTCCCTTACTTTTGGTACCATTAAAATCTCTTTTTCTGATGCGATCAATTCGACTCTCTATCTGGTAGTTCACTGGGGAAATCCGGTCACTTTGAATGACCAGATAATTTATCTTCTACGAATGCCGAGGGCTCTCGCCGTCATCGCCGTCGGGGCCGGACTGGCCGCAGCTGGTACGGTCATGCAGGCGCTGATCAAGAACCCCCTGGTCGATCCATACATCACCGGGGTGTCCTCGGGAGCCAGTTTCGGCGTCGCCCTCACGGTCCTCGGCGGTGTCCTGCTGACGGGCACCTACTCTTTCATCAGCATACCGATCGCTGCCATCGTGGGGGCGATCGGGGCGTTCTTCCTCACCATGGCACTGGCCGAGGGCTCTGGCGGAAGGGCGATGAGCTATGTTCTGGCGGGTGTGATAATATCCATCGGGCTGAGCGCTGGAACGACCCTGCTCATGACATTTAACAGCGAAAAGCTGCATGGGATAATCTTCTGGATGTTCGGGTCCTTCGCCTACATGACCTGGAACAATGCCATAATGATAACCATTCCAGTGATGGCGATCCTAGCGATCATATTGTTCTACGCCAGGGACCTGAACACCCTTCTGTTGGGCGATGAGCAGGCTCAGCAGCTGGGGCTCAACATCCGAGCCCTCAAGAAGATCATGGTCATCCTTGTCTCGGTCCTCACCGCGCTGTGCGTGGCGTTCTGTGGGGTCATTGGTTTTGTGGGCCTGATAGTTCCGCATACGACCAGGATACTGGTTGGTGGGGACCATAGATTGCTTCTGCCAGGCTCCATGCTCGTCGGCGCCAATGTGTTGCTGGTAGCGGATATCGCCTGTAAGACATTGATGGTGCCCAGCGAACTACCTATCGGCGCGGTGATCGCGGTTATCGGAGTCCCGTTCTTTGCCTACTTGATGATGCGGGAGGGAAAGCGGTATGCGATGTGACGAAGTGATACAGAGCGTTGGATCGAATGGCGATGGGGGTCAGATGCTGGATGTGACCGTTCGGGCGGATAAGATCTCTTTTGGGTATACCAGCAAGGGAACGCTCAGAGGGATCGATATCCGGGCGAACAAGGGGGAGTTCATAGGCCTAATGGGGCCGAACGGTTCGGGGAAAACTACCCTGATGCGGTGCTTGAACCGGCTCCTTTCCATCCAGGACGGCTCGATCTATCTGATCAATAAAGATGTCAAAAAGATGACCATGATGGACATAGCCAGGGTCTGTACAACGATACCTGCCAACGTACCGGACGACTTCTCCCTCTATGTAAGGGATTTCGTGGCCCTTGGCCGGACGCCCTACATAACCAGTTTATGGTGGGAACGGGACGAGGACGAGAGGCTCGTCGACGAAGCGCTCGAGGAGTTCGGGATAGCCGATTACTCCAAACGTCGGTTGACCGAGCTGAGCAGCGGCGAGAAGGCAAGGGTCCTGCTGGCAAAAGGGGTTGTCCAGCAGCCCAAGGTGATGCTAGTTGATGAGCCCAGCGCCCACCTGGACCTGAAATACAAGCTCCAGGTGATGGAGTCCCTCCGGGCGCTCGCCCGTTCAGGCATTACAGTGATAACTGCGTCGCACGACATCAATCTCCTTACCAAGTACTGCGACAAGATCATTTTGCTCAGTAAGGGAGAGATAGTGGACTTTGGGACCCCAAGCGAGGTCGTCACTGAGGACGTGATCAGAGAGGTCTACGGAGTGGAGGTCTCCATAATAAAAAAAGACGACGTGATCTTCATTCTGCCATTGAGGCCAGCAAAAGAGGGGACCAAAATGGAACAGTTCGGTCTGTTAGAAAAAGAACGATGTACGGGATGATGAACGGTCAAACTTGCATAAGATAAAGGTGGTAATCCAAATGGCAATAGAGGTATGGCAGAAAGCTCTTGCCCAGGAGGTCCTGGAACCAGAGAGGAGATTGGTATGCAGGCTCCCTAGCGGCGAGAGCGTTTTTAGACACGGACGTGCTCTGGTGGTGCAACTGCCAGAGGGCAGGAGCACTCTCATCACATCATGGCTGAACGGCGGTTACAGAGAGGACCTCAAGGCAGTGTTCAACAACCAGACCATGGACGATGTCCATGGCCATATGAGGATCGACGAGTACTCCCTCTATCTAAAGGTCATGGCCGAGCGCCTTGGTTTGGACCCTGAACGAACGTCCGGGCTATCCACCGCTGTCCATATGGACAATGCCTCCATCGTTACCAAGTCCTACCAGAGCACGACGGTGACAGCCATCGTGACCGCGGGTGTGGAAGGTAATGGGGGACGGGCCGGCGACCCCGCATCGTACAACGAGGTAAGAGGTGTGGAACCGATCGGCGGGACCATCGTGACCATGCTGCTGATTGGCGGCGATATGCCCAAGCATGCCATGGCCAGGGCAATAATGACCGCGACCGAGGCCAAGAGCTGTGCGCTGCAGCAATTGATGGCGCGCAGTCGGTACTCGACAGGCATCGCCACCGGCTCTGGTACCGACCAGATCGCGATAATCACCGATCGTGGCAGCAGCAATCGCCTTACCGATGCGGGCAAGCACTCCAAGCTGGGGGAGCTGATCGGACAGAGCGTTATCGAGGCAACGACCGCGGCGCTGAACAAACATGGCGGTATGAACCCGATCTCCCAGAGGGATGCACTGGTCCGCCTCAAACGCTATCACATCGATGAGAGCGATTGCTGGAAAGCATACACTCAGCTCCCCGGAAGCATGGAGGAAGCTGATTTCCGCTCTTCGCTTCGCAAGCTTGCCAAGCGTCCAGAGCTGGTGGCGGCGGTCGGGTCGATACTCCACATAGCCGATGAGGTCTCCTGGGGACTGATCCCCGAGGCAGAGGGGAACCGTTTTGCCAATCACATCATCGTTAGGTTGCCCCAGATGGTCGGGATAGGGTCTGAGCGTGATTGCCAGATAGAGGTGGATGAGACAAGCCCGATGCTCACCAACCTTGTCACTGGGCTGGCGCAGATGGTGAAAGAAAGAGGTGCTCGGGCATGAGCATAAAAGGTAGACCGATCTACCCGTTCACCGCCATCGTCGGACAGGACGAGATGAAGGAGGCCTTGCTGCTGAACGTCATCAACCCGTCGATCGGCGGGGTCCTGATAAAAGGAGAGAAAGGGACAGCGAAATCGACCGCGGTCCGAGCGTTGGCCAACCTCCTCCCAGCCAGGAGCGTGGTGGCCAACTGTCCATGCGGTTGCACATGGGGGGACTGGGATCATGCTTGCCCCATATGCGTCGAGCGTCGGGAAGGTGGGGAGGACCTAAAGGAGGCGACGGTTCCCATGAGGGTGATAGAGCTTCCGCTGAGCTCGACCGAGGACAGGGTCGCCGGAACGCTGGATATTGAGCATGCCCTTAGGACCGGGAAGAAGAAGTTCGAGCCGGGTGTGCTGGCCAAGGCCAACGGAAACATCCTCTATGTGGACGAGGTCAACCTGCTGGACGATCACCTCGTCGACCTGTTGCTGGATGCGGCCGCGATGGGGGTCAATTTCGTCGAGAGAGAAGGTGTCTCGTTCTCCCACCCGGCTCGTTTCACCCTGGTAGGTACAATGAACCCGGAGGAAGGAGACCTTAGGCCTCAGCTGCTGGACCGGTTCGGGTTACAGGTGGACGTCAAGGCCGAGCAGGAGGTCTCACAGAGGATGGATGTCATCCGCAGGAGACTAGCGTTCGAGAGGGACCCAGAAAGCTTCTGCGATGACTGTCAAGGGGAGCAGGACCAGCTGAGGAACGAGCTGATCAGCGCTCAGGAACGAATGCTAAAGATCGAGATCGAGGACGATGTCCTGGAAACTGCTGTCAACATCTCCCTCCACCTTGGAGTGGATGGCCACCGGGCAGACCTCACCCTGGTGAAGGCGGCCATGGCTTCGGCTGCACTAATGGGCAAGTGTATGGTGGATAAGCAGGACGTTATAAGGGTATCCAGACTGGTTCTGCCGCATCGCATGAGGAGAAGCCCGTTCCAGGACTCCAAGTTTGATAAGGGGGAATTCAGCAGTTGGCTTCAGGAACACTTCCAGTCGGTATGATGAAGACCTTTCCCTTATCTGCGGTCGTGGGGCAGGAGAACGTCAAGAAGGCCCTTCTATGCGCTCTCGCATCAGATAGCATCAATGCGGTCCTCATCACGGGGCCGGTCGGGACGGCCAAGAGCACCCTGGCAAGGGCGATCGACGGCCTGGTCCCCGGGCGAAGGCTCGTCAACCTTCCCCTGAACGCTACCGAAGAGCAGATCATCGGCGGCCTGGACCTGGAGGCGGCGCTCACCACTGGAACGAGGAGGTCCTTATCCAGCATCCTCAGCCGGGCCGATGGGAACATATTATACATCGATGGTATCAACCTGCTTCCCGAGCTCCTCATCCACATGATCTTGGACGCCTCGAACGAGCACAGGGCTTTCGTCGAGAGGGAAGGAGTATCGTGCGTCAGCGAATGCCGGTTCCTCCTCGTGGGGACAATGGACCCAGAGGAGGGTGAGCTATCATCACATCTGATGGACCGGTTCGACATCTGCGTGAGCGTCACAGCTGCGAACGATGTCGAGGAGCGGGTGGAGATACTTCGCCGTGGGCTCAAGTTCGAATCAGACCCCGTCAAATTCCATGAGGAATTCGGGCAAAGCGAAGAGGAACTGAGGAGCATGATCATGGCCGCTAGGGAGAAAACACCCTATGTTCTGATCCCTCCCGGGCACTATGATGCGATCGCCAGGCTATGCCAGGACCTGGGTGTCGAGGGTCACCGGGGGGATATCGCCCTGACCCGGACCGTCTCGGCGCTCGCAGCCCTCCATGGACATGACCAGATCACCCTTGAGGACCTCAAGGAGGCGGTACCGCTATGCCTGGAGCATAGGAGGAGAGACCCACAACCAAAGGAACAACCTTCGCCTCCCGAGAGTTCGTCGCCCCCTTCACCCGAGGACCAGAGGCAGGACGATGGTAAGCGCCCTTCGGAGCGACCGAACGATCCGATGGACCAAAACCTTCCAGACGATATATTGCCTTCACCTTCGAACGGCAAGATGGAGGACAAGGTGTTCTCTGTCGGTAGCCCGTTCACTGTCATCGATTGGATAGGAGAGGATAGACAACGGAAGGCCAGAACCTCGGCCCATGGCCGGAGGGATCACATCGTCTCGTCCGATCGCTCAGGGAGGTACACCTCCTTTCGCATACCGCAGGGTCGGCCTCGTGACCTGGCCTTCGATGCCAGTATCCGGGCCGCTGCACCATACCAATCATCCAGGCACCGAAATGGACTGGCCGTGGCCCTCGAGATGTCCGACCTTCGAGAGAAGGTCCGGGAAAGAAAAAAGGGTACGAGGATACTGTTCTTGGTGGACGCTAGCGGATCAATGGGGGCGCAGCAGCGCATGGTGGCGGTCAAGGGTGCGATCCTTGCACTGCTCAAGGATGCTTACCAGAAACGAGATGAGGTTGGGATGGTCTCCTTCCGCAAGGATGCGGCCGATGTTACCCTTCCCATGACCAGAAGCGTACTGTTGGCATCTAGGAAGTTGGAGGAGTTGCCAACGGGAGGCAGGACACCACTGGTCCACGGTCTGGTGAAAGGTTGCGAGGTGCTCATGAAGGACGCATCCCCTAGGTCGGGATGCGATCCGGTCATGATAATCCTCACCGATGGCCGGGCGAACGTCTCAATGAACGGGGGCAAACCGGTGCAGGAAGCGCTCGAATTCGCCCGAAAGGTCGCTGGCACAGGGATCCGGTTTGTGGTCGTGGATACAGGCATGGCCTTCCCTCGGCTGGACCTAGCGTTGAGATTGAGCATGGCGCTGGAAGGGACCTATTTTAAGCTGGAGGAGCTGGACGCGAACCATCTGGCTTCCTCGGTAAAGATGATCACAGGCGGATAAGAGAACGATTGGGAGGTGTCACATGTTCCAAATTGCTATCTATGGAAAGGGAGGAATAGGAAAATCCACCGTCTCGGCCAACCTCTCGGTGGCATTGGCCAAGACCGGTAACAAAGTATTGCAGATAGGCTGCGATCCGAAACACGATTCGACGAGACTGCTTTTAAAAGGGCATGCTCCCCCAACGGTCCTTGATTACCTAAGGACGGTCCCGGAGGAGAAGCGCAGGCTGGACGATATCCTGCACACCGGATCATTCGGGATCAAATGCGTTGAGGCAGGGGGTCCCGAGCCAGGCGTTGGATGCGCTGGAAGAGGCATCCTGACCACCTTCGAGGCACTAAAGAAGCTGGGACTGGACGAGCAGAGCTTCGACATCAAGCTGTACGATGTGCTGGGGGATGTAGTATGCGGTGGGTTCGCCGTCCCCCTTCGCAAGCAATACGCGGACGCGGTATACATCGTCACATCAGGGGAGTTCATGTCCCTCTATGCGGCCAACAATATCCTCAAGGGCATCAATAACTTCGATGAGAGCTCTAAAAGGGTAGCTGGTTTGATATTGAACGGCCGGGGGGTCGAACGGGAGGACCAGATAGTGGGCGCTTTCGCCGATGCCGTTGGGATACCCATCGTTGCCAAGATACCGCGTAGCGAGCTGTTCTTCCGGTCGGAGAGGAACGCCCTCACCATCGTGGAGTTCTATCCCGACTCCGAGCCATCTAAGATGCTGATAGAGCTGGCAAAGCACGTCGCTCAAATTTCCAAGGAGCCAGAAATGCTCAAAAGGGGAGCTCCTCTGGACGACGAGGATATGAACTACCTTGCCATGGGCGATTTCGAGAAGCTGGGAAAGAGAAGGCTTATAAAAGTTCGCAAAGAGGGAATGGCCAGTGACACGACCCCGGGGGAAGCAGGCCGTAGGAGGAAGTGCACGGCCGATCGGCCTGTGGTCCATACATGCGCGACCAATGGAGCTGTAAATTGTGCATCTCAGATCACTGATGCAGCCATAATCGTTCATGGTCCAAGGAGCTGCGCACATCTGATGTCTGCTAGCATGGATTATTACGATCTCAGCTCAAGCAGGCGGAACGGCAAAGCCCTGAACCGCTCCATCCAACACCGAATCGTTACCACGGACATGGATGATAGTGTTACCATTTTCGGTGGGGTCAAGAAGCTCGAGTCCGTGATCAGGCAAAAGGTCAAGGAGGGATGGAAGACCGTATTTGTGGTCACGACCTGCGCATCTGGCATGATCGGTGATAACGTGGAGCCTGTGGCAAAGCGCATCGAGAAGGAATTTCCCGATACCTCTGTCAAAGTGATCAATGCGGATGGAAACATAACCGGGGAGTTTGATCAGGGGTATTTGGACGCCTTCTCCGAGATCGTTGATCTGGCAGACAGGGGCGTACCGGCAGAAGCGGACATGGTCAACCTCTTGGGAGAGCGTGATTTTTTCATCTACAACCGCGACAGCAACTTCAAGATGGCCGAGGAACTGCTTGGGCGACTTGGTTTACGGGTCAATTGCCGTCTGGTCAGCAAGACCAATTACACCTCTATCAGGGCCTTGAAGAGAGGTGCGCTGAACATCAAGGCCCAGGATGATCAACTGTCCAAACGGATGGGCGATATCGTCAATGAGAGGCTGGGGATCGAGACGTTCGGCCTTCCTCTGCCGGTCGGCCTCAAGGAAACGGAAAGATGGATGACCGAGCTATCAAGACGCGTCGATCGAGGAGAGGTCGTGGCAAAGGCCATGGACGATCTGCGGTCAGAATATCGCTCGGGCCTATCAAGGGTCCGTCCTAGCCTTGAAGGGAAAAAGGTCATCGTATACCTGCGCTTCACTCAAGATGCCGGGTGGCTCTTGGACCTCCTCCAAGATCTGGGCATGTCCATCCAAATGATCGGCATGGACAGGAGGTTGAACCCCATCCCTGATAATGAAGCATCCAGTTTTGGGGAGGCGATAAAGGTCCGGACCGGTCTATCGGTAACAGGGATGGTGGCTGAGCTGGAGTCGGTACGACCGGATCTACTGCTCACCGATTGCCGGATGCCTCAGAGTTGCCCTTGTCACCACGACATCGTCCATCGACCAGATGTGGGCATATCGTCATCCATAAACATGGCCGAACGCTGGAGTCGCATCATTCGTTTGCCAGAGGTAGAGGAATGGAAGGTGGAGGCGAAAGCGTGCTGAGCGTCGATGCCGATGGCCTTGCCGGCAGCCTCCTGGCTATTGAGAGCATTCCCGATGCACGCGCCATATTGAACGGACCAGGGGGGTGCCGCAATTATCATTCCTTCCTTTCCGAGCTGCACATCCCAAGACATACGATGAGGGATGACAGGTCCTTTCAGGAGCGCTACTTCTTCGGTATGCCGAGAGTACCTTGCACGTATCTCGATGAGGAGGATTACATCGGCGGCGCGGTCGACAAGATGGAGGACCTCCTCCAGGTCGTGAAGGGTAAGGGAGATACTCTGTCGGTCGTGATCAATTCCCCCGGTGCCGCGCTTATCGGGGACGATATAAAGGGAGCCATCGCTCGAGGTGGCCTTTCAGACAGGATGTTGCTGCTGGAGGATGTCCTGATCTCGACACCCATCTCCAGCAGCTACGATAGCACTATCCGCTC
This sequence comes from uncultured Methanomassiliicoccus sp., assembly GCA_964426205.1. Taxonomy (GTDB): domain Archaea; phylum Thermoplasmatota; class Thermoplasmata; order Methanomassiliicoccales; family Methanomassiliicoccaceae; genus UBA6. The sequence goes on along the minus strand of CAYRPG010000005.1, from coordinate 9,333 downwards.
CATCCTCTCATGGTTGGACATGCCGCCTGCAAAAAAGCGCGGTATGGCGGTCAATCTATTGGGGCTGTCGATCATGAGCAAAGGATGGAGGCACGACATCCTTGAGCTGCGCAGGATACTGATGCAGATGGGGCTGGAGGTCCTTTCGATTCCAGGGGCAGGGAGCTCAGTGAGCAATATCGCTGGTTCTGTACGAGCGTCCTACAACATCGTCGTGTGTCCAGAGCTTGGGCTCAGGACAGCTGAGCTGTACAAGGAGCGTTATGGCATTCCATACATCGTCTCTCCCGACGGCGCCCCTGTGGGCTTCAAAGCGGTCAAGAGCTGGATCGAGCAGATAGCCCAGACCACTGGGTCGGACCCGATCGGAGCTACCTTATCATTGTCATCATCCCAGGTGGAGGCGTCCCGTCTTTTACGGGAGTACCAGTTTCATACGACTCTTCCAAAGGGTGCGACCTTCGCAATAAAGGCGGACAGCTCGATAGCGCTGCCATTGACCGAGTTCCTGATGACATATCTTGGAATGATCCCCGTGGCGGTTCAGGTCAACCCTGGGGAGTACCGCCCCATGGCCGAGAGGCTACAATCCATCCTCCGGGAAAGGGGGTTCGAGGAGGCCTGGAATAAAGATGTTCAATATGGTCAGGCGGACATCGTCCTAGCGGATGGACATTCTGTCAGGCTTCTTAAGCGGATGGGAGCCTGCCGGGGAGGGGTGGACCTAGGGCTCCCGTCCATGGACCGGTTCGATTTCATTCCTAGGCCGATATTCGGGCCCCAGGGAACGATGTACATTCTGGACGAGATAGTCAATAGTCTTTGATCGGTAAGAGGGGGGGAGCTCACCTCCCCTCGTTCGCCTCCTCCAGGACCGACTCCGCGTCCAGGAAGATCTGCCCGAGCCTCTCCCTCATCTCCTCGCTCGCGTCCCAGAGGCCTCTCTCGATAGCCTCCAGCAGGCGACCGGCCATCTCCCTGAGGGCGTACGGGTTGCTCTCCTCGATCCACTTCCGGTTCTCCTCATTCAGCAGGAAGTGCTCTGTGAGCGACTCGTACATCCACGGCTCGATGATGTCCGAGGTGGCGTCCCAGCCCAGGACGTACTCTGTCAGCTTCGATAGCTCCTGCGCTCCTCGGAATCCGTGCTGCTTCAGGCCCTCGAGCCACTTGGGGTTGAGCACCCGGCTGCGGAAGACGAACTTGCTCTCCTCCTCCAGCGTCCTGGTCCTCAGACGCTGGGGGTCGGAGCTGTCGCCCATGATCGATAACGGCTTGCGGCCAGTGTATTCCCTTATGACCGAGTTCATGCCGCCCAGGTACCCGTAGTCGTCATCGATGTCCAGGAGATCGAACTCCCTGTCCTCGTGGTTCTTCACCGTGACGTCCATGGAGCAGATCCTATTTCGGAACGAATCGGGCAGCTTCTCCCCCTTCCACGCCCGGCCATAGGCGTGGCACCCCCAGGTCACGTAGGTATCGGCCAGGTCCTTGGTGGTGGACCACTTGGAGGATTCGATGAGAACATCCACCCCCGCCCCGTACTCTCCGGGAGGGTCCCCGAAGATACGGACCAGGGCCTTGGACCGCGCCTCTTTGGAGGACAGCCCTTCGCGAATGGACCGCTGGATGTCCTCCCGCAGGTGCTTGACGATGAAGTTCTCCTCCTCCGACTCGTTCAGAGAGGCAATGGTCTCCACACCTTCGTCGATCATATCGACCAGGTTGTAGAATGTGTCTCGGAACAGGCCGCTGATCCTGGTGGTCACGTCTATTCTGGGGCGGCCCAGTTCATTCAGTGGTATCACCTCAAGGCCTATGACCCGGCCTCCCGTGGCGCTCCACTTCGGCCTCAGGCCCATGAGCCACAGGATATAGGCGATGTCGTCGCCGCCGGTCTTCATCGTATCGGTCGCCCATACCACTATGCCCACGTTTGATGGATAGCAGCCCATCTCCTTGACGTGGCGCTCGACCATCTGGTCGGCCATCTTCTTTCCGATCTCCCAGGACGCCGGGCTGGGTATCGAGTCCGGGTCCAATGTATAGAAGTTGCGGCCGGTGGGCAGGAGGTGGGCATTGCCCCGAGTAGGGGAGCCCGATGGACCTGGAGGAACGTATCCGCCATCAAGCCCATGTAACAGGTTCCTTACCTCGTCCGTGGTGGCCATGACGTTCGGGTACACCTGGTCGCAGATGAACGACACGACCTCCGCCAGTTTTTTGTTGTTCTCCGGGAAGGCCGCTCTGGCCAGCTCCAAGCACTTGCTCTCGGCAAAGCCATTGGCCATCATCTTTCCGATCAGCGCATGGCACCGCTGGTCGACATCGTCGAGCAGGCTCCCGTTCAGTTCACCGAGGCGGGGGTGCACCTGGGACGGGTCGTCCTGCAGCTCTCGCAGGTCCAATCCCATGGATTCCGCCACCGCCGCCCTCAGCGACGGCACCGAGCCGTTCTGGAGCCTGGTGAGGCAGTAAAGCATCTCCTCGAGCCGCTGCCCCTCAGGAGGCCGCCCCATGATGTGCAGGCCGTCCTTGATAAGTGCGTCCTTCAGCTCGATGATGTGGTCATACAGATCGTTCAGTCTGGCTTCCAGTTCCTTCGGCGAGGCATCCGCGCCAAGCCCGATCTCTTGGAACATGTTATTGTTTACCATCAGCGAGTGGATCTTCTGAAGCAAGATCGCCATCTGGTCCCTCTGCTCTGCGTTCACGGCATGGAAGTATGACTGCAGGTTCCCCTCAAGCTCCATGAGCTCGTCGTAGCTCTCCGCCCGAGCCATGGCCGGAATGAGATGGTCGACGAGGGTGGCATAGCTGCGGCGCTTGGCCCCTGTGCCCTCCCCCGGGTTGTGGATGATGTACGGATACAGGTTGGGCATGCTGCCGAGCACTATATCGGGGTAACACTTCGCGGACAGTCCTACGCTCTTGCCCGGCAACCACTCCAAGGTCCCATGGGTCCCCATATGCACGATCGCGTGAGCCCCGAACTCATACTTCAGCCATCGATAGTAGGCCAGGTACTGGTGGGGCATCACCACGTCGGTGCTGTGGTAGAGGGTCTCGGCTTGGGCATGATATCCTCGGTTCGGCTGGAGTCCAATGAAGATATTTCCGTTCTTCACCCCTGGGATCATCAGCCGACCATCGATGTTGTACAGCTCTCCAGGCGGCTCACCCCAGTTGCGGCATATGGCCTCCTGCGCCTGGACCGGAACGGCGTCGAACCACTTTTTGTACCGGTCCGTATCCACCGAATCGGCCGCCCTTTCCTTGATCTCCTGAGGAGACAACCACTCGGTGTCGTTGGTCATCCCGGCCATTACCTCGTCCAGCAGCTCCTTCCCGTCCGAGGGCACATGGTCCAGCGTGTAGCCGGCCTCCTTCATCTCCCTAATTATGCCCACGATGCTCTGGAAGGTGTCCAGGCCGGCGGCTGTCCCCACGCGGTCGTTCCCGGGGGCGTACATCAGGATGGCGATCCGCCTCTGGTCCGGAGGCGTCCTCCTCAGATCCGCGTAACCCTTGGCCATGCTGGCCACCCTATCCACCCGTTCTGGGAGGGAGCGCGAAATCTGGACACCGTTCACCATCTCGGTGAACGCGAACGGGACGGTGATGATCTGTCCGTCGAACTCTGGACCGACCACATTCACCGAGATCTCCATGGCGTTCAAGCCCAGGACGTCCCCCTCATGGCTCGCCTGGCTTTTCCATAACGTCATGGCCTGAAGCACCGGCACGTCGAGGTCCCGGAAGAAGTTGTAGATGCAGGTGCATCGCTCCCCGGTCCCCGGATTGGCCAGTGGAAGCTGGGAGAAACCCATGTTCATGACGACCGCGTCCACTCTGCTGGAGCCACCGTCCATTAGGAACCGTTCTATCGCCCCCTTGATGCCTATGGACCCCGTCAGCTCCCCTGGGGAGGAGGTGAAGAAGACTGGAAGCGTGTTCGCTCCCGCCCGCTCGACGGCTCGTATGAGGGAATCGATCGGCTCAAGGTTCCCAGAGAGCCACGATCCTTGAGAGAAAAGTATGCCCACGGTGGGACGGGAGCGGTCCAGACGGGAGAGATATCGCTCGAGGTCGATGCTCCTCCCGATGTCTGGGTGATAGATCCCTTGGGCTTCCGGCCGGACCGGATCAGGTACGCCTATGGAGGCGTCACCTCCCAGGACCTTGCATGCCCAGAGGAGGAAGCTCCGGAGGTTCTCCTCCCCTCCTACCTCGATGTATGCCCTGACCCGGTCATACTCCCCGTCCGGCAGGGTGAACATGGGGCGGTGCTCCAGCATCACCTCGGGCATGGAATCGTTGCTGATGTAGACCGGGCGCTTGGACCTCGCCAGCACCTCCTTGAGCCGGTCGAACTTCTTGAAACGGGACGGTTCGCCGTGGAAGTGTACCAGCACCATATCTGCCGTCTTGACCTCCTTGGTCAGCTCCAAGAACCTCTTCTCATCGAGATCCACGGTCTCGGAGTCCACGCTGACCAGGTCGATCGGGCGTCCCTCCCCTTTCAAGCGTTCGGCCGCCGCCCTCATCATCCCATTGTCCTTCTTTCCCCCTGCTATGTCGATTATCTTCATATCGCCCACTCCATTCCGTTATCGTTTGGCCGGTGACCGGCACGATCCTTGCACTACTGGTGGTCCTTTTTAGCGGCTCCGCGGATGGTTCAGCCATCGAGCATCTGGGCGATGGCCCTGAGGCTCAGAGTGTCGCAGATGCGCTCGGCGGTCGAAACGGAATCCTCGTCCGGGCCGGCCACCCCGTTCCTGACCAGATATGGGGTCAGGTCCCGATCGTATGCCCCCAGGTAGGTGGACAGCACACAGTGCAGCGCGCTCAGCCCGGTGATGATCACGGTATCGCATCCCTTCTCCCGGAGGATCTTCTCCAGCTCGGTCTTGTTGAAGGCGTTCATATAGCGCTTGGTCACCATGATGTCGGTGCTCTCCACCCTGATCCCCGGCAGGTACTCGAACGCGGAGGTCCCGGCCACCATTCCTTTCTCATCGTACGAATGGTAGGAAAGGATGATGGGCGCCCCCCGCCTCCTGAAGATCGCTATCGCGTCGTTCATGGTCTCCATGTGCTTTTCGACCGATGCTCTCAGACCCTGTGACATCTCCATCCAGCCGTTCTGGACATCTATCACTAGCAATGCCGGCCTCATCTCATCACCCGCCTGATGGTGGTAAAAGGACAGGGGGCGGATGTGCATCCGTTCCTTGCAGACCATGATGTGGGGACCACCCCATGCTCACCGCTCCCTGTTCTTTTTTCAGCCACGCACTTATTTTCATTTCCCATGCGCCATACCCCGTTCTTCCAAAGGTCCCTTTCACCGCCCCTCATGTACTGGTCCTCTTGAGCACGCGCAAGCTGCCTATGAAGAAGGCCGCTCCAAAGCCAACGAGGACCACAAAGGACAGCCATGGGAAGAACTGGCCCAGAGCGGCCGCTCTCAGGCACTGACTGGCGTGGGTCAGCGGCAGCACGTTGAGTACTGTCCTTAGGGCATCAGGCACCTGGCTAAGCGAGAAGAACGTCCCGCAGAGGAAGCTCATCGGCAGGATCACCAAGTTGCTGAAGGTGGCCATGTCCGCATGGGACCTGATCATCAGCGCTGCGAGCACTCCCATGAACGAGAAGGTCGTGCACGATGCGATCAGCACCAGGATGAACAGTGGGCTGACAATGAGCTGCGAGGAGAGAAGAAGCCCCACTGCGAGCAGAGCGAAGCAGCTGAGCAGACCTCTTACCACGCCGATGAGCGCCTTCCCAACGACTATCGATGTCAGGCTGATGGGGGACATCAGCATCTCATCGAAGCTCTTGTAGTATAGCCGATCAACGTTCAGTTTCATCGCCGCTCCGCCGAAGGAAACGGACATCGAGGTGAGCGCAATGATGCCGGGGATCACGAATGCGATGTAGTCCACTCCCTCAAAACTGATCCCTCGCCCCAGGCCATACCCGAAAGCCAGCAGGTAAAGGATGGGGTTTACGAGACTGGTGGCCACAGTGGATACCACATGACGTCTCAAGAACCTCAGGTCCACCCACAGGACCGTGAACGTGTCCTTTAAAAAGTTCACCATCAGGCATCACCGACCTTCTGACCGGTCAGCTCGACGAAAACATCCTCTAGATTGGTGTCCCGGATGATCACCGTCTTCTCCTCTGCCCCGACATCCTTTAGGTAATCCACCGCCTCGACCCGGTCGGCGAAGTAATGGTAGCGCGTTTCCTTGCTCTCGCAGAGCATCTCCACGGCCGTCATCCCCAGCCTTTTCCTTAGCTCCATGGGCGAGCCCTGAGCGATGATGCGGCCGTGATCGATGATCCCGACGCGTTGGCACAGGGCCTCGGCCTCCTCGATATAGTGGGTGGTCAGGAGGATGGTCGTTCCATTCAAGTTCAAGGAGCGTACCAGGTCCCACATCTTGCGTCTGGACTGAGCGTCCAGCCCGACCGTCGGTTCGTCCAGGAAGAGCACCTTTGGCCGATGGATCAGGCAGCAGCCGATGGTCAGCCGCTTCTTCATTCCCCCTGAGAGGGTATCGACCATTTTATTGGACTGCTCGTTCAATCCTATATGCTCTAGAAGCTCATCGATGCGCTTCCTGCGCTCTTCTGCCGGGATCCGGTGAAGGCGACCGTGCAGCTCCATGTTCTCCCTCACCGTGAGGTCTCGATCCAGGCTGGTGTGCTGCTGCACCACGCCTATGAGCTCCTTCACATATATGGTCTCATCCAAGACGTCGAACCCGCCGATCCTGACCGAACCGGAGGATGGCTTCGTCAACGTCGTCATTATCCGAATGGTGGTCGTCTTGCCCGCACCGTTGGGGCCGAGGAGCCCATAGATCTCCCCCGATCGGACTTTGAGGTCCAGGCCGTCGACCGCTGTGACGTCGGCATATCGCTTCGTCAGCTTCTCGATCTGAATGATCTCTTCCATTCCTACACCCGCTCTATCGATTCGTCTATCTGGTAACCTTCTATCGCCGCTATGCAGCCAGCATCTATCCTTATTGACGGTCTGGATCGCTCATACCCAGGCTCGATACACTTTGCAGAAGGGCATCTCGCTCCGCCCGATCGAACATGATGGTGATGTGAATGATTTCATGAGGACCATTCACCTCCCCTCGTTCGCCTCCTCCAGGACCGACTCCGCGTCCAGGAAGATCTGCCCGAGCCTCTCCCTCATCTCCTCGCTCGCGTCCCAGAGGCCTCTCTCGATAGCCTCCAGCAGGCGACCGGCCATCTCCCTGAGGGCGTACGGGTTGCTCTCCTCGATCCACTTCCGGTTCTCCTCATTCAGCAGGAAGTGCTCTGTGAGCGACTCGTACATCCACGGCTCGATGATGTCCGAGGTGGCGTCCCAGCCCAGGACGTACTCTGTCAGCTTCGATAGCTCCTGCGCTCCTCGGAATCCGTGCTGCTTCAGGCCCTCGAGCCACTTGGGGTTGAGCACCCGGCTGCGGAAGACGAACTTGCTCTCCTCCTCCAGCGTCCTGGTCCTCAGACGCTGGGGGTCGGAGCTGTCGCCCATGATCGATAACGGCTTGCGGCCAGTGTATTCCCTTATGACCGAGTTCATGCCGCCCAGGTACCCGTAGTCGTCATCGATGTCCAGGAGATCGAACTCCCTGTCCTCGTGGTTCTTCACCGTGACGTCCATGGAGCAGATCCTATTTCGGAACGAATCGGGCAGCTTCTCCCCCTTCCACGCCCGGCCATAGGCGTGGCACCCCCAGGTCACGTAGGTATCGGCCAGGTCCTTGGTGGTGGACCACTTGGAGGATTCGATGAGAACATCCACCCCCGCCCCGTACTCTCCGGGAGGGTCCCCGAAGATACGGACCAGGGCCTTGGACCGCGCCTCTTTGGAGGACAGCCCTTCGCGAATGGACCGCTGGATGTCCTCCCGCAGGTGCTTGACGATGAAGTTCTCCTCCTCCGACTCGTTCAGAGAGGCAATGGTCTCCACACCTTCGTCGATCATATCGACCAGGTTGTAGAATGTGTCTCGGAACAGGCCGCTGATCCTGGTGGTCACGTCTATTCTGGGGCGGCCCAGTTCATTCAGTGGTATCACCTCAAGGCCTATGACCCGGCCTCCCGTGGCGCTCCACTTCGGCCTCAGGCCCATGAGCCACAGGATATAGGCGATGTCGTCGCCGCCGGTCTTCATCGTATCGGTCGCCCATACCACTATGCCCACGTTTGATGGATAGCAGCCCATCTCCTTGACGTGGCGCTCGACCATCTGGTCGGCCATCTTCTTTCCGATCTCCCAGGACGCCGGGCTGGGTATCGAGTCCGGGTCGATGGAGTAAAAATTGCGACCTGTAGGCAACAGATGGGCATTCCCACGGGTCGGACATCCGGACGGGCCGGGAGGAACGTAACCCCCCTCCAGTCCGTGGAGAAGGTATCTGATCTCATCTGTGGTGGCCATGACGTTGGGGTATACGCGGTCGCAGAGGAACGACACGACCTCTCTCATCTTGCCATTGTGGCCAGGGAGCATCTCCTGCATCAACCTAAGGCAATCGCCCTCAACGAAGTTGGCGGCCGCCATCCTGCTGATCGATTCATGGCATCTCCTATCCACTTCATCGAGCAGACATCCATTGGTGATGCCATTTCTTTGATCGATGAACGATGGATTGTCCTGCAGCTCTCGCAGGTCCAATCCCATGGATTCCGCCACCGCCGCCCTCAGCGACGGCACCGAGCCGTTCTGGAGCCTGGTGAGGCAGTAAAGCATCTCCTCGAGCCGCTGCCCCTCAGGAGGCCGCCCCATGATGTGCAGGCCGTCCTTGATAAGTGCGTCCTTCACTTCAATGAGGTAATCGTAGATCTTGTCGACCTTTCCTCCCACATCTTCGGGAGCAGCATCCATGGGCAGGCCGATCTCATCGAACATTGACAGCTCTTTTACCATGGTGTAGATCTTTTCATTAAGGGCCATTATTTTTTCAGTCTGTCCAGTGTTGGCAGCTCTTATGTGGGCCTGGACATTGGATTCAAGGTCCATCAGATCGTCATAGCTCTCCGCCCTGGCCATGGCCGGGATGAGATGATCCAGGATGACCGCCCCGCTCCTCCTTTTTGCCTGGATGCCCTCTCCTGGGTTCTCCATGATGTAAGGGTTCAGATTAGGTATACTGCCCAAAACAATGTCGGGGTAGCACCTCGCGGACAGTCCTACGCTCTTGCCCGGCAACCACTCCAACGTCCCGTGGCAGCCCATGTGCACGATCGCGTGAGCCCCGAACTCATACTTCAGCCATCGATAGTAGGCCAGGT